>NZ_CP080267.1:2041500-2722000 GCF_019431375.1 Alcanivorax sp.
AAACAATCGGCAATAGTCGGCAACTTTACCCTATTCAGCCCATTGTGCGCATAACAAAAGGGCCCGCATTGCGGGCCCTCCGTGTCACACTTTCGGCTTTCTTACACGTCCAGATAATCGAGAATACCCTTGGCCGCTTCACGCCCTTCCCAGATGGCGGTCACCACCAGGTCGGAGCCGCGCACCATGTCACCGCCAGCAAAGATCTTCTCGTTGCTGGTCTGGAACGGGAATTCCTGTTCTTCCGCAGCCTGCACGCGACCGGAATCGTCCGTAGCCACATTCTGGGGCTCGAACCAGTCCGCCGGGCTGGGACGGAAGCCGAAGGCCACAATCACCGCATCCGCCGGCAGAATTTCCTCACTGCCCGGAATCGGCTCGGGGCGACGACGGCCATTGTTGTCTGGCTCGCCCAGCTTGGTTTCCACCACTTTCACGCCGGTGACCTTGCCGTCTTCTCCCACCACTTCGATGGGCTGACGGTTGAACAGGAACTGCACGCCTTCTTCCTTGGCGTTGGCCACTTCCTTACGGGAACCGGGCATGTTCTCTTCGTCGCGGCGGTAGGCGCAGACCACGCTGTCCGCCTGCTGGCGAATGGAGGTGCGGTTACAGTCCATGGCGGTGTCACCACCACCCAGCACCACAACACGCTTGCCCTTCATATCGATGAAGTCGGCCGGATCCTTCTCGAAGCCCAGGTTGCGGTTGGCATTGGCCACCAGGAACGGCAGCGCTTCGTGCACGCCTTCCAGGTCTTCACCGGGGAACCCACCTTTCATGTAGGTGTAAGTGCCCATGCCCATGAAGACGGCGTCGTAGTCGGCCAGCAGCTCATCAATGGTGATGTCCTTGCCCACTTCCACGCCCAGGCGGAATTCTATGCCCATACCTTCAAACACTTCACGGCGCTTGGCCATGACCGGTTTTTCCAGCTTGAACTCGGGGATACCGAAGGTCAGCAGACCACCGATTTCCTCGTAACGGTCGAATACCACCGGCTTCACGCCGCTGCGCACCAGCACGTCAGCACAGCCGATGCCGGCGGGGCCGGCACCGATCACAGCGACTTTCTTGTCGGTCCACACCACCTTGGACATGTCCGGGCGCCAGCCCATGGCCAGGGCGGTGTCGGTGATGTATTTCTCGGTGGCACCGATGGTGACCGCACCGAAACCGTCGTTCAGGGTACAGGCCCCTTCACAGAGACGGTCCTGCGGGCACACACGACCACAAACTTCCGGCAGGGAGTTGGTCTGGTGACTCAGCTCCACCGCTTCCATCAGGTTGCCTTCACTGATCAGCTTCAACCAGTTGGGGATGTAGTTGTGGACCGGGCACTTCCATTCGCAGTACGGGTTGCCGCAGTGCAGGCAACGGTGTGCCTGGTGCTCCACTTCCCGGGTTTCGTACGGGTAGTAGATTTCCTCGTACTTGTGCTTGCGGTCGTCAATGTCCTTTTTCTTCGGATCGTGCCGGGGCACGTCGAGAAACTGGAAGTTATTGCTCAAACGTTCAGCCATGGTCTCCCCCGTTATGCCGGATTGGCACGCGTGCTCTTGAGCAGGTTTTCCAGGCTTGCGGCCTTGGGCTTAACCAGCCAGAACTTGCGGCTCATGGCATCAAAGTTATCCAGAATGTACTGGCCCCATTCGCTGCCGGTCTCTTGCACGTAATCGGAGATCACGCCACGCAGGTGACTGCGATGAGACTCGGTGGCTTCGGAGCTGATGCGATGCAGTTCGATCAGCTCCGGGTTGATGCGGTCGAAGAAGTCGTTGTCCTCGTCCAGTACAAAGGCGAAACCACCGGTCATGCCAGCACCAAAGTTATGCCCGGTGCGACCCAGCACGGTGATGGAACCGCCGGTCATGTACTCACAACAGTGATCGCCAGCGCCTTCCACTACGGCGTGAGCGCCGGAGTTACGCACCCCGAAACGCTCACCGGCGGTACCGGCCGCCAGCAGCTTGCCACCGGTGGCACCGTACAGACAGGTGTTACCAATGATGGCAGTCTCCTGACTCTTGAACGGACTGCCATTGGGCGGACGGATAACCAGCTTGCCGCCGGCCATGCCCTTGCCCACGTAATCGTTGGCATCGCCTTCGATGTACATGTGCAGACCACCGGCGTTGAACACGCCGAAGCTCTGCCCGGCGGTACCGGTGAAGCGCACCTTGATCGGCGCAGTTTCCATATCCAGGTTGCCGTGGCGCTTGGCAATCTCACCGGACACCCGGGCACCCACGGAGCGATCACAGTTGGTGATCTCGTAGTGGAAAGAACCGCCAGACTTACTGTCGACGGCGGCAAGCATGTCTTCCACCATCTTCTGGTTCAGCACCGCCTTGTCGAACGGCTCGTTACGGCTCACCTGACAATGGGTGGGCTTGTCCGCCGGCACTAGGTCGTTGCGCAGGATCGGGGTCAGATCCAGCTTGCCCTGACGCACGGTCTCGCCTTCCAGCACTTTCAGCAGGTCGGTACGACCGATCAGCTCGGGAATGCTCTTCACGCCCAGCAGCGCCAGCAGCTCACGCACTTCCTTGGCCACAAAGGTGAAGTAGTTGATCAGCAGCTCAGGGGCACCAATGAAGTGCTCCTTGCGCAGATCGTCACGCTGGGTGGCCACGCCGGTGGCGCAGTTGTTCAGGTGACAAATACGCAGGTACTTACAGCCCAGCACCACCATGGGCACGGTACCGAAACCGAAGGACTCGGCACCGAGGATGGCCGCCTTGATCACGTCCAGACCGGTCTTCAGGCCACCATCCGTCTGCAGGCGGATCTTGTCGCGCAGATCGTTGCCACGCAGGGCCTGGTGGGCTTCCGCGAGACCCAACTCCCAGGGGGAGCCGGCATAGCGGATGGAGGTCAGCGGGCTGGCCGCGGTACCGCCGTCGTAACCGGAAATGGTGATCAGGTCCGCGTAGGCCTTGGCCACACCGGAGGCCACGGTACCCACACCGGGCTCGGACACCAGCTTCACGGACACCTGGGCGTCCGGATTGACCTGCTTGAGGTCGAAGATCAGCTGGGCCAGATCCTCAATGGAGTAGATGTCGTGGTGCGGAGGCGGTGAAATCAGGGTCACACCAGGTACGGAGTGACGCAGACGAGCAATCAGCGCATTCACCTTGCCACCCGGCAGCTGGCCACCCTCACCGGGCTTGGCACCCTGGGCCACCTTGATCTGCAGCACTTCAGCATTGACCAGGTAATGCGGGGTCACGCCGAAACGGCCGGAGGCGATCTGCTTGATCTTGGAGACACGCTCGGTACCGTAACGGGCCGGATCTTCACCACCCTCACCGGAGTTGGAGCGACCGCCCAGACGATTCATGGCGGTGGCGATAGCCTCGTGAGCCTCTGGGCTCAGGGCACCGAGGGACATGCCTGCGGAGTCGAAGCGCAGCAGGATGTTCTCCAGCGGCTCCACCTCTTCCACATCAATGGCGTCCACGTCATCGCGCAGGGCAAAGAGATCACGCAAGGTGGCCACCGGGCGCTTGTTCACCAGCTCGGCGTATTCCTTGTAGGCATCGTAGTCACCGTCCTGGGTGGCCCGGTGCAGGGCGTAGATCACGTCCGGATTGAAGGCGTGATATTCCTTGCCGTGGATGTACTTGAGAATGCCGCCGGCATCGATGGGCTTGCGCTGTTTCCAGGCATCCTTGGCCAGGCTCTGCTGGTCCGCCTCGAAATCCTCGAAGCTGGCACCCTGGATACGGCTGGGCACGCCGCGGAAACACAGGTCCACCACATCACTGGCGATACCCACCGCTTCAAACAGCTGGGCACCACGATAGGAGGTGATGGTGGAGATCCCCATCTTGGAGAGGATCTTCATCAGGCCCTTGTTGATGCCCTTGCGGAAGTTCTTCTGCAATTCCACCGCATCACCAAGCAGCTCGCCGGAGCGCACCATGTCGGAGATCACGTCGTAGGCCAGGTACGGGTAGACGGCCGTCGCGCCGAAACCGAACAGCACCGCGAAGTGATGGGAGTCACGGGCAGTGGCCGTTTCCACAATGATGTTGGCGTCAGAACGTAGACCTTTTTCGGTCAGGTAATGATGCACCGCGCCAGTGGCCATCAGGGCGTGGATGGTGAGCTTGTCCTGGGCAATACCATGGTCGGTGAGCACCAGGATCACCTTGCCATCGCGGACCGCCTGGGCGGCCTGCTCGCAAAGATTTTCCACTGCCTGGCGCAGACCAATCTGCGGATCGTAATGCAGGCTCAGCTTGGCCACATCATACCCGGGACGATCGATCTTCATCAGGTTGGTGAACTTGGAATGGGACAGTACCGGGGTAGACAGAATCGCCCGGTCGGCGTGGTCCGCCGTTTCCTCGAACACATTCCGTTCGGCACCCACACAGGTTTCCAGGCTCATCACGATCGCTTCACGCAGCGGATCGATGGGCGGGTTGGTCACCTGGGCGAACTGCTGACGGAAGTAGTCATACAGGGAGCGCTCGCGACGGGACAGCACCGCCATGGGGGTGTCATCGCCCATGGAGCCGGTGGCTTCCTGGCCGGATTCTGCCAGCGGACGCAGCACCTGATCACGCTCTTCAAAGCTGATCTGGAAGAATTTCTGGTAGCTGAGCAGGTCCTGCTGATCCACCTCGTCGGTACGCTCCACTTCGTGGTCGTAGTCCGCTTCGATGCGCAGGGCATTGCCTTTCAGCCAGTCCCGGTAGGGGTGACGCACCTTGAGACGGTTGTCGATGTCCTTGGTGTGCAGCACTTCACCGGTTTCGGTATCAATGGCCAGGATCTGGCCCGGTCCGACCCGACCCTTGGCCACCACGTCTTCCGGCTTGTAACCGTACACGCCGATTTCCGAGGCCAGGGTAATAAAGCCGTTTTTGGTCACTACCCAACGGGCCGGGCGCAGACCGTTACGGTCAAGCATACAGACGGCGTAACGACCGTCGGTCATCACCAGGCCAGCAGGTCCGTCCCAGGGCTCCATGTGCATGGAGTTATATTCGTAGAAAGCCCGCAGATCGGAATCCATGGTTTCCACGTTCTGCCAGGCCGGCGGGATCATCATGCGCACGGCGCGGAACAGATCCATGCCGCCAGCCAGCAGCACTTCCAGCATGTTATCCATGCTGGAGGAGTCGGAACCGGTACGATTGACCAGCGGGCTCAGCTCTTCCAGACCGGGCAACAGTTCATTTTCGAACTTGTTTTCCCGGGCCAGCGCCCAGTTACGGTTCCCTTGCACGGTGTTGATCTCACCGTTATGGGCCAGGTAACGGAACGGCTGGGCCAGCGGCCACTGCGGCAGGGTGTTGGTGGAGAAGCGCTGGTGGAACACCACGATGGCGGTCTCCATGGCGCTGTCACCCAGGTCCGGGAAGAATGCCGGCAGGTCCACCGGCATCATCAGACCCTTGTAGGAAATCACCGAGGCAGACAGGGAGCAGACGTAGAAGTAGCCATCGCTCTCCACTGCCTTCTCCGCATGACGACGGGCAAAGAACAGGCGACGGTTAAGCTCCTGCTCGGTGTTGCCGTCAGCCGCCACCAGCACCTGCCAGAAGCCGGGCAGGGAGGCACGAGCCAGATCACCGAGACAGGCGTCGTCGGTGGGCACTTCCCGCCAGCCCAGCACCTGCACATCCTGCGCTTCCAGGGCCGCATTGATGGCAGCTTTCTGCTGTTCGGCCTGGTCGGCATCCGGGTGGGTAAAGATCATCCCCACGCCGTAATTGTCCGGCAGACTAATGGATTGGGCTTCCGCGACCTTGCGGAAGAAAGAATCGGGTTTCTTGAGCAACAGACCGCAGCCATCACCGGTTTTTCCATCGGCATTAATGCCGCCCCGGTGAGTCATACATGTCAGTGCTTCGATGGCCGTTTGCAAAAGCTCGTGGCTGGCGTTGCCCTCCATATGGGCAATCAAACCAAAACCACAGTTGTCCCGGAATTCTCCGGGCTCAGTGAGCCCCCGCACCAGCGTTGAGTTCTGCTGCATCAAAACCTTTCCTCTTGAAATTCAGAGACTTACAGAAGGCGAATGGCGTCAGGATAGTGGTGACGGCAAAAAAGGGATATGCATTCTACACATTGCGCCCTCGGGCGACAAATTGAACAGTCGCCCGAGGGGTATTTTTCTTTTCAAAGCTCGCCGCGAATGTCGGCCATCTTGCGGGGAAATGGCCCTGCTGAGCGCAACTTTGCAGGCAACGTCGACTTTGCATCCAATGCTGCCTGGCGGCTGGAATAGTCCCCGGACAGCACCAGATAGACCGCTTTTCCGTTACGCTCGGCCCGATAATAGGCCCCCTTGCGCTCCAGCTGGTCCAACACTCCGCGTGCGTTGGCCTCCTGGCTGGTAACCGTAATCTGCAAAAACCAGCGACTGTCATCCAGGGTCGCCAGCCAATCTTCCTGCTGATAGCCCAGCTCCGCATCCAGGCCGCTGAGGGCCGGCTCGCTGGCGGGCAGTGTATCCGGCTCCTCGGGGGAATTTTGCGCAGGCGATTCTTGCGGCGTTTGCGCTTCCTGTTGGGTCTCTTCGGCAGAGACACTCGCAGACTCCTGCGCCACACGAAGCTCCTGCTCCTGTCTGGCCGGGGCAGACTGCATAACCGGATCCGTTACCGGCGCCAGGGACACACTGGTGGATTCGTTATCAACTTGGGGATCCGTCTTTGCAGCCTGACGCTCCGGAAGGTCCTCCAATCTCGCCACCGGCTCCATGGAAGATGCCAACGGGCGCGCAGGCGCATCTTCACCGGCGGAACCTGCATCCGACTTAGCGCCGGATTGCTCGGGAACCGGCAGGGCAAGCTGACGAGACTCTCCCTGCCCAGCCTCGTCACCACCCCCACCGGAGAAAACCGACCAGACAATAACCACGACAACCAGCAGTCCAACAACCGCCGCCACGTGACGCCATGGCGGGGTCACCACGGCACGGCGATTCTGCTCTTCATCCTGATAGTCCTCGTCATCAGCATCGACACTATCCTCATCCACTGCCGAGGAAGAAAGCTGCAGCTCGTCCTGGGAATTATCATCAGCGGGACGGGATGCAAAAACGGCAGCAGGCTCGCCCCCCTCATCCTCATCCTCCGGAGAAGCGGACAGCATCATCGGCGCACCGACATCCTGGCTACCAAGCACCTCCATAAGGCGGGCAATATTGCCATCACTATCATGACGCAAGCGGTCTGCCTGGTTCTCATCAAGCTCCAGCCCGAGCACAAACCAGGCAAAATCCTGAATGTCGTCGGCAACCAGCGAGGGCAGATCAAGCACGTCATCCAGGGCCAGATCCGCTCCCTTCAGCTTTTCCACCGTGCCTGGCAAACCGCCAAACAAATACCCCAGGCGGGCACCCAGCTTCTGCTTCAGGGCAGCCATGGTAACGATAGCTTCATCCAGCAGATCTTCGCTGTTATCCACCACCACCAGTATGCGACCGTCAGTCAGGGTTTCCCGAAGCTTTTCCGGAAGGGCAACCCGATCGATGTCGAAATGCCGCAGCAAGGCCTCAACGACCACATTGGCATTATGCTCGGCAGCGCCATCAATCCGGACAATCTCCATGTCGCCAAGCAACGCCATCACCGTGTGGCCGAGCAAGGTGGACACCCCGCTACCGCTATCGCCTTCCAGCGCCACCACGGAGCCCAGGCCGGCATGGGCAGTCAATGCATCCAGATAATCGCCACGGGATGCACCACTGAAAAAACGGTCATCATCATGTTCCACAAAAAGCCTCCAGCGTCTGGCGCAATGCCACCGCATCGTAGTCTGCAGTGACCACAGCCTCACCCAGCTGTCGCAGCAACACAAGACGAAGCTGGCCATTCTGTACTTTCTTGTCCAGCGCCATCAGATCCATGAACTGATCCGGACTCATCCCCGGGGGAGTCGTGACCGGCAATTGCCACTTCGCCAGCACATCTGCAAGACCGGGCTCCAGCGCCGCATCCAGCCAGCCAAGCCTGGCTGACATATGCGCAGCCATCAGCATTCCGACCGCAACCGCCTCACCATGAAGCCACTGGCTATAGCCCGTGGCCGTCTCTATCGCATGGCCGAAGGTGTGACCCAGATTAAGCAGGGCGCGATTGCCCTGCTCGGTTTCGTCATCCGCCACCACCTGCGCCTTGTTCGCGCAACTGCGATAGATGGCTTCAGACAACGCCTCTGTGTCTCTGGACAACAGTTTTTCGTTGTTGGTTTCCAGCCAATGGTAAAAATCCGGATCGCGAATCAGGCCATACTTGATCACTTCCGCATAACCTGCCGCCAGTTCGCGCTGCGGGAGAGTGCTCAGCACGTCCGTATCTATCAGCACCAGCCGCGGCTGGTGAAACGCACCGATCATGTTCTTGCCACGGGGATGATTAACGGCGGTCTTGCCACCCACGGAGGAATCCACCTGGGCCAGCAGCGTGGTCGGCACCTGGATAAAATCCACCCCTCGCTGATAACAGGCGGCAGCGAAGCCGACC
This sequence comes from Alcanivorax sp., assembly GCF_019431375.1. Taxonomy (NCBI): domain Bacteria; kingdom Pseudomonadati; phylum Pseudomonadota; class Gammaproteobacteria; order Oceanospirillales; family Alcanivoracaceae; genus Alcanivorax; species Alcanivorax sp. The sequence continues at coordinate 2,049,993 of NZ_CP080267.1, forward strand.
ATGTCGCCAATCACGCCGCCACCCAAAGCGATAAGCGTAGTCGTTCGCGAGTGGCGCTTGGCCATCAGGGCATCAAAAATGCTTTCCAGAGTCTCCAGCGTCTTGAACTTCTCCCCATCTGGAAGAACCAGAGTATCGCACTGGGCTGCGGAGAAATGCCGGGTCAGACGCTCCAGATACAGCGGGGCGATGGTCTCATTGGTAATGATCATGACCTGATTGCCACGCACCTGCTCGGCAATAGGAAAGGTGTCGAGTAGACCGGCACCGATATGGATCGGGTAACTACGCTCGGCCAGGGCCACCTGAAGTGTTCGCATTGGATCTCCGTTGAATAACACCGCATGCAACATGGAAGACTGGCACCCTGAGGGGATCATGCCGTCAATTGCGGGGGTTACATTATCCTTGCCGGTGAGACGCCAAACAAGCCAACACGTCATCCGCAACCTTTTTCAGGTTGCCGGAAGCGGTAGACACCACATGATGGGACACCTGCCGGTACAGCGGATCGCGTTCGGCGAACAGCGTTTCCAGCCTGGCCCGCGGGTCCGCAGTTTGCAGCAGGGGCCGGTTCTTGTCATTACGAGTACGGGCGAGCTGAACGTCGACGGGAGTCCACAAATAGACCACACAACCACGCTCATGAAGAAGGTCACGGTTCTCCGGTGTCACCACAACGCCGCCGCCAGTCGCCAGAACAATGCCATCCTGACGGGTAAGCTCATCGATTGCTTCGTGTTCGCGGCGCCGGAAACCGGCTTCACCCTCCATATCGAAGATCCACGGGATATCTGCCCCCGTCTTTTCCTCAATAATCCGGTCAGAATCGAAGAAGGGATAATCCAGTATCTGGGAAAGGTGGCGGCCCAGGGTGCTTTTTCCAGCACCCATGGGGCCGACCAGTATCAGAGAGGGGTTAGTCGTCTTGGTCACCGATTCGCCAAAGCATCCTTCATCAACCGTGGCGTAATGAAAATCAGCAACTCCTGCTTGTTATCACGCTTCACGGTCTTCTTGAACAGATTGCCAATCCACGGCAAGTCACCCAGGAAAGGCGTCTTGGTCACGGAGTTGACCTTTTCCTGCTGGAAGATACCACCAAGCACCACTGTCTCGCCATCACTCACCAAAACAGAGGTTTCTACACGATTGGTATTGATAGCCGTTGTACCGGAAGGATCAAATGAATCGTTGTTCACTTTCAAATCCATGATGATATTACCATCAGGGGTGATATGGGGAGTCACTTGCAAGCTCAATTCAGCTTCGACAAATTCAATCGCGGTAGCACCAGAAGCCGTAGCAGTTTCGAAAGGCACCTGCTGGCCGGAAGCAATGATAGCAGGCTGCTGATCCGCTGTGAGAACCTTTGGTGTGGCCACCAGCTCACCATGCCCCTCAGCCTCCAACGCAGAAAGCTCAAGCTCAATCAACCCTGAAGCCAGGGACGTGAAACCAATCGCGAACCGTGAGGCATCGGCGGAATCCACGCCCAGATCGACAATCAGATCATCGTCACCCTCAGGCTCCTGGAACGTGAAATCGTCCGGACCGAAATCCACATCATCAGGATCGATCCCAGGTGTTGCCTGAAAAACTGTTGAGTCAACATTCGACTGATGAAGGTTTCTCAGAGATTGAAGCCGACCAGAGACCCCAAAAGTGCGCTTATCTTGCAGCATGGACTCAGCATCAAAACCCAGCCCGCCCCAGCGAACACCAAATTCATCTGCAACATTGTTGCTCGCAACTACGACTCGCGCTTCAATCAGTACCTGACGAACCGGCACATCCAGCGTATCGATCAGATCGCGGATTTCCTGAAGCTTGGCCTGGGTGTCCTGAATAATGAGCGTGTTAGTACGCTGATCCACAACAACCGAGCCTCGATTGGAAACCAACGCATCGCCTTCCCCTCCAGCATTACTTATGAGCTCTTTCATATCAGAGGCGTTGGCATAATTAATGCTGATGTACTCTGTGCGAAGAGGAGCAAGGGCTTCAATTTTTTTCTGGCTTTCCAGCTCAAGCTGTTCTCGCGCGGCAATTTCATCAGCCGGAGCCACCAGCAACACATTGCCGACCTGACGCTTATCCAGCCCCTTGGTTTTGAGAATCAGTTCCAACGCCTGATCCCATGGCACATTCTGGAGGCGCAGGGTAATACGCCCATTCACAGTATCCGAAGCAACCAGATTCAAACCGGTAAAATCAGCAATCAACTGGAGCACTGCACGAACTTCAATATCCTGGAAGTTCAGGGACAGTTTCTCCCCCGTATAAGCAAAGTCTTCTTTCTTTTGACGCTCTGCTTCCGCGCGAGTCAATGGCTTCACATTGATACTAAATTCGTTATCTGCCTGATACGCGAGGTACTCCCAGGTTCCTGTAGGCTCAACAACCACTAAAACACTGTCATCGTTGGATCTCGTGTCCACCATTTTCACCGGCGTGGCAAAATCCGTGACATCCAGCTTCCTTATCAGATCATTGGATATACCGGCACCCACAAACTTCGCAACGATCTTTCCGCCCTCTTCCTGCACATCCACAGGAATCGAAGCCTTTGACAAACCGATAACAATACGGCCTTCTCCCGCATCTCCACGACGGAAATCAATACTCTTGATAGAGGCATCCCCCTCAGCCTCATAATCGCCCTTTGCAACCGAACTCTGCTGCTCCTTCCCGAGCATCACAATCAGACTACTGCCCTCGACTCTAGTGGAATATCCTGTGAGCGATTCAAGATTGAAAATCAAGCGGGTGCGGTCCTTGGCCTCGACAATGGTCACACTCCGGGCATTTCCCGTACCAAGATTCTGCTGCTTACCAGCAACATCACTGTCAGCACCGATAAGGTCAAGGGCAATTCTGGCGGGCTTTTCAATACTGTAGCCCTTGGCCTCCGGAACCCCTCCCTCGAAATTCAGACGCACTTCCATGCCATCGCCGGACAAGGAGTTGGCCTCTATGGATTTCAGAGTGTCCGCCCCCGCAAAAGAAGCAGACAGCGACAGGAGCCCACATAGCAGTAATCCCGAAAAGCGCCGGGAAGCATTCTTTGTTGTTGTCAGTGTTGCAATATTCATAACTGGATCCCCAGCGACTGTTATTCGGAAATAGTGACGTTACTGGACCGCTCTACCCAACCGTCACGCCCATCTGGCACAATTTCCACAAGACTCACCTTGGCATCTGTCACTTCTTTGACGCGGCCAAAATTCTTCCCCATATAGCTACCCGGCTTTACCCGCGTCACCGCTCCGGACGGATCTGATATCAAGGCCTCAAGCGTCCCGCCTGGCCGACTAATTGTCCCTACCATATTCAGAGCATCTAGAGGGAAGCGCTCAAGATATTCCTTCGGGCGGCCAATATCCGGCTCCACTTTCCTGCCATCGGTTACCGCTATCAGCTCCTGCTCCATTGGAGCAACAAACGGCGAACGGAGCTGATGACTCGCATAAGCATAGGTAGCGATCGGCTTGAATTCCGGTGGCGGCTCAATTCGACCCCGAGGCCTTGCCTTGATTTCTTGCAGCCGAGCATCCAGCTCACCCAGATTGGCGCCGGAGCCACAACCTGCAAGACTGAACACAAAGACCGCAACCAGAGGAAACGCAGCATACCTGTTACAAGACATCATCTGCCCTCCCTATTTGCGACCAGAGGCCGGTTTATTATTCGGAGAAACACCGCCCTGACTGGAATAACGATAGGTCTTTGCAGTGATGTTCATTTTCAGCAGCCCCAAAGCCTTCAACTCTTTCTCATTATCCTTGGGCCAGGCAACAACGAAGTCATGAAGCGTAACAATTCGCGGCAAAGCAGCTACACCGGAAACGAACGACCCGAAACCGTGATAATCCCCAATCACCTTGATATCGATGGGGAGCTCGGCATAAAACTCCTTTTCCACTTCGCTCTTAAGCTCGATTTCCTCGAATTCCAAGCCGCTACCCAAACCGGTATGAGTGATATCCTCAAGCAGACCCGGGACTTCGGTATCTTTAGGCAACTGCTTCAACAGAGCCCCGAAAGTCTGCTCCATCTCGGCAAGCTGCGCACGAAACTGATCAAGATTGTGAGCTTCAAATGCTTTCTTCTCATAGCTTTGAAGGAGCGTTTTTTCCTCTCCACGCTGCTGCTCAAGAGAAGCATTCAAGTCCTTTATCACGAAAAAATAACCCAACACCAGAACAAGCGCCAAAACGATGACGGCAGCGCCAAGTTTAATCGGTGCCGGCCAGCCGCCCACATTCTCAAAATCGAGACTGTTCAGTTCGTCAATCAGCTCTCGCAAATCCATGTTTTTCAGCTCAGAGGCTTTCATTGTTTTTCTTCCTCATTCTTGCTGGCGGGTGAAGACTGCTTCAGATTGAGCGTAAACTTGTTGGCTTGGGAGCCATCTTCCAGAGCCGTTACATTTTGCAGCGTTGCGTCTTTGAACCACTGTGACTGATCAAAATTCCGCATCAGACGGGAAATACGGTTATTGGATTCAGCAATCCCGTTGATCGTGTAAACGTCGCCCTTGCGCTCCACTTTTGAGTAATAGACACCGTCGGGCAGTGTTCTGACCAACTGATCGAACACATACACGATCGTCGGCCTGTTGCCCTGCAAACTCTGGATGACCTCCATTCTTGCAATCAGCTCATCACGCCGAGTCTTGATTTCGTTGATCTCCTTGATCTTCTCATCAAGCTCAGCCGCTTTTGTTTGAATATGGCTGTTGCGGGCGCGTTGATCCGCAATCTGCTGGTCAACTACGGTTTTCCAACCGAAGAACAACACCACGCCCAGAACCGCTGCCATTACCAGAAGAACGATGAACTCCTGCTGCTGGCGCTTGCGGCGCTCCTCCCGCCAGGGCAGCAGATTGATTGTTGTTGTCATTGTTCAAAGCTCCTCAATGCCAAACCGCACGCGATCATCAGTGCTGGCGCATCATTGGCAATGGCAGACGCAGCCACCTTGTTTGCTAGCGCCATGTCACTGAACGGGTTGGCCACGGAACAGCTGGCACCCACTTTTTCCTGTACCAGCTCAGCCAGATCCTGGATGGAAGCCGACCCCCCTGCCAGCAGGATATAGTCCACCTCATTGAACTGGGTGGAGCCGTAGAAAAATTGCAGAGACCGATTAACCTGCTGAACGACTGCATCCTTGAAGGGCTGAAGCACTTCTGCCTCATAATCATCCGGCAGCTCACCGGTTTTCTTGGCCAGGCCGGCCTCTTCCATGGAAATACCGTAACGCCGCTGAATCTCTTCGGTCAGTTGCTTGCCACCAAACAACTGTTCACGGGTATAGACACTGCGACCCTGATGGAAGACGTTTAACGTGGTCATGGTGGCACCGATATCGAAGACAGCCACGGTCTCCAGTTCCTCGGCGTTGGGCAGACCCGGCAACACCAGCTGGAAGGCCCGCTCCATGGCATAGGCTTCCACATCCACCGCCTTGGCCTGCAATCCACCAATTTCCAGGGCGTCGGTTCGCATTTCCACGTTTTCCGTCCGCGAAGCGGCAACAAGCACTTCCACGCGATCGTCATTGCCCTCAACCGCACCCATGACCTGAAAGTCCATGCGCACTTCATCCAGCGGGAAGGGGATGTACTGATCCGCCTCCACCTTCAGCTGACTCTCCATCTCGTCTTCGCTGAGAGAGGCATCCATTTCAATCAGCTTGGTGATCACGGCGGAGCCGGACACGGCCACAGCCGCAGTCTTTACGCCAGGACGGGCACGGCTGACCAGACGGGCAATTGCATCCCCGACACCCTCCACGTCACTGATGTTTTTTTCGACAACCGCATTGGCCGGCAGGGGCTCAACCCCGTAGCTTTCGACCTTGTAGCGGTTCCCCGATTTGGACAGCTCGAGCAGCTTCACGGCCGTGGAGCTGATGTCGATCCCCAGTAGTGTCTGGGCCTTTTTTCTGAGGAAAGGCAGCACTGTTGTCGTCCCGTCTGGTTATTATTAAAGTGTTTTTTCTTGATAAAGATACACTTACACGTTTTTTATGTCGAATCACTTTAGGTGTAGTAATAGCAGAACAGATATTAGATCACAACAACCTTTCCACCATATAATGACCCACTTCACGGGCCCGCTAGGCCTTTCTACCGATCCCAGCCAGTAGTTGTCGAAAACATGCGCTTACCCTCCTGGACCCGATACCTGCTCCTTCTCCTGATTGCCGGCACCGGTGGCGGACTATCCATTCTGGCCGCCAGCTACCTCTATCTGGCCCCGCAACTGCCCCCTGCCAGCCAGATTCGCGAGGTGGAATACCAGATTCCCCTTCGTATTTACAGTAGCGATATAAAACTTATTGCTGAGTATGGGGAAAAACGCCGACAACCGGTAGCCTACGACGAATTGCCGGAAACCCTGGTCCAGGCCGTACTGGCCGCCGAGGATGAACGATTTTTCAGACACAATGGCGTTGACCTCAAGGGCCTGGTGCGGGCCGCCGTGGAGCTGGCCCGCTACCGGGAAATCCGCTCCGGTGGCTCCACCATCACCATGCAGGTGGCGCGCAACTTCTTTCTCAGCCGGGACCAGCGCTTCCTGCGCAAATTCAACGAGATTGTTCTCGCCATCCAGATCGAGCGGGTGCTCAGCAAGGAAGAGATCCTCGAGCTATACCTCAACAAAATCTATCTGGGCCACCGGGCCTATGGAGCAGAAGCCGCCGCCCAAGTCTACTACGGCAAATCCGTGGGGGAGCTCAATATCGCCCAACAGGCCATGATCGCAGGGTTACCCAAGGCTCCCTCCGCCTACAACCCGATCACCAACCCGGAGCGGGCACGGGTAAGGCGCAACTGGATCCTGTTCCGCATGGAAGAAACCGGCGCCCTCACCCCCGAAGAACGCGAGGCGGCCCAGGCAGAGCCGGTCAGCGCCCGCTTCCATGCCGCTCAGCCAGAGGTGGATGCCGCTTATGTGGGCGAGATGGTCCGCTTGCAAGCCGCCAAGCTGGTGGAGCAGGACATCTTCACCGACGGCATTCGCATCATCACCACCATCGACAGCAAACGCCAGACAGCGGCCGTCAAGGCACTGCGGTCCGGCCTGCACAGCTACGACGAACGCCATGGTTATCGCGGCCCGGTAGCACAGAAAGATGTCAGTGCGGCCCCGGCATTGCCAGCTATAGAGATCACTGACAGCGAACAACCGCCCGCCGAAGAGAGCGAACTGCCTGCTCAGGCAGAAAAAGCAGAAATCGAGAAGACCATAACCGGGCTGGACCCGAAGGTCGCCAGCTGGGTCAATATCATCCGCGACCAGCAACGAATCGGCCCCCTGCAACCGGTCATCGTTACCCGCGTGGGCGAACAGGATGCGGACATCCTGTTCCGTGATGGCAAGCGCGCCCGGCTGGCCTGGGATGATATTCGCTGGGCCCGCCCCCAGCTCAACAACAAGTATGTCGGCGAAGAGCCCCAGCAGGCAGGTGATGTGCTGACCCGGGGCGACATCGTCCGCGTCCGCCCAGTGGGTCCCGACAACAGTCGCCGCTGGCGCCTGGCCCAACTGCCCAAGGCACAATCGGCCCTGATCTCTCTGGACCCGGCCAATGGGGCAGTGGTCGCCATGCAGGGCGGCTACAGCTTCTCTGCGTCGAACTTCAACCGGGCCGTACAAAGCGAGCGACAGGCCGGCTCCGTGTTCAAACCCTTCATCTATACCTCGGCCATGGAAAACGGCTTCACTCCCGCCTCCATCATCAACGATGCGCCCGTGGTGTTCGATGACGACAAGCTGGAAACTGCCTGGCGACCCACCGGTGCCAGCGGCAAGTTCTACGGCCCCACCCGCATGCGCGAAGCCCTGTATCGCTCGTTGAACCTGGTCTCCATTCGCATCCTTCGGCAGATCGGCATCAGCCAGGCCATGGACACCCTCAAGCGCTTCGGGCTACCTGCCGATAATTTTCAGCGAGACCTGTCCTTGGCGCTGGGCAGCGCCAGCGTCACCCCGATGGATATTGCCAACGCCTATAGCGTGTTCGCCAACGGCGGCTACCGGGTTACCCCCTGGGCCATACAGCGCATTGAAAATGCCGATGGAGACATCCTCTGGCAGGCACCGGAGGTCATTTTGTGTGAGCCTCCCTGCCTGCCACCACTCACACTGGAAGACGATATCTCCGAGCTGGAATCTCCATCGGAAGCATCAGACCAGGGCGACAAAAACAGTGACGACAAGCCAGCCACACCGATACAGCCGGAACCGGTCATGGCGCCCAGGGTGCTGGACCCGCGCATTGCCTGGCTGATGAATTCCATGCTGCAGGATGTAATCCGGGTAGGCACCGGCAGCAAGGCCCGTGCTCTGGGCCGCGATGACCTGGCCGGCAAGACCGGCACCACCAACGACCAGGTGGATGCCTGGTTCTCCGGCTATTCTCCGGACCTGGTGGCCACTGTCTGGGTGGGCTTCGACAACCCGGCCAACCTGGGCTGGGGCGAATATGGCGGCAAGGCCGCCCTGCCAATCTGGATCGATTACATGGGCCCGGCCCTGCAAGGGGTTCCCGAAAGACAGTTGGAGCAACCCTCCGGCATCGCCACCGTGCGCATTGATCCCGACAGCGGCCTGCTCGCGCGCCCGGACAACGCCAATGCCATCCGCGAATATTTTATTGAGGATCAGGTGCCGGAACTGGAACCACAACGCGGCCCCGGCGGCGGCAATAGTGCACCAGAACAGATCTTCTGATTAATACTGGCGCGCCAGACTTTCTCTGGCGCTTGCCCACCCATAAAAAAACCGCCGAAAGGCGGTTTTTTTATGGGTGGCTTCTCTCCCCTACAACTCAGGGAAAATCTCATCCAGCGAGTTCAGCGGATAATGAGAAGGGTATCCCTTGCGAGCCACACCACAATCCACCGCCGCACGGGCTACCGCTGAGGACACACGGCCCAGCAGACGAGGATCATTAGGCTTGGGAATGATGTAATCGGCACCAAAGGTAAGCGGCTCACCGCCGTAGGCGTCGAGCACTTCCTGAGGCGGCGCTTCGCGCACCAGCTCGGCAATGGCGTGCACCGCAGCGATCTTCATTTCCTCGGTGATTGAGGTGGAGCGCACGTCCAGAGCACCACGGAACATGTACGGGAAACACAGCACATTGTTCACCTGGTTGGGAAAATCGGAACGCCCGGTAGCCACAATCGCATCCGGGCGCGCCGCCTTGGCCACCTCCGGGCGAATTTCCGGATCCGGATTCGCCAGGGCAAAAATGATCGGCCGGGGCGCCATCTTCTTGACCATTTCCGGAGTCAGCATGTCCGGGCCGGACACACCGATAAACACATCCGCATCTTCCACCGCATCGTTCAAAGTGCGCTTGTCGGTGTCGTTGGCCAACGCCGCCTTGTACTGGTTGAGATCGTCGCGACGGCTGTGAATCACGCCCTTGCGATCCAGCACCAGGATATTTTCCTTGCGTGCACCCATCTCGATCAGCAGTCGCACCGATGCCACGCCAGCGGCGCCAGCACCCACACAGACCACCTTGATATCTTCGATGCGCTTTTTCTGGATTTCCAGCGCATTGATCAGACCCGCCCCCACCACAATAGCGGTACCGTGCTGGTCATCATGAAACACCGGCACATCGCACTGCTCTTTGAGGATACGCTCGATCTCGAAACACTCCGGTGCCCGGATATCCTCCAGGTTAATGCCACCAAAGGTGCGATGAATACGAACCACCGTGTCAATAAAAGCCTGGGAATCTTCCGCGTCCACCTCGATATCGAATACATCAATACCGGCAAACAGCTTGAACAGAATCCCCTTGCCTTCCATCACCGGCTTGGACGCCAGCGCGCCCAGATTGCCCAGACCAAGAATGGCGGTGCCATCACTGATCACGGCCACCAGGTTGCCCTTGGCAGTAAAGCGGTAGGCCAGCTCAGGCTCGCGGGCGATTTCACGCACCGGCTCCGCCACGCCCGGACTGTAAGCCAGGCTCAGATCACGGCTGGTTGCCGCCGGCTTGGTCACCTCAACGCTGATTTTCCCTGGCCGCGGTTTGGCGTGGTATTCCAGGGCCGCCGTTCTCAAATCCTCAGACATGCTGGTCTCCGCTGGTCCCTAAGTCGGGCTAAACTGTCAGGCTAAACACTGTGTACGCAAGTTCTCAAAGCAAAAAGCACCCCGCAGGGTGCTTTTTAAAGGCTACATAAACTGCGGTGAAGACGCCGTTTAGTCCTTCTTGCTGCGCATCATGCCGAAACGCTGCTTGAACTTGTCGATCTGACCACCGCTGTCGGCCTGCTTCTGCTTGCCAGTGTAGAAAGGATGGCAAGAAGAACAAACGTCCAAAGCCATGTCACCACCACGGGTGGAACGGCTTTCAATAACATTACCGCAGCTACAGGTATAAGTCGCTGCCTGGTATTCGGGATGAATCTCTGGTTTCATGGCTGAGCTCCAATCTGTGTCGCTACCTGCCTCTACGACAGGCACCACACGGCTTGCGTCTGGGAAAAAGAAGGCGAATCATAACAGCTTGGCCCCAATCCGCAAGCGCTGAGCGCTTCTCAGACGCTGCAGGCTTCAGGAAAACCCGTGTCAGCCAAGAAAACCCTGCAAATTGCCCTGCCGGTCCCGCTACCGGGCTGCTTCGACTATCTGTACCCGGGAACCACCCCGCCACCCCGTGGCTCGCGGGTGCAGGTGCCCTTCGGTCGACGCACTCTGGTAGGCCTGGTCCACGGCCATGGCCACAGCGAACACCCGAAACTGAAAGCCATCCAGCGCGTACTGGACGACAGCCCAGTCCTGCCGGAAGAACTCTACCGGCTATGCGAACGGGCCGCCCGCTACTACCACCACCCGCTGGGCGAAGTCCTCAGCTATGCCCTGCCGGCCCTGCTGCGCCAGGGCAACGACGCAGAGGCCAGCCAGGAAAAACGCTGGCAACTCACCGAGCGGGGCCAACATGTCAGCGACGACCAGCTCAGCCGGGCCCCGCGCCAACGTCAGGCCCTGCACACCCTGCGCGATCACCCCAAGGGACTTAGCAGCGCCATGCTGGCGGCCCTGGATGTCCCCGCCGCTGCCCTGGCCAGTCTGCGCGACAAGGGCTGGGCGGAACAGGTAACGCAGGAGGACAGTGCGCCCCCCAGGGACATTCTTGCCCAGGCGCCACTGGCTGCCAACGCGGAGCAGCGCAAGGCGATCCGCGCGCTGGAGGAGGCCCAGGGCTTCTCCCCCTTCCTTCTTGATGGCGTTACCGGCAGCGGCAAGACCGAAGTCTACCTGCAGGCCATGACTGCGCATCTGGCCGCCGGCAAACAGGTACTGGTGCTGATTCCGGAAATCGGCCTGACGCCCCAGACGGTGCAGCGCTTCCGGCAGCGCTTCGCCGTGCCCGTGGCGACCCTGCACTCCGGGCTCACCGATCGGGAACGGCTGGACAACTGGCTGGCCGCCCGTGACGGCAAGGCACGCATCATCATCGGCACCCGCTCCGCCATCTTTACACCGCTGGCCGCCCCGGGACTGATCATCGTCGACGAAGCCCACGACGCCTCCCTGAAACAGCAGGACGGCTTTCGTTTTCACGCCCGCGACCTGGCCACTTGGCGGGCCCAGCAACTGGATATTCCCGTGGTGCTGGGCAGTGCCACCCCGGCCCTGGAAACCCTGCAACTGGCCCGGGATGGCCGCTTCCAGTGGCTGAAACTCTCACAACGGGCCACGGATCAGGGCCGCCCGCCCATCGAAATCCTCGACGGCACCCTGGCCGCCCCGGGCCAGCCACTGCTGCCCCTGTCCCTGCAGGCGATAAAACACTGCGTGGAGCAGGGCAACCAGGCCCTGGTCTTTATCAACCGGCGCGGCTATGCCCCCATGATCCTCTGCCAGGATTGCGGCTGGCAGGCGGAATGCCGCCGTTGCGACAGTTTTCTCACCTGGCACCGCAGCGAGGGCAGCCTGCGCTGCCACCACTGCAACTATCAGCAACGGGTACCCGCGCGCTGCCCGGACTGCGGCTCCAGCGCCATCCATGAAGCCGGCAGCGGCACCGAAAAACTCACCGAACTGCTGGAGCAGTCGGTGCAGGCACCAGTGATCCGCATCGACCGGGACGCCACCCGCCGCAAGGGTAGCCTGGATGCCCATCTGGCCACCATCCAGCAGGGCAACCCGGTAGTTATGGTAGGCACCCAGATGCTGGCCAAGGGCCACCACTTTCCGAAACTCTCCCTGGTGGTGATTCTGGATATGGACGCCGGCTTTCTCAGCGCCGATTTCCGTGGCCCGGAGCAGGCCGCCCAGTTGCTGCTGCAAGTGGCTGGCCGCAGCGGCCGGGAAGACCAGGGCCGGGTGCTGCTGCAAACCCGCCACCCGGATCACCCCCTCCTGCAATTGGCTGCCAGCGGCGACTACCCGGCCCTGGCCAATGCCCTGCTGGAAGAGCGGAAAATGGCCGGACTGCCCCCCTTCGGCCACCTGGCCCTGTTCCGCTGTGAAGCCATGAGCATGGCCAAGGCCATGGAGTTTCTGCAGCAGCTTGCTGGTATACCGCTACCTGCGGACGTCCAGCTGCTGGGGCCGGTCCCAGCGCCGATGGAAAGGCGTGCCGGCCGTTATCGCACCCAGATGCTGCTGCAGTGCGCCAGCCGTCGCCCCCTGCATCAGGCCATCAGCCTGCTGCTGGAACAGGCCCGCACCCTGCCCGCCGCCCGTCAGTGCCGCTGGCATCTGGATGTGGATCCGATCGATATGCTGTAGAACGGCCCCGGGCCTGACGCCCGGCGCATGCGCAAGCAGGCCTTTTCCCGTACAATCGCCGCCCACTTGAACGGCCCAGATGCCCTCCACAAAAGAATGTCATGAAAGAACGCCTGATATCCCTGATCGACAGCGCCCTGGACACCCTGATTGCCGAGGAGATTCTGCCCGCCGACGCCAAGCGCCCGGCACAGATCGACCGCACCAAGGACAAGAGCCACGGCGACTTCGCCACCAATATCGCCCTGATGCTGGCCAAGCCCGCCGGCATGAAGCCCCGCGACCTGGCGGAAAAACTGATTGCCGCCCTGCCGGCGGACAACGCCGTGGCCAAAGTGGAGATCGCCGGACCCGGCTTTATCAACTTCTTCCAGGCGGATGACTGGCTCACCGGCCTGCTGGACCAGGCTCTGGCAGACGAACATCTGGGCGTGGCCCGTCCAGCGCAGGCACAGACCGTGGTAGTGGACTATTCCTCCCCCAACCTGGCCAAGGAAATGCACGTGGGGCACCTGCGCTCGTCCATCATCGGCGATGCCGTCGTGCGCACCCTGGAATTTCTCGGCCACCAGGTGGTTCGCCAGAACCACGTGGGCGACTGGGGCACCCAGTTCGGCATGCTGCTGGCCTACCTGGAAGAACAGAAAAGCGAGGAAAGCGACACCGAACTGTCCCGTGAGCTGGGGGACCTGGAAGGCTTCTACCGCGCCGCCAAACAGCGCTTCGACGAGTCCGTCGACTTCGCCACACGCGCACGCAGCCTGGTGGTGAAATTGCAGGCCGGCGACGAAGACTGCCTGGCCCTGTGGCGGGAATTCAACAGCGTATCCCTGAGCCACTGCCAGGCCGTCTATGACCGTCTCGGCGTGAGCCTGACCCCAGCGGACGTTCGCGGCGAAAGCGCCTACAACGATGACCTGGCCCAGGTGGTCAGCGATCTCGACGCCAGAGGTCTGCTCAGCGAAGACCAGGGTGCCCAGTGCGTGTTCATGGACGAATTCAAGAACAAGGAAGGCACCCCGCTGCCGGTGATCGTGCAGAAAGCCGACGGCGGCTACCTGTACGCCACCACCGACCTGGCCGCCCTGCGTTACCGGGCCGGCACCCTGCATGCCGACCGCATGCTCTACTTCGTGGACCAGCGCCAGGCCCTGCACTTCCAGCAGATGTTCAGCTTGGCCAAGCGCGCCGGCTTTGTTCCGGAAGAGACCGAACTGGAACACATGGGCTTCGGCACCATGAACGGTCCGGATGGTCGCCCCTTCAAGACACGCGACGGCGGCACCGTCAAACTGATCGATCTACTCGACGAAGCTGAAGAACGCGCTTATACACTGGTCAAGGACAAGAACCCGGAACTGGACGATCAGGACCTGCGCACCATTGCCCATGCCGTTGGCATTGGCGCGGTGAAATACGCGGATCTGTCCAAGAACCGCAGCAGTGACTACATTTTCAATTTCGAGCAGATGCTCAGCTTCGAAGGCAACACCGCCCCCTACCTGCTTTACGCCTATACCCGGGTGGCTAGCGTATTCCGCAAGGCCGGCCTGGAAATGACCGACGTAAACGGCGACTTCCTGCTTCAGGAAGAGGCGGAACAGGCCCTGGCCGCCCGTCTGGTGCAATTCGGTGAAGTACTGGAAAGCGTGGCCGAAAAAGGTCTGCCCCATCTGCTTTGCACCTATCTGTATGACGTGGCCGGCCTGTTTTCCACATTTTACGAGCATTGCCCGATCCTCTCCGGCGACAATGAGGCCCTGAAGCAGAGCCGCCTGAAACTGGCCGCCCTCACAGCCCGCACCCTGAAACAGGGCATGGAACTGCTGGGCCTGAGCCCGCTCGAACGGATGTAGCCGAGAACCACAGGACACCCCATGGCAAAGAACACCAGCAAACGAGGGGCCAGCCGCGGCCCGGTACGCAAGAAGACGCAACGCCAGGTCCCCGGCTGGGTGTGGCTGTTTACCGGCCTGATGGTCGGTCTGTTTGTGGCCTTCCTGTTTCACCTGGGCAAGACCCAGCTGGAGCAAGGGGGCAATGGCAAGGCGGCTCAGAAAGTGGAACAGCCCGCCAAACCGGCCAAACCTGAGCCGAAAAAAGACAGCAGCGACGACGCCCCGCAATTCGACTTTTATGCGGTACTGCCAAAAATGGAAGTGATCGTGCCGCAGAATGAAAGCGATTCCGGCACCCGCAAGAGCCGTGACACCGCCCAGGACAAGTCCACCAGCGAACGCAAGCCGGATACCAGTACCCGCTCCAGCAACGAACGCTACCTGTTGCAGGCCGGCAGCTTTCGCCGCAACGAAGATGCCGACCGCCGCCGGGCGGAGTTGATCCTCAAGGGTTTCGACGCCTCCATCCAGTCCGTGGATCTGGAAAGCGGCGACAGCTGGCACCGGGTCATGATTGGCCCCTACGACAACCTCAACGCCATGCACCGGGCCCAGGACCAACTGGCCGGCAATGGCATCGAGACCCTGCCCATCAAGATGAAGAAGTAAGACGCTGAACGCAGGGTTTCCTGGCGCCAGACACATCCCCCGTGGGAGCACCTGGCAGATCACTTGCCGGGAAGCTCCCGCGCAGCGATTAACTATTCACTGTTAATTATTAATTACCTTCAAATCCCCTTGAATCCCCTGCCACCAGCCCCACATCTGCAGAATCACTGTGAAAGGAGCTGAATGTGACCACGATCGTATCCGTACGCCGCGGCAATAGCGTTGTGATTGGCGGTGACGGCCAGGTGTCACTGGGCAACACCGTCATGAAAGGCAATGCCCGCAAGGTGCGCCGGCTCTACCACGGCAAGGTAATTGCCGGGTTTGCTGGCGGTACCGCCGATGCCTTTACCCTGTTTGAGCGCTTTGAAGCGCAGCTGGAAAAACACCAGGGCCATCTGGTTCGTGCTGCGGTGGAGCTGGCCAAGGACTGGCGCACCGACCGCGCCCTGCGTCGCCTGGAGGCCCTGCTGGCCGTGGCCGACAAGGAAGCCTCACTGATCATCACCGGCAATGGCGATGTCATCGAGCCGGAAAATGACCTGATCGCCATCGGCTCCGGCGGCCCCTTTGCCCAGGCAGCCGCCACCGCCCTGCTGCATAACACCGAGTTGGCTGCCGGGGATATTGTCGAAAAGAGCCTGACCATCGCCGGCGATATCTGCGTCTTCACCAATCAACAGCAAACCATTGAAGAATTGAGCTGGTAATCCGATGCCAAACCTGACTCCGCGCGAAATTGTTCATGAACTGAACAAGCACATTGTCGGCCAGGAGCCGGCAAAAAAATCCGTTGCCCTGGCCCTGCGCAATCGCTGGCGGCGCATGCAGCTGCCGGCAGAAATGCGCGCTGAAGTGGCGCCCAAGAACATCCTCATGATCGGCCCCACCGGCGTGGGCAAGACCGAAATTGCCCGGCGCCTGGCCAAACTGGCCGACGCCCCCTTTATCAAGATCGAAGCCACCAAGTTCACCGAAGTGGGCTATGTGGGCCGCGATGTGGAATCCATCATCCGCGACCTGGTGGAAATGGCCATCAAGATGCTGCGCGAGAAAGCTATCGCCCGCGTCGGCAGCCAGGCCGATGATGCCGCCGAGGAACGCATTCTCGATGCCCTTCTACCCGCAGCCCGCGGCGACGAAGAGAGCAAGACCGACAACAGCACTCGTCAGATCTTCCGCAAGAAGCTGCGCGAGGGCGAGCTGGACGACAAGGAAATCGAGATCGAGGTGTCCAGCAATCCGGCCGGAGTGGAAATCATGGCGCCTCCCGGCATGGAAGAAATGACCAGCCAGCTGCAACAGATGTTCTCGAAAATGGGCGGGGGCGGCCGCAAGCGCAGCCAGAAGCTGCGTGTCCGCGAAGCCTACCGGCTGATCCGGGACGAGGAAGCGGCCCGCTTCGTCAATGAGGACGAGCTGAAGGTACAGGCCATTGATGCAGTGGAAAACAACGGCATCGTATTCCTGGATGAAATCGACAAGGTGGCCAAACGCGGCGAAAGCGGCGGCACTGACGTGTCCCGTGAAGGGGTACAGCGAGACCTGCTGCCGCTGATTGAAGGCTGCACCGTGTCCACCAAGTACGGCATGATCAAGACTGACCACATCCTGTTTATCGCCTCCGGCGCCTTTCACCTGGCCAAACCCAGCGATCTGATCCCGGAGCTGCAGGGCCGTCTGCCCATTCGCGTTGAACTGAGCCCGCTGACACCGGATGACTTCCAGCGCATTCTTACCGAACCCCGATGCTCGCTCACCGAGCAGTACAAGGCCCTGCTGGATACCGAAGGGCTCAACCTGGAGATTACCGACGACTGCATCCGGCGCATTGCCGAAGTGGCCTGGCAGGTCAACGAACGCACCGAAAATATCGGTGCCCGCCGCCTGCACACGGTACTGGAAAAACTGCTGGAAGAGATCAGCTACGATGCCGACTCCCTGGCCACCCAATACCACGACAAGCCCCTGGTACTGGACGCCGAAGCGGTGGATCGCTATCTGGGTGAACTGGCCGATGACGAGGACCTGAGCCGCTATATCCTCTGATAGCCCGAGGCCTGACGACAGACGTCTGACGCTGAATTCATTGGCGTCAGGCGCCTGACTTCCAACGTCCGACCGCTTTCCTGCTATTATCCCCGCCGGAGGAAAAACCATGACCGCCGGCGAACAGCTTCAACACTATCTCAACCGCTTCTTTGCCCTGCGCCAGCATGGCGACGACACCCTGTTCCTGAGCCGCCTGCGGCGCTTGCAGGACTGGCAGAGCCAGCGCCTCAGCCATACCCACCGCCACCTTCTGGACGACCCGGCCACGGCGGAGGGGATCCGCTTTCTACTCGACGAAGTCTACGGTGGCCGGGAGCTGCTACCGGTGGCCCGGGAAATCCGTCGCGCCCTGCCCAAGGCCATGAAACTGCTGCCGGACAAGGTCATGGCCACCTCGGCCAGTGCGCTGGAGGCCGCGATCCTCACCCAGGAGCTGGATGAGCAGATCGCCGACTCACTGGGCAGCGAACTGGATCAACCACTCACCGAGCTGACCTACCTCAAGGGTTTTCGTCAGGACCACCACCACGATGCCCGTCAGCGCCAGCTACAATTGGTGGCCGAACTGGGACATCATCTGGATCGCTATATCCGCTCACGGATGATACAGACCACCTTTCGCATGGTGCGTAAACCGGCCCATGCGGCAGGCTTTGCGAACCTGTATGATTTCATGGATCGCAGCTTCCGGGTGATGAAACCGGTGCCCAGTGTGGGCCTGCTGCTGGAGCAGCTGGCCGCACGGGAAGAGACCATCATGCAGAAGGTCTTCGACCATCACCCGGCCCCCTTCGAGGACTGACATGAACGACGACACCAAGGTCACCCACTTCGGTTACCAGCAGGTACCGTGGCAGGAAAAGCAGCAGAAAGTGGCCGGCGTATTCCGCTCCGTAGCGGGCAAATACGATGTCATGAACGACCTGATTTCCATGGGCAGCCACCGCCTGCTCAAGCGCATGACCATCGAGCTGGCCGGGGTGCGTCCGGGCCACAAGGTGCTGGATCTGGCCGGCGGCACCGGCGATCTGGCCATCAAGTTTTCCCGCCTTGTCGGGGAAACTGGCCAGGTGGTGCTGGCGGACATCAATGACGCCATGCTGGCAGTGGGCCGCGACCGTCTGTTCGATGCAGGCTGCAGCCACAACACCCAGGTCACCCAGGTAAACGGCGAGTGCCTGCCCTTTGAAGACAACAGCTTCCACTGCATCACCATCGCCTTCGGCCTGCGCAACATCACTGACAAGGATGCCGCCCTGCGCTCCATGCTGCGGGTGCTGAAACCCGGCGGCCGGCTGCTGGTACTGGAATTCTCCACCCCGGTGCACAAGCCCCTGGCCAAGGCCTACGAGCTTTACTCCTTCGGTGTGTGGCCCAAACTCGGCAAACTGATCGTCAACGATGCGGATAGTTATCAGTACCTGGCCGAATCCATCCGCATGCACCCGGACCAGGACACCCTGCAGGGCATGATGGATCAGGCCGGCTTCGCCCGTACCGAATACTTCAACATGCTGGGCGGCATCGTGGCGCTGCACAGAGGGTTCAAATTTTGAGTCTGAAAGACCAGTCCCGCTCCCCCGGCCTGCTCTCCACCACGGCCCTGGCCACGGTGGAAAGAGCCATCAACACTGCCCTGCGTTCCGACCCGGCCAGTGCCGACCGGCTGGCGCTCCATGCCGGCCGCTTGCTGGCCATCGAGGTGACCTTACCGCCGCTGGCTATCTATGCGCTGATCGTGGAAGACGGGGTGGAGTTGTACCACCGCAGCGATGCCAACGCGGATGTCACGGTAAAGGGCAATCCCATGGATCTGGCTGCCCTGCTGCTGAACTGGAACACCCGCCCCGGCGTCATCGGCGGCCCGGTGGACATCAGCGGTAACCGGGAACTGCTGCAGGAAATGCAGCAACTGGCCGGCGAGCTGCAAATCGACTGGGGTGCCATTCTGGAGCCGGTGACCGGTTCGGAACTGGCCCAGCAACTGGATTACAGCGCCCGCCGTCTGTTCGGCTGGGCCCGCCAGGCCGCCGGCCGACTGACCGAGCAGCTGGCCGACTACGTGGGCAACGAATCCGGCCTGACACCCGGCCGCCGGGATGTCTATGAATTTGGCCAGGATGTGGACGAACTGCGCATGGACGTGGATCGTCTGGATGCCCGCATCCAGCGCCTTCGCACCGCCCGGACCGGCACCAACAGTAACGGGAGCGCCACCGACTGATGCTGCCCGTTACCCGTATTCTGGTGGTCACCCATGTGGTGTGCCGCTATCGCCTGATCGCCCTGCTGCCTGCCCAGCCACTGCGCAACGTGCTGCTGGTGCTGTCCTTTCTGGTGCCCTCAAGCTGGCTGGGCACCGGCAAGCTCAGCGAAGGCGAACGCCTGCAGAAGGCCCTGGAGCGACTGGGCCCCATCTTCATCAAGTTCGGCCAGCTACTGGCCACCCGCCAGGACATGCTGCCACCGGAATGGACGAGCGCCCTGGCGCGACTGCAGGACCAGGTGGCCCCCTTCGACGGGCAACAGGCCCGGGACCTGGTCGCGGCCAGCCTGAGCCAGCCCTTCGATGAGGTATTCCGCGACTTTGACAGCACTCCCATGGCCGCCGCCTCCGTGGCCCAGGTCCATGCCGCTACCCTGCACAATGGCCAGCAGGTGGTGGCCAAGGTGCTGCGCCCTACCATTCTTCCGGTGGTGCAACGGGACCTGAAAGTCATGGCCTTCGGCGCCCGCTGGCTGGAACGGCTGTGGCGCGATGCCCGCTACTTCCGCCCGGCCCGGGTGGTACAGGACTACCGGGACATCATCCTTGGCGAACTGGACCTGGCCGCCGAAGCCCGCAACAGCGAAACCATGCGCCGGCATTTCCTGTTCAGCCCGCTGCTGCATATCCCGGCCATTCATCTGGAGCTGTCCAGCCCCACCGTGATCATCATGGATCGCATCCATGGCATCCCGGTGAATGATATCGAGCGCATCAAGGCCGCCGGCATTGATCCGAAGGTGCTGGCAGAACGGGGCGTGGAGATCTTCTTCTCACAGGTATTCCGCTTCAACTTCTTCCACGCGGACATGCACCCGGGCAACATCTTCGTCAACCCGGAACACCCGGAATCCCCGCAATACATGGCCGTCGATGCAGCCATCGCCGGGCGGCTGTCGAAGGAAGACCTGAACGTGCTGGGCCGCATGGTGCTGGCCGTGATGCGGGAGGATTACAGTGCCCTGGTAGATGCGGTGATCCGTGCCGGCTGGAATACCGCCCCCATCGATCGTCCCCGTTTTGAACGGGCCGTGATCGACATTGTCGAGCCGGTGCGGTCCGCCCAACTGGACCAGCTGGAATTCGCCCCGCTGGTGATGAAGCTGTTTGATATGGCGCGCCACTACCAGATCGAAATGCCGGTGCAGTACATCCTGCTGATGAAAACCCTGGTGCATATCGAAGGCCTGGGGCGCAGCATCTATCCGCAACTGGATATCTGGAGCACCGGCCGCCCCCTGCTGGAAGCCTGGATGCTGGCCGAATACGGCCCCAGCGCCACACTGAAGAAACTGCAGAACCGCATGCCGGAATGGACCGCCCAGCTGCCCGAGATGCCGGATCTGCTGCGCGACGGCCTGGAAAGCCTGCGCGAGCTGCCTTACCAGCAGGATCGACTGGAAGCCCGCTTCGAACAGGCCCTGCTACGCCACCGTCACAAGCTGTTTGTCGGCCTGGCGGGGCTGGGCTGCGCCGGTACTGCCATCTGGCTAGCAACACCCCATGTCAGCTGGCCGCTGGCCGCTGTCGCCGTGCTGCTGGTGAGCTGGAGCTGGCGGCGCTAGACTGTGACACCGCACCGCGGCACATCGGATAATCCGTCGGCGCCCGCCCGCAGCAGGCGCCAACCATAAAGAAAGTGCAAACGCTATGTCAGATATTCTCAGCCAGCTCCATCAGGTGCTTGAATCCCGCAAGGGCGCCGATCCGGACAGTTCCTACGTGGCCAGCCTGTATGCCAAGGGGCTGAACAAGATCCTGGAAAAAGTGGGCGAGGAAGCGGTAGAGACCATTCTCGCCGCCCGCGACGCAGAGGTCAGTGGCAAAACCGATGCACTGATCAGCGAAACCGCGGATTTGTGGTTCCATAGTCTGGTCATGTTGGCCAAACTGGGTGAACACCCGGACAAGGTGTTGGCAGAACTGGAGCGCCGCTTCGGCCTGTCCGGCCATGACGAAAAAGCGGCGCGCGGCAGCAAGCACTGACCGCCCTGACTATCAGCGCCCTATCTATCGGAGAGAAACAGCATGTTTTCCGGCATCAGCATTTGGCAGTTACTGATCCTTCTGGCCATTGTGGTCCTGTTGTTCGGCACCAAGAAACTGCGCAATATCGGCGGCGACCTGGGTGGGGCCGTAAAAGGCTTCAAGAACGCCATGAAAGACGGCGAGGAAGAGCAGGACCAGAAACGTCTGGCCGAAGACGAGAAGGACACCAGCGAGCAGAAAACCGAGAAGGACAAGGAAAAAGACCAGGCCTGATCTGGCCAGCCTTCCCTGCGTCCCGTTAAGAGGTTTCCATGTTCGATATCGGCTTTGCCGAACTTACCCTGATTTTCATCATCGGTCTGGTGGTGCTTGGTCCGGAGCGTCTGCCCACGGTGGCACGCACCCTGGGCCAGTGGGTCGGCCGTGCCCGCTCCACTTTCAACCATCTGAAAAACGAACTGGAACGCGAAGCGGTGACCCAGGACATGCGCGAGCGCATGGAAAAACAGATGCGCGAGATGGGCCTGGACGAAGACAGCATCCGCGAAGCGAAGGAAAGCCTGCTCAGCCCGGAGCAAATTGCCAAGGCGCGCACCCCCCGCGAGGCGCAAGCGGACCCCGCTGACGACAGCAAAAAAGCTCAGGAACCACCGCGCCATGAATGACGCCAGCAACGATTCCGGCCAGCCACTGATTGCCCATTTGCTGGAACTGCGTAACCGCCTGCTCAAGGCCATGGCGGCAATCTTCGTGGTGTTTCTGGGGCTGTTCTATTTCTCCCGGGAACTGTACACCCTGGTGGCCAAACCACTGATGCAGGCCATGCCCGAAGGCACCAGCATGATCGCCACCGGCGTCGCCTCACCCTTCCTGGCGCCCTTCAAACTGACCCTGTATCTGAGCATCTTCGTGGCCATGCCCTTTATCCTGCATCAAGCCTGGGCCTTCGTGGCCCCGGGCCTGTACCGGCATGAAAAGCGCCTGGCCATTCCCCTGTTGGGCAGCAGCGTACTGCTGTTCTACGCTGGCGCCGCCTTTGCCTATTTCGTGGTATTCCCGCTGATGTTCCAGTTCTTTACCGCCATTGCCCCGGAAGGGGTGGCGGTGACCACAGACATCAGCAGCTATCTGGATTTTGTGCTGGCCCTGTTCCTGGCGTTCGGACTGGCTTTTGAATTACCCATCGCCATCGTACTGCTGGTCAGCACCGGCGCCACGACCGTGGAAAAACTGGCCGGCGCCCGCGCCTATGTGGTGGTGGGCTGCTTCGTGGTTGGCATGCTGCTGACCCCCCCGGACATCATCAGCCAGACCCTGCTGGCGCTACCCATGTGGTTCCTGTTCGAGGTTGGCCTGCTGGCCGCGCGGTTGATTCGCCGGGAAAAGCAGAAGCAGCGAGACGCGACCTGACCCGCGGAGTAGATGAGCCGGAAGGCGCAAATCCACCAGACCAACCTGATCGAGCACTTCTCCCGCCCCTATGGCGGTTTACTGCTTGCCACCTAAATCCACCGTACGCGACGCTGTCTATGTCGTGCCCAGCAGCCGGCTTTCGTCAAAAACGGTAGCCATTATTCCCGGTTGGTGCAGGCGGCAACGGCAAAGGAGTCATGCCATCCATGCCGTCATCACGGGCCGGTGGCGTTGGTGCCGGTGCGGCACAGCCATTGCTCTGCAGGAAGTTCACAATCCGTTGCTGCACGGCAGGGTCCCGGGTGCTCTCAATATGCCTGCCACGCAAACGCTGAAACTGCTTGGGCTCAGCGGCGGCGGCAAACAACCGCTTGCCGTGATCATAGGGAATAATCGGATCGTCTTCGCTGTGCATGACCAGCAGTGGGGTCGGCGCTACCCCGGCAATTCGGGATTCAGGATCCAGATCTGTGGCGGGCATGGTCGGCACCACCATCCAGCGTAGTGGCCACAGCAGCCAGCTTCCTTTCATCACGTCGTTGGTAATACCCCGGTAACTGGCAAAGGCAGCCTCCAGTACCACGCAATCTGCCGCACCCTGATTCTCCTCATCGCCCAGCACGGTGGTCGCCATGGCACCACCCAGGCTCTGGCCAAACACCGTCAACGGGCCTTCGGCGCTCTTGGCATGGCGTAACCAGTCCAGCCCCAGCTGCACATCGTCAAATACCGCCGGCAGTGTCGGCTTGCCCTCGGACAGGCCATAACCTCGGTAGTCGAGCAGAAAGACGTTATAGCCCTGCTCCGGCAACCACTGCACACTGGCCAGATGGGTGCTGATGTTCTGGGCATTGCCGTGGAGAAAATACACGGTGCCTCGCACATGGCCATCCCCCGCGGCCGGCAACCACCAGCCATGCAGGCGCAGCCCACGCGGATGGATCAACACCACATCCTCGTAGCTGAGCCCCTGGTTTTCCGGGTTCTGCACCCAGGGTTCCATGGGATAGAAGAACAGTTTGCTGCAGCCGGCCAGCGCCATGGCCAGGCCGGCCAGCAGGATCAGTCGAAGTACCATCGCCATTGCAGTTTGAACTCGTTATCGCCATCCCCGCGCCAGCCTTCCCGGCTCAGCGATGCCCGCAGCCCATGCTGACGGGCAAAAGCCCAGTGCACGGCGAGCTCGGAGGTATGTCGATAGGTATCGTTGGTGAAGTAATGCCCCACACTGCCCAGTTGCCACTGCCAGCGTCCACGCTGGTAGAGCAGGCCCGCATCCAGCCCGGCCCCGGGGGTGAGGAAGGTATCAAAGTCGCTATTATTTTCCATTCGCAGGCTGGTTAACAGGTAGGGCTGCCAGTTGCCCAGGGCCCAGCTGCCACCCGCGCCGCCCTGAACGTAGCGCACCAGCCTGCGGCGACCGGCCCAGGCCCTCTCCAGGCCACCCTCCACATACCAGCTCAACGGCTTGCTGAAACGATTGCGGGGAGCCAGCGAGCGAATGCTCACCACGTCCAATTCCTCCAGCTTGGGATCGCCGGACTCCGTGCTGCGCAGGGTCACTCCCAACCCTTCGATCTGGGCCCCGCGCAGGAAGCCGTAACCGTTATCCAGCAGGTTGTGGTACGTCAAGCGATAGCTCAGCTCGCCGAAATCCTGGTTCGCCTCACGCTGGCCACCGGCCAGGGCCAGCATCTGGGTGCCATGGCCCGATTCCGGTGGCTCAGGATCCACCGTCTCCGGCACATCCACCTTCGGCAGGCGGTTCATCTCTGTCAGTAACGTGAACGAATCCTTTGCTGCTTCCGGGTCCCTGGCCCCTTTGCGATTGACCAGCCGCAAATAGCGGTAGGCGGTGGTCACCATCAGCGCCTGCTGCTGCGCAGCGGCCTGCTGAAACTCTTTCGATTCCAGCAGGCCGGGATCATCCGCAATACGGCGGGCCAGCTGCTGCTGGCCCGCCGTCATCTGGCGGCGCAGGTTATCCAGCTCCACGGCCTTGGAGGGGCGGTAGTGACGCTCGCGAATCAGATCCCGATCATCCAGGGCGCGGACCGTATTCACCGGCACTTCGGCAAACCTTAGTTCCGTGAGCAGCTGCGACTCCGGGCGCGCCACCTCTACCAGCTCCAGCAGACGGAAGGAGCAGTTTTCATCAAAAAAGTAGTAATCGAAATTGATGTCCTTCAGTTCCCAAAGATGCTCGATCAGCCAGTCAATTTCCTGCTGGTCCAGCTCCAGGGTGTACTCCCACATGTCGCGATTTTCCATGTGGGAATATTCCTGAATTTTTTGCACATAAGGCACCAGGGCAAAGCGCCCGGGGTAGCCGCCGGCGAGCCCACGATAAATATAGAAAAAGGAATTATCAGCCTCGCTGGACACCGCCCCGAAATTCACCGCCCAGGACAACCACACCGCACTGTCTTCACCCTGATCCAGGCGCAGTAGCGTATGCCCAAACATTGACGATGGGCTGTTCAGATAGGCCGCAGGAAAAACCAGTACTGCACGGTTGGCCTGCACCGCGGAGCGCCATTCAGAATAGTCCTCGCAATGGGCAAATGGCGCTTCGTCCTGCCAGTTGAAATGCTCGGCGAGAAAACGGTAGCGGGCGGGAAAACGACAGCGTTCGGGGGCTTTGGTCGGCTCAAGCGCCGCCACCGTTGCCCTCAGCTCGGCAAGCACATCATCCTTGCCATTTTCGGCAAGAAAATAATTATCGTCGTCGATATAACTGCGCCCCCGGTCACGCAGGGTGGCGCCGGGGTTCACATGCATCAGTGCCTGCCATCGTGACGAAGCGGCAAGATCAACCAGGGAGGGGGGGAGGTTCGCGGCCAACGCCGGGGCAATCCAGCACAGCAGCACACAAAGCAGTCCAGTGCGCATCCGGTATTATCCGTGATTCGGGCGGGGAAAATTCAGACCTGCATCTGCAGTTCCAGATCAGACAAACAAAGCCCCGCCGTTGGGCGGGGCTCGTCAGTAAACGCGGTAACCGTTTACGCCAGGTACTTGGACAGGCTCTCGTCCTGCTTCATTACCTCGGTGATGCTGGCCATTACTTCTTCGGCGGTTACATCCTGGTGCGGGAAGATAACAGCGAAATTTTCGTGCATGGCAGCATTGAAGCGGGCACGATCACCTGCTTCGATACCCATGGATACAGACAGCGCAGTCAGGGCTTCTCCTTCACCGGTTGCCATGTCCTGAGCCACCTCTTCCATGACACCAGTCATGCCCAGCAGGCTCTGCCCGCTGTAAGTCAGGGAACCGTTGGTATCACAGCCGTTGGTACCAGTGGTCATACCGAAAGTAGCGTTGCCGGAGGTGCCGTTCACGATGGTCGCCAGCAGATGCATGGGCAAACCGGACTTGCCTTCGAACAGCATGTTACCCCAGCCACAACCGGGACCACCCGGTGCGACAGCCATGGCAGAAGTTGAAGCGCCGAGCAGAGTGGCAGCAATAAGCGTCTTTTTCATTCTGAGATACCTCCAAGTTTTTATATATCGTCCCTGGGGATACTTCACAGCACCAGGCTGTACTTGGCAACCCTTTGGCAGCGATGCTGCTCAGTGCTCTCCCCGTCACCCGCAATCAGGCAACTGACTTCATCATAAACAAGGCGAGAACCTTTGCAATACAATTGCAAAACCGCTGTCACGTGCCAAGAAGAAATGTGACGGGCCCATCATTGATCAGCTGTACCTGCATATCCGCACCAAAAACACCGCTACTGACCGGGATATTCTGCTTCTCAAGTTCCCGTAAATAGCATTCGTATAGCTGCTTTCCATGCACCGGCGAGGCCGCCTTGCTGAAGCTGGGGCGACGCCCCTTGCGGGTATCTGCCGCCAGGGTGAACTGGGAAATGGCAAGAATTTCTCCATCAATATCACGCACATCCAGATTCATCTTGTCATCGCTGTCGGCAAACACCCGGTAGCCCACCGTCCTTTCCGCCATCCGCGTGACCGTCGCCTCATCGTCGCCGGATTCAATGCCAACCAGTAAAAGCAGGCCTTTGCCGATACGGCCGACGCAGTCGCCGGATACGGTCACCGAGGCTTCACTGACACGCTGCAACAACACTTTCAATCGTCAATCCTCTTTTCCAGTCTCTTCACCGCATCCACCAGCGCCCTGGCAATCAGCGGGTCGGAGGATGAATGACTGCCCCCCTCTACCCAGTGCAGCCGGCTGCCGGGCAGTACCTGGTGCAGGGCAAGGGCCTGATCTGCCGGGCAGACAAAATCCCGGGTGCCGTGAACAATTTCCACCGGCAGAGTCATGCCGGCACAGGCCTCCAGTAACGACATGGACAGGAAGCCGTCATGAAGAAAATAATGGGTTTCCTGCATGGCCATGCATAACTCGTCATCACTGGCTTCGCCGGGCGGCAATACTGACGTTAATGCCAGCACTGACTCCCAGTTACACCAGTTACGGGCATGGTAGCGAGCATGCTCTCCCTGCAGGCCGCGATGGTATCGCTGCAGCAAATCACCTTCACCGGGCGGCGCCTGTTCCTGAAATGCCGCCCACTGTTCAGGGAATAACCGAGCAGCCCCACCAGGGGTATAGAGCCAGTCCCGGTCCTGCTGTCGACAAAGGAAGATGCCCCGCAACACCATGCCGCCGACTCGCTGCGGGTACGTCGCCAGATAGGCCAGGGCCAGGGTGACACCCCAGGAGCCACCAAACACCCGCCACTGCTCTATCCCCATGGCCTCTCGCAGGCACTCAAGGTCGGCAACCAGATGCGCGGTGGTATTGTCCTGAATGGACGCGAAGGGACGGCTTTGACCGCTACCTCGCTGATCGAAGAGAATAATGCGGAACCGCCGGGGATCGAAAAAACGGCGCATGAACGGCGAACAACCTCCACCGGGCCCGCCGTGCAGCACGACCACAGGCACACCCTCCGGGTTGCCGCTTTCTTCCACGTAAAGCTGGTGCCCCTGACCTACCGACACCAGAGACTGCCGATAACTGTCCGGCAAGGGAAATAATGCCATGAGAGCTGCACTTGTCTGCAGAAAGACTTCAGCATACCTGCTGGTATTTGCCCTGCAACTGTTGATCGCAGGATGCACCAGAACACCACCGGAGCAGGCCATTCTGGAGGCCCTGGAAAGTCTTGAGACTGCCATCGAGGCTGGCGATACCGGCACGCTGATGGATATTCTCACCGAACAGGCGGATATTCAGCGCGGCAATCATTCCCTGCAGCGGGACGAGGTACGCCGCCTGCTGATGGGAACCTTCCTGCGTTACCCGAAACGCCAGTTGGCAATCACCCAGGTCAACATCGAGCTGGACCCGGTTAACCAGCGCCATGCCCGCGTCACCTTCACCGCCTTCGCCTGGGGCGGCCAAGACATCATGCCAGACAACGCCGACAGCTACAGGGTGGTGAGCGACTGGCGCGAAGACGGCGAGTGGAAGATTGAAGGGCTGACAGCGAACGGACTTAGGGACTGAATAGTGAATAGTGAATAGTGAATAGTGAATAGTGAATAGTGAATAGTGAATAGTGAATAGTTCGCGATTGTGACGCTGTGATCTCCCAACGCAAGAGGCCGCGCCCATAGTTTGGGCGCGGCCTCTTGCGTTGCAGAACCGGAAATCCAGTCCCACGAACTGTTAACTATTCACTATTAACTGTTCACTGCCTTTCAATCCTCATCGCCACCACTCAACTGCCCTTCCATATCCAGTTCCTTGATCTTGCGGGTGAGGGTATTGCGTCCCCAGCCCAGCAGAGCAGCTGCGTCGCGTTTGCGGCCACCGGTGTGCTGCAGGGCCACTTCGATCATGGTGCGCTCAAAACCGGGGACTGCCTGCTCGAGGATGCTGCGCTCACCCTGTGACAGGGCCCGGTCGGCCCAGTTGCGCAGGGACTTGAGCCAATCGCCGGTCACATCAGCGCCCTTGGCGGCACCGGCCTCTTTCAGTTCCGGGGGCAGATCATCCACCAGCACTTCGCGACCGGAGGCCATTACCGTCAGCCAGCGACAGGTGTTTTCCAGCTGCCGTACGTTACCCGGCCAGCCCTGGGCGGCCAGGTATTTTTCCGTGTCCTTGTGCAGCACCTTGGGCTCCACACCCAGCTCATTGCCCGCCCGCTGAAGGAAGTAGTTGGCCAGCCGGGGAATATCTTCACGGCGCTCGGCCAGACGGGGAATATGAATACGAATAACGTTAAGACGGTGAAACAGATCCTCACGAAAGTCACCATCCTTTACCAGCCGCTCCAGATCCTGGTGGGTAGCTGCAATAATCCGCACATCCACATGGATCGGCGTGGTTCCACCAACGCGATAGAACTCACTTTCCTGCAACACCCGCAGCAGTCGGGTCTGAGCCTCCAGTGGCATGTCACCGATTTCGTCGAGAAACAGGGTGCCGCCATTGGCCTGCTCGAAACGGCCGACGCGCTGGTTGTTGGCACCGGTAAAGGCACCCTTTTCATGGCCAAACAGTTCGGACTCGATCAGGTCCTTGGGGATGGCCGCCATGTTCAGCGCCACAAAATTCTTTTCCCGGCGCATGGAATGACTATGCAGAGCCCGCGCCACCAGTTCCTTACCGGTGCCGGACTGGCCATTAATCAATACCGTGACGTTGGAATGACTGAGCCGCCCGATAGCACGAAACACCTCTTGCATGGCCGGCGCCTCACCGATAATTTCGGTCGTTTCTTCCTCCACCGCCTCAGGTTGCTCACCACGGGATTCTTCCCGATGCTTGATGGCACGGCGCACCAGTGCCACCGCCTCATCCACATCAAACGGCTTGGGCAAATATTCAAAAGCCCCGCCCTGATAGGATGCCACCGCCGAATCCAGGTCCGAGTGAGCCGTCATGATGATCACTGGCAAGTCCGGGTTCTTGCGCTGCAGAATCTTCAGCATGCGCAGCCCATCGGTGCCCGGCATACGCACATCACTGATCAGCACTTCAGGCTCCTGCCCCCCCTCTTCCAGGGTATTGAGGGCCTCATCGCCATCCTCGAAACAGGTCACCGCATAGCCTTCCTGGCCCAATGCCTTCTCCAGCACCCAGCGAATGGAACGGTCATCGTCGACTACCCATACAGTTACGCTCATGACCGGCCTCTCTCTGGTGTTTCACTGTTAACGTTGCTCACGGCTGCGTAGGCACTCATGGCTGTTCACTCTCCGTTACTTCCGGCTGCTCCATTGGCAGCAAAATACTGAAAACGGTCTTGCCCGGTGTGCTCTCGCACTCGATCAACCCCTGATGCTGACTGATAATGGACTGGGCAATGGACAATCCCAGCCCGGTACCACTGGCCCGGCCACTGACCATGGGATAGAACAGGGTCTCCTGCACATCCGCTGCAATGCCCGGGCCGTTGTCGATAATATCCACCCTCAGCACCAGACGGTGACGCTGGGAGCCAATGGTGAACTGGCGCAATACCCGGGTGCGCATGATGATGCGGGCATCCTCGGTATGTGACTCCAGCAAGGCCTGGGTAGCGTTGCGAATAATATTGAGCAACACCTGTATCATCTGATCCCGGTCGGCGATCACATCCGGCAGACTAATATCGTAATCCCGCCAGATCGCCACCCCCTGAGGATGTTCCGCCAGCAGCAATTGACGAACATGCTCCAGGCACTCGTGGACATTTACCGCCTTGAATTCCGGCGGTTTTCGCGGACCCAACATGCGATCCGCCACTGTGCGAAGCCGGTCCGCCTCATCAATAATGACCTTGGTGTATTCGGTCAGATCCGGATCTGGCAACGCTCGTTCAAGCAACTGTGCCGCCCCCCGGATACCCCCCAGCGGGTTCTTGATCTCGTGTGCCACCCCGCGCACCAGCGCCCGGGTTGCCTGATGGGCATGGATCAGCGCCTCTTCCCGGGTGATACGTAACAGTCGATCCAGCGGCTGCATTTCCATCAAAAGACTCAGCGTCTGGCCGGGTTCGTTGATCGGGCTGACCGAATAATCCACGGTTATTTCATAACCCGGGGCTACCGCCAGACGGGCCTCCCGACGTGTAAACGGGTGCTCATCCTGGATGCACTGGCGCAGGGCATCACGGGCTTCCTCGTCATCAAAAAAATAGTCGGGAAGCGGCTGCCCCATTGCACGGCTGACACTGGTCGCCAGCAGCATCTCTGCCGCTGGATTCAGATAGCGGACCTGCAGATTGTGATCAAGCATGACCACTGCAGTGCGCAGGTGATCGAGTAAACGTTTGTGCAAGGTGACACCACCCATCAACTGTTGGCCCATAACAGGGCATAAGCAATTATCAGGCCACCTCTGCTGACGCCGTAGATGCACGGCTTCAGGTCGTCACAGCGGAGAATGCAGACCCATGATGATGAGTGTAGCGGGATTCAGGGAAAGGATGCACCCTAATGGTGCATTATCGAGGAGTCAGAACAGGGCGCTGCTGGGCGGGGCGAGCCGGCTTCCCCCGGCCCGCCTGGTCGCCCGCACCCGCGGGCTTGCCCGATGACGCCGTTTCCCCCGTCCCGGCGGAGTTACCACGTCTCGCAGGATCACCGATGGTATTCGGGGCCCTGTTACCCCCATTACCATTACCCGGACGGTTCTGGAAATTCTGCACCGTGCTGCGATGCACATAGACCTGCACCGGCTCCGAGCTGATCAATACCTCATCATCCGGGCCCACCACCTTCACCACCAGGGAGTGAGTGCCCCGAATCACGGTATTCAGCTCCATACCAGCCTGCGCCTCCCCGTTATCGAACAGAACCAGACGATCCCCATCCTGAAGGGATGGCTTCAGATCCGCGACCACCGGCACCGGCTCCTGCGGATTACGAATGGTACTTTCCGGCTCAGGGCTGGTGATCACCAGAGAAACATACCCCTGAAACTGTTCTTTTTCCGCGGGCTGCGGGTCAACCCGCGGCAATTTGACCTGCTCCATAGGCACAGCATTGGGGGTACGCAGGTGCACCTCTTCAGAGGCACCACCATCCCCCGGGGGCTGATCACTGAAAATCACGTTGCCATTCTTATCGACAGATCGATATATTTTCGCGGAGCCGTTTGCCTTCTCCTCTTCAGCATCGACGCCTGTCTCTGCGTGAAGTCCGCCAGAACAGACAAGCAAACTGGCCAGCAGCATTCCTGTTTTCGTCATTATCGCCTCCCATAGACCTTCCCTGATTCTCACCCGACCACCGGGCGCAGGAAAGTGCCAAATGCACAAAATGGCGGTTACTTCAGAATAGCACAGACAAAAAAAAGCCCCCGACTGGCGGGGGCCCTCTTTCTGCAACTTCCCAAAAGGGAATTAGCAGGAGTAGTACATATCGAACTCGACCGGATGCGGAGTCATGTTGAGACGCTCGATCTCACCACGCTTCAGATCGATGTAGCCCTGCAGCATATCCTTGGAGAACACATCGCCTTCGGTCAGGAAGTCCATGTCTTCTTCCAGGCAATCCAGCGCCATGGTCAGGGTATGCGCCACAGTCGGGATATCCTTGGCTTCTTCTGCCGGCAGATCGTAGAGATCCTTGTCCATGGCATCACCAGGGTGCAGCTTGTTCTTGATGCCGTCCAGGCCAGCCATCAGCAGTGCCGCGAAGCACAGGTAGGGGTTGGCAGACGGATCAGGGAAGCGTGCTTCGATACGACGAGCTTTGGCGCTGCTCACGAACGGAATACGGATGGAAGCAGAGCGGTTACGGGCAGAGTAAGCCAGCATTACCGGAGCTTCGAAACCGGGCACCAGACGCTTGTAAGAGTTGGTGGAACCGTTGGTGAAGGCGTTCAGGGCACGGGCGTGCTTGATGATACCGCCGATGAAGTACAGGGCTTCGTCGGACAGACCCGCATAGCCGTCGCCAGCGAACAGGTTCTTGCCATCTTTACCCAGGGACACGTGAACGTGCATGCCG
Organism: Alcanivorax sp.; assembly: GCF_019431375.1. Classification (NCBI taxonomy): domain Bacteria; kingdom Pseudomonadati; phylum Pseudomonadota; class Gammaproteobacteria; order Oceanospirillales; family Alcanivoracaceae; genus Alcanivorax; species Alcanivorax sp. Next base: position 2,082,928 of record NZ_CP080267.1, read on the forward strand.
GAACCGTTATCACCGATCAGCGGCTTGGGCATGAAGGTGGCGGTTTTGCCGTAGGCGTGAGCCACGTTGTGCACGCAGTACTTGAGGATCTGTACTTCGTCAGCCTTGGCGGTCAGGGTGTTGGCGCCAACGCCGATTTCACACTGGCCAGCAGTACCCACTTCATGGTGATGCACTTCGATGTTCAGGCCCATTTGCTCCATGGCGGAACACATGGCACCACGCAGGTCGTGCAGGCTGTCTACCGGCGGAACCGGGAAGTAGCCACCTTTCACGCCCGGACGGTGACCGATGTTGCCACCTTCGAAGTCTTCGTGGGACACCCACGCCGCTTCTTCGGAGTGAATGTTGTACATGGAACCCTGCATGTCGGATTTCCACTGCACGGAATCAAATACGAAGAATTCCGGCTCGGGACCAAACAGCGCGGTGTCGGCGATACCGGTGGACTTCAGATATTCCTCGGCGCGACGAGCCACGGAGCGCGGATCACGCTCGTAACCCTGCATGGTGGACGGCTCGAGGATATCGCAACGCAGGTTAACGGTAGCCACATCAGTGAACGGGTCCAGCACGGCAGACGCGTCGTCAGGCATCATCACCATGTCGGACTCGTTGATGCCTTTCCAGCCGGCGATGGAAGAACCGTCGAACATTTTGCCGTCCTGGAAGAAATCTTCGTCGATTTCGCCCACGGGGAGGGTTACATGCTGCTCCTTACCACGGCTATCGGTGAAGCGCAGGTCCACCCATTTCACATCATTTTCTTTAATCAGCTTGAGGGTCTTTTCAGACATTGTCGTGCGTCCTCCTAAGGAACAGCGGGTTTGTCTCTGGCTCAATCGCCCCGCCCCGCATCAGGGCAGAACAGAGAGCCGGTATTCTCGGCCACCAGGCCTGCTTTGCCAATAGGGAGGCAAGTTCCATGCCAGCCCTTTTTTAGCGCATTTGACGCGTAAACACAGAATTGGGCGAGAGAATGCATCCTTATGATGCATTAAAGTGGTGCAATGCACCAATGGTGCGCACTAAAAGAGTGCGCCATTATCTTCACCCACCCGCAGGACCACAAACACCTCGTTGCCCGCCTCACCGGTTTCCAGCACCTCGTGACCGTTGATCCGGCACCAGGCAGGGATATCATTCAGCGCGCCGGGATCGGTGCATACCACCCGCAGGCAATCGCCGGCGGAAAGGGTGCGCACCTTGTTCTGGGTCTTGATCACCGGCATGGGACACAGCATCCGGCGTACATCCAGTTCGTGAAGAGCTTCGGTCATCAGGGATCCTTGGCTTCTAGCTTCTAGCTTCTAGCTTCTAAAGATGGTGCCGCACCCCAAACGAAGCACAACCCCAACAGCACTTTTTTGTTTTCCTAGCAGCTAACAGCTCATAGCTGCCTTTACCCCACATTCCATGCCAACGGCACCGCATCAGGGCGAACCGGTTCCACGGTGACCTGACGGGCCACACCATCCGGGCTGCGCACTTCCAGGGTCACCTCGTCCAGGGAGCGGCCCTTGGAATAGCGGGCAACAATAGCCGCGGCTTGCTGCAGCTCCTCATCGCTCTGGAAATTACCATCCACCAACGCCAAAGGCCCCGGGCAACTCACGGTGGTAATGCTGGTGAACTGGTAACGGTAGCCTTCCAGAAAACGGTTTTCCCCTTCCTCACGGCTGATGATCAGCTTGTAGTGGGGCTGGGGACGCAGATGGCGGCCCACTTTCAACAGCATGATGTCATCCAGCTCGTAGCGGCGCTCGTTACGGGCCTTCCACAGATCTGCCAGCTTGTTGGAGTAGGATTCATCGGTGAGAAAGCAGCAACCGCCAGCGGGCTGGGCAAAATCATCCAGCCCGAACTCCTTGGCCAGGGCCATCTGTGGCTTGCGGTTACGGCCAGAAAAATCATACAGCTCATCGCGATTCACCCAGCCCTCGCGTTCCGGCAGGGTGGGCGGCAGGTTCCTGGCACACAGAGGACGCAGCAGACGATCATCGGCGCCGGACTCCTGGCTGATGATCGGCATGGTTTCCTTGCGCTGGCTCTTGGGCCGCTGGCCGATTACTTCACCGGTAACGATAAAGTCGAAGCCACGATCACCGGCGAGCTCCCGGGCCTTGTTGATCATCAGGGTGGCCTGGTTAACCATGAAAATCTTGCAGTCCAGGCAGGGGTTCAGATTCGCACCGTAGCCATGCTTGGGGTTGAGCACCACATCCTTGTACTCCTCGGAGATATCAATGATGTGCATCTTGATGCCCAGCTGCTCGGCCACCCACAGGGCGTTGTTGCGCTTTTCCTTGTCCTTGTCCTTCTTGCGGATGGCATGGGTATGGCCTTCCACACAGAAACCGGTGAAGAAATTGACGCCTTCCACCTCGATGCCCTGCTCCTGCATCACTTTCACAGCCAGCATGGAGTCCAGTCCGCCGGACACCAGAGCGATAGCGCGACGCTTGATCGGTTGGGTTGGCTCAGTTACAGAAGACGTCATGTGAAAAAACCTGCTGCCTTGATCGGCGCTTAAAAAATGGGCGGCGAAGTATAGCAATCACGCCCTCCTGACGCACCCTTCACGCAGCCCCGACTGTCACCTGGGGGTCATATCAGCGGGCCAGACTCGGAGCTCCGGACCACCTCACGGGACCCCATGCGACTCCGCTTGCTACTGCGATTGCTAATTCTGCTCCTTGCCGCCGCCTGCCTGGGCTGGTGGTGGCATACCCCCCACGGCCCATGGCTGATGCACAGAGAACCCCTGGCGGGGCAGCGCCTGTGCATCATCGGCGACGGCGGCTGGGGCAATGCGCCCTCCCTGGCCGTGGGCCGGGCACTGGTGCTGCTGGACTGTGATCAGGTGCGTTATCTGGGCGATCTGGTCTACCCGGACGGCATCAACGGTCCGGACGATCCGCTGCTGGAAAGCCGTTTTTTTGCCCCGCTCAACCCTGCTTTAGAGGCCGGCATTCCGGTCTACCTGGTTCTGGGCAACCACGACTGGAAACAGAATGCCGAAGCCTGGCTGGAGGTGGCACGGCGCCACCCGCTGATCCACCTCCCCCACTACTACTATTTCGAGCAATGGCCGGACGCCTGTGCCTTCAGCCTGGAAACCACCTGGTTCGAGAAATGGTATTACTTTCGTCGTCAGGGCTCCTGGCTGACACAGGCCATGGAGACCGCACAACACCGGCAATGCCGTTTCAGCCTGGTCTTTTCCCACCACCCCATGATCAGCTCCGGCTCCCACGGCAACGCCGGCGAAATGATGCAGTTACACCTTCGCAGCAAGCTGATTGGCAAACTCGACCTGCTGCTGGGCGGCCACGACCACATTCTGTCCGACGAGGGGGAATACCAGGGCTCCCGGCAACTGATCTCCGGCTCCGCCAGCATCAACAATGATCTGGGCAAGCCAAGCGACAACCAGCGCTTCACCCGTGCCAGCCATGGCCTGGTGACCCTGGATATCCGCGACGACGGCAACAGCTTGCGCGCCAACTACCGTTTCTACAGTGTGCAGGGAGATCCCGACGACCCGCTGATCACGCTGCTCTGGGAGGGAGAACAGCGCGGCCAGGGCGTCAGGGAGTAACGGCGGGGGCAGGATCGCTGACTGGTACCGGCCCGGCCACGGCGAAATGTTTTTTGGAGAAGGCGATGCGCTCCGCTGCCGGGCGCCGGGTATTACCGAGACTGTCCAGGTGGTCCTCGATAATACGGCAGCGACGCAGCAGGCCATCATCCATGGCGATCTGGATGTTCAACCCGGGGCGAGCATTCAGCTCCAGCATCATCGGCCCGAACTCCCGATCCATCACCAGATCCACACCCAGATAACCCAGCCCAGTCAGGTCATAACACCGGGCAGCAAGCTCCAGACACTCTTCCCAGTCCGGCACGGTCAGACCCGCCACCGCATTGGCCGTATCCGGATGCCGCTCAATTTTCTGATTGTGCCAGGTGCCGCCCAGGGTCACACCGCTGGACAGATCCAGCCCCACACCAATCGCCCCCTGGTGCAGGTTGGCCTTGCCCTGGGACTGACGGGTGGGCAGGCGCAGCATGGCCGCCACCGGATAACCCTGCAAAACGATGATGCGGATATCCGGCACCCCCTCGAAACTGATGCGATTGAACAACTCGGTGGAGCGCACCCGGTATTCGATCAGGGCCTGGTCCCGGTGGCCGCCAAGGGAATAAATGCCGGAAATGATGCCGGAGATATGGTGCTCCAGCTCTTCGGTAGTCACGATGCGCCCGGAGGCGGAACGAAAATAGTCCTCGAAGCGGTCGGCGATCACCATGATGCCGTCACCGCCGGCACCCTGAGCCGGTTTGATGACAAAATCCCGGTGGGTTTCCACCACTCGGTGCAGGGTGCTGATACCCTGCTCCGTGGCAATGGCACCATACAGTTCCGGCACCCGGATACCCGCATCCAGCGCCATCTGCTTGGTCTGCAGTTTGTCGTCCACCAGCGGGTACAGGCTGCGCTTGTTATAACGCAGGATGTAATCGCCGTTACGCTGGTTGATTCCCATTACGCCACGGGCGCGCAGGGCTTTGCGGGTCTTCGACCAGAACATGTCAGCGCTCCACCATGGCCCGGAAGCGCATCAGTTCGGTGAGGCGGTAACCACGGTAATGGCCCATCAGCACCATCACTGCAGACATGCACAGCAAAACGCCCGGGAAGGTAAAGACGAAATAGACCAGCGGCGGCCATACCATCAACAGGTGACACAGCACCGCAGCCACCAGGGTGCCAAGCCCCACCTTGAGGGACTGTGTCCCGCCCCGTTCTTCCCAGACGATAGAAACCCGCTCGATCACCATGGTCAGAATCACCATGGGGAACAACGCCACCGACAGCCCGGACGACACACCCAGCTTGTAGCCCAGCAGACTGATCACAGCCATCAGGATCACTACGAAGGTAAGCACAATCGACAAACGCGCCAGCAGCTGCAGCTTCAAATGCTCAAGATAGGAGCGCACCGACAAGCCAATGGCGGTAATAAAGGTAAACAGCAACACCCCCCAGATCACCTGGGTTTCGCGGAATGCCAGGGCAATCAGCACCGGCGTAAAGGTGCCCAGGGTCTCCATTCCCACCAGAGAGCGGATCAACAGCACCAGTAGTACGCCCACCGGAATCATCATCAGGATACGGAACAGCTGCTGGGAGGGCAGCGGCAACTCATACAGGGAAAAATCGATGAAGCTGCTGGCATCCTGCAAGCGCAGGGAACGGGCCAACTGAAGCGCACTCATCTCATTGCGATGCACGCTCAACGTCATGTTTGCCGAGCGCCCGCCTTCGATATTCAGCAACGGCTCACTGCCGCTCCACCAGACCAGCCGGTCATCCGGCAGTCCTTGCTGCCCATCCAGCGGATTGAAGTACAGCCAGCGCTTTCCGTTGTAGGTACGCAACCACAGTTCCGGCTGCTGCTCCTGGCTTTCCACCAGGCGCAAGGTGTGTACCGGCTGAGCGGGGATATGGGACATGGCCAGCAACAGATCCACCACCTGAGCCCGATTCTCCGGACTCACATCACCGCCGAGCAATAACTGGACGTTGTCGTTCTCCAGCTCATTCACCCGTTTGATGGTCTCACCGATAAACGTTTCCACATCTGCGGAATGTTGACGGATTGGCTGCAACAACGCCTCGGCGGCCAGTTTCTCCGCTCCATCCAGCACCGGTGCAGGGCGGAACTGGGGACCAGGCTCATTCTCCCGGGTTTCCGCAAAGCGAGGGGTAAGCATTAACCGGTAGTAAAGGTACTGATTGCCCTCCGCACGACGGGCAGACCAGGTAACCTGCCGATTGCCCTTCTCCACATTGACGTTCACGCCGTAGTTATTGGAGATAAAGCTTTCATTAAGTGTGGTGTAGCCTGCCCCCTGGGGTGGCACAAACATGCGTACCTTGATGGGCTTGTTGGCCCTGGCCGTAAAACTGACCTGGGCGTCCACCACCCACACCGGATCTTTTTCGTCCTGAGTCAACGGCACTTTCTGCACCAGCAACTGGTACGCGATACTGCCGCCACCCAATAGCAAAAGAAACACGGCCAGAATCCGTGCCTGTAGTTTGACAGACCCCATGTTATTGCGCCCCGGCAGCCTCCATCGTCAATGTATCCTCTTGATCTTCCCGGCAGCGTGGCTTGCCCACAGAGTGGGACAGCGACGGATCTACCAGGGCTCCCAGGCCCTTAAGGGCATCTGCCCCGATCAACAGCGGATAACGAAACTCACTGCGATCGGTCAGATTGACATCAATCTGTTGCCGTCGATTGCCCACGCATATCGTCAGCGTCACCATCGGCCTGCGACTGAAATCCCGCTCGCCATCCTGCACACTTTCTGCCCGGCGCTTGATCCGAACATGTCCGGCCAGAGGCAGCTCCACATCATCCCACTGACTCTGGCTGATGCCCCACTCCTCGCGGTCATCCCGGTCGATGGCTATATCAAACTCAACCATTTTCACCCCGTCACGCTCAAAGGTCTTTATGTAACGGGCGCTCAGGGAAGCAGAGTCCGCACCGGTATCCAGTTTCGCCGGCACCGTAATACCCAGTTCACGGATATGCACACTTTCGTGCAGACCATAGATTCTCTTGTTGGCCGGCGGCACCTCTGACAGGGCCACAGAAGGCACCAGAGCCCCTATCAGCACCAAGGGGATTCGCATCATAACAACCTGATTTTAAAAGCGTTAGTGCCGGATATTGATTGCCGGCAACGAAGAAGAGCGGTTGATCTGACCCTTCCCCGGGAAAATGGTTGCGCCATTCTAGGCGATCCGCAGCTGACTCGCAGGAACAACCGTGAATTTTTGAATCTTTTCACATTCGCAAATGTTACGCGAAAGCCTGACCGACGGGCTATCACCTGCGCGCAGCGCTGGTATAATGCGCGCCCCCGCGGGATGCAAGACCCCTTTTCACGCCCACTACGTGGCTGCGTACAGGTCGAGATCAGGCACGAATACCATCCCGCCCATTTCTTAACGGAGCTACATCTGTGATTGAACGTCTGCGCAATATCGCCATCATCGCCCACGTTGACCACGGCAAGACCACCCTGGTGGACAAGCTGTTGCAACAGTCCGGCACCCTGGGAGATCGCGCTGGCGATATTGAGCGGGTAATGGACTCCAATGATCTGGAGAAGGAACGGGGTATCACCATCCTCTCCAAGAACACCGCCATCCAGTGGAATGAATACCGCATCAATATCGTCGACACCCCCGGCCACGCCGACTTCGGTGGCGAGGTAGAGCGGGTTCATGTCCATGGTGGATTGTGTACTGCTGCTGGTAGACGCGGTGGATGGCCCCATGCCGCAAACCCGCTTCGTAACCCAGAAAGCCTTTGCCGCCGGCCTGAAGCCGATTGTAGTGATCAACAAGATCGACCGTCCCGGCGCTCGCCCGGACTGGGTCATGGATCAGGTGTTCGACCTGTTCGATAACCTGGGCGCCACCGACGAGCAGCTCGACTTCCCGGTGATCTACGCCTCCGCCCTGAACGGTATCGCCGGCCTGGAAGCTGACAACATGGCCGACGACATGACGCCGCTGCTGCAGACCATTGTCGACAAGGTGGACTACCCGAACGTGGACGCGGAAGGCCCCTTCCAGATGCAGATCTCTTCCCTGGACTACAACAGCTACCTGGGCATCATCGGCATCGGCCGGGTCAAGCGCGGCAACATCAAGGCCAACAGCCCGGTGAAAGTGATCGGTGCCGACGGCAAGGTACGTAACGGCAAGATCCTCACCATCATGGGCTACCACGGCCTGGAGCGGGTCGACGCGCCCACCGCCTCCGCCGGCGAAATCGTCTGCATCACCGGCCTGGACCCGCTGAACATTTCAGACACCCTGTGTGATCCGGCCAGCGTGGAAGCCCTGCCGCCGCTGAGCGTGGACGAGCCCACCGTGAGCATGTTCTTCCACGTGAATACCTCGCCGTTTGCCGGCCAGGACGGCAAGTTCGTCACCAGCCGCCAGATCCGCGAGCGCCTGGAAGCCGAGCTCAAGCACAACGTGGCCCTGCGCGTGGAAGAAACCGGCAGCGCCGATCAGTTCCGCGTCTCCGGCCGTGGCGAACTGCACCTGTCGGTGCTGATCGAAAACATGCGCCGCGAAGGTTTCGAGCTGGCCGTGGGTCGTCCCCAGGTGATCATCCGTGAAGTGGATGGCGTCAAGCAGGAGCCCTACGAAACCGTAATCGCCGATGTGGAAGAACAGCACCAGGGCGCCATCATGGAGCATCTGGGCCTGCGTCGCGCGGAAATGACCAACATGGAACCGGATGGCAAGGGCCGGGTTCGCCTGGAATTCCTGGTGCCCAGCCGCGGCCTGATCGGCTTCCGTAGCCAGTTCCTGACCCTCACCTCCGGTACCGGTATCCTCAACAGCACCTTCAGCCACTACGGTGAATTCAAGGCCGGCGACATGGCCAAACGCATCAATGGTGTGCTGGTATCCATGGTAAAAGGCAAGGTGCTGGGCTTTGCCCTGTTCAACCTGCAGGAGCGCGGCCGCATGCTGATCGACCCGAACGTGGACGTGTACGAAGGCCAGATTATCGGTATTCACAGCCGCGGTAACGACCTGGTGGTCAACCCCACCAAAGGCAAGCAGCTGACCAACATGCGCGCCTCCGGCACCGATGAAAACATCGTCCTGACCCCGCCGATCCGCTTCAGCCTGGAGCAGGCGCTGGACTTCATCGAAGATGACGAACTGGTGGAAGTGACCCCGAACTGCCTGCGTATCCGCAAGAAGCTGCTCACCGAAACCGAGCGCAAGCGCGCCGGACGGTAACGCAATAGTGGTCGCAGGATGCAATGCGCAGCGCGAATTGCATCCTCGCCGCCAATGCTGAACACAAAAAAGCCGGGCACTGCCCGGCTTTTTTGTGCTGACTGTTCTCAACGCAGCAACACCAGCATCACCACGGCGCCAATCACCATTCCCAGTAACAAACCACGGGTAAACGACCGCTGCATCTCCGGCCGCCTTTGCGGACTATCCGCCGGCTGGCTGGCCTCAAAATCGGCGATGACCTCCCGGGCCCGTGACTCATCGCTTTCCGCTACCCATACCGACGCCAGGCCCGCTGCAGGCAGCTCCCCTACCGCCCCCTGCAACATGTCGCCCTGCACCTGGGCCATGATACCGACCTGCTCGAGCAGATCTGCCAGCATATGCGCCTCAATACCGTCGCGGGCATGAAAAACACACTTCACGGCAGCATCCTCAGATACCTCAAGGGTTGACCGCTTCCTTGCTCACCACTTCCAGCAGCGTATAACGCAAACTGCTGCCATCCGCCGGCGGTGACGCCACTTCTTCTATCTTCACCCTCAGCGTGTAATTGTGGCCGGGCTCGAACTCGAAACCGTCAATATGATTATAGAAAAGCTGGAAGTTGGGCTCATCATCACTGCGCACCCGCAGGCAGTCCATGGGCCCCGCACCGATACATGCGGAGGTATAAGGAGCAACGTGCAGAATCTCGCCGGGCTTGTCTTTCTTTTCACCACAAGCAACCAGTAAAAACAGCAACGCAAACAGCGTGTGTTTCAGTATCATGGTACCAGCCTTGTTATTTTCCCTTCGCAGATAACAAGCAGTACCATGAGCGGCCCACCAAGGCAAAAGCAAATGCTTCATATCGCACTGTTCGAACCGGAAATCCCGCCCAATACCGGCAACATCATCCGTCTTGCCGCCAATACCGGTGCCCACCTGCATCTGATCGAACCACTGGGTTTTTCCCTGGAAGAAAAGAAACTGCGCCGGGCCGGGCTCGATTACGACGAACTGGCCCACCTCACTGTGCATGCGGATTTTGCCGCTTTCCAGGAAGCCATGGCGGACCGCCGCCTGTTTGCCCTCACCACCCGCGCCAGCCAGCCACACAGTGATGCGGTGTTCGGGGATGAGGATGTATTGCTGTTCGGCCCGGAAACCCGCGGCCTGCCCACCGACATTCTCGACAGCCTGCCGCCCACACAAAAACTGCGACTGCCCATGGTGGCGGACAGCCGCAGCCTCAATTTAGCCAACGCGGTGGCGGTGACGTTGTATGAGGCGTGGCGACAGCTGGACTACATAGGGGCAGGTAACAGTGAATAGCTAACAGTGAACAGCGTCGCGATACGGTTTTATCTGTTCCTGAACGCAAGAGGCCGCGTCCAAAGGTTGGACGCGGCCTCTTGCGTTAAAGACCGGCAACAGTGCCAGTCCGCGAACTGTTAACTATTCACTATTAACTGCTCACTGAATTTACTGAACCGTCTCCCCCCCAGCTTCTGCCTGCGCTTTCGCCTGTTGCTGGCGTTGCTGCTGGTATAGGGCATCGAAGTTGATCGGCTGCAGCACCATCTGCGGGAAGGAGCCCTTGGCGACCAGATCCGAGACCACTTCGCGCACATAGGGGAACAGCAGGTTTGGGCAGTAGGCGCCCAGCAGCTGGGCACGCTCTTCGCCCTCCACACCTTTCACGGTGAAGATACCGGCCTGCTTCACTTCTGCCAGATAGAAGGTTTTTTCTTCCTTCTCGTCCTTGGCTGTGACCGTGACGGTCAGCTCCACTTCGAATTCATCGGTCTCGCCAATACGACGAGCGCCATTATTGAGCTGCACATTCAGCTTGGGCTTCCATTCTTCCAGAAACACTTCCGGTGCACCCGGGCACTCGAAGGAAGCATCTTTCAGATAAATACGCTGCAGCTGGAAAACTTGTTGTTGTTCGGCCATGGTTTTTCTCCTGTTACCTTGTTCCCGACTCCCCCGAATTGGCGCCGAGCAGCGTATCCAGCTCCCCTGCGCGCTCCAGAGCATAAAGTTCATCACAACCGCCGATGGGGCGATCATCAATAAAGATCTGCGGCACCGTGCGCGCACCACCGCGCTGCATCATCACTGCACGCTGGTCCGGCTCACGATCCACATCCGTTTCCTGGTAAGACACGTTCTTGCTATTCAGCAACTGCTTGGCACGAATGCAGAACGGACACCAACCTGTGGTATAAAGCTCGACTTTCGCCATGCCTACCCCTTCACCACGGGCAGGCTGGCGCCACGCCAGGCGTTGAGCCCGCCCTGGATACGATACAATTCGGCAAACCCCTTGCCGCGCAGCTGACGACCGAGATGTGAGGCCTTGGCACCCATATCACAAGTCAGAATGATGGGTTTGTCCTTGTATTTTTCCAGTTCTGCAATACGCTCAAGGGCCTGGCTGGCAGGGATATTGATGCTGCCGGCAATATGACCGGCACGAAACTCATCACTGTCACGCAGGTCGACAATCACCGCATCCTTCTGGTTCACCAGATTAGTGGCCAGCTGAGGACTCAGAGCCTTGCCACCACGGCGGGACTCAAGCACAAAGAAAACGGCCCACAGCAGAAAAAAGGCGGACACCAGAAGGTAATGGTTACTGGCAAATTCAAGCAATTGGCTCATTGGAACCCCGAATCAGTGGCAATGGCAGAAACTCTGCAGATAACTGCACAGCCCCGTACCGATGGAAAATCGGCGCCAAGTATACACACCCGCAAGGGGGTAAGGTAAAACCATGCGCCCCGGATTCCTGCTGTTACTACTGCTTTCCGCCCTGGCCTGGGGTGGGGACACACCGTCAAAAGCTCAGCTGGAGCAGCTCAAGGAGCGCATCAGCGAGCTCAGCGCCGCCCAGAACCGGGAGTTGCGCAAGCGGGACTCGGTGCAGGCGGAGCTGCGCGAAGCCGAGTTGCGCATCAGCCGTCTGTCCCGGGAACAACGCAACCTGGAGCAGAAAGCCGGTGAGGCTCGCCAGCGCCTGGCCAGACTGGAAAAGGAGCAGGCGCAACTGGCGCAGGAAAAGCAGACCCAGCTCGACTGGCTGGCCAAAACCGTACGCGCCAGCTACCAGGCCGGGCGCCAGGAGCGCATCAAACTGCTGCTGAACCAGGAACAACCGGACCAGATTGCCCGCCTGCTACGCTACCAGGAGTACTACCAGCGTGCCCGCAGCAATCGCCTGCAGCAGGTCAATGGGGAACTGGATGAGCTGATGGCGATCAGCCTGCGTGTGGAGCAGGCGCGCCAGACTCTGCTCGACAAGCGTAGCGACGTACAGCGCCATGCGGACAAATTGCAGGAAGCCCAGAAAAACCGCCAGCAGACCCTGGCCAGCCTGAACCGCTCACTGGATGACCGCAGCTCCAGCCTCAGTCAGCTCAAGCGCGATCAGCAGCAGCTGGAACAATTGCTGGCCGACATGCAACGCAGCCTGGACGACATCCCCGCTGACCTGGGTGGCACACCCTTTGGCAAACTGGCGGGCAAGCTGCCCTGGCCGGTGCAGGGCAGCATCGGCACCAACTACAACAGCGCCCGCGAAGGGGCGCTGCGCTGGCAGGGAGTCATTCTCAACGCACCTGCCGGCACGCCGGTACGTGCGGTATACGCCGGGCGGGTTGTATTCGCCGACTGGCTGCGTGGCTACGGCCTGCTCACCATCGTTGATCACGGCAATGGCTACCTGACCCTCTATGGGTACAACCAGAGCCTGCTGCGGGACGTCGGCGAGTGGGTATCTGCCGGCGACAGCCTGGCACTGGCCGGCAATTCCGGCGGTAATCGTGCCAGCGGTCTGTACTTTGAGATACGCCATCGCGGCAAGGCCGTGAACCCCACACGCTGGTGTAATCGCCGTGTTACACTGCCGCCATTGGCCCATAACGCAAATGATTAAAGCACGCCCATTCGTGTCGCGTGCCTGCCGGGGATACTGAATGCCAACGCCAACCTTGTCCTTTTTGCGCACCGTCATGGTGACCGCCCTGCTTTCCATCACCCCCTTTGCCAGTCTCCATGCTGCAGACCCGGCGCTGGATCAACAGGCTCGCCAGCAGGGCGTGCCGGTGGATGAGCTGCGTGCCTTTGCCGAGGTTATGGAACGCATCCGCGGCGCCTATATTGATGAGGTGGATGACCGCGAACTGCTGGAATCCGCCATTCGCGGCATGCTCTACGAACTGGACCCGCACTCCAGCTACCTGACCCCGGACCAGTTCGACGACCTGCAGGTCACCACCACCGGTGAGTTCGGCGGCCTGGGCATCGAAGTCACCATGGAAGACGGCTTCGTCAAGGTGGTTACCCCGGTGGACGGCTCACCGGCCAGCAAGGCCGGCATCCAGGCCGGCGATCTGATCCTGAAAATTGACGAGACCTTTGTAAAAGGCCTGACTCTGGGCGAAGCCGTTGAACTGATGCGCGGCGAGATTGGCTCGGAAATCGAGTTGATGGTGCTCAGCGAGGGAGACGAGAAACCCCACCAGGTCACCCTCAAGCGCGACAAGATCCAGCTGCACAGCGTGAAATCCCGCATGCTGGAACCGGGACTGGGCTATCTGCGTATCTCACAATTCCAGAACAATACCGGCGACGATGCCCGCAAGGCCCTCGACAAGCTGGCCAAGGAAGACTCCCTGCACGGTCTGGTTCTGGATCTGCGTAACAACCCCGGCGGCGTGCTCGGTGGCGCCGTGGAAGTGGCTGACCTGTTCATGGACAGCGGCCTGATTGTCTATACCCAGGGCCGCGAGAAAAGCAGTCGCAGCGATTTCAATGCCAAACCCGGCGACCGCCTCAATGGCATGCCCATGGTGGTGCTGGTTAACGGCGGTAGTGCGTCCGCCTCGGAAATCGTCGCCGGCGCCCTGCAGGATCAGGGCCGCGCCATCGTGGTGGGCAATCGCACCTTCGGCAAGGGCTCGGTGCAGACAGTGCTGCCGCTGAGCAAGGACAAGGCCCTGAAGCTGACCACCGCCCGTTACTACACTCCCGATGGACGCTCCATTCAGGCGGAAGGCATTGAACCGGATATCGCCGTGGACGTGGTCACCAAACTGGAAGTCCGTGAAGACATGCAGGTACGAGAGGCTGACCTGCCCCGCCACCTGAACAACGAAAACGGAGAAAGTCGCGACGACGGCAAGCGTCGCTCTCTTGCCCAGGAAGATTATGCCCTGGCCCAGGCGCTGTCCGTGCTGAAAGGCGTTGTGCTGGCCCGTAACAACGCAAGCCGTTGATGCGCCGTCTCGCAACCGGCCTGGCACTGCTGCTGGCGGCGGCCACTGCCGCCGCCCAGCCGCGCATCGCCATCATCATTGATGATCTGGGCTACCACCGCCAGAACGGCCAGGCCATTACTGACCTGCCCGCGCCAATTACCTGCGCGGTGATCCCCTACTCCCCCCACGGGCGCAAGCTGGCCGAACGTGCCAGTCGGGCCGGCAAGGAAGTGCTGGTGCACCTGCCCATGGATGCCGGGCAACATGTTCGCCTGGATCGTGGCGGACTGCGGCTGGGAATCAGCGAAAACGAACTGCTGGATACCGTGCGCCAGGCACTCAGCCAGATCCCCCAGGCCCGCGGCCTCAACAACCACATGGGCAGCGCGCTTACCGAACAGAACGAGCCCATGAGCTGGCTGATGGCAGAACTGAAAGCCCATCAGCTGTTCTTTGTGGACAGCCGCACCAGTGGCCACTCGGTGGCCCAGCGGGTGGCACAACAACAGGGGCTGGCCAACGCCGGTCGGGACATCTTTCTGGATAACGACCGGAACCTGGTCAAGATCAACGCCCAGTTCAACAAGCTGATCCGGCTGGCCCGCCAGCGCGGCCAGGCCATTGCCATCGGCCACCCTTATCCGGAAACCGTCCATTATCTGCAGCAGGTACTGCCACTGATGGACGACGCCGGCATTCAGGTGGTTCCGGTCTCGTCACTACTGGACACCCCGGCGCTGGATACCGTCACCACCGGCAACGGCAGCCACGCCGAATCCTGAGTCTCGTTATTCGGAAACCGGAGCGGGCCGCCCCCGACCGATACCGGTGAGCCTGGCATAGCCGATCATCAGGAAACCGAAGACAAACATCAGTACCCCGTACACAGCCGACGGCACCGACATGGCTTCCGAGTGCAACAGGGTCAGGGTCACCATCAGCCCCAGGGTGCCATTCTTGATGCCCAGCTCGATGGCCACGGTAAAGGCCTGGTCCCGGCTCAGGCCGATCAGACGCCCTCCCACCAGCCCCAGCACCAGACCGGCAACGTTCAGAATCACCGCCGACAGCCCCGCCTTGCGGAACAGTTCCAGCGCCTCTTCACCCAGTTCCACCATCAGCAACACGATGACCGCCACCAGTACCAGCAGCCCCAGCAGGCCTACTGCCTTCTCCCCTTTTTCCGCCCAGTCCTGGCGGAAATGGCGAATCGTCATGCCCACGGTCACCGGCAGCAGAATGATCACAAACAGGGTAATGATGGTGCGCAGCACCGGCAGCTCCAGCACCTTGTCCGCATCCTGGAAGCGCTCCAGCGCCCAACCGGTAAAGGCCGGCAGGGTAACAATGGTGATGAGGCTGGCCAGCACCGTCAGCACGATAGACAGGGCCACATCACCGCGGCCCAGATAGACAAAAAGGTTCGACGTTGTGCCGCCGGGGCAGGCGGCAATGACGATCAGACCCACTGCCAGTGCGGGAGACAGGTCCAGAGCCAGGGCCACGCCCAGGGCAATGATCGGCAGCAGGAGAATCTGGGCCAGCAGGCCGAAGAAGGTACCGCGCGGGGCGATGGCGACTTCGCGGAAGTCCTTGGGAGTCAGGGTCATGCCCATCCCCACCATGATCAGAAACAGGGACACCGGCAGGCCGATATCGATTAGCGCGTTGGAACCCATTGACTCTCTCCCGAGGTTTTATTCTTGGTAAAGCCTCGAGAGTAAAACAGGATTTTACTGACAGCCAGTACAAAGCGGCTACGCTGCTACAGGATGCGACCGCGGTCTGAAGTTTCCGCTCTATACCTGTTGGAGCTTTGCTCGCGAAGCGAAGGGCAAGAGCAATCGAAAGATTCGCTTTGCGAGCAAAGCTCCAACGGGTCGATTCTGTAGCGGGCCAGCGAACTATCCAGGCCGCTACTGGTCCAGCCGCATCTCCACGCCGGCGGCCTGCATGAACTGCTTGGCCTCCTGCACGGAGTATTCACCGAAGTGAAAAATGGAGGCGGCCAGCACCGCATCGGCGCCGCCCTGAACTACGCCGTCCACCAGGTGTTGCAGGTTGCCGACCCCGCCGGAGGCGATCACCGGCACCGGCACTGCGTCGGCAATGGCCCGTGTCAGGGCAATATCAAAACCATTCTTGGTGCCATCCCGGTCCATGCTGGTCAGCAGGATTTCGCCGGCGCCGTAATCGGTCATCTTCTTCGCCCAGGCCACCGCATCCAGCCCGGTGGGCTTGCGCCCGCCATGGGTGAAGATTTCCCAGCGATTGGTTTCACTCTCGGCACTGACCTTCTTGGCATCAATGGCTACCACGATGCACTGGGAACCGAACCGCTCTGCCGCCTCGCGGACAAATTCCGGGTTGTGCACCGCCGCCGAGTTGATCCCCACTTTGTCGGCACCGGCATTGAGCAGGTTGCGGATATCCTCCAGAGTCCGTACGCCGCCACCCACGGTGAGCGGAATAAACACCTGGCTGGCGATCTGCTCCACCGTGTGCAAGGTGGTATCGCGCTCCTGGTGGCTGGCGGTGATATCCAGAAAGGTAATTTCGTCAGCGCCGGCGTCGTTGTAGCGCTTGGCAATCTCCACCGGGTCACCGGCATCGCGAATGTCAACGAACTGCACGCCCTTGACCACCCGGCCGGCGTCCACATCGAGACACGGAATAATGCGTTTGGCTAAGCCCATAATGCGTCCCCGTCAGGCGCCGATCAGTTCGTCGGACAGTGCCTGGCCTTCGCCGAAGTCCAGGGTGTTCTCGTAGATGGCGCGACCGGTAATGGCACCACTGATGCCCTGATCCGCCACTGCACACAGGTTACGCACATCATCAAGATTGGTGATGCCGCCGGAGGCAATCACCGGGATAGACATGGACTGGGCCAGTCGCACGGTGGCGTCCACATTGACGCCCTGCAACATGCCGTCACGGCTGATGTCGGTATAGACGATGGCAGAGACACCATCGTTTTCGAACTGTTTGGCCAGATCAATCACGTCCACATCCGTGACATTGGCCCAGCCATCGGTGGCAACCTTGCCGTCTTTGGCATCCAGACCAACGATGATGTGGCCGGGGAACTGCTGGCACATTTCCTTGACGAACTGCGGCTCGTTAACCGCCTTGGTGCCGATAATGACCCACTGCACCCCGGCATCCAGATAGGCCTGGATGATTTCCGGGCTGCGAATGCCGCCACCGATCTGGATCGGCAGATCCGGGTGCGCCTTGGCAATCGCCTTGACGATATCGCCATTCACCGGCTCACCAGCAAAGGCACCGTTCAGGTCCACCAGATGCAGACGACGGGCACCGCGCTCCACCCAGTGGCTGGCCACCGCCACAGGATCATCGGAAAACACCGTATCGTCTTCCATGCGTCCCTGCTTCAGGCGTACACATTTACCGTCTTTCAGATCAATGGCGGGAATCAAAAGCATAGCTAGGTCTCAAAACGAAGGCTGCCCTCGCAGAAGGGCAGCACATGAAATAGTAGTTTGTGCTGACAGCGGTTCTGCCGCTGAATCAGGGCCGCCAGCGTAGAAAATTTTCCAGCAGGGTCAGGCCGGCATCGGCGCTCTTTTCCGGGTGGAACTGCACCGCAAAAACATTCTTTCTGGTCGCCGCTGCGGCAAAAGTCAGACCGTAATCACAACGGCCCGCCACTTCCTCATCGGTCAGCCCGGTAACGCAGTAGCTGTGTACGAAGTAGAAACGGGTGTTATCGGCAATACCTGCCCACATGGGATGCGCCATACCCTGGCGTACCTGGTTCCAGCCCATGTGCGGCACCTTCAGGCGACCGCCGGTATCGCTCTGCAATTCACCAAAAAAGGTGACCTGACCATCAAACACGCCCAGACAATCCACACCGTTGTTTTCCTCACTGCGTGCCATCAGGGCCTGCATGCCCACGCAGATACCCAGCACCGGCTTGCCGGCGGCAATCACATCCAGAATGGCCCGGTCCAGACCAGTCTCGCGCAGCACCGCGATACAGTCACGGATGGCGCCCACACCGGGGAACACCACCCGGTCTGCCGCTCGCACCTGATCCGGGTCACCGGTAATGACGATCTGCTGACCACTGGCCACCTTCTCCAGCGCCTTGCCGGCGGAGTGCAGATTGCCCATGCCGTAATCAATAACGGCAACTACATCACTCATAAATACGTCCGGCCAATTATTCGCTTTCGCTCAGGGTGCCCTTGGTGGACGGGGTAATGCCGCTCATGCGCGGATCCTGCTCCACCGCCATGCGCAGGGCACGGCCAAAGGCCTTGAACACGGTCTCTGCCTGATGGTGGGCGTTCTTGCCGCGCAGGTTATCGATGTGCAGGGTGATCATGGCGTGGTTCACCAGCCCCTGGAAGAATTCGTAGAACAGGTCCACATCGAAGCCGCCGATGCTGCCCCGGGTAAAGTCCACGAACATTTCCAGGCCGGGACGGCCGGACAGGTCCAGCACCACGCGGGACAGGGCTTCATCAAGCGGCACATAGGCGTGGCCGTAACGGCGCACCCCTTTCTTGTCGCCAATGGCTTTGGTAAACGCCTGACCCAAGGTAATGCCGATGTCTTCCACCGTGTGGTGGGCATCGATGTGCAAATCCCCCTTGGCCTTGATCTCGATATCCACCAGGCCATGGCGGGCCACCTGGTCCAGCATGTGCTCCAGGAACGGCAGGCCGGTATCCAGTTTGCACTGGCCGGTGCCATCCAGATTGATGGAGACCTGGATCTGGGTTTCCAGGGTGTTGCGCTCAACAGAGGCGCTGCGCTTGCTCATCTATATCTCCAGGGGTTACCCAGGGCAGTGGGCCGGTTATTATACGCACCCTGACAGAGCCTAACCAGCGGAGCAATTCCATGCCGATCAGTGCTGAATCCCACCCATTATCGCCGGAACAGGCCGCCACCTTCGATCAAGTGCTGCGCGATGACCCACAATACCGGGAAAAACTGGACGCGGCGGTGGCCGCTGGCGGCAAACGCCTGTTTGCCGCCCATTTCAACGGCAAGCGAGTGGCAGTGGCGCTGGTAGAAGAAGATCGGCCCGAGCTGGACTGGGTGGTGGTACACCCGGCCACCCGGGGCCGGGGAGTGGGCAAGGACTTCCTGCGGCTTATCGGCCAACAACTGGGAGCGATACTGGCCTTGCCCCGGGAATGCGAGCAACCCCGCTGATCTGTACACCGGGCGGTAACGGTTATGCCCGCGGCGCCTGCATGTCCGAGAGCGGCAGACGGATATGCAGGGTAAAGCCCTGCCCGGGCCCCGGACTTTCCGCCCATAGCTGGCCATCCACCTGCTCGATCATCACCCGGGCCATGGCCAGTGACAGACCGAAGCCTTCCTCGTGGTGACGCGATCCCATCACAAAGAACGGCTCCAGAATATGCTCAAGCTGCTCCGCCGTGGCGCCCTTGCCTTCGTCCCGAATACGAATCTCCGCGTAACCACCGGGCACATCCACTTCACTGGAAAGATCCACACTGCCGCCTTCGGCACTGAAACGCAGGGCATTATCCAGGCCAATGGACAATACCTCCTGAAGCTCACCCTCACTGGCGTTGACCCGCAGATTCGGTGACACCCGATTGCGCACGGCGATGCCGCTTTGCTCAATCCGCCCCGCCTGCTCACGCAGAATCGCATCCAGCACCCACATCGGCTGACAGTTACCCACCGGAGGCGGCTGGTTACGGTCGGACAAGTCGAAATAGCGCAGCGAGGTGCTGACGATACCGGTCAGCCGTCGCTGCCCCTTGCGCACCATGGCCCAGACATCCACCTCCTGATCACCCTGGGCATCCTGACCCAGGGAGTCGGCCGCACCGATCCAGTTGATCGGCGTATTCAGCTCGTGACTGATGTACTGCAGGAACATGGACTTGTCCTGGTTCATCTGCTCAATATCGGCCAGATGCCGCTCCAGATTCTGTTGTGCCTCATGGGCCAGCTGCTTGCGTTCGGTCTCCAGGAAACGAATACGGTCGCCCAGGGCAAGGGACAGCATTACCACCACCCACAGGGCGCCGAAATGCGGCAGATAAGGCACGAATACGCTGTAGGGCATAAGGCCCAGGTTGCCCATGGCAAACAGGAAAATAGTTAGCAGAAACACCGACCAGGCCAGCACATAGAGCCGTGCCACTCGAAACCCTTGCCGCCAGACCATCCAGCCCAGCCAGCTGAACAGCACTACGGTCATCAGCGCAATCACCGTGGAAAGGTGGTAGGTCCAGGGTGGCTCCATAAACCACTGCAGCAGGAAAGCACCGCCGATCAGCATCAGGTAATGCTTGAGAAGACGATCATAGCGGGGGAAACGCTGGGCCAGCTGCAGGAACTGTCGGGAATACAGTGCCAACGCCAGGGAAATCACATAGGTACTCAGCCAGAAGTACTCGTTGATCTTGGGCGTTTCCGGCCACAGGTACTGCAGCCCAAAACCGCTGACATTGATATTGAAGAAAATGATCCCGCCCAGAAACATCACGAAATGCAGATGCACATTGTCGCGCAGGGAGAGATAGAGCAGCAGGTTATAGATCAGCATGATCCCCAGGGAGCCGTAAAACAGACCCTGCATCAACTGCTCAAGATAAGTAAACTCCACCAGCCCCTTGGCGCTGTAAAGCACCGGCATCATGTTCAGCGCGCCTTTACCGCGCACCTTCAGGTAATACTCTTTCACTCCGGGATCTTCGGTTTCCAGGCCAAATACAAAAGCCCGGTGTTTCATGGGTCGCTGGCCAAAATCCCGTGTATCCCCTACTTCCAGGGCACTGTAATTGCCCTGCCCGTCAGGGGCGTAAAGCGTCAACTCGTCCAGGATCGGATGGCGCTCCACCAGAAACCAGCTACCCTCCACCCCGGTGGTATCCACGGCGATCCGCAACCAGAAAGTGCTGCGGGTGAAGCCGAAATTCAGGGCACTGCTTTCGCTGTTGCGAAAACGGCTGGCAAACTGGTCTCGTACCTGATCCAGGGTCCAGTCCCCTTCCGGGTCTTCCAGTACCTGCATGTACTCGCCCAGCAGTACCTTATCCCTGGCATCAGCCAGTGCCACCGTCCTGCCTTGTGCGGCCGTTGCCAGGCCGCACCACATCAACAGAAGCGTCAACACTGAAAATTGGAACTTTTGCAAAGGTCCTTCCCCTAAACTCACGCCATCAATGCTAAGTTATGGTCAGTTGTTTCCGACTGGTATAATCCTGATCCATCGTCCAACACGCAAGGAGAGCTCCATGGGACGCTTGATAAAAATTTTGCTGATCACAGTTTTTGCCATCATTCTGCTATTGGCCATTGCCGTTTTTGTGATCACGCAGGTTATTGATCCCAACGAGTTCAAACCGGAAATTGAAAAGCAGGCCAGGGAGCAGGCCAATCTGACACTGGATATCCAGGGCGATCTTGCTTGGCAATTCTGGCCATCGCTGGGCGTCAGCCTGGGCCGCACCGAGGCACGCATCGCCGATGAGGAAGAGCTGTTCGCGGCTCTAGACGCCGCCAGCGTCAGTGTTGCCGTGCTTCCCCTGCTTTACGGCCAGGTGGAGATGGACGGCATCACCCTGGCCGGCCTGGATGTGAACCTGACCGATGGACCGGATGGCGCCAACTGGGAACAGATTGGCCCGCAAACCGCGGCAGAGGAAACGCCTGAGGAGGAAGCACCCGCCGCTGACGAGGAAGGCAGCAGCAGCCTGGATATCCCCCTGACCATTCCCAGCGTGGCCGTGACCGACGGCAAGGTGCGCTATCGCCACAGCGGCGACGGTACCGATATCGTGGTAGAGCATTTCAATCTGAATGCTCAGGACGTGAATCTGGACGAGGCCTTCCCGCTGCAGATGTCCCTGCGTTATCAGGACCAGAGCGACATGCGCGTGGACATGAATCTGGACACTACACTCACCGCCAATCTGGACGCCAACCATTTCATCCTTGATCCGATGAAACTGGACGCCAACATCGCCGGCGCTACCACCATGCCGGTGGATGTCCATCTGGAGCAGAAGCTCGACGTGAACCTCAACGAGGACACTGTCTCCATCAAGGACCTGCTGCTCACCGCCGCCGGCACCGAAACCCGCGGCAATATCGACATCACTGCTCTCACTGGCGATATGCAGCTCAGCGGCAAACTGGCCACGGCAGCGTTTGACGCCAACAAGGTGCTGGAAGCCATCGGTGAAGCCCCCATCGAGACCAGCGACAGCAAGGCGCTTAGCAACATTGCCATGGAAGCCACCCTGGGCGGCAAGCCAGGCAGTGTCATGGCCAACCCACTGAAGATCACTCTGGATGACAGCACCCTGAGCGGCAGCGCCGGGCTGGCCAGTCTGGAAAGCGGCAAGATCATCTTTGACCTGGCACTGGATCAGATCATCCTGGATGGCTACATGCCACCTTCCTCGGATGAGCCGGCCACCGCAGCCGCCGGCGGCGGCAAGGACGGCGGCACCGCCAACCTGTCCACCGCGGAACTAATTCCGGTCGATGCGCTGCGTCCGCTGGTCATGGACGGCAAACTGCGCATCGGCAGCCTGAAATACGACACCATCGACGCCAGCAACCTGAAGTTTGCGGTCTCAGCCAACAACGGCATCCTGCAGCTTACCGAAGCCAGCGGCGAGACCCTGGGCGGCAGCTTCACCGCCAGGGGCAAACTGGATGCCTCCGGCAAGACCCCGAAGATCACCGCCAGCAACACCGTCACCAGTGTGCAGATCCAGCCTCTGGTGCAGCTGGCACTGGAAGATGATCTGGCCAAGGGCATCTTCGCCATGAACGGCAGTTATAGCGCCAGCGGCAACAGTGAAAAGGCGCTGATGGATTCCGCAAAAGGCACCATCGACATGTCCCTGGCGGATGCCACTGTACGCGGCCTCAACCTCTACCAGACCCTGGTGGGCGGCGTGAACGATATGCTTGGCCAGTTCCAGGGCCTGGCGGCTGCCCTGATACCCAACCAGGAATCCGGCAAGCTGCCCAGCGCCCTGTCCGAAGACACCAAGATCGTGGATCTGACCAGCAAGGCCCGTCTGGAGAAAAACGTGGCCTATCTGGACAGCCTCAATGCGGTGCTCAGCAAAGGCGAAATCTCCGGCAACGGCTGGATGAATATCCTCAATCAGGATTTCGATCTGAAAATCGGCATGCAGTCCCCGGAACTGGGCACCTCCAAATATCTGGAGGGCACCACCTGGCCGCTGCGCTGTGAAGGCAACCTGGGCGGCAGCCCTGCAAAATGGTGCGGCCCGGACAAATCCGGCTTCAAGGACATCGGCAAGCAAGTCGCCGCCAAAGCGGCCCAGCAGAAGCTCAAGGACAAGCTGGGTATTGAAGGCGAAGGTGACACCGCCGAGGAAGTGATCAAAGACGCAGCCAAGAATAAGGCAAAGGAAGAAGTGGACAAGCAACTCAAAGAAGGCCTGAAAAAGCTGTTCAACTAACTGCCGTTCGTACCTGGCCGGAGCGACCCACAAACGCTCCGGCCTTGCCCTCTCCAGACAACCAAGCCAATGCTCTTGCCCTACCCGGCGTTTCCGGGTACAACTCGCCGCATGCGTAGCCCCTCCCCTATCGATGCCACCACTTTCAGCGACTCCGTGCTCGCCTGGTACGATCAGCACGGCCGCCAGAGCCTCCCCTGGCAGCACCCGCGCACACCCTATCAGGTGTGGATCTCGGAGATCATGCTGCAGCAGACCCAGGTCACCACCGTGATCCCCTACTTCCAACGGTTCATGGAACGGTTCCCGGATGTGCACAACCTGGCAAGGGCCGGCCAGGACGAAGTGCTGCACCTGTGGACCGGGCTGGGCTACTACGCCCGTGCCCGCAACCTGCACAAGTGCGCCCAGACATTGGTGGCGGAGCATGATGGCGATTTCCCTCACACCGTGGAAGAAGTCGCCGCCCTGCCCGGCATCGGCCGCTCTACCGCCGGCGCCATTCTGGCCCAGAGTCGTGGCATCCGCGCCGCCATCCTCGACGGCAATGTGAAGCGGGTACTGGCGCGGCTGCATGCGGTGGAAGGCTGGCCCGGCAAGAAACCGGTGGAAAACCGCCTTTGGGAACTGGCAGAGCATTACACCCCCCACCAGCGGCTGGCCGACTACACCCAGGCCATGATGGATCTGGGCGCCACCGTCTGCACCCGCGGCACTCCGAACTGCAGCGCCTGCCCGGTACAAAATCACTGCCAGGCCCATGCCAATGACAACCCGCAGGACTATCCCGGCCGCAAGCCGAAAAAAGCCCTGCCGGTACGCACCACCGTGATGCTGATCCTGCGGGATGCGCAAGGCCGGGTGTGGCTGGAACCCCGTCCCTCATCGGGCATCTGGGGCGGCCTCTGGTGTTTCCCACAGACGGAAGCAATCGATCTTTTCGACGAGGCCCTGGCCCAGCGCGCACTTAACGCCAGTGACACACCACAGGCCCTGCAAGGTTTTCGTCACACCTTCAGCCACTTCCACCTGGATATCACGCCGCTGGAGATCCCGGTGCAAACCATCGGCACCCGCGACAGCAGCGGTCGCTGGGTAGACCCCAGCGCTCCCGGCGAGCTGGGGCTGGCTGCCCCGGTCAAGAAACTACTGGGTCGGCTCGACCGCCCAAAGCAAACGAGCATGTTATAGTCCTGCCATACCCATTCCTCACCATGGAGACGTTATGAGTCGCACGGTTTTCTGCCGCAAATACCAGAGCGAACAGGAAGGGCTGGAGCGCCCCCCCTTTCCCGGTCCCAAGGGGCAGGACATCTTCGACAATGTATCGCGCAAGGCCTGGCAGGAGTGGCTGCACGAGCAGACCATGCTGATCAACGAAAAACACCTGAACGTGATGGACCCGGAGGCTAAACGCTTTCTGGATGAACAACGTGATCGTTTTCTGAACAATGAGAACTACGAAAAAGCCGAGGGTTACGTACCTCCTGCTCACGATGCGAACAAATAAACGCTGATGGCTTGACGCCTCCGGCCCGAGCCGCTTTAATACGCGCCCTGATTGCCCGGATAGCTCAGTCGGTAGAGCAGGGGATTGAAAATCCCCGTGTCGGTGGTTCGATTCCGCCTCCGGGCACCATATAAAACAATGGCTTAGGCCATTTTTGAGAAGCCCGGCTCTTGCCGGGCTTTTTCATGTAGGAGCCATGTAGGAAATCGTTGAAGATTTTGGCTCCATCCTCCCCGCTTATCATCACCCCGTAACCCAACGAAAACCCACACCCGACCAGGGTTCGGGTAGCACTCTGGTAGCGCTCTCGATAAATCGTGATTCGTCCGCACCGTGTCCGCATGACGTGCGGACAGCACTCGGCACTGTGGTCGTCACTTCACTGCGGACTCAATGAGCGTTCAGTAAGTGTTCAGCGAACAGGGGGAAGGGGCAGGCATTCAGGACAGGGGCTAGTGGGCGCGGTCGATTCCGAAAAAATATACTACAGGGCCAGCCGGACCACCTTTCCGGCGCAGCGCCGCCATCACCTCCCGCGCCCGGCCTTCCAGGCTGGCACCATCCTCGCCAGGGCGGCGCAGCACGTTGGCCGACAACCCATTACCCGGCAGGCACTCCCAGCCATCACCACCTGGGCCGCTATAGCAATGTATCCAGTGTTCCATGGGCTCCCCGGTAGTGGCCTCCAGTACCGCCAGACGTTCACGCAACCGTTTCATGCCGCTAACTCCCGCACCTGTAGCGCAAACACCCCAGCAGGCAGCCTGTGCGCCGCCTCGCTTCTGATTACCGTTTTCAAGCTGGCCGGATCCTCGCCGGGGTAATCGTTCTCACCGTCCGGCCAGGTCACCCGGTAGCCTCGGAAGGGCTGCGGGGTCGCCGCGGGACGCATCACCAGGATCACGACAGGTTCACCGCCGCCTTGCTCCAGGCGGGCTAGCCGGTTCAGGGTTCGCGTATTCATTGTCGCTGTTCCTCCAGTGCCAGTAATCGCCGCTCGATTTCATCCAGCTCTTTCAGCTTCGCCATACGGGTCAGGCCATCCACCAGGGACGCGCCAACGTCCGGGGGCAGCTCACCCCGCCCCACTGCCGCCAGCACCACGTCCGCTTTCTCCGTAAGCCCTGACGCCTTTTCCAGCGCGGGTATACTCACCGTGGCTGCCGTGGCTTTCTGTGGCGGCAAGGTACGCTCCAACAGCAAGCGCATGGCCGTCATGTCACCAGCCAGCGCCGCTTGCTTGGTGGCGTCCAGCAGGTCAGGCAAGTCGGCCTCCAGCTTCTCGCGCATCTTGGTGAAGCGGCTGCGGGCTCCCCTGGGCTTGCCTGCCGGGTTGCCGGACTGGCCGCGCTTAAATTTCGCCATGCCTGATACCTCCCTGATTGATACAGAAAACACCCCTACCCCTTGGTAACTTAATAAGGGGTTCATTTTCTGTACCAGGCTGGACACGCCATCGGTTCATTTTTTGATACCACGCCCCCTTTTTAGGGCTGAAAATTGGTTGCTTTTTCAGCGTTTGGGTACATTTTTTGATACCACTAGGGTCATTTTCTGTGCCGGGCGTTTTGTTCATGGCCGCCGCTCCAATGTAAATTTTCGAGGGGGCGTAGTGGTCGGCTGCGCATCATGCTTACCTTGGCATTCATCAATGGGCTGCCAGCTCAGTGCGTACAATGCGCACCGCCCTCCAGGGTTCATAAACCGCCCCTCTCGGGTACGAATAATTAACCGGGCCAGCATCAACTCCTGAATGGCCTTATTCACTGTAACCTTGGAAGCGATGCCCCAGCCCTTTAGCAAGCTGGGGGCTGCGCTCAGGTCTCCGTTATTGCCGCCCCGGTATTGATACGCAAGCACCAGCAGCACCACCTTGGCCGTACTCGATACCCCGCGAAAATCAGGATGCTCGATAACTATGCGCGGGATACCAGCAAAGCCACCGGGCGGCCCTTTGGCCTTCCTCTGCCTTGCCATACTGCTCAGCCTGTAGCCTGCTCAGGTGCTGGCGGATCAACCGGCACACCCCAGCGACTCAAAAGCCGGGCCGCTTTCTCTCTGGAAGATCCAGCCAGGCGGTACTCTGTCACGGTGGTTTGCGTTCCGAAACGGTTAGGCACCTTCACGCGCTCACGGTCGAACACCAGCCCGTAACCGTTAAACAGGGCGCTTATGGTGGAGTGTAGGCAGTGGTCGCCAATATGTTCAGCCTCGAAACGGTGGAGGCTGTGGCCGCGATAGAACACCAGCAGGATGCGGGCCTGTTTCCCCGGCTTGCGGGGCGCAGTATCATTGGCTTGCTTCGGTTTGGTCTTGTCCCCGTTCGCAGCGGGGGCGGGCCGATTCTCTCTCATGCCGCGCCCTCCTCTCCCAGCAACTGTTCCGCCGCATCAGCGGGCCACAACAACCGCCCATTGGGAAGTTTGCGAGGGGTAACACCGAAGTAACTGCCGGTCTGGCAGAGGCGCACACGGATGGATTCAGGCTTGATGCCGATTTGTGCGCCGAATTGAACCGTGGTTAGGCCGTTGGATTGATTTACTTTCATTTGAGCGAACTCCAATTCGTTAGTCCGCCCTTTATTCTTCACATACCAAACAAAATGGGAGGGGAAAAATCCAAATTCTTTTTTTCCCCTATCTCCGACTCCCCTTCATTTCATCATCCGCATCATCCAATTCAGAAAGGATTTTCTGCCATTGCTGTCTAACGGCTTCATCTTGGTGCTTTTCCCAAACAGCAAATAGCTCATCCTGAAACCCTGTCTTTCTGAACCGTGCGGCATACTCCTTCAGCAAGGTGCTAGGGAAGGTCTGAATAACTCGCTTTTTTCGCCTTTACGATGATCAACAGGCTTCTGCCATCAAATTCAGGCCACAATTCACTCTTGAGTGTTCATTTTTTCGCCTGATTGCCGCACTTTAGCGGCAATCAGGCGCACTGCCCCTAGGGCAGCAGCACCCGTTTCACCCTCAACAGGTTGTGCAGCCCCGCCAGGAGATAGAGCCGGTTGGTATTTTTCGCCAGACCCCGGTAGCGAACCTTGCTGTAACCGAACATGCCTTTGATCACTCGGAAGGGATGTTCCACTTTGGCACGTACGCTGGCTTTGATGGTTTCGCATTCCAGCGCAACCTTCGACATCGTGGAGCGCTTACCAGGACGCTCAGCGATAAACCAATCCACTTTACGGTTCTTGTGCTCTTCGCGTTTCTCGATACCGCAATAACCCGCGTCTCCCCAGACACGTTTCTCTTTGCCATGCAAAAGCTGGTCTGATGCCGTCAGGTCATGCTCATTCGCGGCGGTAGTGGCAAGGCTATGAATCAGACCCACCGTGTCATCGACGCCAATATGGCACTTCATGCCAAAGTGCCATTGATTGCCTTTCTTGGTCTGGTGCATCTCCGGATCACGAGCCTTACCTTTGTTCTTCGTCGAGCTGGGCGCTTCGATAATCGTCGCATCAACGATGCTGCCTTCCCGAACCATCAGGCCATGTCGTGCCAACTGACGGTTGATCTTCTTGAACAGCTTCTTGCCAAGAGTGTGCTGCTCCAGCAGGTGCCGGAAGTTCAGGATCGTTGTCTCATCAGGAACCCGAGAGAGCCGAATCCCTGCGAAACGGCGCATAGACTCGATCTCATACAAGGCATCTTCCATCGCCGGATCACTCAGGTTGTAGATGATCTGCATGACATGAATGCGAAGCATGCTCGATAGCGCATACGGCGGCCGGCCAGTGCTGCCAGAGGCGGAATAGACCGCAATCGTGGACTCCAGCGCCTTCCAGGGTAGCAACTGATCCAACTTCTCAAGGAACACTTCCCGCCGGGTCTTGCGCTTCTTGTGTTCATATTCGGCTTCGGCAAAAGTCAGCTGGCTCATGGCATTCCCGGAAAGTGGCTGATAGAAAGCCCTGATTATGGCAAAGTCGGGGAGTTTTTCAGAGGTTCCCTAGCTTTGTACTGCTTTAGTCCTGGGTAGCGGTCGGCATGATTTTTTGCCGCTTTGCTAGCCGCCACATTGTCGGTAGCACCATGAAAAATCAGGTTCGCCATCAGAATCAGGGTGCTTTGTCTGGCCTTGTCGTTTAGAACCTTCTCAGGCGTACCTGCTGGTGCTTCACCATTGACCCTCATCTGCGCCAGCTCCCCCATTAGCCGCCATAGAGTGGGAGTGGGCGGCACGCCATGCTGAAGGCAACATGCTGAAGCCAAATCTAGATGGTATGGGTTACGTTTTTTCATCCACTCATAGACCAACTCATGTAAAACCATTGAGAGCTCCCAGCCTGCCCAACCAGGCACAGCATGACGTACCTCTATTCTCACTTGCCCAGCAGTATCAAGCGCCAAATCAATCTCAAAGCCATTGCGCCGGGATATTTCACGCTCCCAATCCAACTGTTCAAGATCCCGCCTGTATTCGTCGCTTTCCTCCCAATGACTCATGCCGCCACCTCTCTCATTGCGGCGTCAGGGCCAACGTAAGCAGCCAGCCTGTCGCTTTTCAGCATACTCAAGGGAACGTAATCGTACTGACCAAGAGGAAGCGCTGGCGGACGAATCTCCCTCAGCTCAACAAGGGTGCTGATATGCTCAATATCTCGACTCAGCTCGCGGCATTGCTCTCTCGGCAAATCCCCACGCACCGGAAACCTTCTATCTGGAAACAAGCGCCCCCAGGCGTACCGATCCGCCAGCACCTCATTGGCTCGCTTCGCCCTCCCAAACAGCTCCATGCCGCCGCGCTCAAGACCATCAACCGCCCGCCACACATCTGGGATATAAAAGTTGTTCATCCTGTGGCCGATCTCATGCCACAAAACAAACTCATACACCTTGTCATCAGGTACGGAATGCCAATCCATTTCTGGCCGCTTTGCCGACTTCAAACGCCTCACATTGATCCGGTCCGCCAGGGTAATGGCCGCCTTCTCAGCAAACATTGAATTAGGGTCTTTAGCGTCTATCTGGACAGGCACCGCCATCGGGTTATACATCCCCCAGCAACCTCCCATCTCAGCAGCCGACATAACAGCCAATACCGCACCAGTCTCCCGCTTCACGACCTCGAAAAACGCCCGGTATTGCTTCCTTCCCAAGCGCACCACACGCGGCTTTGCTTCCATGCTTTACCTCCCTAGCTGGCCAGCCCCAGTTTTTTCAACTTCGCCTTGGGGTCTGGCTGCTCCAGCCCGGCCTGTTCCAGAATCCAGCTCTCGATACTGGTGTGCCACTTTCGCAACAGATCCAGGGGGCGCTGGCGGTAGTGCTTTTCGGCAAGGGCGCTTGGCTTGTGGCCCTGAATTTGCGCCACGATGCCCACCGGGCATTCCATCCATTCCGCCAAGGTGCCGAAGGAACGGCGCAAGCCGTGAAAGGTGGTATGGGGCAGCCCAGCCATGGCCACCGCACGCTGGTGAGCGCGGTAAACATCCGTGAGCCTGCCGGATTCAGACGTGGCGCTACTGAATACCCACTCATTGCGGCGGGGCAGTGCGTATAGCTTGCTGGCCAGATAGGGGGTCAGGGGAATAACGCGCTCGCCCTCTACCTTGTCGCCAAGGGTCAGGCTCCGCCACCGGAAATCCACATCGGCCCATTTCAACCGGGCCATTTCTTCGCGGCGGGCTCCGGTAAGCAACAGGGCTTCCAGATAGGCGGTCACAACCGGGTTTTCATGCTGGCCAACAGCCTTGAACCAGTCCGCCAGCATCTCTTTCTGTAGGCAATCCGTCTTGGCCTTGGGAGAAGCCACCGCCTTGCGCACTTTCTTGGTAAGCACATCCGACGGGGCCGCCAGTCCCTGATACCGGGGCTGATCCTCGCACCAGTGAAGGAACGCCCGCAGCAACCGAAAGGCGCGACCCACCGCCGTGGGCCTGCTCTTGGATTCTTCCAGCAACCAGCGCTCCAGCCGATCCGGCGTCAGGTCTACCAGGCGCACATCAGCAAGCGCATACAGCGGCCCCGCCTTGGTTTTCAGCTTGGAACGCTGGCGCGGCAGCCCCGGCGTCTGTATCGCCTTCTGGTGGTCTTTCTGGTGGTTCTCGCTCCAGTGCTTGCTGTTTGCCTCCACGTACTCCGGCCACAACTCACCAAGGGTAACGGCCTGCCGTTGCTTCTCGTGGCGCTCTCGCTCTTTCTGGCGAGCCTGTGCGGCCTTTTCGTCGCGGGGGTCTGTGCCGGAATCCACCAGCACCTGTAACCGGCGTGCTTCCGCTCTGGCGGCGGCAATGTCCCACGCCTCGATTGACCCAATGGTGGTGCGCCCGTTCCTGCCATGTAACCGGAACTCGAACACATAGGACTTTGCGCCACTGGCCGTGACACGCAGCCCCAGACTGCGGGGGTCGTCATCCCAGACCAGCAGTTGCTGGCGGCCCTGTGGGCACTTCGCCTTGCGGATACGCTCAGGGGTGAAATGGGTGCGGTTTGGTGTACGCTTTGCCTGTGCCAAGGGGGAATCCTCCATATTGCCCTTTGGTCAGCCCTGGGGGTGTTGCCGCACCTCCGGGGCTTTCTTTTTTGGACTCAAAAAACTGCTTTTACGAGAGCCGCTCTATTTCCGCAGAAATACGCCCCTAAATTTCATGTAGGAGCCATGTAGGAACTGTGTAGGAATTTTCTGCTAATTGAAAGGGGTTAACAAGGGTTAAGACAAGGCGTTGCTTTTAAAGGCAGTGTACTGATTATCAAGGAAAAATAGGCGCAAATTAACGCCACCAAACACCCCCTCGATATGGATTGAAAATCCCCGTGTCGGTGGTTCGATTCCGCCTCCGGGCACCAGATATCAAAAGGCCTCGCATCGCGAGGCCTTTTTTGGTTCCCCTCTGTCATGCCCGGCTGGCGGCTCATTGCAATGAATAGCGCTGCGCCCCCAGAGACCGGCTCTGGCCATTACGCCCCGCAGCCCCTATTTCTCATTCCCTGCACCATCCTGCTCCCGCAAGGGAAAACCCTCACGGAAACAGCATCCACGGCGGACCGTGCTCTCAAGCGCTCTCTGCCTGCTTTTCCGGCACCCTTGCCCAGCGGGCGATAGGGTTCACCAGGGTACCTGCAAACTGTAGCGCACTGGCCGGATCGGCCAGGTCCACCATCTGCTGGTTATTGGCCAGCTGCAGCCGGTTGAGGCATGACAGGGTGAATTCCGGGGCAAAGAGGTCATGGCGGGCAAATTTATCGGCCAGTTGTGGATGATCCGCCTGATAGGCATGCACGCATTCCGCCACCTGGGCCCAGAAGCTGTCCTCTTCCATCACTTCATGCTCCACCAGAATCGCCGCCATAAAGCGGAAGAAGCAGTCGAACACATCGGTCAGCAGTGACAGCACTTTCAGGTCTTCAGGCACGTCCACGGCCAGCCGCCGGATCTTGTCCGCCAGCATCACCTCGGTATTGAGAATGGCGCATTCCTCGGCGATGTCTTTCATGATGGCGCGCCGGGGCACCCCGTCTTTCATCACCATGATCAGGTTTTCCCCGTGGGGCATGAACACCAGATCATGCTGGTAAAAGCAATGCATCAACGGGCGTAAATAACAGCGCAGGTACTCGGCCAGCCAGGCCTGCGGCGTCATGCCCGAACGGCGAATCAGGGCCGGCAGCAAGGCCTGACCATTGCTATCCACATGCAGCAGTGCCGCCATGGTCATCAGCCCTTCCCCCTCTTCCAGCAGATCCAGCGGGCTTTCCCGCCACAGGGCCGACAGCATCTTGCGATAGGCACTGTACTGATCCACCGCCTCCTCGAAATGACGCTGCCGATACCCCACGCCCGCCACTTCCCGCAGCAGTGTGAAGCCGGTATCGGCCAGTTCCGGATCCTGGTTGACCAAACCATGCAGGAAGTCATTGATCGCTGGCGTGGTGCTCATGTAATACGGCGACAGGCCTCGCATGAAGCCCATATTGAGTACGGAAATGGCCGTTTTCACGTAACGCTTTTCCGGCTGGTCCAGGTTATAAAAAGTACGGATGGACTGCTGCGCCTGGTAACGGTCTTCCCCCTTGCCCAGGCAAATCAGCTTGCGCTCGGCCAGATCAGCGGAAAATACGCTTGCCAGCTTGTTATACCACTGCCAGGGATGGACCGGGATCAGGTGGTAGTCCCTGGGTTTTACGCCCTGCTCGCGGAGCATGGCATCAAACGCCAGCCGCTGGCCCTCACCCAGTTCATGGGTCATCAACGCCTCGTAGTCCAGCCCCTCCTTGGCGGCAAACACTGTGTAGTCCCGGTGCGCTGCGAGCCAGATCAACTGCACCGGCGAGCCGGCTTCCGGGGTGTAGGACGGGTAGTCCAGTACATCAAAACCAATACGACCATTATTGGCGAGAAAGCAGGGGTGGCCTTCGCTCATGGTGGCTTCAATCTGCTGGAAATCCGCATCCACCAGGCCTTCCGCATCCGGCACCGGCCGTTGCAACTTGTAGGCACTGCCATACAGGGTGCTGGCGATTTCCTCCATGTAGGTCGGCATCATGGCCTCGCGGATGCCCAGGGTGTGTTGCAACTCGATGATCATGGCCAGGGCATCCAGCAAGGCCGGCTCCCCATCCACGGTTTTTTCGATGCTGCCGGGCTCCACCAGCCAGTGGTTCAGTGCCAGGCGGCGAGCCCGAAAACGGTAGACAATGCCTTCCTTGTCAGTGTGAACCGTGTAGACCCCCGCTTCCCCTGCAACGGGTTGCGGCGTCAGCAGACGCTCATGGGCCAGCTCTGCCAGGCTCTTGCGGATCTGCACCCGGTTGACCTGTTCCCAGACCGCCGGCGACAGATGAGCTGCCGCGCGCTGCGGGGCAAGACGCAACAGATCCCCGCAGGTTTCCCGCCGTGCCGCGATCAGCATGGCGGCCGGGGAATCCAGGAACTGCTCACGGCAACAGAAGGCCAGGGCCGCCACCTTGGTATCCAGCTTAATGGTATTGGCGTACACAAAACCGCCAAACCGGTTCAGGGTGTGAATGCGCTCATTGCGTTCATCCGGCTCCACAACCACCCGCCGCGCCCCCTGATCCCGGAACATGAAGTCCATGACCCCGGCAAAAACGGCACGGGTGAAACCGGATACCGGTGTCCGGCTGGGCGCCACCAGCACGTGCATGCCGCGATCACCAGGCTGCACCGGATAATGGGCTCCCACCGGATCGCGACGGGGATCGTAACTCTCGATCAGGCACACCGGGCGCCCTTCATGGAAACCAAGAAACCCCTCACCGGTGCCCGACTCAGGTAACTGACGATAAAAATCCGCCAGTTGGTTTTCATTCATGTCCTGCATTCCCCAGTAGCGAGCATGCTCACTGCTCAGCCAGTGGTGGATCAGCGCAATATCATCCGGCACCTGCACAGCACGGATGTGGAAACGGCCAAAGCCGGTAATATCAACAGAAAACGGGGTCTTGCTTGTCATGTTTCACTCCGGGAAAGCGCAGAAAGAAATGAGGCATTACGGGACGACGAGAAAAGCGGGCGCACCAACACCAGATAAAGCACCAGGGTCAAGGCAAGCCCCAGCGCCCCGGCCAGGAAGGTCGGACGGGGACCGGCAAAGGCCACCAGGGCACCGGTCGCAAAGGACGACACCAGCACGCCCAGGTTCTGGAAGACACTGATCTTGCTGAAATCAGCGGCATAGCTGGCCGGGCGACTCAGCACATAAAGCAACTGGTCCAGCCCCACTGTGGCGCGGAACAACCCCCAGCCGTAAAGAAGCCGCCCGGCCAGCACCAGCACCATGCTGCCGCTGGCTTGCAGCATCAGCCCGAGGGCACAAAGCGCCATGGCCGGCAGCAGCACCCCCTTGGCATCACCACTGTGGCCACGGCGGTAATCCAGCCACAGCACCAGCACCGCCACCGCACCGGGCAGAGCAAAGATCGCCCCGGCCAGCACCTCGCTGGAGTTACCGGACAATGCCTCCCAGTAACGGGCGAAAAAGGGACGGGTGAGGTAAATCGCAAAGTAGAACAGGAACATGACACTGCCGAGACGCAGAATTACCGGCCAGGCCAGGGGATGCGCCGCGCCTTCGGCTTCATCGCTGGCGCGGGGAGCTTGCGAGGTTTTCTGACGGAGCAGGTAGAGGCACACCAGGATCTGGAACAGGTCGCCAAACGTCATCAGCAGGTAAACCTGGCGCGGCTCGAAGAACTGCAGTACCGAGCCCCCCAGAAGCGCGCCGAAGATGGCACCAAAATGCACTACCACGGACAACAGACCGATGGTGCGACCATGGCCGTCCGGTGCTTCCTGACTCATCAGCAGCGGATACACCAGCAGGTAGCTGCCCTTGAACACCAGCATGGTCAACGACAACAACCAGAACGCGGTGGCCGACGGCGCCGCCCAGCAAAGTACGCTGAACAACCCGGCAGCCAACTGGGTATAAACCAGCAACTGAAGCACCGGAATCCGTCGGGCGACCCGAGCCCAGAAGGGAAAGGCAAGCATCACGACCGCGCAACAGGCAGCGATGTAGGCTCCCACATAGTTGGGGTCGGTAATGCCGAACACGCGCTCGAAAAACTGCGGGTAGAACGGCAGCAGCATGGTATCGCTGACCACCGCGGCCAGCGTCATGGCGATCAGCCAGAATTTCATGGGTCTCATTACGCGCTCTCCCGCCGGGCTTCCAGCACGACATCGCTCGCTTCCGGCACACCGAACTCCTGGAAGGCAATCCGTTTTTCCACCCTGTAGGGTTCACGGCCGGTAACCGCACGCAGGATGCAGGCGTTGCGATAGCAAGCCATGCCCAGATCCGGGGTGACAAAACCGTGGCTATGCAGCGGGCCGTTCTGGATAAACACATCACCGCGCTGGTCGATGCTGTAATCGCGACGGGGGTCCAGCCGGTCTTGATCATCACGGCGCAGCCGATCCGAAATACCGTCCAGACAGTAGGGTTCCCGGTACTGGTAGCCGGTGGCCAGCACCAGTGATGAGGTCTGGTGCCGGAAATCACGCTGCTGCTCATGGTGATGAAAATCCAGCTCCAGCCGGTTGGAGACACGGTCACGGTGTGCCCCGGTCAGGCTGGAGTTGGTCATCAGCACCACCGGCACCTCACCTGCCAAGCGCTTGCGGTACAGCAAGTCATGGATATCGTTGATCAGCTCCGAGTTAATCCCCTTGTAGAGCTGTTTCTGCTCTGCGATCAGGCGATCACGGCTGGCCGTCGGCAGACCATGGAAATAGTCCACATACTCCGGCGAGGTCATCTCCAGAGTCAGTTTGGTGTACTCCAGTGGGAAAAACCGCGGTGAGCGGGTGAGCCAACTGAGCCGATAGCTGTCCGGGCCAGCCAGTTCCAGCAGGTCATAAAAGATTTCTGCTGCACTCTGGCCACTGCCCACCAGAGTGATGCTCCCCTGTTGTTGCAGCTCGGCCTTGTGCTTGAGGTAATCGCTGGCGTGGATCACGTTCTCGCCCAGCCCCTCACAGCAGGCCGGTATCGACGGCGTGGGACCAGTGCCCATGACCAGCTTGCGCGCCAGCACCGTTTCACGACCGCCATTATCGTTACGGCGCACGGTCAGCCGGTAGCAGTCACGGGCGTCATCGAACTCGATCCGGGACACATGACGATTGAACGCCACATTACTCAGCTGGCCGGCGGCCCACTGGCAGTACTGGTTGTATTCACGGCGCAACAGGAAAAAGTTTTCACGGATGTAGAAGGCGTACAGGCGACCCTGCTGCTTGATGTAATTGAGAAAACTGTAACGGCTGGTGGGGTCGGCCAGGGTCACCAGATCCGACATGAACGGCGTCTGCAGGTGCACGTCTTCCATCATTAGTCCGGGGTGCCAGTCAAAGTCGGGATTTTCATCCAGAAACAGGGAAGACAGCCCCTCCACCGGCTCTGCCAGACAGGCCAGACTGAGATTGAATGGCCCCAGGCCAATACCGACCAGGTCATAAATGGAATCACTCACAGATCACCTCCGGCTCAGCGTGCTGCGAGGCGTGCGCTTTTGAGGCTACCAACTGCTGGCCGCCGTATTGCTTGATCAACTCCACGATGGCACGAATGTCCGCCAGACCGGTCTGCGGGTTCAGCAGGGTAAACTTGAGATATTGACGGTCATGAACGCGGGTCCCGGCGATCATCGCTTTGCCCGAGCGCATGATGTCGCTGCGAATGGCCGGATTGATCCGGTTAAGCGTCTGATCATCAACACCGGCAGGCTGATAGCGAAACACCAGGGTGCTCAGCTGAGGCTGGTGTATCACCTGGATATCCGGCTCCGACAGCAATAACAGATAGGCCTGACGGGCACGCTGGATGACCGTATCGAACGCCTCCCCCAGGGCATCCGCCCCCACCGTGCGCAGCGTCAGCCACAGCTTGAGGGCATCAAACCGCCGGGTCGTCTGCAGGCTCTTGTCCACCAGATTCGGGGGGCCTTCCTGCCGGGCACAGAAGGGGTTCAGGTAATCCGCATGCCAGGTGACGCAGGACAGGTGATGGCGATTACGCACCAGCAGGGCACTGCAACTGACGGGCTGAAAGAAACTCTTGTGGTAATCCACCGTCACCGAGTCGGCCTGCTCAATGCCATCAAGGCAGTGCCGGTGGCGACGGGAGTTGAGCAGACCGCAGCCGTAGGCCGCATCCACGTGGAACCAGATGTCATGGGCCCGGCAAAGAGCACTGGTGGCCGGCAGCGGATCAATACTGCCAAAATCCGTGGTGCCGGCGGTGGCCACCACCGCCAGCGGATAGTCGCCCTCAGCCTTGCACCGGAGGATGGCCGCTTCCAGGGCTTGCGGGTCCATGCGGTAGTAACGGTCGCTCTGCACCGGCACCACCGCCTGATAGCCCAGCCCCAACAGGGAGGCCGCCTTCTGGACACTGAAATGGCTCATTTCAGAGGCGAAGATGCGTAACCGACTGGATTCCGAAGGAAGGCCCTGTTCACGGGTGCAGTGATGCCAACGGCGCTGACAGAAATGGTCCCTGGCCAGCAGCATGGCCATCAGGTTGGACTGGGTGCCTCCTGTGGTAAAAACGCCATCCGCCTCTTCACCCAGCCCGATCCGTTTTGCGGTCCAGTCTACCAGCGCCTGCTCGATCAGGGTGGCGCCGGCACTCTGATCCCAGGTTTCCACCGCCGTGTTCACGCCACTCTGAATCGCTTCGGCCAGCACCGCCGGCAGGGTGACCGGACAATTCAGATGGGCCAGGTAACGGGGATGATGGAAATACACTGCATCACGCAGGTACAGGTCATCCACCTCGACCAAAGCCTGTTCCAGATTGCCAAGAGGGCAATCCAGATCCACACGGCTGAACAACGGCGCCAGCTCGCCTGGGCGAATGCCGCTGAATGGACCGGTCGTGACCTCCAGCCGATGCTGCAGCAAATCCATAACTGCCTGCATGCCCTGGCGGTAATCACTCACGCTGAAGTCACCAAAAACGGGAAACGGCTCGGCAGTCCCGCTGCCGTCGGGTCTGGACGGCATGAACGGCACAGCTTGATCACTCATGATGTATCCTTAGCTTGTCGGGTAACGTGTCAAAAGAGAAAGACATGACGGGGCCCCACCACTCATGGCAGTGTCGAGACTCGGTCGGATTTGTGCCGGGGAAGACCGGCTGGAGAGGCTGGCTTTGAGGCTGGCCATGGCGCCGCAACGCCTAACAGGAAGTGCTGACAGACGCCATAGTGAAAATGATTCTCGTTTAATGTTTTGGCGCTGTCAAACCGGAATCCGTAAAATCCACGCCCTCGTATGCCGATATTCTGTCCACTCCAACGGACAGTCCCGGACAGGTGAACCGATGAACAAAACGCCTTTCATGATTCTGGCCATGCTGCTGCTCGCTGGTTGCGACAAGACCCCCACAGGGCGCGACCAGCTGGCACTGGTTCCGGCGTCGATGATGGCCCAGTTTGGCAGCCAGGCCTTTCTGCAGATGCAGCAACAGATTCCCGTCAGCGAGAATGCGACCAGCAATGCGCGAGTGCAGTGCATCGCCCGGGAAATCCTGCTGGAAGTGGGCAATCGCTTTCCCGGCACGCCCATGCCGGATACCTGGGAAATCGTGCTGTTTGATGACCCCACCCCCAACGCCTTTGCCCTGCCCGGCGGCAAGATCGGCGTGAATCAGGGATTACTGGACGTGGCCGGCAACAATGCCCAGCTGGCCACGGTGATCGGCCATGAGGTAGCCCATGTACTGGCACGCCACGGCAATGAGCGGCTGACCCAGGAACTGGGCATCAAGGCGATATTGTTACTGGTGGGGCTGTTCAGCGAGGGAGACGGAGACAGCGAGCGGATCATCCAGGCGCTGGGGCTGGGTGCCCATCTGGGCATTGCCCTGCCCTTCAGCCGCGCCCACGAGGAGGAAGCGGACGTGATGGGGCTGGAGTTGATGGCCAGCGCCGGCTTCGATCCGCGAGAGAGCACGCAACTATGGCGTAACATGGCCGCCGCCGGAGGCGGGCAACCGCTGGAGTTCCTGTCTACCCACCCCAATCACGATTCGCGCATCGGTGCTCTGCAAGCGCGCATGGAAGAAGCCCGCCGGCTTTATCGGGCAACCGATCCCGCCCATTGTGGAAACTGACCGTGGCCACAAACGCAAAGGGCACCGGGAGAATGTACTCCCGATGCCCTTTTCTGTGAATCTGATGGCGTCGCCGGATCAGGCCCGGGCGGCCGCCTCTGCTTCCTTCGTCTGTGCCACAACCGCCGGCTGCCAAGTGTAATCCTTCATGTTCACGGTCCAGGTGCGAGCCATAAACTGGAAGGTGGCGTGGGGCCACAGGGCGGTATTGCGGCCATCGGCCTGCTGATACCAGCTCATGCAGCCGCCGTTCTGCCACACGGTGCCTTTCAGCTCTTCCTGCAGCTTGTCGTTGTAGCGATCCTGCACATCCTGTTTCACATTCAGCCAGGCATCACCACGCTCATCCAGTTTACCGATGGCATCCATGATGTAGCGCACCTGGCTCTCGATCATGAAGATGATGGAGTTATGCCCCAGGCCGGTATTCGGTCCCACCAGCTGGAACATATTCGGGTAACCGCTGACGGTGGTACCCAGGTAGGCCTCAGCGGCGTCTTTCCAGTCATCCTGCAGACGGCGGCCCGGCAGGCCGGTGATCTCGAAACCCTTCATGTAGATGCGCGGATCGACGATAAAGCCGGTACCCAGCACCAGGCAATCCGCCTGCTGTTCCGTACCGTCGTTGAAGACGATGCTGTTCTCGCGGATTTCCTTCACCCCCTCGGTAACCAGTGACACATTGTCCCGGTTGAAGGTGGGGTAATAATTGTTGGAAATCAGGATGCGCTTGCAGCCCAGAGTGTAGCTGGGAATCAGCTTGCGAGCGGTTTCCTTGTCCTTCACCTGATAACGGATAAAGGCCTTCAGGGCTGGCTCCGCCAGCTTGGCCAGGCGCGGGTTGAAGATCGGCACCACCCTGACCTCATTGCTGAGATACAGACGCAGGCGGTGCAGCTTGCGCAGGGCCGGGAAGCGGCGGAACATCCACTTGCTCAGGCCGGAATAGGCGCGCTCGTCGCGGGGAATGATCCACGGCGGGGTGCGCTGCACTACAGTCAGGTGGCCGGCCTCTTTGGCCACGTGGGGCACATATTGAATGGCGCTGGCACCGGTACCGATGGACACCACCTTCTTGCCGGCCATGTCGTAATCATGGTCCCACTGGGCAGAGTGGATGATCTTGCCCTTGAAGTTTTCCATGCCCTTGAAGTTAGGGAAAGAAGGCACATGCAGGGGGCCACTGGCCAGCACCCAGTGCTGGCAGATCACCTGGGAGCCATCTGCCAGATCCAGGGTCCACAGAGCGACCTGGTCATCAAAATGGGCACCGGTCACTTCTGCATTGAAGCGGGTGAACGGGCGAATGCCGTGCTTGTCAGTAACCCCTTTGATGTAGTTGTGGATTTCCTGCTGGCCGCTGTAGCGATGGCTCCAGTCCGGGTTACCCTCGAAGGAAAACGAATACATGTGCGACTGCACATCGCAGGCGGCCCCGGGGTAGCTGTTGTGATTCCAGGTACCGCCCACATCGCGGCCCTTCTCCAGCAGCACAAAATCATCGATACCGGCCTCACGCAGCTTGATGGCCATACACAGCCCACCAAAGCCACCACCAACGATGGCCACCTTTACGCGACGGGTTTGTACATTGATCCGGGCCTGACTTGTCATCCTTATCCTCCATGGACAGCGCCAACTGTCATTCGTCATTGCCCGCTACTCTAGCCATGGTTGGTGCTGGTGAATACGTGTTAACCTGAGTCGAAAATTGATAATTCCGGCCAAGGCTATACCCATGTCTGCTCGTTCGATCCTGGCACTGATCTACACCGTGGAACTCCTGGAAACGGAGAAAGGACTGGATTGCGCGCCGGTGCTGGCCCGCCACGGCCTGGACAAGACCAGCCTGGACCCCAACAGCGAGATCGGCCGGGACCGGGAACTGCTGATCTTTTCCGAGCTGCTACCCCAGGTGGACGATCCCATGCTGGGTTTCGAGATGGGCAGCCGCTTCGGTTTTGCCGGTTATGGCCAGCTCACCATGCTGCTGATGACCAGCGAGACCGCCTTTCAGGGGTTTCAGTTCGGCGTTCGCTACCAGGCACTCACCTACCTGTACGGCGAAATCGCCCTGATTCCCGGCGAACATAGTACCGCCCTGGACCTGTACCCCATCTCCCTACCGCCGGAGTTGCGCCGCACCCTGATCGACCGGGACATGGTGGGCACCTTCAAGCTGGTCAACGATATCCAGACCCAGCTCAATCTGGACCTGAAACCGGAGGAAGTCTGGATGCCCTACCCCCGCCCGCCGGAGGAACAGGTACAAGTGTTCGAGAACTATTTCGGCTGCCCGATACGCTACGACCAGCCCCACTGCCGGGCGCTGATCCGCAATCAGGACCTGGCCGTGCGGATGCCGGGCTACAACAAAATGGCCCAGGACATGTACCGGGAACAGTGCGACGCCATGCTGGCCCGCCGGGAGATCCCCACCGACAACCTGGCCGCCCGGGTGGCCAGTTATCTGCAGCTGTTTGTACGCAGCTACCCCACCGCCGAGCAGGTAGCCCAGGCCTTCGGCATCCCGGAGCGCAGCTTCCGGCGCCAGTTGAGCAGCGAGCAAAAGCCCTTTCAGGGCATCATGGATCAGGTGCGGGAAGAAAAGGCGAAACGCTACCTGGCCGATTCAGAGAAAAGCGTGGCGCAGATCGGCGAACTGCTGGGCTACAGCGAATCCGCCGCCTTTGTGCGGGCGTTTGAACGCTGGACGGGGCAGACGCCGGCAAAACACCGTAAAAGCAGTGAATAGTTAACAGTGAACAGTTAATAGCTCGCGAAGCGAGTCTGTCTTTGCTTTCACCGATGAAGCCGCGCCCAAACCATAAGCGCGACTTCTGGCATTTAAAGTCAGACAATCCTGGTCCGCGTCGCTGTTAACTGTTCACTATTCACTGTTAACTAAATCACCGGTCTTTCTTGATCCGCTCCACAATCTTCGTCGTAGAGATATCATCGATAAAATCGAGCACCTTCACCTCACCGCCATAGCCTTGCACAAACTCGTGGCCGACTACCTGATCCACACTGTAGTCGCCGCCTTTTACCAGCACATCGGGCTTGATGGCTTCCAGCAGCGGTTCGGGGGTGTCGGTGTCGAAGGGCACTACCCAGTCCACCACCTCAAGGGCAGCAAGCACCGCCATGCGGCGCTCCAGGGGATTGATGGGGCGGCCAGGGCCCTTCAAGCGGCGGATGGATTCATCGCCGTTCACCGCCAACACCAGGCGGTCGCCCTGACGTCGTGCGGAATCCAGATAACCCACGTGGCCGGCGTGGATGATGTCGAAGCAGCCATTGGTGAAAACGATCCGCTCGCCCTGGGCTCGGGCATCTTCAATGGCGATCAGCAGCTGTTCTTCGGTCATCACCCCGCGGCCCAGACCCCCTTCCTGATGCACCGCCCGGCGCAGCTCCGGGGCGGACACCACGGCGGTGCCCAGCTTGCCGACCACGATACCGGCGGCGATATTGGCTAGCGCCACCGCGTCGGCCATGTCCGCACCGGCAGCCAGCGCCACCGCCAACACCGAGATCACGGTATCGCCGGCGCCAGTCACATCGAACACCTCGCGGGCACGGGCGGGCAGGTGCAGTTCCGGCTGGCCGTCGCGCAGCAGGGTCATGCCCTTTTCGCTGCGTGTCACCAGCAGCGCTTTCAGGTCCAGGTCGCGGATCAGTTGCTGGCCCTTGGCGATCAGATCCTGTTCATCCTTGATCGGCCCGGCCACCGCTTCAAATTCACTGAGATTGGGCGTCAGCAAGGTGGCGCCCCGGTAATGACTGAAATCGGTTCCCTTGGGGTCCACCAGTACCGGCACACCGGCTTCCCGGGCCAGGGCGATCAGCCCAGGGCAATCGCGCAGGGCGCCTTTGGCATAATCGGAAAGCACCAGCGCCCCACAGTGGGCCAGCTGCTCTTTCACCCTGTCGGCAAACGGAGCCGGGTCCTGATCGTGGAAGGCTTCCTCGAAGTCCAGGCGCAGCAACTGCTGCTGGCGGCTGATCACCCGCAACTTGGTGATGGTGGGCAGACCGTTGATCTTCTGGAAGTGGCAACCCACTTCTGCAGCTCCCAGGCGCTCTTCCAGAATGGTGGCGGCCTCATCATCGCCAGTAATCCCCACCAGCTCGGCACGGGCACCCAGCGCGGCCATATTGAGGGCCACGTTGGCGGCGCCACCGGGACGATCCTCCAGCTCGGTCACCCGCACCACTGGTACCGGTGCTTCCGGCGAAATGCGGCCTGTAGGTCCGTGCCAGTAACGGTCGAGCATCACATCGCCGGCCACCAGAACACGGGCCGTGGCAAAAGCGGGGATATGCGGATTGTGCATCAAGGGCACCTCCATCAATAGATTGCTACCTCTGCGTGGCCTGAAGCATGCAGCTGTTGTGCTTCGTCACGACGGACAGGGTGGCTCCCTTCCCTAGTGACGAAGCGCAGCAGATGTGCGCTTCAGACCGCGCCCTTCGGGGCTTCCAGGCTGGCCCGCACTCGTTGTTGCACTTTCTCGACAGGCAACCAGCATGCCTTCAAAAGTGCGCCTAGATTGCGAACCAGCCTGAAAGCCAGAGATAGCAATCTATTGATGGAGGTGCCCTTCGCTCTCCAAAACACAACAGAGCCGGATTTTGACGCAGTGTAGCATAGGCCAATACTTAGCTAACCTGCTGAAAGCACTGAGGGAAAACGCAGCACCTCTTGATAGTGGGCCAAAACCGGGCGAGCGCG
This sequence comes from Alcanivorax sp., assembly GCF_019431375.1. Classification (NCBI taxonomy): domain Bacteria; kingdom Pseudomonadati; phylum Pseudomonadota; class Gammaproteobacteria; order Oceanospirillales; family Alcanivoracaceae; genus Alcanivorax; species Alcanivorax sp. The sequence goes on from NZ_CP080267.1 coordinate 2,127,351, forward strand.
GCAACAGTGGATACCATCCGCCCCTGCCAGTACACTTTGCCGCCGCTACGCATCCCTCTGCCAGACAGGTATCATGTCCGCCAACAGGCAGACCACAGGAGCTTCAGAACCGCTATGCCGCCATTACCTCCCAACATCATGCAAGGTCGCTGGCTGCGCTGGTGGCTGACCCTGTCCTTTGCGGTGATGTTCAGCGGCACCTTTCTGTTCAATTCCCGTATCGGGTTCCTCAATGTGCTGGATGTGCTGTTCTTCCTGCCGGCACTGACCTTGCTGACCCGCGCCGTGGTAAGCGGCGACTATCGATTGATGACCTCGCCACTGCTGATGCCCCTCTATCTATTTATCGGCTGGGCAGCCCTGAGCTTTATCTGGGCGGAAGAGCCTAACACCTCGCGGGCAGTACGCGGCATGGTTCAGATCATCATCATGGTTGGCATTTTCCGCTGGTTGCACCTGTACTTCCGCAACACCTTCAAACAGGCCCTGGCCAATGGCGCCCTGTGCTGCATGATAGTTGCCACCATGGTGATGATCAGTTACTACACCACCCAGCCACTCAACAGCCCCCTGTTCAGCGAACCGGCCAACCTGATCTTCCATCTGCCATCCCTGGATCCCAGCGTTGCGTTGATGGCCATGGTCGCCCCTACCTTTATCCTCCTCGCTCAGGGCATGGAAGAAGGGATCAGCGGCAAGGGCGGACGTCGCCTGGTGGGGGCCGCGGTAGGCTTTGTGTTTCTGTGCCTGACCTCGCTGCCACTGGGACTGATGGCGGTGATGCTGGGGCTGAGCTGGCTGGCCAGCCGTCAGCGACGTTCCTGGGTAGCAGTGGTGCCCTTGCTCGCCGGGGTCTATCTGATGCTGGAAGGGCGCAGCGATTTCACCCTGAGCAACTATTTCCTGCATCCGCTGATCGGTAATGGTCTCAATCAGGAGACCCTTAACAGCGTGCTCGCCCAGGACCACAACCGACTGCTCAGCCTGGCACATCCACGCAACCTGTTCGTGTTGCTGATCCACAGTGTGGGCCTGGTCGGTCTGGTCTTGTTCCTGGCCAGCTGGATCAGCCCCTTTACCGCCCTGTTACAGCGGCAGATCAACTGGCACGAGGACGCGGCCTACTCCATCGCCGTTCTCCCCGGCCTGTTTATGGCATTTTCCGCCGGCGCCTTTCTGCTGGTGCCGTTTCATGCCAGCTGGCTCAGTGTCTGGTTACCACTGGCCCTGCTGCTCGCCCGGCTGAGTGAGCGCCCCTCAATCCGCCCAAACAGCCGTTAAATCTGTCTCGAGTCTTGCATGGGAAAACGTACTAATCGCCCCACCCGATTGTCTGATCCAAGGCTGTACCCCTCCTGGATCGGTGTGGGCCTGTTCTGGCTGATCGGCCAATTGCCCTGGAGTTTTCTGCAGGCCATCGGCCGGGGCGTGGGGCGTCTGGCCTGGCGTCTGGCAAAAAAACGGCGCCATATTGCCGAGACCAACATTCGCCTGTGCTTCCCCGAGCTGTCTCCACAGGAACAGGAAGACCTGGCCCGCCGCTGCGTCATCAGCACCGGCGAGGCAATCCTGGAAATGGCAGGCAGTTACAACAATCACCGCATCGACCTGAACAAAAACCTTACCGTAACCGGCATGGAACATATCCAGGCCTGTAAGATCAGGGGCCAGGGTGTATTACTACTCGGCATGCATTTCAATACCCTGGATACATGCTCAAGGATGCTTGGTCCCCTGCTGGATATGCATGCGGTCTATCGGCCCAATGACAACCCGGTCATCGACCGACTGATTGACAAGGGGCGCCGCAACTACATCCGCAGCACGGTAGACCGTGCCGATCTGCGGCAAATGCTGCGACTACTTCGCAACGGCGAAGTGCTCTGGTATGCACCGGACCAGGACTACGGCACCGCCCATGCGGTCTTCGTGCCGTTTTTCGGCATTCCCGCTGCCACCATCACTGCCACCAGCCGCATTGCCAAGATGGGCAAGGCTGCGGTGATCCCATGTGCTCACTATCGCCTGCCAGGCGGCCACTACCAGATCGAATTCGGCCCGCCACTGGAGGACTTCCCCAGCGGCAATGAAGAAGCGGATACTGCACGCATCAATCAAACCATCGAACATTATGTCCGCAAACATCCCGAGCAGTACCTGTGGGTGCACAAGCGGTTCAAACACCAGCCACCCGGCCAGCCAAAGCGTTATTGATGACGACCTTAAACGAGTCCCGCACCTATCAATTTTTTTCGGTCTGGATAACATCAGGCTTGGTACTCTATCTCTGTGGTTTTTTCCTTGCTCCATCAAGCAAGGCGCAGTACCTCACCCTCTATATAGGGATTATTTTGCCGGCCCTGTACTTCTCTCTTTGGCAGGGTAAACGCTATTTCCTTTCAGAAGATCGAGCCTTGCTATGGGTACTGGCTATCACCCTGGCGCTCTATCTGCCAAGCCTATGGGTTACAGGAGATGTACTGGACACCATGAGGAAAAACCTGAAAGGCGTACTGTTCGTAATGAGTCTCGCTGTAGCTGTTCGACACCTTTACATACACCACCCAGTGCTCGCAGCTCGTATTCCTGCCATTTTATTCGTTTCAAGCCTGGCAGCACTTTTTCTTTTTTATGTCGTTCTAGCTCAACAAGGCTTACTCAGCCGGGGGAATATCGGCATGGGAAATCTTGGCGACAACCCTAACGAGACAGGCCTTGCTCTGTCAGTAGGCTTGCTTATCCTCGCTGTTCATTTGATACAGCAACCTCGTGTTACGGGCTTACTGTTGGCCATCCCTCTTATCATGGCAATCTATCTGGCCAATAGCCGCTCAGCAATGCTGGGGCTAGCCGTAACACTGCCTTTTGCCTTTTTCTTCGAGCGACAGCAACGCAAACTTTCTATTAGCTATCTTATCGCCTGCGCAATCGCTGCAGGGATCATGATTGCTTTAATGCTGAAAGGGGTAATTGATGCTGAAAGACTGTTGAGCCACCGCCCCTCGCTGTGGGGCGAATTTCTCAGTCATTACTCAAACTTTAATTTACTATGGGGAAGCGGCCTGGCGGGCAGCATCACCGTTTTCTCCGAAGTGCAAGGAGTAAAACTTGAGCCCCACAGCCTTTACTTTGCATTGATTCTGCGGGGCGGACTGCTGGCAGCAGCTCTTTACGCTATTTTGGTGATCCTGGCGATCCGCAAACATGTATCGTCAAGTGCACACAGCAATATATGGGGCTACATACTTCTGTTTGGCCTGATTACCCAGGGATTTGAAGGGGTCTACCCGGTGCGCTCACCAAACAGTTTCTGGCTTTACACCTGGCTCCCCATTCTTATGCTAATGATGAAAACAGAAAAGAGAACACAGGCCCTAGAATGAAAAACCCCGAACAAAAATATAACATCCTGGCCATAGCTCAACCCACCGAGGTTGAGCGAAGACAGCATCTTGACGAGATGCTGTCTGCGCTAAATATGCACTATGAGCTGGTCAAAACCTCTCCACCGGTTCCGCGTGACCAATGGCATCAAGTGGGCTTCAATCACAAAAAATCCAGAACGCTCCTAGGCAGGGATTTATCCTGTGGTGAAATTGGTTGCTTCCTGAGCCACAGGGCAGCCTGGAAACTGGCAGCAGAATCTGATCGCCCCTCGTTAATTCTGGAAGGCGACGCAGACCTGAACGAAAGCTCCCGTGACGTCTGTGAAATGCTGAGTGACGGGAGGGCTAGCTGGGAGCTGGCCATGCTGTACTACTCAAAATGCATCCCCTCTGTTTGGTATCAGCAGCGTCTGGACAACACCTTCCGTCTTGCCAAGTTTGCTAACCGCAGAGCCTATTGCCTCGCAGCCTACATGCTGACACCTGCTGGCGCCCACAAGCTACTTAAACTTAGTGAGAGCTTTTATTTACCTGCGGATGATTTTGTTTCGGGCGGATGGATCCGAAAAGATCTGGATATGTTTGCCATTGTTCCTAAAGCAGCAGGTTTGTGTCCCGTCCAGTCGGGCAACTCCAACCTTGAGGATGACCGGCAACGAAATAAGACCCGAAAACACAAGAAAAAAGATAACAACCGTTTGCTTCGTCGTCTGGAGCTGTATCTGAGAGAGCTGGGACAACGCTACCGTCCGCCGAGAAAAAGTCTTTAGCCGCGAGGAAAGAGGCTCTCAACGCTACTCTTTCAAGTCCTTGATGATTTTTGCCGGAACACCGCCTACTAGCGTAAAGGCAGGCACGTTACCGGTTACAACCGCTCCAGCGGCTACAACGCTGCCCTCACCGATATCCACCCCCGCGGTAATAATCGCACCGGCACCGATCCATACATCATTACCGAGAGAGATAGGGGCACCAGTAGTACCACGCCTACCCTTTTCATTGAGATAAAGACTGTGCTGCGCCCCTTCAAAGCAGACCCTGGGTCCGATACGGCACCGCTCCCCCAGAGTGATCGCTGCTTTCGGGCAGGCAAAACGGACTTCGGTATTGATAAAACAACCCTTGCCGATGTGCACTTTGGGCGCACCACCAATCGGCCTCAGCACCACAGGCCCATAGACCGTGGAACGCCCCTGCATATCAAACCCGGCAGCCTTGAGAAACAACCAGCGCCACTTGTCACTAAATCTCAGGCGAGGCAGGTGGTTCGCCAGGCCCAGGAACACGAACTCACGAAGGGTTTGCATGGTCACAGCCCCCTTTCACGGAAATAGCGGCGGCGCTTGCCCACAAAGCGCAGCTTCTGCTCCAGATGCTTCCAGAACTCTGACGAATCGGAATAGCGACAGGGAAAGTTTTCCGCCACCACTCCCTCTAATTGCGCCTGCCAGTCATTATTGCTTTCGTAGCCATGGGTGATCAGATCCTGCGCCAACTGCGGGTAGCGTTGCAGCTGCTGCTTCAGGCGTGGTAGATGCTCTCGCCAACCGGCAATGCGTGACAGGTCAACCTGGCGGAGCCCGCCAAGCGCATTCTGTGCGTCTTCACCAGCCTCAGCCACTTCATGAAAGCGGTCAAAGTCATGGCTTCTGTGCAGAAACGGGAAGATATCTTCCATCCGTTGCTGCACACCTTTCGGGTCACTGACCAGGTCCTCGTAGCGCAGCACCATCACCCTGGGGTGGGACTGGATTTCCATGATGGCTTTTTCTGCCCGCTTCCATACCGGATAGTTGCAGAAATACATACCAGGCCAGGCCTTGTGCATGCTGCAAATCACCGAGCGGGGATCACGCATCATGGCAATCACATAAAGATTCGGGTCACGGTCAAGCAACGGCGCCATCCACAGCGCATCGTTGGGTTTTTTTGATAACCGCAGTCCGCTTTCCTGCGGCGACACCTTGAAGATGGTTTCTTCGTGTTCAGAGTGGCCTTCATGGGGATAACAGGCCACCAGCATTTCCGCCATCAGGGTGGTGCCACTGCGTGGACACCCCACCACATGCAGATGCGTCGCACTCATTTTCCGGCTCCCAGCAATCGGATTCTGTCCCGCCAGTTTGGTGTCGGAGCAATTTTGATATCCGGCGCCAGCAAGTCAGGAAAGGCAGCAGCCCGGCAAGCCCAGGTATGCTTTTCACTCACGAGATGCTGTCCTGACCGGGCAATTGCCCCGGCTTTTTCCGGATTTTCATGAAGCCATTGCAACTTTTCATGCAACTCGGGCTCACTGTCGTACAAAACAACGTTTTCGTTCTCCACGAACCCCAGCTCCTGCTGCTCCAGAGCCGGTTGCCGCCAGGCCAGCAACACGCATCCCGCCGCCATGGCTTCGAAATTCTTGATCATGTATTCGTTGAACCCGATGTCAGCGCTGACAAACACCCGAATCGAATTGAGCAAACGATTATAGGGCTCGCCCGGCTCTGCCCGCAGCAGTTGTAGCTTGCCAAGCTTTTCCTGCCTGAGTAAAAAACGCTTGCGGCGCTTGTAGACCTTGTTTTTCACCCGGCCCACAAACGCAGACGCGATGGTGCGTTCCAGTCCCAGATCAGAAATGGTTGTGCCGTCATAGCCCTTGGGAAGAAAGCAGGCATCAATGCCTTCATCGCGAAGCTGCTGCGCCAGGCTGGCACCGGAGACAATGATTCTTGCCTTTTCCAGATCACGAAGCACCGCCGGATAACGGCGATACCACTCACTGGTGGGCACATTGTTCTGGCATACATCGTGATCGAAGATCACCAGACCCGGCGCCCGCTTGAGACACTGGTAACGCTTACCCAGCCGGCGCAGGTTGGTATCGGCGATAACCCGATCATAGCCACTGAAATCTGCCTCGTTGAAATAGGCTTCCAGACCATGCTCGCGGGTCACTTCTACATGATCGAAATCAAAGCGCCCCTTCGCCGCTTCCCACAGAGGGCGTGTAACCATCAGCTTCCCGTCAGTGGAGACAACCAGGGTTTTCATAGCCAACTCTCAATCGATTTGATGCGCGCCTCGTAAAACGCATTGAATTCCTGCCGGGCTTGCGGAGCCAGGGCTTCACGGGGGCGCCAGCTCTCGAAAAGGCGCTGGCGCTGATCTGCCAGTTCCTGCTCCAGCCCCCTGCCGGGGTCCCGGCTCATACCATCCAGATCCAGCACCTGGAGCTGGCCATCCTGAAACAGGAAATTGGTATATTTGCTGTCGCCATGGCTGAACGCCATCAAACGCATCACCGCAAAAAAATCCGCCATCTGGCTCAGCGCCTGATCCCGCAAGGGGCCACCGGCTTCGCAGATTTCCGGGAGCATGCGGCCTTCCACATTGCGGCACACCAGATACTCCCGATCCGTCAGTCCTGACTGTTTGCTGGACAGGTAGCAAACCGCCCGGGGAGTCGGAATCTGCACCAACCCAAGGTAAGTCGCGTTAAGCCAGGAATTGCGCGCCCGGCTTTTGAACTGGCGGGCCAGTTTTTTCCAGGCACTTTTCACGTTATAGCGTTTGATTACCAGGCTTTCGCCCTGAATCTGCACACGCCCTACGGTGGCGCTGTTGCCATCCTTCAGTCGCTCACAGTTTTCCAGCAAGGTATCCAGCCCCGTGTTCAACAAAGCATCAATCAGCGGCTGATCCTCCCGTCGCCCCATACCTGTGTAGCCTTTGCCGTTGAGCTCCACAAACTCGGTACAGTTACGCAGAGACTTTTTGACCAGTTTGCGCAAACGGGCGTGACGCGTTTTTTTCAGGGATTCTGCCAACTGCTGCGACGAAAACGTATCACCATAGGCGCTGACAACCTGTTGTGCGGTGGGCAGGGACAAGGGAGGAAACTGGGCGAGTAGCAGAGCCAGATTGCCAAGGGCCTTGCTCTTTTCCACGGGGGCATCGGTCACTTCTACATCCCCCGCATCGATTACATGCCAAGCCCCGTCAGCAAAAATAAAGTTACCCAAGTGGATATCATTCTGCATCACGCCATGGCGATGCATTTTGCTGGTCAACACCACCAGTTCCTGCACCAGCCCGGGAATTTTTTCAGCGGAGATTTCCTGCAATCGAGCCTTGGCTGACGCTTCACCCAAATGCTCCAGCACCAGCAAGGCCGACTCCCCGGGATAGTCGCGGAGCAATACCCGGGGAGCCGGTACCTGTTTTTCAGCCAGCGCCGTCAGCCGTTGCTGCTCAACCTGCACTTCCCGGCGAGAACGAGGGTGCGAAGAAAACAGTTTGATAATCACCGGCTGTCCATCCAACAGCCCGGAATAGACAGCCCGACGCTCAGGCATAAAGCGCAGTAGAGACTGCATCTCCAGCACCTGCCCGTCCACGCTCAGTGTCACCGGCAAAACGGTTTCACGGCTGGCCAGCAGGGCCTGGGTAATGTCCTGTGACGAGTCCGCCATCAGATATCCTTTCCCGGGTGTTCATTGAACTGCAGCGGTAGCTCGGGCTCCACTTCAAAATAACGGCGATAGATTTTCTCTGCCTCGCGCCGGACAGCAGACCAGGTGCTGTCGTCGGCCAACGCTTGTCGGAGAGGCAAGCCGCTGTATGTACGAATAAAACGCAACAGGTCGCGCCGGGTCATGCCGAATCGGGCAGTGGAAAAATACAGCCCACCCAGGTCCTTGATACGCCAGCGGCGGGGCACCTGACTGCGCACCTGGGAGCGATGCAGATCGATCAGATACAAGGGGCCGTCCGCGTTGTTCGACGCCGCATCACTATCGCGCATCAGGAAATGGGCCAGATAGAAATCCCGGTGATTGATGCCCGCGCCGTGCATGGTGCGCGCAATAGTAGCCACCCGTTCGATCAGTGCTCGCTTGAAAACCGGCGGCATGGCCTGCGGGTCTTTTACCCAGCGCTCACCAAGATCTTCCAGACTCAAGGTGCCCACCAGATCATCGGTAATAATGAAGGACTCCACCGATGCCGGATTACTGCCCCGCGAACCATAGGCGGCAATGGTCATGGTATCCAGGCCGGCGCCGCGCACCGCGTCGATGGCAGTCACCTCATCCATGGCGCCCAGCACCGGCAATTTACCCTGGGTCAGGTTCTTGAAGATTTCCTTCCAGCCGATGCCACCGTGATATTTGAGAAAATAGCTGCGGCCGTTGCCGGCAAAGCGCAGAGTGCGACGCCCCTCCCGGGCCCGAAAGATTTCACCCTCCTGCTCGGCGGCCTGCTCGAACGGGTCGCGGTCGCCCCACAGGGCGACGATGTCATCGCGCAGAAAAAGTTTCACGGCGTCCAGCCCTCCACATGATCCACCACCGTCTGCGCCAGACAATAGAGGGCCGGGTTACGGCCATACTCCACCCCATTTTCCTGCCAGGGCCCGGGCAACTGGCTGACCATTTTCTGCAGGGTGTCGTCCAGCGCCTGCTGACTGAACGGCGACGCAATGACTTCCCCGGAACCAGCCTCGCGCACATAGCGGGCGTAGCCACAGGTGTCCGTGGTCAGCACCGGCAAGCCTGCCACCGTGGCTTCCAGCAACACCATCCCCGCAGACTCACGATAAGCCGGATGCAACAGCAGGTCTGCGGCCTGCATCAGGGCAGTCACATCATCCCGCGGCCCCAGCACCAGAATGCGACGGCGCAAGGCCTCCGGCAGGCCGGACAGATAAGGGTCCGCCTGATCATTGCCCACAATCATTAATTTCACGGTTTCCGGCAGGGCGGCAAACGCCTTCAGGGCCCGATCCAGTCCCTTGACCTTGAAGCCGGAGCCCAGGAACAACAACAAGGTCTCCCGCTCATCAACACTCAGGTTTGCGCGGGTTTGTTGGCGCAGCGCCTTGTGGTCGGCAGGCCGTTGACGATCTCTCTCGATACCCGGCGGCAACAAGGCATAACGGTTTTCTGCCAGCGGATAATGACGCAGGTACTGATCCCGTTGATCGTCATTGAGAAACAGGATCAGCGGGCCATCCGCCGCCGTCACCGCCTGCTCCAGTTTCAGGTAGCCAGCATAGCGGGGCAGCCAACGTAACGGTTTCGGCTTGCTGCGTACGTGCTCGGCAAAACAGCTGTCGGCCGCAAAGTACACGTCCAGCCCGGGCAGGCGGTTAAAGCCCACTACCCGATCGAATTCTCCTGTCTGCCGGGCGGCCAGAACCCCCTTCGCAAAGGACAACATACGGCCGTGATTACTGCCACCGGACACAGCAATGCGCTGCACTGTTACCCCGTCAATGGCTTCACCTTGCCAATCACTCACCAGCGCAACCACCTCATGACCCCGGCTCACCGCTTCCCGGGCAATGCGGGCAAAATCCCGCTGCAGACCGCCGTAGGGGAAGTAATGATAGAGCGCCATGGCCAGTTTCATGCGGTGCGCCTCCGCAGTTCCCGCCACACCTGTTTCGGTTTCAGGCTACTGAAACAGGGCGGCTCCACACCCTTGCCCAGCTCACCACGATAGGTGCACTTTTCCTGCACGCAGGGGGCGCAGGGAAAATCCGCCGCCAGGGAATGCGCCTGAATGCCTCGCACCCCGGTCAATACCGGGTCAGTGGGACCATAGAGCGCCACACCGGGCAAGCCGGCGGCAGCGGCCAGATGAGCCAGGCCAGTGTCCACAGCAATGAACGCATCCCAACTGAGCAGTTTGTCGGTGAGTGTATCCAGCCCCATTTTCGGCAGAACCCGGGCGCTATCCAGTCCTTCGCTCAAACGCTGGGCGCGGGCTTTTTCCGTTTCGTTGCCCCAGGGCAAAAAAACCGTGTGGCCTTCACCGGTGGCCAGCTCCAGCAGCTGACGCCAGAAGGCTTCCGGATAATGCTTGGTGGGCCAGGTGGTGCCATGGCAGAACACCAGCTGCGCCGGCTTGTTCAGCGGGCTGGGCACATGGCTGCGCGGCAGGCCGTAATCCGGGGCATCGTCGGGCAGGTCGTAGGACAGCGCCTGCGCAAACAGTTTCCGCACCCGGTCGATGGCATGCTGCCCCTTCGCGACTGCCAGGGGATGATCGAGCGCCCGGGCTGACAGCCCTTCGCGAGCGGAGTATTTGTTCAGACCGAATTTCGGCCCCCGCGCCAGGCGGGTGACGAAGGCGCTCTTGATCAGGCCCTGAGCGTCGATCACCGCATCGTAGTCGGTGGCCCGGAGCTTGAGCTTGAAGTCCGCCCACTCACCGGAGCGGCGGGCCTTGAGGGGGTGCTTGCGCCAGCGGCGCAGGGCACAGGGAAACACCTGATGCACCGCCGGGTGACGGCGGGCCAGATCGGCAAAGGCCTCTTCCACCACCCAGTCCACCTGCAGATCGGGAATGGCCGACAGGGCATCGGTCAGCGCCGGCAGGGTGTGGATCACATCCCCCATGGAGGAAGTCTTGATCAGCAGCACGCGCATGTCAGAACCTGCTCGCCGTCAATTCAGGCATCCGCGCTTTCCAGCTGCTGCAGGGCATCAATCACCTGCGAAGGTGGCAGCTGGCGCAGACAGTTCAAATGCCCCAGCGGGCATTCCCGTTCGAAACAGGGGCTGCATTCCAGCCCCAGCCGTACCACTGCCACTCTATCACCCAGCGGCGGGGTAAAGCCCGGGGAGGTGGAACCATACACCGCCACCAGCGGACGCTTGAGCGCGGCGGCGATATGCATCAGACCGGAATCGTTGCTGACCACCGCCGTGGTAGCCGACAGCAGATCCACCGCCTGCTCCAGGGAGGTATTGCCCGCCAGCACCGTGGCATGCTCATCAGCACTGTTTTCCAGCATTTCGACAATGGTCTCGGCCACGGGCTGATCCTTGCCGGAGCCGAAGATCCATGCCTGGCCACCATGCTCAATCCAGTGCTGGGCCACTGCCGCATAATGATGCTCCGGCCAGCGCTTGGCCGGGCCGAACTCGGCGCCGGGGCACAGCCCCAGCACCGGACGCTGCGTATTGAGCCCGTGGGCCGCCATGGCCTGCTGAAGCGAGTCTTCACTGACCTCCAGATGCGGGGCAGTAATGGTGTCCAGTTGCGGTACCGGTTCACCGGGCGACTGTGCCAGCGCCACGAAACGCTGCACCATCAGCGGATAGCGATCCTTGTCCAGCTTGCGCACATCGTTGAGCAGGCCATAGCGCATTTCCCCGCGCCAGCCGGTGCGCCGGGGGATCTTCGCCGACCAGGGCACCAGGGCAGACTTGAGGGAATTGGGCAGCACATAACTTTGCTGATACTTGCCGCGCAGGGACTTGCCCAGGGCGTGTCGCTCGCCCAGCTTCAGATCGCCATGATCAAAAGGCAGCGAGAGTGCCTCGCGCACTTCTGGCATGCGCGACAGCAATGGCCGGCACCAGGCCGGCGCCAGCACATCAATGGCACAGTCCGGATATTGACGGCGAAGTTCGGAAAACAGGGTCTGGGCCATCACCATGTCGCCGACCCAGGACGGGCCGACGACAAGGATGGCGGAAGGCGAGTCGGACAAAATAGCCGGCATACGCCTGCTCAGCTCACGTAAGTGAGCCAGTCTCCGTAGTCGTCATCCAGTTTGCCGCGCACCAGATCAAAGTACACAGCCTGCAGTTGCTCGGTGATCGGACCGCGCTTGCCTTCACCGAGGATGCGGCCATCCAGTTCACGGATCGGCGTGACTTCGGCGGCGGTGCCGGTGAAGAAGGCTTCATCCGCCACGTAGATTTCGTCACGGGTAATGCGCTTCTCGCGCACCGCATAACCGCGCTCTTCGGCCAGCTGGATGATGGTCTTGCGGGTGATGCCGTCCAGGCAGGAAGTCAGTTCCGGGGTGTAGAGCACCTTGTCCTTGATCACGAAGATGTTCTCACCGGAGCCTTCTGCCACATAGCCTTCGTTGTCCAGCAACAGGGCCTCGTCGGCACCGCCGGACAGGGCTTCGTTCAACGCCAGCATGGAGTTGATGTAGTTGCCGTTGGCCTTCGCCTTGCACATGGTGATGTTCACGTGGTGGCGGGTGTAGCTGGAGGTACGCACCTTGATGCCCAGCTCCAGGGCTTCCGGCGACATGTAGGCCGGCCATTCCCAGGCCGCTACCATCAAGTGCACCTTCAGGTTATGGGCGCGCAGGCCCATGCCCTCGCTGCCGTAAAATGCCATGGGGCGCAGGTAGGCGTGGGGCAGGTTGTTCTCTCTGACCGCGGCGACTTGCGCGGCGTTGACCTCGTCCTTGGTGAACGGGATCTTCATGTTCATGATGTGGGCACTGTTGAACAGGCGGTCCGTGTGCTCCTTCATGCGGAAGATGGCCGGACCCTTGGCCGTTTCGTAGGCGCGCACGCCTTCGAAAACCCCCATGCCATAGTGCAGGGTGTGCGTCAGCACATGCACCTTGGCCTCCTGCCAGGGAACCAGTTCGCCATCCAACCAGATAAAACCGTCTCTTACAGCCATCGACATGGCAGTGATACTCCCAGAGCTAAGGACCTGCAGGCGTCAGTCCTGCAGATCGAACCAGTGCTTCCAGATCGCTCGCACGCCTTCACGCAAATCGCGGAATTGAGTGTCGTCGACGATGGATTTCTCTTTGCGCAACGAGGCGCGATGAGCCGCGGATCGGTAAGCGAGGTACGCTTCCCGCAGCAAGCCGGCATCCTGCGCCGACATAATATCCAGTGCAGCCAGTGTTTCGAGCAGCCGCACATTATCGGTGAAGCGGGTCAGTTCACCGTGGGAGGAGGCCCATCTCAGAACCCCGTATTGCACCATAAATTCGATATCAACGATACCACCCGGGTCCTGCTTGAGATGAAAACGGTCCTCGCCTTTTTCTCCCAAGTGGTCGACCATCTTGTCGCGCATGGCCAGCACATCCTCGCGCAACTTCTCCAGCGGCCGCTCCAGGCACAGCACCTGATGACGAATCGCCTCGAAACGGGCCCGAGCCCGGTTGCAGCCAGCCACCACGCGGGCCCGCACCAGGGCCTGATGCTCCCAGGTCCAGGCATCGTTGAGCTGGTATTTCTCGAACGAATCCATGGAACTAACCAGCAAGCCGGCACTACCGGAGGGGCGCAGGCGCATATCCACTTCGTACAGCTGGCCGCTCATGGTGCGGGTGGACAGAATATGAATGATGCGTTGGCCCAGGCGGGCATAGAACTGTTCGTTGGCCACCGGCTTGTCGCCATCGGTCATGCCGCCACTGGCCGCATCGTGCAGAAACACCAGGTCCAGATCGGAGTTGTGCCCCAGCTCGATGCCGCCCAGCTTGCCGTAACCCGCCACCACAAAATCCGGGTTGCAGGGCTGACCGTCGATGCGCGAGGGACGACCATGGCGTTCCACCAGCGGCTCCCAGGCCAGCATCACTACCTGGTTGAGAATGCTTTCCGCCAGCCAGGTGAGGTAGTCACTGACCTTCATCAGTGGCAGCACCTCGGTGACTTCCGAGGCCGCCACCCGCAGCAGATGGGCCTGCTTGAAGTTACGCAGCACCTCCATCTGCTGTTCCAGATCATCCTCGGCCACCCGCAGCAGCTGCTGGCGCAGCTCGTCATCCAGCTCCGCACGCTCCGGCGGCGAATAGAGAGTGCGCACGTCCAGCAGCTCATCCAGCAGCACCGGATGCAGGGTAAGGCGCTCGGCGATCCAGGGGCTGGCTCCGGACAGTTTCACCAGCTGGGTCAGGGCGCTGGGGTTTTCCACCAGCAGGGCAATGTAGGCGCTACGGCGTAGCACCGCCTCCACAAAAGCCAGCAGTCGTACTACGGTGGTTTCCCCGTGACCCTGGTAACCCAGGGCCTCCAGCAGCAGGGGCATCAGCCGGTCCAGCCGCTCTCGACCGATCGCCTGCATGTTCTGCACCGAGCGGCTCTCGCGGAAATCATTCAAATGGGCGTAGACCTTGTCGCCCTCCTGCACGCCGATGGCTTCCAGTTGAGCCACGGCCTGGGCCTCATCCAGCTCGCCCAGCCACAGATCCAGCAGCTCCTGATCGGCGCCCTGGGCGGCGTCGGTTTCCTGTTCCGGGTCGGCGATCACCTGGCTGAAATGATGACGCACGCTTTCCCGGTAACGCCGCAACTTGCGCTCGAAGGCGGCGCGGGCGGAGAAGCCCATGGCAAAAGTCAGACGCTGCCAGCCCAGCTCGTCGTCAGGCAGGCGCTGGGTCTGCTTATCCGCAATCCCCTGCAGTCGATGCTCCACATCCCGCAGGAACAGATAGGCTTCGGTGAGCTCCTCCGCCACGTCCTCAGGCAGCAACTCCAGCTCCACCAGTTGCGGCAGCACCTTGATCAGATTCGGTTCCCGCAGGGCCGGCAACTGGCCACCACGGATCAACTGGAAGGCCTGGACGATAAATTCCACTTCACGGATGCCACCGGCGCCCAGTTTCACATCCGCCTGCATGCCCTTGCGGTTCACTTCCCGTTCGATCAGGGATTTCATCTCGCGCAGGGAATGGAAGGCGCCGTAGTCGATATAGCGGCGATAGACGAAGGGGTTGAGCCGCTTGATCAGGCGTTTGCCGGCCTGCAGATCACCACCCACCGGACGCATCTTGATCAGCGCATAGCGCTCCCACTCACGGCCCTGGGTTTCGTAATACCCTTCCATGGCGTCGAAACCGATGGCCAGCACACCACTCTTGCCCCAGGGCCGCAGGCGCATGTCCACCCGGAATACGAAGCCATCCGCGGTGGGCTGGTCCAGGGCCTTGATCAACTGCTGACCCAGGCGCACGAAAAACTGGTGGTGACTCAGGCTGCGCCGTTCGCCCTCGAGCTCCCCTTCATGCTCATAGGCAAAGATCAGGTCGATATCCGAGGACAGATTCAGCTCCCGCGCCCCCAGCTTGCCCATGGCCAGCACCACCAGCTGCACTGGCTTGCCATCCGGACCCATGGGGGTGCCGCTTTTCTCACAGGCCCAGCCGTGCAGCACAGCGAGCGCTTCCTGAATCAGGGTATCCGCCAGCAACGACAGATCCGCCACGGTGCTGTGGTAGTCCCCTATCCCGGCCAGATCCCGCCAGATGATGCGCACCATGTGCCGGTGACGCAGGCGACGCAGGGCCCGCTTGAGCTCGTCCTCGTTGTGGCAGACTGCCAGCAAGTCGCGCACGGTCTGCCGCAGGGAATCCTCTGCCAGAGGCTGGCTCGGGTCACTGTCCAGCAGCCACTGACCCAGGCCCGGATCACGCTGAAACTGTTGCGCCACATAGTCAGAGCCCGCCCACACCCGGGGCAGGTCATCAAGCAGGGCGTCGGGGATACGATGACCGGATTCCACAAAGTGCTGCCAGTGCTGGCTGACCAGCACCGACAATTCATCCGGCAGAGCGTGATATTGGGGTTCTTTCATGGGCGGCTATTGTTATACGGCGGGCTGCAAGCTACAAGCAGCAGATGCAAGCCTCAAGCTTCAAGCTGCAACACGGGGAACGGTCGGCAAGCCATTGTAACCTTGGTGCTTCGCGCTGAAATCAATGGCAATCAGCCAACTCTGAAGAGCCCATGCTAGCGACAGCGGGGCTTTCCCTTGCTCACGCCGACCGAAACCG
The DNA here is from genome assembly GCF_019431375.1 of Alcanivorax sp. Classification (NCBI taxonomy): domain Bacteria; kingdom Pseudomonadati; phylum Pseudomonadota; class Gammaproteobacteria; order Oceanospirillales; family Alcanivoracaceae; genus Alcanivorax; species Alcanivorax sp. The sequence continues at coordinate 2,143,278 of NZ_CP080267.1, forward strand.
TGCACGCCACATCGCCCGCAGCGACCAATAATCAGGGGCAATCATCGAGCATTCAGCGCGGAACCAGAGCGAACCAGATGGCACCACCTCCCTCCGCGCCTTGTACCTTGTAGCTTGAAACTTGCAGCTGATTCACCCCAGCAAAATATCCTGGGATGGCGTCACCCGCATCACCTCTTCAATGGTGGTCAGACCCTTGGCCACTTTCATGGCACCACTGATACGCAGGGGCTTCATGCCATTCTTGAGGGCCTGGCGAGTCAGGGTTTCCAGTTCAGAGCCCCGGGAAATATGGTTTTTCAGGCTGGTGTTAAGGGGCATGGCTTCATACACCCCCATGCGCCCCAGATAGCCGGTATCCCGACATTCCAGACAGCCCACCGGACGGTAGAGCACTTCCGGCGGCTTCATCTTGAAGGGGCGCACCAGCTCCTCCCAGGCCTGCACATCGGTCTCTGTTGCCTCCTTGCAATGGGGGCACAGGGTGCGAATCAGACGCTGGGCCATCACCCCGAGCACCGTGGCGCTGATCATGTAGGGCGGCACGCCCAGATCCACCAGACGGGTAATGGAAGATGGGGCATCGTTGGTGTGCAGGGTGGACAGCACCAGGTGACCGGTCAGCGCCGCCTGGATCGCCATGTCCGCCGTGGCCAGGTCGCGGATCTCGCCGATCATGATGATATCCGGGTCCTGGCGCAGCATGGCCTTGACCCCCTGGGCAAAACTCACGTCGATATTGGCCTGCACCTGCATCTGGTTGAAGCTGGGCTCCACCATTTCGATGGGATCCTCAATGGTGCAGACATTCACCTCGCTGGTGGCCAGCTGCTTGAGGGTGGAATACAGGGTGGTGGTCTTGCCTGAACCGGTGGGCCCGGTGACGAAGATGATCCCGTGGGGATGGGACGTCATGCGCTGCCAGGCCTGGTAATCCTCGGCAGTAAAACCCATCTGCTCGAAGCTGCGCACCAGCACATCCGGGTCGAACACCCGCATCACCATCTTTTCCCCGAAGGCGGTGGGCAGGGTGGAGATACGCAGTTCAATCTCGTCCCCTTCCGGGGACTTGGTCTTCAAGCGACCATCCTGGGGCTTGCGTTTTTCCGCCACATTCAGGCGGCTGAGAATCTTCAACCGGCTGGTGACCGCCGCCATGATTGCCGCCGGCAGTTCGTAGACATCGTGCAGCACGCCATCGATCCGGAAACGCATCTTGCCGGTCTCCCGGCGAGGCTCCAGATGGATATCGCTGGCCCGCTGGGAAAACGCGTACTGCAGAATCCAGTCCACGATATTGACGATGTGCTGGTCGTCCGCGTCGTGATGCCCCTTACCCACTTCCAGCAACTGCTCGAAGTTGGTAATACCGGACATTTCCTGGCCGGTGTTGCCGGAAGCCCCGGCGATGGAACGGCTCAGGTTGTAGAATTCAACGCGGTAACGGCGCAGCTGCTCCGGGTTGGCCAGCACCACCTCCAGCTCCCGATCACGCAGCACCTGCTTGAGGTGGGCCTGCCAGTCGCGCACAAAGGGCTGATCGCAGGCCACCACCACCTTGTCCCGCAGCACCTCCACCGCCACGATGCCGTGACGTTCGGCAAAGGCGTAGCTCATCACATTGGTCACCTGGTCCACATGCACCTTGAGTGGATCAATGTGACACACCGGCATACCCGCCTTTTCTCCCAGCCAGTGGGTCAGGAAGTCCACATCCAGCAACTGATGGGTATTGGTCCGATCGGTGAGCCGGTACTTCGCCAGCACCTGAATCGGATGCCAATTCAGCTCCTTCTTTTCCCGCGGCGTGGTGGAAATGACATTGAAGTCTTCCTGACTGACACGCCCTTCTTCCAGCAACTCGCGCATCAGCCAGCGCACATCAATCAGCAGACCATCCAGTTTGGCGGGGTTGGCAGTGGCGTTCACGGAAACTCTCCGGGTCGTGGGCGGGCAGAGCCGCCTGTCTCATTATTTTGTAGTACTGTAACGATAACAGGTAAACCCTGACAGCCCCGACGCCTTTGACTATACTCGCGGCCAGCTTCATGACACATCCGTGACAGACGCACGGTCGTGCCATGACCCGAGCTCCTCTCCCTATGGGCGACGCCCCGGGAAAGTGGGACACTGATTTCTACCTGACTCTGGATCCGAGGCGCCTATGTCCTTTGGAAGCTCCATTGCCGGCCTGTTTGGCCGCTCACCGATCAAGCCCCTACAGCAACATTACGACACCGTTCACGATTGTGCCCGCACCCTGGCGGATTTCTTCGCCGCCGTTACCGAAGGGGACTGGGACAAGGCGCGCTCTGCCCGCAAACGTATCGCCGAACTGGAAAACCAGGCCGACGAACTGAAAAAAGAGTTCCGCCTGAACCTGCCCAAAAGCCTGTTTCTGCCCATGCCCCGTACCGATCTGCTCGATCTGATCAGCGTGCAGGACAAGGTGGCCAACAAGGCCAAGGACATCTCCGGGCTGATGCTGGGCCGGCAGATGAGCATCCCGCCGGTGCTGGCCGATGTGATGCGCGACTATGTGCAGGGTGCCATCGACACCTCCGCCCAGGCCCAGAAAGCCATTAACGAGCTCGACGAGCTGATCGAGACCGGCTTCAGCGGCCGCGAAATCCAGATCGTGGAAGAGCTCATCGAAGAGCTGGACCGCCTGGAGCGCAACAACGACGAACAGCAAATCACCATCCGCTCCACCCTGTTCAAGCTGGAAAGCGAACTGCCCCCGGTGGATGTCATTTTTCTCTACAAGATCATCGAATGGGTAGGCGATCTCGCTGATCGCGCCCAGAAAGTGGGCGGCCGCCTGCAGATGTTGGTCGCACGCTAGGAGTTATCTTATGGAGTGGATGATTGAACACAGCTACCTGATGCTGTTGATGGCCGGCGCCTTCGGTTTCCTGATGGCCTGGGGCGTGGGTGCCAACGACGTGGCCAACGCCATGGGCACATCCGTGGGCTCCGGCGCCCTGACGGTCAAGCAAGCCGTGATGATTGCCATCGTCTTTGAGTTCTGTGGTGCCTATCTGGCCGGTGGCGAAGTGACCGCCACGGTACGTAAAGGCATCGTCGACGCGGGCGTCTTTACTGAATTCCCCCACTATCTGGTCTACGGGATGATGTCCGCCCTGCTGGCCGCCGGCATCTGGCTGATTGTCGCCTCCTGGTTCGGCTGGCCGGTCTCCACCACCCACTCCATCGTCGGCGCCATTGTCGGCTTTGCCGCCGTGGGCGTGGGCATGGATGCGGTCAACTGGGGCAAGGTGGGCAACATCGTCGCCAGCTGGGTCACCTCGCCGTTGCTGGCAGGCTTTATCTCCTTTGCCCTGATCAAGAGCGTGCAGAAGCTGGTACTCAACCAGGACGACCCCTTCCAGCGAGCCAAGCGGGTGGTGCCTTTCTACATGTTCCTGGTGGGCTTCGCGATCACCGCCGTCACCCTGCTCAAGGGGCTCAAGCATATCGGCCTGGAAATCAGCTTTGCTGCCAGCCTCGGCTGGGCTGCCGTGGGCGGCCTGGTCATTGCCCTGATCGGCGCCATCATCCTCAGCCGCATCCAGCCCAATCCGGAAGCCGACAAGGATTTCCGCTTTCACTCCGTGGAGCGCATCTTTGCCGTGCTGATGATCTTCACCGCCTGTGCCATGGCTTTCGCCCATGGTTCCAACGATGTCGCCAACGCCGTGGGGCCGCTGGCCGCCATCAACAGCGTCATCGTCAATGAAGGCGTTATCGGTGGTGAAGCGGCCATGCCCAGCTGGATTCTGCTGGTGGGCGCCATGGGTATCGTGTTCGGTCTCGCCATTCTCGGGGCCCGGGTCATGGCCACGGTGGGCAAGAACATCACCGAGCTGACCCCCAGCCGCGGCTTTGCCGCCGAGCTGGGCGCTGCCGGCACGGTGATCCTGGCCTCCGGCACCGGCCTGCCCATTTCCACCACTCACACCCTGGTGGGGGCAATCCTGGGTGTCGGCATGGCTCGCGGCATCGGCTCCCTGAACCTGCGGGTGGTCAGCACCATCTTCACCTCCTGGGTGGTCACCCTGCCGGCAGGCGCCCTGTTGTCGATCCTGTTCTTCTACTTCTTCAAGGGCCTGTTCGGCGCGTAACAACCCAGCCTGAAGAACACAACGCCGCCTTCGGGCGGCGTTTTTGTTTCTGTTGCCAGGCCACCTTCCACAACGCCCCACCGGCACATCTGGCAACCGACGCCCCCCGCTGGCTATACTGATCTGTCAGCCACCAACCACAGAGACATGCCGTGCCCAGCGCCACCCCCGACAATCAGGTCAACTGGTTCCGCAATTCGTCCCCGTACATTAACGCCCACCGGGGGCGCACCTTTGTGGTCATGCTTTCCGGCGAACTGCTGGACGGCCCGCGCCTGCCCACCCTGATTCACGATCTGGCCCTGCTCAACAGCCTGGGGATCAAGCTGGTGCTGGTCCACGGTGCCCGCCCGCAGATCAGCGCACGACTGGCAGAGTCCGGCATCGAATCCACCTTTGAGCAGCACATGCGCATCACCGACAGCGCTGCGCTCAATGGTGTCATGGCGGCGGTGGGTGCCCTGCGCCTGAAACTGGAAGGGCTGTTCTCAATGGGGCTGGCCAACTCCCCCATGTACAACGCCGGCATCCGGCTGATCAGCGGCAATTTCGTCATCGCCAAACCGGTGGGCGTGCGCAACGGGTTCGACTACCAGCACACCGGCGAAGTGCGGCGTATCGAAGTGGATGCCATCCGCCAGCAACTGAGCAATGGCAATGTGGTACTGCTGTCACCGCTGGGTTGTTCGCCCACCGGTGAACTGTTCAACGTGAATGCGGAAGAAGTGGCCTCCACCGCCGCCATCGCCCTGGGCGCCGACAAGCTCATTCTCATGGGCAACGACCTGCGACTCGCGGACAACAACGGCGACATGGTGCGCGAACTCAGCCCGCAACAGGCCGGCAAACTGCTTGCCGACGACCAATTGCAGGACAATGGCGTGGACCGGCAGCTCACCGCCGCCTGTCACGCCGCCAGCAATGGCGTAGGCCGTGCCCACCTGATCGACGCCAACGACGACGGCGCCCTGCTCAAGGAGCTGTTCACCCGCGACGGCTGCGGCACCCTGGTCACCCGGGAAACCTACGAAACCCTGCGCGGCGCCCGCATCGACGACGTGGGCGGCATCCTGGAACTGATAGAACCCCTGGAAGCCGACGGCACCCTGGTGCGTCGCTCCCGGGAACTGCTGGAAAACGAAATCCAGCGCTTCGCCATCATCGAGCGCGACGGCATGGTCATCGCCTGCGCCGCCCTCTACCCCTTCCCGGACGACAAGACCGGCGAACTGGCCTGCGTGGCCGTCCACCCCGGCTACCGCAAGGGCGAGCGCGGCGCCCAGCTATTGGGCTATCTGGAGCGGCGGGCCAAGGAACAGGGGCTGACCAGCCTGTTCGTGCTTACCACTCTGACCGCGCACTGGTTTCAACAGCAGGGGTTTGAACTGGCTGGGGTGGAAGCACTGCCGGGGGCCCGGAAGTCGCTGTATAACTGGCAGCGGAACTCGAAGGTGTTTGTGAAGGGGCTGTAGCTGACGCCACCCAGCCCGCTACCAAGCCACCGCACGGTTGGCGTTGGAGCCATGCTCGCATGGCGAAGGGCTCGCAAAGTGTGAACGTTGCTAGCAGGGGCGCCGAAGGCGTCCGCTGCCTTGCCTTGTTATACCTTCAATCAGCTTCAAGCCTGAAGTCTGCCTTAGCTCCAACGACGCCGATGTAGGATCGCAGATTCAGGATGCCGGTTTGGTATTCATGCGACGCCCCAACGCCCGGCTGCTCCACACGTAACAGACCGTCTTCGTTCACCGAAATAATGATTTTAATGTCCAGTTTAAATGGCACGCCGTGAAAGAGCGTTCTGGTAAAAACAAGCTCATCACCTTCTATGTAGCGATGTCCAAGAACAAGGTCACCGCCGCCACTCTTCTGAAAAATGAACACCTGGAACTCAGCGCCCGTGTCGACGTCAATTGCACCAACAAACGCCATTGGTGCCCAGCTTTCCGATGAGGGATCGGTTGAAACGACATGGAAATCGTACTCAACACCTCGACTTTTTATTTCCTCATTTCCGATTAGCTTGTATATCTCGCCAGGATCAGAGGATATAACTTTGCCAAAGGAAGCTGAGCATAAAACCATCAAAATCAAGAACGCAGCTATCCTTGTCATCGTGATCTTCCTGCCCTATGTGTATAACGCTGCGCTCACCGGCATTTTTGTAGCGAAGCGGAAAAAATGTCCGAGTGCAGCGCCTTGTTATGCCAACCTGCCTGCATATCTCACTTTACGGCTTTTCGAACAATAGTTTTCCAATCCACCAAATTGATTGGCCAAAATTGGATATTAATTGCTCTCCTTGCCGTAGAAATGAGTTGCTACTGTCAATCCCCGCGAGCTTTAACGCAACCCCAATCTTCGAGCTGGTAGGATGAGCATCACCTACTCGCATATCATAAGCTCCCGCAATTGGGCCAAATACTTTACGAGCTTTTTCGGGGCCCACCTTCTGAGCCAGCACATCCTCAAGGAGTTTATTTGAACCCAATTTATCCTTGTTTGAATGTGTTGAAAGCTTACGAAGCTCACGCACATCCAACCTATCGGAAAATATACGAACAAGTTCTTTTGCCAACCGTAGAAGAGATGCCTGATCCTTGCTGGCGAAACGAGATATATGCTTCATAGCTTCTAAGCGGTTGATGTCATGCGTGAAAAGCGGAACGTTAAAGACTTCACGAAAACCGTTTTCAAGCATAGCTATAACCTCGAAAAGAAGCTCTTCCACAGCATGGGTAGATGCCGGTTGAGCTTTTACTTGCGAATCCAATAACTCGCTTGAAACCTTCCCATCTGGAACGACATTATGAGCTGCCCAAATATGCTGCTCCCATGCAGGAAGGCGAGCTATGTCGTAAGCGTAAATGGTAATTAAATCCGAAGAGTTTATTCCAAAGTGAACCGAATACCCGGAAGTCGATTTGATGCAGCCAGTTTCTGCTGTATACCACCCAAGCGAAAATCCACGGAGATCAAGAAGTTCGTTAACAATGCTTGACCGAAACCACAACCATCTTCCAATGTCTTCACTATTTAATTCGGAAGACGCCAAACGAGTGCCATCGGTCTCCACTATAAACTGAGGCAGGTTTTTATCTGCATCTCCTCTTACGCGCGTGCTAATCCCTTGATGATCTATCCATTCATCTCGCCAGAACTCCCCCTCCACTCTGACACCTTCATAGCCACCTTTGTGTCCTCGGGAGCTTTCATAATCGGTGTTTTCGTTGGTTTCTGGCCCCATCACGGGAGCATCTTCATCTTCGTCTACATCAGTTCGCCAAGCGCGGAACATCGCCCAGCTTCCGCCAAAAACGTCATTGATGTCGCGAATCAGTAGTTCATATCGACCACCATCTCGATCTTCTTGATGACTCTCTAAACCCGCATATTGGCTAGTTTCAAGAGCGGTTACATTTTCCACTCTTTGACGGTAGTAGGAGAGTCGTAACGCCAAGTTCCTAGCTGCTAAGTAATCAAGCAAGTATTCTCTCTTAATTTCGATCAGGCGCTGCTCGCCGTTCTCATCGAGAATCTCACGAGCGACAACTACAAAATTCTCCTCAGGTCTGACCCAATGAGCGCCCTCTTTTATGAGGCGGAGAGCTGAAACAAGATCAGGGTTCAATAACCATTGTCTTCCACCGACTACTGGTAGAGGCAATTCCAAGACCAAATGAACACCTATCGGTTCTTTATCGTTATATTGATATTCATCAATTGCCGAGTAGAACCCTGTAGTGGTCAACTAATCCCGGACAGTGATTTAGGTTTTTCTTCTGCCACCGCAGGGGCGATTCCGCCGTTGTAGCTGTGTGGCCTGTGGTGATTGTAGTAACCCATCAGATAGTCACCGATATCTTTCTTTGCTTCAGGCAAGTTGCGGTAGCCCATTGTCGGCACCCATTCTGACTTCAGGCTACGGAACAGCCTTTCCATTGGCGCATTATCCCAGCAGTTGCCCCGCCGGCTCATGCTTTGCTGCATCCGATAGCGCCACAACCGCTGCCGGAACATGCGACTGGCATATTGGCTGCCCTGATCCGAGTGGAACATGACTTTCTCAGGCTGACCTCGTTGCTCCCAGGCATGATCCAGGGCCTTCACCACCAGATCTGCATCCGGGTGGCTGGAGATGGCCCAGCCCACAACTCGCCGGGCGTAGAGATCCAGCACGACAGCCAGGTAACTCCAGCCTTTCCCCGTCCAGATATAGGTGATATCTCCACACCACACCTGATTCGGGGCTGCCACCGTAAACTCTCGATCCAGATGGTTCGGTATATCGGGCCGCTCTACTGTCGCCTGCTTGTAAGCATGAGGCCCGGGCTGCTTGCAGACCAGCCCGAGTTCACGCATAAGACTGCGTACCTTGAAACGGCCAATTTCCTCCCCCTGCTCATTGAGGAGCCCTTGTATCGTACGGCTTCCCGCCGAGCTGCGACTCTGATTGAATAAGCAGTTCACTTTGGCTTTCAAGGCTACCCTCTCCGCATCAATACGACGGCACCGCTTACGGTGTTCGTAGTAACAGGAACGATGCACATTAAACGCTGAACAGACCAATTCCACAGGCTCTTGCTCACTTAATTGGTCAATCAGCGCGTACGATTCCAGTCGTCCGACATCAAGAGAGCAGTAGCCTTTTTTAGAATGTTCTTCTCCCGTTCCAGGCGCTCACACCGAGCCTCACCGAGCCTCAAGCTCCTGTATCCGGCGCTGTTCCGGGGTAAGAGCCTTGCCTTTGGGGGTAACACCTTGGCGTTCAGCCTCAAGCTGCTTGACCCAGCGCCGCAGCGCGCTCTCAACTACACCAAGCGATGTGCTGGCTTGGGGAACAGTGTAGCCTTGATCCAACACCAAGCTGGCGGCTTCCTGCTTGAACTCAGGAGTAAAGGAACGTCGTTTTCTGGTCATCTGACACCTCGATTAAGGTGGTAACTTTACCACCTACGTTGGTGTCCGGATTCATTAGACCACTACACCCATCTTCGTATGCGTAAGGGCCAATTGTCTTGCTAAGACCGATATCACCCCAACTCAATTTATCGGCGATTTCACGGTTTTCTGGTGAAAATGCAACGGACCCACAGCCAAAAAACTCGTTGCTGTAGCCTAAATTTTTAACGTTGCCGTGCTCGTTATCTACAGCCGCCCTCAAAGGCACCCAAGTCGATTTAGAAAATGCACGACGGGTTTCTTTCTTTTGGAGGATCCAATCTTGATCCATTTGTGATTAGTCTCCTTAGGCATAACGCTAGCAGCAGGCGCGCGACGTCAGGAGCGTCGCTTGCCTGCAATTGTTAGCACTTTTGCTTGATTTCATAACGCAGTCTTCTGATAACAAAATGGAGTTCAAGCTGCTCACAAAGGTATTCGTCTATAACTCCAAAATCAGAATACTGGCTAATATTGAAGCCTTCTTCTATGTCGTTGTACCAGATCACTCTAGCTCCCAAAATCCCGACCACGAAAAAGCCTCCACCGTGGCGCCCCCATGGGTCAAGCCGCCACTTAATTGGTGCAATTTTTACTCGATTCCACAACTCTCGTTCTTCTGGCTCCATACACCAATAGTGTGTATCAATGAGATCATTGAGTTCTTTTAAAGGAATTGGAGTCCACTTCATGCTCATATCTTTTTTGGATGCTAACGCCTAGCACAGCCGCCGAAGGTCGGCATGCTGCTACTTGTTAGCAGCATCTTTGCTGCGCATGAACTGCATACTATACGCACCTGCCACACCTCCAGTGACACCGAGGAGCGCATAGAAACCCATAATGGCTATATCGAACTTCGATACTGTCGAGAGCCCTATCCCTGCGGCAGCACCAGCGAACCCTCCAAGCAAGAGAAACCACTTTGAGCGAATACCAGTGCTCAACACCATCTCAGCCGCAATTGATATGAGAACAGCAGGCGTCAGCATTAGGATTAAGGAAAAGCCGACGATGCTTGCGACCACTTCCGGCCAAGCTGACCATCGTTGCTCCGAAATTAGTAGCGCCATGATGAGCAATGCATCAACAACCACTATTGGGACTAGCGCCCCCACAACCACCCTTCCAAACACCCCATCAATTCCCTTTCTTGCTAACGCCCGCCATCATGCGCTTGTCGCATGCATGGCATTGTTAAGAATTATCCTCTTTGCCGAATAGTGCTCTATTACGAACAAAAACAACTACTGCAAATACTATAAAGCCCAGCCCCATGAGGAACGGCAAGCTCATAACACCGCCTCTTGAGTAGTAACCAAACCCAGAGAACAAAATCCCCATGAACAGATAAAGCACTGGTGCTATCACCGTATTTGCTGGTGCCGCTGCATACACCTTCGCATTCTTCTCAATAATCATATTCATCGCTTCAACTTGATTCTCATGCTTACCCTTGCAGGCGAGACCATGGTTCAAGTCAGCAGCGCAGCTTGAGCAAATCCCCTTGCTACAACACTTACATGTACCCACTGCTGATGTGCCTGGGTGGTTAAAGCAATCCATATCTCCCCCTGATTCTTAACGCCCGCCTCAGCCGCCGAAGTTCGGCCTGAAGGCCCTTGTTAAATAGAACTTACAACTTACTTAAGGAACCTCTGAAAAACTCCCCGACTTTGCCATAATCAGGGCTTTCTATCAGCCACTTTCCGGGAATGCCATGAGCCAGCTGACTTTTGCCGAAGCCGAATATGAACACAAGAAGCGCAAGACCCGGCGGGAAGTGTTCCTTGAGAAGTTGGATCAGTTGCTACCCTGGAAGGCGCTGGAGTCCACGATTGCGGTCTATTACGCCTCCGGTAGCACTGGCCGGCCGCCGTATCCGCTCTCCAGCATGCTGCGCATTCATGTCATGCAGATCATCTACAACCTGAGTGATCCGGCGATGGAAGATGCCTTGTATGAGATCGAGTCTATGCGCCGTTTCGCAGGGATTCGGCTCTCTCGGGTTCCTGATGAGACAACGATCCTGAACTTCCGGCACCTGCTGGAGCAGCACACTCTTGGCAAGAAGCTGTTCAAGAAGATCAACCGTCAGTTGGCACGACATGGCCTGATGGTTCGGGAAGGCAGCATCGTTGATGCGACGATTATCGAAGCGCCCAGCTCGACGAAGAACAAAGGTAAGGCTCGTGATCCGGAGATGCACCAGACCAAGAAAGGCAATCAATGGCACTTTGGCATGAAGTGCCATATTGGCGTCGATGACACGGTGGGTCTGATTCATAGCCTTGCCACTACCGCCGCGAATGAGCATGACCTGACGGCATCAGACCAGCTTTTGCATGGCAAAGAGAAACGTGTCTGGGGAGACGCGGGTTATTGCGGTATCGAGAAACGCGAAGAGCACAAGAACCGTAAAGTGGATTGGTTTATCGCTGAGCGTCCTGGTAAGCGCTCCACGATGTCGAAGGTTGCGCTGGAATGCGAAACCATCAAAGCCAGCGTACGTGCCAAAGTGGAACATCCCTTCCGAGTGATCAAAGGCATGTTCGGTTACAGCAAGGTTCGCTACCGGGGTCTGGCGAAAAATACCAACCGGCTCTATCTCCTGGCGGGGCTGCACAACCTGTTGAGGGTGAAACGGGTGCTGCTGCCCTAGGGGCAGTGCGCCTGATTGCCGCTAAAGTGCGGCAATCAGGCGAAAAAATGAACACTCAAGAGTGAATTGTGGCCTGAATTTGATGGCAGAAGCCTGTTGATCATCGTAAAGGCGAAAAAAGCGAGTTATTCAGACCTTCCTTAACGCGGTTAAAAATAATTCTTGCAGCCAGAAACAACGCATCTACAGACTTGAAAACCACTATAACGGTTAATGGCGCCTCTAAAATGCACAATGAGAAAAGCATAACCACTCTATGCGCCGGTTGATCCCTAACCACAGTATCAGCCTCAAAACCCAACAGCGTTGCAGTTACAGATATGAGCAATGCATAGCCTACACCCATCAAAATCGCTTTTATGAAATTAACGAGAACAGATAAATAACCGTAGCCTTCGTTCAAAAAATACTGCCTATATCAATTTCATTTAACGCCTCAAACACCGGCTTGGTGAAGTTGGCGGCTTTCTTGGGACAAAAAAGGTGACAGCTTTACCAAGTCCGTGTGCTTTGACTTGTTACATTTTGACGGTGAAGCCATTGCTGATTACCTCAAGCTGCCCGCAACCATTAAAATTGAATTTGTAGTGCTTGTACTCTTCTTGTGAGCCAATTTCGCCTTGTCGTATATGCTCTGCTAGCCATTCAGACTCGTTAATAATATGGCACCTATCGTATTCTTCGCCTTCAATGAAGGTTTCGATCATTTGCCATTTAAATGCAACAATATCTGAAAAAAACACTTCACGCGGATTTTCTTGCCAATCTTTAAATTTAAGGACTAAGTCTCCCTCATCCATATTGATGTCTGGGAAGCCAGCATCCGCGGTTGAAAACCCTGGTTCTATTATTTCTGCTCTTTCCATGCTCGATCTATTTTGAAATGTAACGCCAAACTCAGCGGACTAATTGAGCGCAGCGAAATTTGATCCGCTGCAGTTTCTTGTTAGGGAGCAGTTATTAAGACCACCAAAAGATACATGACAAACAATAACACCCCCACAGGCAGAAGCACCCTTACCCTTTTCGCATATGTGACAGCCATTGGCGAGCTCAACTCTTCAATCTTGGAACTATAAATAATCTTTATGAGCTTAACCTGGACATTAGGATCTCCATATCTCGGCAAACCTGTGCAGAAAATACTTAGTGACGATTGAGCTTCCAGCCACTCAGGCTTCTCCTTCTCAACAATGCGGAAAAATCGCACAGCCGAATATATATGCAACAGAACTATGCAGGAAAAAACCACCGCCCAAAACTGGATAATGAGCTCCAACATCTCTTGACCCTAACAGTGTATTCAATTGCAGATGCGATATAACACTTTGCTGTATATCCCTTATCAACGCCGACTCAAGAACCACATTAAATCGACAACAAACCAGCAACTTACCCTGAATCGCCACCAGTTCTCTAGACACTTCCCTGCCGTTCTTGGTGACGCTTTTCATACTCTACCGGTGACAGCTTTTCATTAGAACCATGGCGTCGACGGTTGTTATAGAACATCTCGATATAATCAAAAATATCTGCCCGGGCCGCGTCCCGACTGCTGTAAATCTTTCGCTTTATTCTCTCCCGCTTCAACAGCTGGAAGAAGCTCTCAGCAACAGCATTGTCGTGGCAGTTACCGCGCCGACTCATACTCCCCTCCAGCTCATGCGCCTTCAGAAACGAGTCCCAGTCGTGGCTGGTGTATTGGCTTCCTTGGTCGGAGTGAACAACCACCTTGCCCTCAGGCTTGCGACGCCAGACCGCCATCAGCAGCGCATCCAGCGCCAGTTCCTTGGTTATCCTGGATTGCATTGACCAACCGATCACCCGTCTTGAGAACAGATCTAGAACAACCGCCAGATACAGCCAGCCTTCATGTGTGCGGATATAGGTAATATCCGTTACCCAGCTCTCGTTCGGGGCTTGCGGATTGAACTGGCGCTGAAGGATATTCGGTGTCACCTTGTGCAGCTCCCCAGCCCTATGGCGTGGTTTACGATACCCCACCTGCGCTCGTATTCCTGCGTGGCGCATCAGGCGGTGGACTCGATTGGGCCCGCATCGCTCGCCATACTCGCGCAGATCGGTATGAACCTTCCGGTAGCCATACACGGCCCCGGATTCCAGCCAGAACTGCTTGATCAGCCCGGACAGGCGCTCGTCCTCGATTGCACGAGCTGAACGAGGCTGTCTCTGCCAGGCGTAAAAGCCACTGGGGTGAACGTCCAACAGAGAACACAGTGAGCGGATTGGCCACCGCTCGCTGTGCTCCTGAATGAAGGCGTACCTCAATCGGACTGACTGGCGAAGTACGCCGCGGCTTTTTTTAGGATGTCTCGCTCTTCGGTAACGCGCTTGAGCTCTTTCTGGAGCCGGCGAATCTCGGCTTGGTCATCTGCATTGGCCTGATGCTGCTCGGAATCCGGGCCAAACTTCCTGATCCAGGCGTACAGGCTATGGGTGGTGACGCCGAGTCGGTCAGCCACTTGGGCCACACTGTGACCACGATCCGTCACCTGGCGAACCGCCTCAATCTTGAATTCTTCGGGATAGCGTTTGCTACTCATAGATACCTCTCTGATTGCCATTTTGGATGGCTGAAAGGTGTCTAGCAAACTGGTGGCGATTCACCCTACATCCGGGAATCACTCTCAACAGACTTTTCTTGCACTTGCGTGTTGAACGGGAAATTTTGTTCGGACTTTTCTTGCAGCCCCAAAACTGAAAATTCACTCTATCTCAGCCACTTACAAAAATATGTAAGCCATATCCTACATATTCAACTTGCGCGCGGGTGAAAAACGGCGCTGGCGCTCTGCGGGTGAGCATCTGGATTCCCGGGGTCTGAGCTATTTCGCCATGCGAGCATGGCTCCAACGGTGGGCGGGGATGGGCTGGTTGGTGAAGGCAACTATGGTGATTGCGTTGAGTGGCGTGGGCGCCGCCCCAGGGGAGCGCCGTCTCCCCGCCTCTTCGCCTTGCGAGCAAGGCTCCAACAGTGGGGGTCTGTGGGTTACAATGGCGGGCTTATGTCCCGCTATCGATCATTACGAGGTTCCCATGCCGCAGTATCGCTCCCGTACCACCACCCATGGCCGTAACATGGCCGGCGCCCGTGCCCTGTGGCGCGCGACGGGCATGAAGGACGGGGACTTCGGTAAACCGATTATTGCCATCGCCAACTCCTTTACCCAGTTCGTGCCCGGGCACGTGCACCTGAAGGACATGGGCCAACTGGTGGCCGGTGAAGTGGAGAGGGCTGGCGGCATCGCCAAGGAATTCAATACCATTGCGGTGGATGACGGCATCGCCATGGGCCACGACGGCATGCTCTACTCCCTGCCCAGCCGCGACATCATTGCCGATTCCGTGGAGTACATGGTCAACGCTCACTGCGCCGATGCGCTGGTGTGCATTTCCAACTGCGACAAGATCACTCCCGGCATGCTGATGGCCGCCATGCGCCTGAACATCCCGGTGATCTTCGTGTCCGGCGGCCCCATGGAAGCGGGCAAGACCAGGCTGGCCGAGGGCAAGCTGGATCTGGTGGACGCCATGGTGATGGCCGCCGATGACAGCGTGGACGAAGCCACCCTGAACGAAGTGGAGCGTTCCGCCTGCCCCACCTGCGGCTCCTGCTCCGGCATGTTCACCGCCAACTCCATGAACTGCCTGACCGAGGCGCTGGGCCTGTCCCTGCCGGGGAACGGCTCCCTGTTGGCCACCCATGCGGATCGCCGTGAGCTGTTCCTGGAAGCCGGTCGTCGCATCGTCGATGTGGCCAAGCTGTACTACGAGCAGGATGTGGAGGCAGTTCTGCCGCGCAATATCGCGTCCTTCAAGGCCTTCGAGAACGCCATGAGCCTGGATATCGCCATGGGCGGCTCCACCAATACCGTGCTGCACTTGCTGGCCGCCGCCCTGGAAGGCGAAGTGGACTTCACCATGGCCGATATCGACCGCCTGAGCCGCAAGGTGCCCTGCCTGTCGAAAGTGGCCCCGGCCACCCAGAAGTACCATATGGAAGACGTGCACCGGGCCGGTGGCGTGATGGGCATTCTCGGCGAACTGGACCGGGCCGGCTTGCTGCACCGGGACATTCCCATGGTGCACTCCGCCAGCGTGGCGGAAGCGCTGGAGCACTACGACATCATGCGCACCAGCGACGAAGGTGTGAAAAAAATGTTCACCGCCGGCCCGGCGGGGATTCCCACCCAGACCGCGTTCAGCCAGGACACCCGCTGGGACAGCCTGGATGATGACCGGGAAAACGGCTGTATCCGCAACTACGAGAACGCCTACAGCAAGGACGGCGGCCTGGCGGTGTTGTATGGCAACATCGCCGAGCGCGGCTGCATCGTGAAGACCGCCGGGGTGGACGAGTCCATCCTGACCTTTACCGGCCGTGCCCGGGTGTTCGAATCCCAGGATTCCGCCGTGCGCGCCATTCTCGGCGACCAGATCGTGGCCGGGGACGTGGTGGTGATTCGTTATGAAGGGCCGAAAGGTGGCCCGGGCATGCAGGAAATGCTCTACCCCACCAGCTACCTGAAATCCAAGGGGCTGGGCAAGCAGTGCGCCCTGCTCACCGATGGTCGTTTCTCCGGCGGCACCTCCGGCCTGTCCATCGGCCACGCCTCTCCGGAAGCGGCGGAAGGTGGCGCCATTGCGCTGGTGGAAGAAGGCGACACCATCGCCATCGACATCCCCAACCGCACCATTAACCTGGACATTTCCGATGAGGAACTGGCCCACCGCCGCAGCAAGATGGAAGCCCGCGGCAAGCTGGCCTACAAGCCCATGGAAATGCGCCCACGCCGGGTGTCCACCGCCCTGAAAGCCTATGCGGCCCTGACCACCAGCGCCGACCGCGGCGCCGTGCGAGATCTCAGCCAGCTCAACAAATAACGGACCAGGGCGGCTTTCGAGCCGCCCTTTTGTTGTGTCCCCTTTCTCGCCCGACATCCATGACCGCTGCCGCACCCCGGTAGACAGGGTGTTGCCACGCGGCGCTTTCTGAACAAGTATCGTAGGAACCTTGACCGGACCCGACGCATTTTCCCGTCGGCGATCCCGGTCTGTGCCCACGACGAGGAGCACTCTGTTAATGAGTCTGACACAACGTTTGATGCCACTGGTGGCCAAGCTGATCACCAGTGAGCGCCTGCAACAATGGCGACGGGCCTTTCGTGAATCGCGCCGCAAGCTGCAACGACGCCCTCATCAGGCGGTGTTCTACTTCCGCATTGATGACCCCTACTCGGTGTTGATGGCCCAGGTACTGCCCCGCTTTGCCCGTCACTTCGGCATCATCATTACCCCCCGGGTCATGCTGTACCTGGATCAGCAGATGTACCCGGCGGCGGACATGCTGGAAGAGCTGGCCCCCCGCGACGCCACCCAGCTGGCACGCCTGCACGAGCTGGACTTTCCCCACCACTGGCAACTGCCGCCCCGGGAAGTGAGCCTGGCGGCCACCCGCTGCCTGCTCAAACACGAGGGCGACGAGCGCTTCTGGAGCCTGGCTGCGGCCCTGGCCGATGCCCTGTGGCGCAACGACCACGACAAGCTGGAAGAACTGCTGACCGAACACGGCCAGATGCCCGCCGACCGGGCCCAGCTGGCCCTGGAAGCGCGCGCCGCGACCAGTTCCTCAAGGACGGCCACTATCTCACCGGCACCCTGCACTACGAGGGTGAGTGGTACTGGAGCGTGGAACGGCTGGACCACCTGGCCCACCGCCTCAACGACCTGGGGCTGGGCAGCGCGGACTGGCCGCTGCCCTACGGCCGCGCCAAGCGCGCCCGCCTGAAAGATGTGCCAGAGGGCCTGAAAGGCAAACCGCTGGTGATGTTCTTCTCCTTCCGCAGCCCCTACTCCTATCTGGCCCTGGCCCGCACCTACGCCATGGCGGACCACTACGGCCTGAACCTGAAAATCCGCCCGGTGCTGCCCATGGTCATGCGCGGGCTCTCGGTCCCCAAGGCCAAGCGTTTCTACATTCTCAAGGACGCCGCCCGGGAAGCCCGCCTGCACAAGGTACCGTTTGGCAAGGTGTGCGATCCGGTGGGCCCCGGTGTGGAACGCTGCATGGCCATCTGGCCTTTCGCCGAAAAGGAAGGCCGCCTGCGTGAATGGCTGCGTGCCGCCGCCACCGGCATCTGGAGCCAGGGCATCAATGCCGCCACCGACAACGGCCTGAAATTCCTGGTGGAAAATGCCGGCCTGGACTGGAACCGGGCCCGCCGCTGGCTGGATGACGACAGCTGGCGCGACCGCGCCGAAGACAACCGCAACGTCATGATGGAAGCCGGCAGCTGGGGCGTCCCCAGCTTCCTGACCGAAAACACCATGGTCTGGGGCCAGGATCGTTTTGCGGTGATCGAGGCATGCCTGCTAGCCTCACAGGCCGACGACAAAGACTGAGATAACCTCACCTGCATTTCCGTAGGAGCGGCGCTCGAGCCGCGAAGTCGTTTCCGAAAATTTCTCTGGACGCTTCGCGGCTCAAGCGCCGCTCCTACGGCATATAAAAACCACGGAGAGAACATAATGACCCTTGCCTACTGGTGCGTGCTTGCCGCCATTTTCCTGCCTTACCTGAATACGGCTCTGGCCAAGTTCCAGGGCGGCTTCGGCCCCAAACAGAACCATAACCCCCGGGAATTCCTGGAAACCCTGGAGGGCAGCCGCAAGCGTGCCCACTGGGCGCAGCAGAACAGCTTCGAGGTGACCCCCGCCTTTGCCGCAGCCGTGATCATTGCCCATCTTGCGCAAACCGCCCCGCAGGGCACCATCGACGGCATCGCCCTGGCCTTTGTGGTCAGCCGGGTCATGTACACCGTCTGCTATATCGCCGACTGGGCCAGCGCCCGCACCCTGGTATGGGCCTTCGGCATGGGTTGTATCGTGGCGCTGTTCGTGGGCGTTGGAGCATAACGAGAAGGCAATTGATAATTGAGAATGGATAATTGATAACTTAAAACCCTGAAAACCACTGCCAATCCTCACTGGAGGTGGTTTTCGTTATCAATTCTCAATTTTCCATTATCAATTCATCATTCGTGCCCCAGACCTGCACCATCTCCGTCAACGGCAAGGCGTCTTTCCCCTGCCGCTCGGACCAGACCATCGTCGAGGCCGGCCAACAGGCCGGCTTCGGCTTTCCGGTGGCCTGTCGCAATGGTGTCTGTGAGCGCTGCATGGGCACGCTTCAACGCGGACACGTTCAGCAAAGAAACCACACCATTCATGCGGGCGATGCCGACAGCTCCCGGGTGTTATACTGCGTCGCCCAACCATTCAGCGATTGCGAGATAGATGTGCCCGAGGTGACCGTTCCCGGCGAACTGCCAAGCCACGACGTCAACTGCCAGATTCAGCAGATTGAAGCGCTCAACCATGACGTGAGCCGGGTCTGGTTGCAGCTGCCCGCCGGCAAGCGGGTGCAGTGGCATGCCGGGCAATACATGATGCTCAACCTGAACGGCGAGGGCTTCCCCTTTTCCATCGCCAACCACTGCGATGGCCGCCGCCTGGAGCTACACATCCGCCATGGCGACGACAACAGTGCCGCCCAGGACATCATGGCTTACCTGGAGTCAGCCAGCACCGTCAGCGCCACCCTGCCCGCCGGCCTGCGCTTTATCGACAGCGCCCCGGAGCAGCCGGTGTGGTTTATCTGTGGCTCCACCGGGTTTGCCCCGGTAAAGGCCATGGTAGAGCGCCTTATCGCCCTGGATTTTGAGCAGCCGGTGCGCCTGTTCTGGGGCGCACGCACCCCGGAGGACCTCTATCTGCCGGCTCTGCCTGCCCAGTGGAAAACCGCTCTCAAGGACTTCGATTTCACCACCTCCCTGTCCGACATCCGTCACCCGGACCACGCCGAAGGCCTGGTGCATGAAGCAGCGCTGGCGGCCCTGAACGAACCGGAGTTACCGCTGTTCTACCTGGGCGGCTCGCCTCCCATGGCATGGGCGGTATTCGATGCGCTGGTGGAAGAAGGCGTACCCGCAGGCAATATTCACTGCGACGTGTTCGATTACGCGCCCAGGGATTAGTTAGCCGCAAGCTTCAAGCGACAAGCTGCAACGCGGGTTGAGCCCGTGCTAATCGACAAGGCCTGGACCCCGCGCAGCAAGCTTGGTTGGTCATGCCGCATCGAGTATCCGCTACGAATCGCGGCCAAAACGTGGCCGGACTGGCAACAACCGGGCCCGCGTTGTAGCTTGTAGCTTGCTGCTTGAAGCTTTACATCAAGGAAGGGATGCGATGGCGCAGGATTCACCGCCCACGGTGCGCAACCAGACATTGCTTCTGCCCTGCCACGAGTGCGACCTGGTCTGCGAGGTAGACCTTCGCCAGAATAGTGGCTGGCTGCAATGCCCCCGCTGCCGGCACCCACTGATGCGCCAGGCACAAAGCGACCAGCTGACGCCGGCACTGGCGTTCACCTCCCTGATCCTGCTCGGCCTGTCCTTGCTGTTTCCCTACATCGGTTTCGAAAAGAGTGGCATCGAGCGAGCCATGACGGTCACCGACGCGGCCTGGGAACTGGCGGTCTATCACCACCCGGCGCTGGCCGTCATTGTCATTGCCACCATCATCGTCATCCCGGCCCTCTACCTGCTGTCGATCTGCTGGATACATCTGAGCCTGGCAGCGCCCCGCCATCTACCCGGCAGCCTGTTGCTGGCCCGCTGGCTGCCGCGCATGCAGCCCTGGATGATGGCAGACGTGTTTGCCATCGCCGCCCTGGTGAGCCTGGTGAAGATCGTCGCCATGGCTCATATCCAGCTACTCTCCGCCTTCTGGACCTTTTCCGGCTACGCCCTGTTATTGCTGATTACCGTCACCCGCATGAATACCGTCAGCCTGTGGCAACGCCTCCTGGGCAATCTGCAGCAACCCGCCACCACCCGCAGCGGGCTCACCGCCCGCACCCAGGGGCTGATCGGCTGCCAGCGCTGCGGGCAGTTGCAAGCCCGGGGCAACCACCATTGCCACCGCTGCCACAGCAGCCTTCACGACCGCCATCCGCTGACTTTACAACGGGTCTGGGCACTGCTAATCACCGCCATTCTGTGCTGCTTTCCGGCCCACCTGTTTCCGATCATGACCACCACCAGCCTGGGCCAGAACGAGCCTTCCACCATCATTGCCGGCGTCATGCTGTTTCTGCGCCATGGCGACTGGCCCATCGCCCTGATCATCTTTTCCGCCAGCGTGCTGGTGCCGTTCGGCAAAATTCTCGCCTTGGGCTGGCTATGCATTGCCAGCCGCCGGCGCGACACCCTGGACATGAAAAACCAGATGGCGCTCTATCGGATCACCGAATGGGTGGGGCGCTGGTCCATGATCGATGTGTTCGTGGTGGCCATCATTGTCGCCCTGTTCCAGATGGGCAATATTCTTACCGTTACCCCGGGCGTAGGTGGCGTGGCCTTTTCCGCCGTGGTGATATTTACCATGCTGGCCGCCCACCAGTTTGACCCGCGCCTGATCTGGGACCAGCAGCAGCTGGCCCACAACCGCCAACTGGAGCAGCAGCCTTGAGTGACAATGCCCAAGCCGAACCTCGCCGCACCCGGCTTTCCGCCGTCTGGCTGATCCCGCTTGCGGCCGCCCTGATCGGCCTGTGGCTGGTGTTCAGTTATCTGTCCAGCCAGGGGCCGGTGATCACCCTGACACTGGCGGATGCGGAAGGTATCAACGCCGGCAAGACGCCGGTAAAAACCCGCAACGTGCAGGTCGGTCTGGTGGAAAGTGTGCGGCTGTCCGATGACATGAGCCACACCCTGCTCACTGTCCAGATGCAATCGGATACCGAGCGCATGCTGGCCAGGGACACCCGCTTCTGGGTAGTCAAACCCCGTATCAGCCGGGAAGGGGTGAGTGGGCTGAATACGGTGTTGTCCGGCTCCTACATCGAGCTGATGCCCGGCGAAAGCAACAAGAAGGGCAAACGCTTCCAGGTGCAGGACACCCCGCCCCCGGAGACCACCGGCGCCGGCCTGTTCCTGAAGCTGGTCAGCGAAGCGGGCACTAATGTGGACGTGGGTGACCCGGTAAACTTTCGCAGCCTGAAGGTGGGCCGGGTAGTGGAAACCCGCTTCAACGCCGCCGACAAACGCTTCCACCACCGTATCTTTATCCAGAAACCCTATGACGTGCTGGTCTCGGACAGCAGCCGTTTCTGGCAGGCCAGTGGCCTGGGGTTCCAGCTTGATGCACGGGGTTTTCAGGCCCAGATCCACTCTCTGGAAGCCCTGATCGGCGGCGGCATCACCTTCGCGGTGCCCGATGGCAACATGCGGGCCGGCGACCCGGTGAAAGACGAGCGGGAATTCATCCTGCACAACGACGAGGAAAGCGCGCGCCGGGCACTGTATACCGACACCCTGGATTATGTGCTGCTGGTGGAACGCAGTGTGCGAGGCCTGAAAAGTGGCGCCCCGGTGGAGTATCGGGGCATCCGCGTGGGCACGGTGGAACAGGTGGCCTGGGGCTTTGGACAGACCGGCCCGTCCACCATCAGCAGCGCACCGATTCCGGTGCTGATCCGCCTGGAGCCCCAGCGCATCACTCACCACAACCACGAAGACACCGCACGCTGGCGAGAAGAAATTGATCGCATGATTGGTGATGGTCTGCGCGCCAGCCTGAAACCGGGCAACCTGCTCACCGGCTCCCTGTTCGTGGACCTGGATTTCCACCCGGAGAGTCCCGCCGGCAACAGCGGCGAACGCTATGCTGACGTGGCGGTTTTCCCCACGGTCGACAGCGGCGGCATCAGCAAGATCGAAGACCAGATCCAGCAGTTGCTGGACACCTTCAACAACCTGCCCCTGGAATCCATTGCCGGCAACCTGAACCGCAACCTGGATAACCTGGCCGGCACCACCCAGCGGCTTGAAGCGCTGCTGGCCGACCCGGCACTCAATGCCCTGCCGGAACGGCTTACCGGCACCCTGGGCGCCCTGGAAGGCACCCTGCAAGGCTGGCAGACCGACGGCGACGGCTACCAGCAACTGCAAGGGACCTTGCAGAAACTGGATCGTCTGCTCAATGAGGCCGAACCGCTGCTGGATACACTCAACCAGCAACCCAATGCGCTGATCTTCCAGCGCCAGCCGGCCCCCGACCCGCAACCCAGAGGCACACGCTGATGAAATCGTTCTTCCTTACCGGCCTGCTGATCGCCCTGATGCCGTTGCTGAGTGCCTGTAGCCAAACCCCCTCGGCACCGCCACCGGATTACCTGCTACCCGGCGCCAGCCATAGCGGGCATAGCCCGCTACAGGTTCGCGTGAGCCTGGCCAGCTACCTGGACCAGGGCGGCATCGTGCTGCAACTGAGCGATACCGAACTGCACGTGGCCCGCCAGCATCGCTGGGCGGAACCACTGGGCGCGCAATTGCAGCGGGCACTGGCGGCGACGCTGGCAGGCCAGACCACGCTGCCGGAGCAAGGGAAACTGGATCTGCAACTGAGCCGCTTTCAGGGCGTACAGAGTGCGCAGGGCGACATAGCCATGATCACCGGCACCTGGCAATTCCGCGCAGAAGAACAAACCCGGCAGGGAAACATTGACTGGCAGGGGCCCATCAACGGCGAAGGGTACGCGGCGCTGGTTGAAGCCCTGGACCAGGGTTGGCAGGAAACCGCACAGACCATCACCCAGGCGTTGAAATAAACGGCGAAGGGACGAATTGTGGATAACGCCTGCGACTAATCCTCCCTACACAATACCCGCCCGCAGGGGCTCCACGGGTTTTGTAGGAGCACCGCTTGAGGCGCGAACAGGGTCGAGTTGCGACAAGCGGGTTACGGAAAACAAAACGCTTTTCGAACCCCACCCTGGACTCACTGCCAATGCGGTTCGCGCCTCAAGCGGCGCTCCTGCAATAAAAAAGGCCGCGCCGGGGATCCGGGGCGGCCTCTTGGTTTGGGTTTCAATGCCGTTCGGCAGCTTGCTCCTACAACGATTTCTCCGGCATGGGCAACGCGGGCAATTCCCCGTCCAGTTGCTGCAGGCGACGCTCGAATGCTTTCTGCGCCTTGCTGGTATCGCCCAGTGCCTGATACAGGCGTGACAGTTCGGCCAGGGCAGTGGCGCTCTGGCTGGAATTGGCGGCGGCTTCGAAGAAGCCCTGGGCCTTGCCCCACAGGCGGGCCTTCAACGCCACCCGTCCGGCGGTAATCAGCACCGCCGCATTGCCTGGCCGTTCTGCCAGCCAGCCTTCCAGCACCTGTAGCAGGTCATCCGGGGAAATATCATCGATGGCTTCCAGTACCGGCGGCAGGCGGTCGTCCCACTGCTGAGTAAGCTGTTCGCGGACCAGATTCAGCGCGCCCTTGCCGCCGCCAAGCTGGGCCAGGAAACCGGTATAACGGGCCACCATGGCAGGATCATTCTTCAGGTGTACCGGCACATCCTTCCACAGCTTGCGCAGCTCCTCGCGACGACTGTCCGCATCATTGAAGCCGGGCTTGCGCGCGGTTTCCTGCAGCAGGGCCAGCCAGGCCCGGCGTTCGCGACGGGACTCCTTACCCTCACCGAAGGCGCGCTTGAGACGCGGCATCAGGGCGCACAGGGCCGGCCAGTCCTTCTGGCTTTCCAACACTTCCGCATAGGTGCGCAGAATGCGCTTGTTACGGGGTGCCAGATCCGCCAGCACCTTCAGTTCCTGACGAGCCTGTTCCGGATAGCCATCGTCCAGGGCGAAGCGGGCCTTCATCAGCCCGGCTACCAGCCGGCCACGGCGGTCGCTACTGGCATGGTCCAGATACCGCTGGCTGGCCTCCACATTCTCCTGCTCCTGGGCGGCTTCCGCGGCCAGCAGCCAGGCCAGCAAGGGCCAGTCGCCATCTTCACCGGCGGCAACCAGCAGCCGCTCGGCCTTTTCCTGCTCCCCATCCACCAGTTGCAGAAAACCACTGCGCAGACGCCGCGCTGCCACTGCTTTTTTCCAGCGACGGGTAGCACGAACCGGCTCCAGAATATTCCAGGCGGCATTGCCGAGCAGGGTCAGAATGACAATGGCCACCACCGCCAGCAGTGCCGCCAGCACCACAAAGCCCAGGGTAGTATCCATGGAGAAATCATCACGAATTACCAGCACATAGCCAGAATCCGCCGCCATCCAGCGCCCCAGAGCCAGAGCAGCAACCAGGGCGATGACGATCAGCAGGGCGATTTTTTTCATGCACCGCCCTCCTTGCGTTTCAACTCTTCAATGGCCGCCAGCCCCGCACCAATCTCCGGCAGGGCCTGGGCAACGCTGCTGCCACCCAGCTCTTTCAGGGCCTTGCGCATCTGCGCCGCCCGCGGCTCATCCTCACGGAACCACTGGGCCAGCGTGGTACGCGCATTATCCAGTGCCTGCTGGTACGCCTTGGCACGGCCCTGCATCAGGGCCAGTTGTGCCTGCTGCAGACTGCCATCCAGAGTGAGCCGTACCAGGGACGCCTGTTCTGCGGACAACGGCAGGGGCACAGCGCCTTCATGGTGGCGCACATTGATGGGCAAACGGTCGAGCACGTCCTGCCACCAGGGCTGACTCACGTCCGGCATATCCCTTTCGGGAGGGGCTTCTTCTACCGGCACCGCCAGCTCGGCAACGATCTGACGCAGAGCACCAAGACGCAGGACCATGCCCTGCACGTCCACCTGGCCTGCACCGCTGAGTTTTTCCATATCCATGGCCAGTGCCTGGCGAGCAGGCAGCGCCTTGGGATCGTCCAGGCGGGCCAGGGTTTCATCGGCGGCTTTCAGCAAGCGCCGCGCTGCAGAGGCATCCTGGGTCAGCAGCAACCGCTGACTAGCCAGACTGGCCAGTGCCCGGGCCTCGTTGACCAGCCACAGGGTCTGGCCACCGCTTTGCATGTCGGCCAACACTGCCCGGTCCTTGACCATGCGGGCGGACAACTCTGCCTGCTTTTTCTCGAAGGAAGACAGCGCACCCTGGACGTCACTGCGCTGGCTGGCCATGGCCGCTTTCAATTCGCTGATCTGACCGGCAAGACCGGCTTTTTCCTTCTGCATCTGCTGGAACTGCTGCCAGCCCCACCAGCCACCGGCCCCCAGGGCCGCCAGAACCACCAACACCACCAGTACTACCCAGACGCTCATGCCTGTCTGGCGGGAATAAAGACGTTCCTGCGTCATGTCAGCTCCATGTTCTGATTATCTGGCACCCCAAAACCCCGAAACCGGTTCTAACGGGCGATCCTCTGCGAAAACCTTAATTGGGGCTGCGCTGAGTGTCCATTAAACAATGTAATAGGAAGGGCAAACAGGGCATGAAATCGCGAGATGGATTACAAAACACTACTTTCGCAATATGAAAAGTCGGTTCTTTGCTCCGCTCCCGCAAGGGGACGAAAAGAGATCGACTATGCACGTTCTTCAAGCGGAGGTCAGGGCGGCCAGCATGTCTTCATCATGGGCACTGACCGCCACTCGCATTGGGCCAGTATGTTGTACACGGATATGTGCAGCCACTCGTTCTCCTGCAGCCACGATTCCAGCGCCAGCGGGGATTTTCTCGCTGATCGCCTGCCAGCTTTCCACACTGGTCACCATGACCCAGTCGCATGACTCGGGGCAATGGAAATCGGCGCTGGGCAAACGACGGTAAAACGGCAGGGTGACAACCTCCGCGCCGCGCTCGGCAAGGGTTTGCGCCAGCAACTCCCGACCGCTTTCACCGCGGCACAGCAGCACTTTCTTTTCCGCCAGTTGTTGCAGGCAAGGCAGGGATAACACCGCTTCGGAATTGAAACCGCCGTTGGGCACCGTGGGCTGCAGATGCCAGCGGCTGATTTCCGCCGCGGTGGCCTTGCCCACTGCCAGCCAGTGAACGCCTACAGGCCACTGGGGCCACAGATCCGCCATGGCGGACAGGGCCAGGCGGGCGGCGTTACTGCTGGCAAAGAAGACGGCGTGGAACAGATCCAGGTCCATGAGAACCCGGCGGGTGGCATCGCTAAGCGGCAGCGGCTCGATATGCAGGGCCGGGCTGTGCAGGGGCTCATGACCCGCGTGACGCAGGGCATCCATTAACGCCTGCTGCTGCCCCCGGGGACGGGTAACCAGCACCTGCATGGTGATCAGCCCCGCTCGTAGAGCGCCTTGAGGATCTCGTCCGCGCCCTGGGCCAGCAGTTGCTCGGCAATCTCCACGCCCAGCTCCGCGCCGCGCTCACGGGGAGCACGACCTTCCGCGCGCAACACCTGCTTGCCGTTTTCTTCGGCAACCAGCCCGCGCAGCCATAGCTGTCCATCTTCCAGCAGGGCAAAACCGGCAATTGGCACCTGGCAGCCGCCCTCCAGGCGACGATTCATGGCCCGTTCGGCCACGACTCTATCCCAGGTATCCCGGTCGCTGAGCGGGCTGAGCAACTCGATGGTACGAGTGTCGCCATCACGACATTCGATACCGACCGCCCCCTGCCCTACCGCCGGCAGGGATTCCTCCGGGGGCATTTCGTAACGGATCCGCTCGTGCATTTCCAGACGCTTGAGACCGGCAGCGGCGAGAATGATGGCGTCGAACTCGCCGGCATCCAGCTTGCCCAGCCGGGTCTGCACATTACCGCGCAGGCTTTTCACCACCAGATCCGGCCGATTGGCCTGCACCTGGGCCTGACGGCGCAGGCTGGAGGTGCCCACACAGGCACCCTCGGGCAGGGCAGACAGGCTGTCATGGTGATTGGAAACAAAGGCATCGCGAGGATCTTCCCGCTCACAGATCACCGGCAACGCAAAGCCCTCCGGCAATTCCATGGGGACATCCTTCATGGAATGCACGGCGATATCTGCACGGCCGTCCATGATTGCCTCTTCCAGCTCTTTCACGAACAGCCCCTTGCCACCAATCTTGGCCAGCGGGGTATCGAGAATCTTGTCCCCCTGGGTCTTGATCCGCACCAGCTCCACGCTCAACCCCTCGTGCAGACTTTCCAGACGCTGCTGAACGTATTCCGCCTGCCAGATGGCAAGGGGGCTGGAACGGGTGGCGATACGCAAGACTTCGCGGGACATGGGAGATCCTGTCGGTTCTGAAATGAGGAGGACAGTTTACAGGAAAAGCGGCATCAAGCTTCAAGCTGCAAGCTGCAACACGCCAGAAAGGATGTTGCGATTTTAAACGACAGGGGCCGCGTCCAGACTCTGGACGCGGCCCCTGTGCTGAAGATCAGTCAAACCTCTGTGCCGCGTTGTAGCTTGCAGCTTGAAGCTTGTAGCTGTCTTTCTCAGTTGCCGTAAACCACTACGGTAAACTCCGCCAGCACCCCGAAGAAGTTCTGGGACTCGTAATCCACATGATGGATCTCGGTGATGCCGCCGTTGCGGGCGGCGGTCTGGATGCTGGCGTCGCCGGAAGCAATGATGCCGAGAATCGAGCGGGTGCTTGCCCGGCCAACCCGGGTGGGCTTCTCGGTGGAGGCGGTGGCGGTGAGTGGCGCTTTCACATTGCCATAGAGCAGACCGGTGACCGGCATGGTGGCGGAAGCACAGCCGCTCAGTGCTGCGGCGCTGACCAGCAGAAGAAGAAGCTTTTTCATGGCAGGTTTCCTGTTCTTGTTATTTGATCGCTAGAAACATGGGGATGCCAAGGCTAGCACGCCCGTGAAGCTCTGTTAACGACTACAGATTCTGCAGCACCCGGCGCAGACCCGCTACATGGCGGCGGCTGACAGTGAGTCGTTCATCGATGCCGCGCAGCCGTACCTGATGGTGGCCGGCGGTGGCCATTTCCATACCTTCGATAAACTTCAACGCCACCAGGGCATTACGGTGAATGCGCACAAACTGGTCACCGAATTCAGTCTCCAGCTCCTTGAGGGTTTCGTCGATCAGCACTTCGCCCTCGCCGGAGCAGACGGTCACATACTTCTGGTCAGCCAGGAAATAACGCACCTCATCCACCGGCACCAGCTCCAGCCCGCGATGGGTGCGGGCGCTGATGTGTCCACGGCGGCGGGGTTTTTCCTCGCTGACTTCCTTGCCGATTTCCGCCAGCTGCACCCGATTCAGAGTGCGGGCCTTGCCCAGAGCCGTTGCCAGATCATCGGCGCTGACCGGCTTGAGCAGATAATCCACCGCATGGACCTTGAAGGCCTGCAGGGCATGCTCATCATAGGCGGTGCAGAAGATCAGAGCCGGAGGATTGTCCATCTTGCTGAGATGCTCGGCAGCTTCCATGCCATCCATTTCCGGCATGCGAATATCCATGAGGATCACGTCCGGCCTGGTGGCCTGGGCCTGCTCAATGGCTTCCCGGCCATTGGCCGCTTCTGCCACCACTTCAACCCCGTCGGCTTTCTCCACCAGCCTCTTGAGCCGGTCGCGCGCCAGTTGTTCGTCATCACACACAAGCACCCGCATAATTCCCATCCTTTTTATTTCAGCGGATATCGGATTTCTATCTCGTATTCTTTTTGTTGCGGTCGGGATTCAACCGCCACCCCGTCACCATACAGCGCTTCCAGCCGGTGACGAATATTCTCCAGTGCCATACGGTTTCCTTTGTGGTGCCCATCGCCTTCCGGCTTTGGGTTACTCACCGACAACACCAACTCGCCATTTTCTGCCAGAGCCCGGATAGTCACCACACCACCTGCAGATAATGGCTGTATGCCATGATAAATGGCATTTTCGAGCAAGGGTTGCAAGGTTAACAGCGGAATCATCACGCTTTTTGCTTCCACGCGAATATCCCATTCCACTTGTAAACGCTCACCCATGCGCAGCTGCTCAATGTGAATATAGCGCCGACACAGCTCCAGTTCCTCATCCAGCGTTGCTTCGTTGCCAATATTCTTCAAGCTGGCACGAAACAACACCGACAGGTCTTCCACCACTTGCTCGGCGGCATCCGGATCCACCGCGATCAGGCTGGCGATAATGTTCATGGAATTAAACAGGAAATGCGGGCGAATCCGCGACTGCAAGGCCTGGATACGGGCCTGCAATTCCGCCTGCCCCTTCTGGCGCAGCTGCTCCTGCACGTAGAAATAACGCATGACCAGGCCGGCGATAATGGCGGCAATCAGGCTGTTAACCGCAATTTCCTGGGTCCACAGGGAGCCCGGCATCAGATTCCCGGTGACCCAGCTCATCACCAGGCCGGCCACCACGCTGAACAGCAGGGTATCGACCACCACCAGCAGCACCACCGCCACCGCCGCCCAGGCCGGTGCCAGGCGATTGAGCCGCGCTCGCAACTGGCAGACCAGCGCCGCCGAGGTCAGCCCCACCCATTGTACAAACAGGGAGGTAATGGCCAGCCGGCCCATGCTGAAATCGCTGTAGTAGGTAGCTACCAGGTTGATCACCAGAGCCATGAGCTCGGCCACCACCACGACCACCAGCACCGCGCGGGTGCTGCACAGATCGGGCAGGAAACTGGAGTTGGGCTGGTCGTCCGTGGCCGCCATTGAAGCTCCTGTCAGTAAAAATCACTAGTTACAGGCAGTTATACCTGAAGCGGGCACGTCACCCAAGCAATACCAGCTAATGTTCAGGGGGTCGCCGGTCCCTGCTATACTGCGCGCCTCGCAAATCCGGCTTTATGCATGGGAACCGTACGATGACCGACAAGCAGCAGAACAAACTCTGGGGCGGCCGCTTCAGCGAATCCACCGACCAGTTCGTGCAGGAATTCACCGCCAGCGTGAATTTTGACCGGCGCATGTACCGTCAGGACATCTTCGGTTCCCAGGCCCACGCCACCATGCTGGCGGAGGTGGGCGTGCTCACCGATGAGGAGCGCGACGCCATCATCAACGGCCTGGCGGAAATCCAGAAAGAGATCGAAGCCGGCGAATTCCAGTGGTCCGTGGCCCTGGAAGACGTGCACATGAACATCGAGGCGCGACTCACCGACAAGATCGGCATTACCGGCAAGAAGCTGCACACCGGCCGNAGGCCGCCGATGACAGCGTGGACGAAGCCACCCTGAACGAAGTGGAGCGTTCCGCCTGCCCCACCTGCGGCTCCTGCTCCGGCATGTTCACCGCCAACTCCATGAACTGCCTGACCGAGGCGCTGGGCCTGTCCCTGCCGGGGAACGGCTCCCTGTTGGCCACCCATGCGGATCGCCGTGAGCTGTTCCTGGAAGCCGGTCGTCGCATCGTCGATGTGGCCAAGCTGTACTACGAGCAGGATGTGGAGGCAGTTCTGCCGCGCAATATCGCGTCCTTCAAGGCCTTCGAGAACGCCATGAGCCTGGATATCGCCATGGGCGGCTCCACCAATACCGTGCTGCACTTGCTGGCCGCCGCCCTGGAAGGCGAAGTGGACTTCACCATGGCCGATATCGACCGCCTGAGCCGCAAGGTGCCCTGCCTGTCGAAAGTGGCCCCGACAGCCCCCGGCGCCCGCCGCCTTCAACAGCAGCACCCCGTTCTTCGCCGACACCATGGCTTTCAGCCAGTGGCTGCAGTGGGTGTTTATCGCCCGCTTCCGCGCCATTCTGGATGCCGACCATCCCCTGCCCGGCCAGTGCGATGTGAGCCCCATGGCGGAAGAGGCGCTGAAGGGAATGGACCAGGATGTCAGCGAGATCATTGATCTGTTGAAGCAGTTCGACGAGCACTTTTAAGGTAGCGGCAACACGAAGCCGGGGGCTCGTATCTGTAGGAGCGTCGCTGGCGGCGCGATTCGAGCCTTAGCGAGGATTTGGGATTCAATGTAGGAGCACCGCTTGAGGTGCGAACCGGGCGTAGCGAGGGTACAGAAACCGAAGTCTGCCAGTCATTCTTTCTGAAACCTGTCGAGCCCTGGCGCCCCTGATCGCCCTGCGGTCGATGTCCGCGCAAGCGCGGTTCGCATGTCGCAGATCCCCTGAGGGACAAGCATGGTTATTCGCTTCGCTCACCCTTCGGGCCGCACGGAACTACGTGCGTTACTCCGCTGCGCTCCGTTCCTACAAGCGGCTTCGTAGAAATGATGAAGTCTTTGGAACTTTCCAGTCTGTCCCTATCCAACCAGCGTAGCTCGTAGCTCGTAGCTCGTAGCTCGTAGCTCGTAGCTCGTAGCTCGTAGCTCGTAGCTCGTAGCTCGTAGCTCGTAGCTCGTAGCTCGTAGCTCGTAGCTTGGTAGCTACCGAATCACGCTATCCCGCAATAACGCCCGCCAGTCTGACTCGGCTTCGCCGGCCGACAATGTCCACAACCAGTCACCGTTTTCATCCAAGGCTTCCAGCGCCGTGATCACCTGCCCATCACCGGGCTTACGCAGACGCCACAGACTGTGCATCTTTGCCATGTCCAGCGATACCAGGGCACCGTTATGGGCCAGATGACAATGGCTGTCTTGCCAGCGCGGTGACGACCAGGGTGCGGTCATGCACAGACGCACACCTTGATTGCCGACACACAGCGTGGTCGCTTCGTCACGCCGCGAGGCTTCCGCCAGCACCGCCGGCAGGGTTTCCGGGCGTACCGGGCAGGCAAAACTATCCCGCACCGAACGATAAAGAACAGAACGCTGGTTATCACAACGCTGCAGCAGGTGGGTGAAATCCTCGTCATCGGCGCTGCCGGCCCAGTCCCGTTCCAGCTGAGAGAGCGGTCCCAGCTCACCCGCTACAGCCCGGGGCAGACCGGCCGGCAGATTCAGTCTTTGCTGATCGGGATGCAGCATGGCGCAGACCAGTTCCTCGAATGCCAGGCCACCACTGTCCGGGGCCACTGCCATCTGCTGCAACGGCTGCCCCTGGCGATCAAAAAACACCAGACTGCGAGCCGGCAAGGCGCCGGTGGGCTCCAGTACCGCCAGCACCGAATGCCATTGGGATACCTGCAGGCTCTGCCGCAACCGGCAACGATCCCCCACTGATTCCAGCCACCACTCGCCCTCATGGAACGCCGGATAATGCATGTTCTGGGAAACCCGCGAGCCACTGGTAAAGGTGGTCACCACCAGGGAGCCGAGCCGGTAGAGAGCCTTGAGAATGGCCAGCGGTTCATCCTGTAACCGTAAAACCCGATCACCGAGTGCGGCACCGCACTGACGAAGCAGCGGGGATGCCGCCGGCGCCGGGGACCACGCCACTACTGACATGCTGCCTCCAGATCGCGCGCACCATCGATAGGTGTCGACGGTGCTTGTTATTAGGTGTGGAAAGCTGGCAGCGGCTGGCGATCCACGTCAGGGAGAAAGGTTCCGGCGCCGACAGCACTGCCACAGGCAAAACACCTAATGTCAGTCAGCGCACGGCAAATAAACGTTACTTGGTAAGGATCAACCGGTTGTTGGAGGTGCGGCGCAGTAAATAGCGCTCCCCCGCGTGCTCGATCCACAGCTTGCCCTGATGATTCAACAGCAGGCTGCTGGCAACACTGCTTTCTGCATTGATAGAAACCCGGCGGGTGGTAGCAGTGACGTTCTTCTTGAGCTGAGTCATATTGGCCTCCTTGTCTGCATATGAGAATCATTATCATTACTGATTGGGAAACCGTCAACGCTCTTTTCGGATTTTCTGATGGGGATCACAAACAGCGCCGTAACCCAGATGATCAAAGGCCAGACTGTAGGAGCGCCGCTCTCTGTGCTCTGCGAGTATGAGGCGCGAATCTCGCTTGCGAGGAAATCGCCCAAAGGGCGATCAGGGATTGCAGAGCACACTGATCTTTTCCAGATAATCCCCCTGGATTTGAACCGTCTGCCGCCTCCCCAAACTTGAACCGCGCCTCAAGTCTCCCGCCCGCCAACGTTTTTACGTTCCCCTATCGAAAGCCCTGCTCAACCGCGCTAGACTGAAATCATGAATACCGCGATGGCACACCCCATGACCGAATCCCCCCAGGAACGTCTGGCCGCTATCCTGGATAGCCACCAGCCCTCCTCCATTGTTACCGTCAGCCTCAATCCCATCCCCGTCGTCAGCCAATGGTGCAAGGATCACGACTGCAAGCTGGTGGAAATCCAGGAGCAGGATCCCTTTGCGGCACTGGAAGAGATCGAACGGGTGGATATGGCGATCGTGGCCGACCAGCTGGAATACATGAGCCAGCGGGACGGCGAAGCCCTGATGGGCTTGCTGCGCAACCTGCATACTGACTCCATGGTGGCGGTGTACCAGCCCAACCTGGCCCCGCAGAAACTGCGCTGGCCCAGCAACGGGTTTCTGGCACTGGGTTGCCGGGAACAGGGCCACTTTGCCCAGGATGGCCGCGAGCTGAACATCTACAGCTACGACCTGGACAACTACAACTTCGAGCGCAAATGGAACAACCCGCGCTTCTGGGCCAACCCGGAAAACTGGGGCAAATACTGGTGGTGAATCCCCCCACCGGTTATTCCGTAGGGTGCACTGAGCCTAGGGCGAACTGCACCCTACCTGCAGCCAACCCCGTTACACGATCTTCCCCCCGCAAGATCGCAACACCTATTCGCCCGCTTTCTCTGTGAACTGCGCGCCCGCTGTGGTGAAATAGCGGCTTTCCCGCTACACCTTACAGCCGATATGATCAGCCAACGTTTTCGCGAAATTCTCTTTTTCTGGTGGCGCAATCTTGGCCCGATCTTTCTGGTCACCGCGCCCTTTGCCCTGCTCACCGAAGCCAGCCAGTGGCTGTTTGGCCCCAGTTTTGTATTCCCGGAAGAAGCCGGCGGCGCCCTGCAGTTCAGCGGCATCAGCCTGGCCATCGTGCTGCTCAGCCGCCCTCTGGCCGAAGGCGCGCTGATTGCACAGCTGGCCGCCACCCGCTCTGGAAAACCTGCTGGCCTGCTGCAGTGTCTGGCAGCCGCCCTGTTGGTCTATCCGATGCTACTGGCCACCTATGCCATCATGGCCGTTGGTGTCTCTCTGGGCTGGCTGGCGTTTTTCTTCCCGGCCCTGTGGGTCTACACCCGCCTGTGTTTCGCGCCTTTCCTGGTCGTCCTGAAACGCCGCAATCCCATTGATGCCCTGCGACAATCCTTTGCCATGACAGAAGCCCAGCAGTGGCCACTGCTACTGATACTGGTGCTGGTTTTCCTGGCCTATCTGCTGATGAGCAGCATCCTGGCATCACTGGTCACCGCCGCCGTCAGCCAGCCCCAGGCTGCCGCACTGTTGGTGGGCCTGCCAGTGAGCCTGATCAGTGCTCTGGTCAATGTGGCGGTATTCCGCTACTGGGAAATGGCCCAGGACAGTGCCACGCACTAGAGCAAACCCGCGAGTGGTGGCCGCAACGTTTTCACTTCCCGCAGCCGCCACTCGCAAGCTGCCATACCACGGATACACCCGACACCAGCCACTGACGTTTTGTCACCGACTTCGACCAAAGCCGTCATGGCCAGCAGGAATTCATGGAACCGGAAGAGGCCTTTATCGCCGCCCTGGCCAGCTGCCATCTACTGTCATTTCTCACTGAAGCCGCCCGCGAAGGCCTGTCCGTGATCAGCTATGACGACGCCCCCGAAGCCGTCCTTGGCCAGAACGAGCAGGCAATGATCTATGTCCGGCAGGTATTGCTGCAGCCGCTGGTGACCTTCAGCGGCGAACAACCTGACGCCGGCAAGATCCAGGCCCTGCACCAGCGAGCCCACGAGAAGTGCTTTATTGCGCAATCGGTGAAGAGTGAAGTGTTGATTGAGCCGAGAGGGTAAGGCAGCTACAAGCTTCAAGCTACAACGCGGGCAAGGCCGTGCTAAACGGTTGGCGCCACACCCGCGTTATCCAGGCTGCTGTAGGAGCTATGCTTGCATGGCGAACCGAGCGTTGTGAGGCAGCAAAGGTCAAAGTCTGCCACCATGCTTTCTGGAGCCTGTCGAGCGCGGATATTCCTGATCGCCCTACGGTCGCTTTCCGCGCAAGCGCGGTTCGCATGTCGCAGATCCCCTGGGGGGCAAGCATAGCTGCTACAGCGGCTTCGTAGAAATAACCAGACCCGGGGGAACTTATGAGGCTTTCCCTATCCCACAAGCGTAGCTTGTAGCTTGTAGCTTGTAGCTTGTAGCTTGTAGCTTGTAGCTTGTAGCTTGTAGCTTGTAGCTTGTAGCTTGTAGCTTGTAGCTTGTAGCTTGTAGCTTGTAGCTTGTAGCTTGTAGCTTGTAGCTTGTAGCTCTTCCCTATTTCCGCTCGTAAACCACGAACGAATAATCGTAGGGATTCGGCCCTTCCGCCGAAAAATCTTCACGGCCAATCTCTTTCCATTCAGTGGTGTCGTACTCCGGGAACCAGGTATCGCCCTCCACCTCTGCATGCACTTCGGTGAGATAGAGCCGGTCGGCTTTCGGCAAGGCCAGCGCATAAATCTCGGCACCGCCCATCACCACCGCTTCGTCCTGCCCTTCGATGAAGGCCACGTTTTCCGCCATGGTCACCGCCTCATCCAGCGTCGCCACCACCTTGGCGCCTTCCGCCTGAAAATCCGGCTGGCGGGTAATGACGATATTGGTGCGACCGGGTAACGGCTTGCCCAGGGAGTCCCAGGTCTTGCGGCCCATGATCACTGGCTTGCCAAAGGTGACCTGCTTGAAGTATTTGAGGTCGTTGGGCAGATACCAGGGCAGCTTGTTATTGCGGCCAATCACATTATTGCTGGCCTTGGCGACCATCAGAGAAAGACGAATGGACATGAAAAAACTCTATAGTCTGACGTCGGACGTCTGAAGTCGGACGCAAGGATTTTTGTCGTCTGACGTCGGACCTCCGACGTCAGACTCGTCTCAAATCGCCACCGGCGCCTTGATATGGGCGTGGGGCTCGTAATCGCTCAGGGTGAAATCCTCGAAGGTAAAGGCAAACAGATCCTTCACTTCCGGGTTCAGGGTCATGGTGGGCAGCGAGCGCGGCTCCCGGGCAAGCTGGGTATCCGCCTGCTCCAGATGATTGGAGTACAGGTGCGCATCCCCCAGGGTATGGACGAAATCGCCGGGCTCCAGATCACAGACCTGCGCCATCATCAACGTCAGCAACGCATAGGAGGCGATGTTGAACGGCACGCCCAGGAAGATATCGCCGCTGCGTTGATACAGCTGGCAGCTCAACTTGCCATCCGCCACGTAGAACTGAAACAGGCAGTGACAAGGGGGTAGCGCCTGTTTGCCGGCGGCGGCATTGGCATCCGGAGAAATGGACGGGTCCGGCAGCACCGCCGGGTTCCAGGCACTCACCACCAGACGGCGGGAATCCGGGTTACGCTTGATCTCTGCCAGCACCTCACTGATCTGGTCAACCACCTGGCCATCGTGGGTTTTCCAGCTGCGCCACTGCTCGCCGTAGACCGGCCCCAGCTCACCCTCCGGGGTCGCCCAGCCATCCCAGATCGACACCCCGTTTTCCTTCAAATAACGGATATTGGTATCGCCGGACAGAAACCACAGCAGCTCACGAATGATCGAGCGCAGATGCAGCTTCTTGGTGGTGACCATGGGAAACCCTTCACTCAGATCAAACCGCATCTGGTGGCCAAACACCGCGTAAGTGCCTGTGCCGGTACGGTCTTCCTTGAAGGTGCCATGCTCACGCACATGGCGCAGCAGATCGAGATATTGCTTCATGAACGACTCCCGGAAGGGGTAACGGCGCGATCATCATGACGGTAGGCCCACACCATCATGGCGGCACCGAGAAGTATCATCGGAATACTCAGCAGCATGCCCATGGTCAGCCAGCCACCGGCCAAATAACCCAGGTGGGCATCCGGCTCGCGGAAGAATTCTACAAAGGTGCGGCCCAGACCATAACCCACCCCGAACAGCCCGGTCACCGCCCCCGCCGGTCGGGGTTTGGCCGAATAGAACCACAGCACCAGAAACAGCATCACCCCCTCCAGCGCAAACTCGTACAGCTGGGAAGGGTGCCGTGGCAGGCGGTCCGGATCGGTGGGGAACACCATGGCCCAGGGCGCATCGCTGGTGCGCCCCCACAGCTCCGCATTGATGAAATTACCCAGACGACCGGTGGCCAGACCAATCGGCACCATGGGCACCATGAAATCCGCCACCTGGAAAAAACGCTTGTGGGTCTTGCGGCCAAACAGCCAGAACGCCACCAGCACACCAATGGCGCCACCATGGAAACTCATGCCGCCGTCCCACAGCTTGAACAGCCAGATAGGATCATCGAGAAACTTGCCGAAGTTATAGAACAGCACATAGCCCAGACGACCACCCAGGATCACCCCCATGGCGCCGTAGAAGACCAGGTCACCCACCTGGTCCTTGGTCCAGCCCGAGTTCGGTTTCTTGGCGCGATACACCCCCAGCAACCAGGCAGCAGCAAAGCCGATCATGTACATCAGGCCGTACCAGTGCACCTTGAGGGGACCAATGGCGATCGCCACCGGATCAATCTGCGGAAATTCCATAATGCCTATCCCAAAACCAGCCTGAGGCCGATGATAAACAACACCACCGCGAACACCTTTTTCAGCATGGCTGAAGGCAGCCGGTGGCTAAGTCGCGCCGCCAGTCGGGCGAACGGAAAACTGGTGAGCACTATACCGGCTGTTGCCGGTAAAAACACATAGCCCAGCGCCCCCTCGGGGAGCCGGGTTTCCTGCCAGCCGGCCACCGCAAAGCCCAGGGTGCCGGCGATGGCGATGGGCAGACCACAGGCGGATGCGATGGCCACCGCTTCCTGCATTTTCAGGCGGCACCAGCTCAAGAACGGCACCGTCAGCGAGCCGCCGCCGATACCGAAAATGGCGGAGCCGGTACCGATCAGCACCCCGGCTACACCCAGCCCCGCCGCGCCGGGCACCCGCTCCGGCAGGTTACCATCCGGCGCCTTGCGGCCCGTCAGTGCCATCTGCAGGGCAATCACCATGGCAAACAGACCAAACAACCGGGTCAGCAGTTCCCCTTTCATGGCATCGGCGATAAAGGCTCCGGCGAAGGCCCCCAGCACAATCCCCACGCCCAGCCGCAACACCACCGGCCAGCGAACAAAGCCCGCCTTGTGATGGGTGCGCACCGCGCTGATGGAGGTAATCATGATCGTGCTCAGGGAGGTGGCCACCGCCATCTTCGCCACCAGGTCAGCCGGAAAGCCGAGCCCGTGAAACAGAAAGATCAGCGCCGGCACGATCACCACGCCACCGCCCAGGCCCAGCGCCCCGGCCAGCAGCCCGGCGCCGACACCGACCCCCAGACAAATCAGAAACAGTTCCCACATTGGCCGGCCCTTATGCCAATCACTCGCAAGGCAGGTATGCTAGCACGGTGAAACGCGGCACGCTGGACGCAACACGCCGCACGCAAAGCAACCGGATTCCCCCTTATGTGTATTGTTCTCTTTGATTGGCAGCCGGACTCTGACACCCCCTTGCGGATGGCCGCCAACCGGGACGAATTCCACGCCCGTCCCGCCGAGCCCGCCCGCTGGCGCGGCGATATCTTCTGCGGCCTGGACCTGACCGCCGGCGGCACCTGGCTGGGCATCCACCGCAATGGCCGCGTCGCCGTGGTCACCAACTACCGGGAACCCATTGCCGACCGGCAAACCGGCGAACGCTCCCGGGGCCTGCTGCCCCTGGCCTTCCTGGAAGGCAGCGACTCCCCGGAACAGTTCTGCCGGGAACTGGCCGAAGAACAACATCACTACGGCGCATTCAACCTGTTAGTCGGCACCCCTGACAGCCTCTGGTACCTGGGCAACCGCGGCGCCGCTCCACAAGCGGTCAGCCCCGGCATTCACGGCCTGTGCAACGGCCTGCTGGACGATCCCTGGCCCAAGGTGCAACGCGCCAAACAGCGCCTGGCGAACGCCATCAGCGCCGACAGCAGTCCGGAACAACTCATGGAGGTGGTCAACGATCACTACCAGCCGCCGGACAGCGAACTGCCCGATACCGGCGTCGGCATGGACCTGGAGCGTCTGGTGGCACCGGTCTTTATCCAGTCCCCCACCTACGGCACCCGCGCCAGCAGCGTGGTCCAACTGCACCGCAACAGCGACCCGATCATGCTGGAACAGGGCTGGTTGCCGGACGGCAGTCCCAACGGAAGCCTCCGGCATAGCTGAATTGCGTTAAACGGCTCTCACTGGCGGCAACTGTCAGTGATTTCCTACAGATATCCACTGGGCAGCCTGTTAGCGTTCCCTGCTTTGATCCGGCAAGGAAGCAGGAGAGGCTCATGGTCACGTCATCATTGCGGGCAGCAGACCGGCTGCCAACTACATCATCCCCCTACATCGCCACCATCACTTGCCAGGATGGCGCCCTTCTGGTCACCACACCGAATCACGACAATCCGCAGCCGGTCCGTCACGTCGCCGAAACCGTCACCACCCTGCAGGAAGGTGATCGGGTACTTTGCCTGCTTGATGACACTATCGGGGTGGTGGTCACCGACCGCATCGTTCCCCTGGCCGATAGCCACCCGGGCGCGGATCTGGTCACCGAACTGGACAATGGCCAGCTCCTCTTCGATGCCCCCAAAGGCCTGCTACTGCGTACCGGCGACGCCCAGATAGAGCTGCGCCCGGATGGCACCCTGCTGCTTGATGGGCGGGAAATCCACGCCATCGCCGACGGCATCAACCGCCTGCTTGGCGCCCGTATCGAACTGAACTGACCGCCCATGCCCGCAGCCATCCGCCTCAGCCACTATGCGCTCAACGCCCCCACCGGCACTCACCCGGCCGGGGTCTATTTGGCCTGCCAGGCCGGAATACCGGCGTATCAGGCCGACAGAAACCTGTGCATTCCCGACCCCACCAGCGGCAACCCCGACCCGGTCATGCTGGGGCGAATCCCCGCTGAACACGACGAGGCCCCGTTCAATCCCCAGCGCCTGCTCCCGGCCCTCGATGCCCTCCTGAATGAGAATGCCCCAGCCCTGACAGACAGCCGGATACTGCTTTGCCTGCCAGCGGCGGACCGGGCACGTCACGAACGCCTGCAGCAGGCCCTCCTCCCCTGGCTACACAATCGGCTGGCAGAGGCATCCCCTGCCGGCGAAATACGGGTGACCTGCCCCCGCACCCTGCCCGAAGCGCTGGCGGAAGAATGGCAGCATCTGCAGCAGGGGCGCCTTACCGCGCTCACCCTGCTCGGGGTCGACAGCCTGCTTAACGAGGAAACCCTGAACGAACGGCAGCCCGCTAACGACGTACGTACCCATAGCTGGAGCCATGGCCGGATACTCTCGGAGGCCATCGCCCTGGTGAGATTCGAAGCAAGCGACACCCTGCAACCCGGCGACATTAGTTGCACCGGCCTTGGCAGCCACTCGGCATCCGCAACGGATCACCCCCATCAACAAGGCCAGGCCCTGGCCACCGCCACCCGACAGGCCGCAGACAATGAGGCCGTTTCCCGTCCGGATCGGCTGGTACTGGCGCACGCACAAACCCGCGACCATGAACTCAGCTGGCACTCTACCCAGATAAGCCTGTGGCCGGTGCGTCTTTCCAACCGCGACAACCTGGCCATGCGCAAAGGGGAAAAAGAAGCGCCACAACCGACACTGCCAGCGCCACTGCATATCCTGCGCCCGGCGCTCACCATCGGCGATAGCGGAGCTGCCACCCTGCCTGTGGGCCTGATCACCGCCTGTGAAGCGCTACGCTTTCGCGTCTGCCCGGCGGATACCGCCCTGGTGCTGGACAGCCCCGGTGGCCCGCAGCATCTGGCTATGCAACTTCACCATCAACGACAAGACATCGCACAACACCCAGGTTCAAAGGAAGGAACCCGCCATGAGTAATATCCTGATCAACGGCCTCACCGCTGTTCACGCCGGCTCCGGTGGCACCCTTGTCACCATGGATATTTGCAAGACCCCGCCTTTCTGCCAGCCCATCCCCTACAGCAACGTGGCCATGAGCACGGATGCCGCCGGCACCGCCAGCTCCGTTCTGGTCAACGGCAATCCGGTTTGCCATGTGGCCTCCACCTTCGCCAAAAGTAGCGGCGACATGGCAGGAACCTGCGGCGGAGTCATGTCCGGCACCATTGCCGGGCAGGCGGAATTTCTCACCTTCTCACCCAACGTCTTCGTGGAAGGCCAGCCCGCCGTGCGCCAGAGCGACATGATGGTATCCAACATGCGCAACACCGCACCCGCCCCGCTTCAGCAGGCCGGCGCCGGCCTGCCCCAGGGGCTCACCCCGGAAGAAACCGAAGAACAAACCATCGCACCGACCCATCGTCTTGATGTGGACAACCAGGCCCCCGCCCAGCCCCGTCGTCGCCACTTCGTGCGCCTGCGCAGGAGGGTAAAATGAACGCCCAAACCCGCTTCCTGGCCGACAATGAAACCGTCGGCAACAGAACTACCGCCTCTTTCTACGTCAACGGGGAAGACGCCTCGGAACTGTTTCTGGAATTCAACGACAACCGCACCCGCTACCCTGACGCCGTTGCAAAAGGCCTGAAAGAAAGCGGTTACCTGAGCAAAGACAGCGACAATCTATATCTGGTCCCACTGGGGCAAGGGCTGCCCGTAGTCCGGGACGACACCAGCACAGACGCCCTCACCGCCCTCGGCCACATCAAACCCGTGCGCTTTGCGGACCCAGAAGGCCAACATCTTGCGCCCCTTCGCGACAACGGCAGACTGTATATTTTTGTCGGTGGCTACCTGTGGCGGGAACTGGTGGTCAGCGATGACGGCAACAGCTTCCGCGACATCAACCTGGCCAAGTACCAGGGCTGCGACCAGCGCCCACCGGACGACGGCACGGAAACCGAAATCGGCGCCATCACCGTCCCCCATCGTCTTAATGGCGGCCCGGTACTACTGCAAATCGCCTTCTCGGAAATCCCCTGGAGCTGGGCCCTGATCGAAATCCTCGGCGGCCTGGCCGATGAAGACCCCCGTTACCTGCCCGATCTGCCGGAACACGCCCCCTACCAGTGGCATCGCGACAACGTGGACCACGCCCTGCGTCTGCAGCGGACCACGCTGTTAAATGTGAATAGTTTCGATGGCCAGGGCTCGCCGGACACCCTCAAACAAACCGCCCTGATCGGTGCCTGGCAAGCCAACAACCACTACAACCAGCCCGACGAAAACGGGCTGCTACCTTTGCCCCAATTGAGCCGCGCAGATATTCAGGACAACCTGCCAGTGGCGGCCCTTCAGGACCCGCTGGGGATTGCCTTTGAAGGAGTCGGCAAACTCACCCTGCTGATGAATGAGCTATGCCAGCATGTAATGGAAATCGACCAGCATGAACATGCCAAGAGTGCCGTTTATGCCTATCAGACGTTTTTCAGGCAACGTCTTCATGCACAGCAAACCCGCCCCGCCGCCATGGGTCACATGCATACCACCTACGTGAAAAATGGCACCCATGCCGACAACCTGAGAGACGCAGCAGACCGAATCGACCGTAACTTTCTGGAGCAAGTCCTCCGGGTCACCGAGCGACGAGAGTTGCGCCAGAAGATTCGCCAGCAGCGCCGCGACACCATCAACTGGCTGGATGGCAAAACCCCCGAAGGCAGCGATGCCAGC
This sequence comes from Alcanivorax sp., assembly GCF_019431375.1. Taxonomy (NCBI): domain Bacteria; kingdom Pseudomonadati; phylum Pseudomonadota; class Gammaproteobacteria; order Oceanospirillales; family Alcanivoracaceae; genus Alcanivorax; species Alcanivorax sp. The sequence continues at coordinate 2,186,412 of NZ_CP080267.1, forward strand.
CAGGGCTTCACCGCCTTTCTCTCTCCCTGGGAGGCTCTGCGGGACTACGCCTGGCTACCCGTTCCCGGTGACGAGCAACGCCACACCCTGAACCCGGACGACAACCATGCCACCCCGGACTACAGCGCCTTCTGGAAAGCCATCTCCGGCCTGCTGTCCGGCCTGGGCTCGGATCCCTCCGTCATCGACAGTGCCTACGATGCCGACCCGGATCCGGAATGGGATAACGACAACGACCCCGTGCATGCACTGAGAAGTCAGCTCCTGAAGCCAGATCATCCCCTCCACGCCGCCCTGATCCCCGGCGCGGATCAGATCCCTCTCGATAGTGATTTTCTTCCCTCATTGGAAGAAGCCAAGCAACCCGCCACGAACAGCAGCTTCCGCCATGCCGCCTATGCCGCCGTCACCGGCAGCCACCCGGACTGGTGGTACTGGCAACAAACCCGTAACCAGACAGACAGCATCGTTGCCAGCCTGCTGTTCAGCTTCCAGAAGCAATGGAAGGACGCACTGGCCAATCAACAAGAAGACACTATTGAAATGCTGATGCGGCTGGGTAAAGGATCCGGCCCACCCGACCTGCACGGCGCCCGGCTGTTCAAGACAGGCAGCGTCATCCCCGAAGGCTGGATGATTATCGATGCCAAGGAACGCGTCTTCGAACCCCTGAAACGCTCACAACGGCGCGATATCATCCGCCAGGGCGGCCTGGACGCAGAAGGCCGGGTCAAGGTGCTCGACCCCACCGACCCCGGCAAGGTACTCGGCAGCAGCGACGCCACGGAACTGACCTATAACCGGGGCATACCCCGCAATCTGACCAACAAGAACTGGACCGACCTGTATCAGGAAGTCGGCCAGGACGGCCTGACCCGAGTAAAACAAACCGTCATGGCCGTACCACCCACCAGTGAATATGCACGGCACTGGAACCAGCCGGATACCCAGGCGAGTACCGGAGCAAGACTCACAACGGGAGCTATCAAGGTAGCGAACAAGACCTTGCCCCCTACCATGGCAGTTTTGGAGGTTTTTAATCTCTCTAGCATATACGAAAGAGCAAAAAAAGAAGGATGGCAGGTTAAGGACTATTTTGGCTTTGGTCTAGGCAGTATCTCTCTATCATATGCCATAACTGAGACGGCTATACAGCTAGCTGGCGAGGACAAAGTGACCCGGGCGTTGTCAGCGCTGACGCTGAAAAAAGAAGCCTCATGGGCCCACAAACTCATTCAGGGCAACTCCTATCTTTTCCGTACCCTCGAAGCCAACACCTTTAAAGCATTTGGTGCCCTACTAAGCCTCTTTGGAGCCGGCATATCAGCCATGGATGCCCTGATTCAATTGGATAAGGGCAACCAAGCCAGTGCGACGGCACATGGTGTCGCCGCTGCCTCCATGCTCGGTCTCACCGGATCTCAGCTGGCTCGTGCTGTCGTTAGCGGCTTGGGCCGACGAGCCTTTCTCTTTGCTCTAGGCCCCTGGGGCTGGGCTTTTACCGCCGTGAGCATCATTGCTGCTATTACGGCCGAATGGCTCAAGCTGAGCCCCATGGAACGCTGGGCCCAGTTCGGCCCCTTCGGCGACGACCCAGAAGAACGTTTGACGGAGGAATATCGTGACCTGACCGCCGGGCAGGTCTATCAATCCCTTCTGTCCCTGCTGATGACCCCCAAACCCATCATCACCGAAAGTCAGAACCCGCCCAACCAGTTCAAGGTAGAAATCCACGCCCCGGTGGCCGGCGAAAACGGCAAGATCCACCATGCCGTGGTCTACCAGGATCAACATGGCGACCTGCAAACACTCAACCCCCTCGCCTGGGTGTCCATACTGGCGAATAAAGAAGACCCGCAAAGCCGTACCGGCCTGATCGCCTGGTACGAAAAACCGAAATTCTTTGGCGCTTGCACTTTCTATGTGCGCGCCCGCTTCTTCCATGAAGAGGAGGAATGTTGGCTTCCATTCAGGCCCGAAGACGCCGCCCTGGATAGTAGCGCCGCCCAGGCAGAACTGGACCCGGACACAGCCCCAAGAGGCTGGACCCAGGCCACCCTGACACTGAGTCACGACCCCAGAACCTTCGCTTGAAGAAACTATTTATGAATCAAGAACGAGAAAGCACATACGAAAGCACAGCTTACAACAGCCAAAAAAAAACCGAACTAACCGCCAGGAAAAACAGAAGCAACGATAGTTACTTCACCCGTGTTGCCCGCGGCAATAAACTTGGGCTTCCGAAAGGTGCGCACTGCCAAGAATATCTAGCAGAATGGCAATGCAATATTTTCCAGCAAGATGCTTTACAGACGCGGAAGCCAGCGAAAAGGCAATGCGAGGAAATGCGCGATCCCCACCTGATGGAGTTTTGGCCTACACTTTTTGAGTGGCCAGTTTTTGCTATGATATTGCGCCACGGAATAGCTTGGTGCGCCTTTGCTGGTGGAATTGGTGGCGCGCTAATAATGACATTTATAGGATTAATAGATGGAGATATCAATCTAAAAGCCATACTCGGATTACTTCAATTTTTTTTCTTGCCTTTTTTCATCGCATGGCTAGTTTTAAAGTTAGCAACCAAAGGGGAACCAAAACTAAAAAAGGACACCCGCTTCTTCCGCCGCACCGGTATGGTTAGCATTTATCGGAAAGGTCAGGATCGACTGGAAATCCCCTTCGAGGAATTCGAACCTACCATGACATACCGAACCGGGGCTGCTGGCTCTACAGGCTTTATGCTGCAACTGACCCACCGGCAGTCGGATATCGTCATCAGTCATATCAACGATTATCCTGAAGAGTACCAAGTCTATCTGGAGTGGGAACGACTCCATCAGTTCATGGATATATCCCAGCCCTTGCCTGACAGGATCGTGACCGAACCTGCCCGCCAGTTTGACCCTGTCACTGCTGAATACGACCGGAAGACAGAGCGTCCCAAACACTTGTGGCGAGACATGGACCGAGAAGAGCTCCGTGAGCGCCGTGAAGCCGCCAAGCAAGCAGCCAAAGATTTCCCTTGGGGGAAAACCCGCGAACAGGCTCTAGCCAGCGGCTGGAAACCTTCCGAGCAGCGCATCAACTGGCAGGCTTTGAAAGAAAAACAACAAACCGCATGACCGAACCCCTGACCACAAAGCATGCTGCAAGCGCCATGAAGCATGAAGCGGTTTACGCCGCCACAGCTTACAGCAGCCAGAACCCTCGTGATTTGCCCGAGGGGGAAACATCGAATGAGCGCGGCGGCTGCTTCACCCGCATAGCCTACGGCACCCCGCTGCCCCTTCCTGGCGCCCAATGCCGGGAATATATCGCCGAAGCCCAATGCGATGTATTCGATCTGGAAAAGCTTCAAGAAAATGGCTCCGATGAAAAGAAATGCAGCCATATGCGCAATCCTCATCTTATGGATTTCTGGCCCACCCTTTTTGAGTGGCCGGTTATGGCCAGAACGCTATGTTACGTCAGCGGATGGTTAGCCTTTGTTGGCGGGGGGGGGGCGACAATAATATTTGGTCTTCTTAATGGTTACGAAGTAGCACTTGAATTTGCGAAATTTTCCATCCCCATTTTTGCAACATGGTTATTCTTCAAAATCATTACAAGAGGCGAACCAAAGCTAAAAAAAGACACTCGTTTCTACCGCCGTACCGGCATGGTCAGCATCTACCAGAAGGGCGAAGATCGCCTGGAGGTCCCGTTCGATGAGTTCGATCCTCATCTTACCCATCGCACCGGCCCCACCGGCTCAACTGGCTTTCTGCTTCAACTCGTTCACCGCTATTCCGACCTGTTGATTCAGCATATCAACGTCTATAACGAAGAATTCGAAGTCTATCTGGAATGGGAGCGGCTGCATCAATCCATGGACATTTCCCAGCCCATGCCGGACCGGGTGATCACCGAACCGGCCCGACAGTTCGACCCGGTCACCTCCGAATACGACGAAAAACACGATCGCCCCAAACACTTCTGGCGTGACATGAGTGATGAAGAGTTTGAAATACGCCGCGAAGCCGCCAGAAAAGCCGCCAAGGACTTCCCCTGGGGAAAAACCCGTGAACAGGCCCTGGCCAGCGGCTGGAAACCCTCCGAGCAGCGCATCAATTGGAAAGCCCTCGAAGCAACTCGGCAGGAAGTCTGAAAGGTAATTCAGGCTTAATCCACAATCCTCTCTCTGCCGATGGCTCCACGGGTTTGGGGTGTGATCACAACTCGTTGGTGGGGACTTGGGGTTGGCGTTACCGGGGGCAAGGTGAATTACGCCTGTGGCTAATCCACCCTACGTAGAAGCAAGTCTTTGCCGACAAACAAGTATCACCGCCCCAGTATCAGCCCCGCATAAAACCGCACCATGTGCGGATATTGCTCACGGGGCAGGCGTTCGTTGTGGCCGTGGAAGCGGGCCAGGTCGTCCTGGCCCAGGGACACCGGCATAAAGCGGAATACGTGGTCGGAGAGATGCTGGTAATGGCGGGCATCGGTGCCGGCGATGAGCAGGTAGGGGGCGACCACCGGTTGTTCCGGTAATGCCCGCGCCAGCGCGGCCAGTCGATCGAAGCTCGCAGAGGGGATATCGGTGACGGCGGACGGGTCGGACAGGAAGGCGCCCCTGGCCGTTACGGTGATGTTGTCCGGTAGCTCCTGCTGCAGATAGGCCTGCAGGCTGTCGCGGGTTTCGCCGGGGGCCAGGCGGAAATTCAGGGTGGCGTTGGCGGTGGCCGGCAGCACGTTTTCCTTTACCCCGGCTTCCAGCAAGGTGGGCGCCATGGTGGTGCGCAGCAGGGCATTGGTTTCCGGTTTGCCTTCCAGCTGGCGAATGATCAGCGGCTCGAACAGCCACAAGTTGGCAAACACCAGCCGTTTGCCAAAGGGCTGGTGAGGTGCGATCTGTTCCAGCATTTTTCGAGTCGGGCCGCTCAGTGAAGCAGGACGGGGATGGGTCTGCAGATGATTGATGGCTGCCGCCAGATCACCGATGGCAGTTCGCTCCGGCGGCCGTGACGAATGCCCCGGCTCGGCCTCTGCCTGTAGCTCTACCGTCATGTAGCCTTTCTCGGCAATACCCATCAGCGCCACCGGGCGATCAAGGCCCAGGGTGCTGCCCGGCAGCATCATGCCACCCTCGTCCAGAATCAGGGCAAACCCCAGGCCCTGCTGTTCCAGCCAGGCGGCAATCTTCACTGCGCCCTCGCGGCCACCGATTTCCTCATCGTGGCCGAATGCCAGATACACATCGCAGGCGGGAGTCTGGCCGTTTTGCAGCAATGCTTCGGTGGCTTCCAGGATCGCCATCAGGCTGCCCTTGTCATCCAGGGCGCCGCGCCCCCAGACAAAGTCGTCATCCACTACTCCGGCAAACGGTGGGTGCTGCCATTGTTCCGGGGACGACACTGGCACCACATCCTGATGGGCCAGCAGCAACTGTGGCGGGCAATCGTTGTTGCTATCCCAGTGATACAACAGGCTATGGCCGAAGGTTTTCAGGGAAAGGGTCTGGTGGGTCAGCGGAAAACTGGCGCGCAGAAAATCATGGAAGCCCACAAAGGCATCGGGCTGCTCCGGCAGCGTCGCAAAACGCAGCGCTGTTGCCAGTCGTTCCACCATGGCGTCCTCATCCATGGTCTGGTGCAATTCGGGCAGGTCGGCAACGCGGTTATCCGCCTGGGGCAATGTCAGGGTGTTATAGACCAGGACTGCGAGCAGAATCAGTACGGCCAATACCAGCAATTGCAGCAAGCGTTTCATTTTTTTCCGCCTTTATTGATGCGTTGTTAGTATCACACTCCTAGATTAGCGAAGAGTTCTTCGCTGCAGGCCTGTGCCGGCCTTCCCGCCGTATCAATACGAATAACTGGCACCGACCAGGGTTCATACTCCCGGGCCTGAACCGCTGACCAGGTCGGCACAATCAGGCCAGGCAGAGAGGATGTCCGCGCTACCACTCGGCGGCGGTGCTCTTCCGCATCGGAACAGATGACTTCGATATTGATGCAGGCTGCCCCAGCCGCGTCTGCCGCCTGTTGCCAGCCAACCCGGGAGGCCGCTACCGTGTTGCAGGAATCGCAGATCACCGACAAGCCCTGTTTCAGGCAGTCCGTGGCCATATAGGCCGCCAGCTCATAGCCCTCGGCATGGATAGCCAGCCCGCAGGTGTTGCGCAAGCCCTGCTCCACAGCATCCACACGCAGGTAGGTGGCGCCCGTGCGTTGCGCCAGCGCTATGGCCAGTGTGGTTTTACCCACGCCGGGCAAACCGGCAAACGCATAGAGCTCTGCCATCTGCAGGTCAGACCAGCGCCTTGCGGTTGCGCAGCAACTCGCCCAGCCCAGCCTTGTCCAGTTGCAGGTCCACGTAGGCGGCGATGACTTCGCCGTTGTCCATGGCCAGCACTTCGTTGAGCAGCTGGCGGGTAAAGCTGGCTTTGACCTGGCGCACGGCGGCTTTCACCTTGAGCAGGTTGGAGGCATTCATGGACAAGGCATTGACGCCCATGGCCATGAGCAACAATGCTGAGCCCACTTCCCCGGCCATTTCACCGCACACGGACACCGGCACGTTTTCCTCATGGGCCTGCTCGACCACATGCAGGATGGCATGCAGTACCGCCGGGTGATAGGAGTTATACAACGACGCCACCTGGCGATTGTTACGGTCCACCGCCAACAGGTACTGGGTCAGGTCGTTGGTGCCGATGGACAGAAAGTCCACCCGCTGGGCCAGCGCCCGGGCCTGGTAGACGGCAGCGGGAACTTCGATCATCACCCCCACTTGGGGCATGGGGATGTCGAGGCCTTCATCGCGCACTTCCAGCCAGGCACGGTGAATCAGATGCTGGGCTTCTTCCGCTTCGATCACGCTGGTGACCATGGGCAGCATGATGTGCAGGTTATTCAGACCATCGCTGGCCTTGAGCATGGCGCGCACCTGCACCATGAAAATTTCCGGGTGATCCAGGGTGACTCGGATACCCCGCCAGCCCAGGAAGGGGTTTTCTTCCTCGATGGGGAAGTAGCTCAATGACTTGTCGCCACCGATATCCAGGGTACGCATGGTCACCGGGTGTGGCGCAAAGGCGGCCAGCTGTTCCCGGTAGATTACCCGCTGCTCTTCTTCGGACGGAAAGCGGTCGCGCACCATGAAGGGGATTTCCGTGCGATACAGGCCTACCCCTTCGGCACCGCGCTCGATGGAACGGTTGATGTCGGTCATCAGGCCGGTATTCACCTGCAGGGGAATACGCACACCGTCCAGGGTTTCCGCCGGTTCATGGCGCAGTTTTTCCAGACCGGCCTGGAGGTTGGCTTCCTCGGCGATGATCTCTTCAAATTGCTGCTTGAGCTCCGGCGAGGCATTGGCCACTACCCGACCACGGAAACCATCGACGATGATTTCCTTGTCGTCCATTTGTTTCAGCGGCAGGTTCTGGGCGCCCACTACGGTGGGAATACCCATGGCGCGGGCGACGATGGCCATGTGCGAGTTGCGCGAACCCCGCGTCGTCACGATGCCGCGAATCCGCTCACGGGGCACTTCCATCAGCATCGGCGCGGAAATGTCTTCGCCCAGCAGGATGCAGTCATCCGGGAACACGATATGCCGGCGGTTCTGGCTCTGCAGCTGCGCCAGCACCCGCCGCCCCAGGTCGCGCACATCCGCCGCCCGCTCGCGCAGGTAGGGATCATCCATCATCTCGAAGTTGCGCACATGGGCATCCACCACCGTGCGCAGGGCCCCCTGGGCCCACTGACCCTCTCGAATATGGACGATCACTTCGGCGGGCAACGCATGCCGGTCCAGCATGCGCAGATAGACATCAAACAGCGCCTGCTCTTCAGCACCCAGACTCTTCGACGCCCGCTCGGCCAGATCACGCACTTCCTGACGCACACGTACCAGCGCATCATCCAGGCGGGCGATTTCTGCGCTGACATCCTCCACCTGACGATCCGGCACCGCAGACAAATCCGCCGCCGGGAACAACAACACGCCGTAGCCAATGGCTGCACCGGGGCAACCGGGCAGACCATCATAGAAACTGGGCAGGTCCACACCGCCGGCATCCAGCTGCTCGAACAGCACCCCGGAGGCATGGGCGTGGGCAATCACCGCCGACAACTGGGCGGAGATGGTCACCAGAAAGGCTTCTTCACTCTGGTCGAAACGGCGCACATCGCGCTGCTGCACCACCATCACCCCGAGCACCTTGCCGTGGTGCATCACCGGCACGCCGAGAAAGGCGTGGAACGGGTCTTCACCGGTTTCCGCCAGGTAATGGAATTTCGGGTGGGTGAAGGCGTCTTCCAGGTTCACCGGCTCCTCGCGCAGCCCCACCTGGCCCACCAGACCTTCCGACAACCCCAGGCTCACGTGACCCACGGCTTCCTGCTTGAGACCTTCAGACGCCATCAGCACATAGCGCTGCTCTTCCTCATTGCGCAGATAGATGGAGCACACTTCGGTGCCCATGGCGTCACGGACCCGTTTGGCCATCAGGTTCAACGCGGAGGGGATATCCGCCGCGTTGTTCACTTCCTGGACAATCCGTCGCAGGGTCTCAAGCATTGGGGTTGTCTCCCGGTGACATCGGGTTGCTGTCCTGTTCGCGCTTCTCGCCCTTAAGCGCCGGGGCCAGTTCACGCAGGGCACGGGCATAAACGCCCCGTTTGAAGTGCACCACCTTGCGAATCGGATACCAGTAATTGACCCAGCGCCACGCCTTGAACTCGGGGCTCTCGCTGGCGAACAGGTCAATGGCCTCTTCCTCCGCCGTCAGCCGCAGCAAAAACCATTTCTGTCGCTGACCAATACAGTGGGGTCGATTACGGGGCCGGCGCAGAAAGCGGCGGGGCAGACGATAGGTCAGCCAGCCCTCGGTGCTGGCAACAATCTCAACGTGCTCGGGACGTAGGCCCACCTCTTCTTCCAGCTCGCGAAAAAGCGTCTCCTCCGGGGTTTCGCCGGGCATCATGCCCCCCTGGGGAAATTGCCAGGCATCACGGTTACCCACCCGGCGACCCCAGAATACCCGGCCATCCTGGCCGGCAATGATGATCCCGACGTTCAGCCGAAATCCCTTTTCATCAATAATGCCTGTCATGGTGTCTCTGCGAGTCGGCACACCATTGCCGACTCTGGCTCCTTGTTGACCCATTAAACCTTGCCGGGCAACCCGCAATCAATGCACAACCGTGCAACATCCGGTCCACAATCACCGGCAGCCTTGCCAACAAGGCCTCCGGCCACCTCCCTATAACTTGGGAAGGTCTGAATAACTCGCTTTTTTCGCCTTTACGATGATCAACAGGCTTCTGCCATCAAATTCAGGCCACAATTCACTCTTGAGTGTTCATTTTTTCGCCTGATTGCCGCACTTTAGCGGCAATCAGGCGCACTGCCCCTAGGGCAGCAGCACCCGTTTCACCCTCAACAGGTTGTGCAGCCCCGCCAGGAGATAGAGCCGGTTGGTATTTTTCGCCAGACCCCGGTAGCGAACCTTGCTGTAACCGAACATGCCTTTGATCACTCGGAAGGGATGTTCCACTTTGGCACGTACGCTGGCTTTGATGGTTTCGCATTCCAGCGCAACCTTCGACATCGTGGAGCGCTTACCAGGACGCTCAGCGATAAACCAATCCACTTTACGGTTCTTGTGCTCTTCGCGTTTCTCGATACCGCAATAACCCGCGTCTCCCCAGACACGTTTCTCTTTGCCATGCAAAAGCTGGTCTGATGCCGTCAGGTCATGCTCATTCGCGGCGGTAGTGGCAAGGCTATGAATCAGACCCACCGTGTCATCGACGCCAATATGGCACTTCATGCCAAAGTGCCATTGATTGCCTTTCTTGGTCTGGTGCATCTCCGGATCACGAGCCTTACCTTTGTTCTTCGTCGAGCTGGGCGCTTCGATAATCGTCGCATCAACGATGCTGCCTTCCCGAACCATCAGGCCATGTCGTGCCAACTGACGGTTGATCTTCTTGAACAGCTTCTTGCCAAGAGTGTGCTGCTCCAGCAGGTGCCGGAAGTTCAGGATCGTTGTCTCATCAGGAACCCGAGAGAGCCGAATCCCTGCGAAACGGCGCATAGACTCGATCTCATACAAGGCATCTTCCATCGCCGGATCACTCAGGTTGTAGATGATCTGCATGACATGAATGCGAAGCATGCTCGATAGCGCATACGGCGGCCGGCCAGTGCTGCCAGAGGCGTAATAGACCGCAATCGTGGACTCCAGCGCCTTCCAGGGTAGCAACTGATCCAACTTCTCAAGGAACACTTCCCGCCGGGTCTTGCGCTTCTTGTGTTCATATTCGGCTTCGGCAAAAGTCAGCTGGCTCATGGCATTCCCGGAAAGTGGCTGATAGAAAGCCCTGATTATGGCAAAGTCGGGGAGTTTTTCAGAGGTTCCCTTGTCATTCGCTTCGCATAAAATGTGCCGTTCACGTAAGGAGAGGCCATGACGCTCGCAATTTTCGACCTGGACAACACCCTGATCGCCGGCGATTCCGACCACCTGTGGGGCGACTGGCTGGTGGAAAAAGGCATTGTCGACCAGCAGCATTACAAGGATACCAACGACCAGTTCTACGTGGATTACCAGAATGGTCGCCTGGACATCATGGCTTACCTGCGTTTTTCCCTGAAAGTGCTTGCCGAGCATGACATGGCGCAACTGCACTTCTGGCGCGAGCAGTTTCTGGCGGAAAAACTCGATGCCATGTGGCTGCCAAAGGCCGAGGCCCTGCTGCAGAAACACCGTGACCAGGGCCATACCCTGATGATCATTACCGCCACCAACGATTTCGTTACTGCCCCGCTGGCGGACCGGCTGGGCGTGGATCATCTCATCGCCACCGTGGCCGAATGCAAGCGCGAGCGCTATACCGGCAATGTGGCCGGCATTCCCAGCTACCGGGACGGCAAGGTGGAACGACTGGCAGAATGGCTGCGTGCCAACAACGAAAGCCTGGCAGGCAGCTGGTTCTACAGCGATTCCCATAACGACCTGCCGCTACTCAGAAAAGTGGACAACCCGGTGGCGGTGGACCCGGATGTCACCCTGGATCGCGAAGCACGGGAACAAGGCTGGCCGATCATCAGCCTGCGCTGAGACTCATAAAAATGGGAAAGGGAACCATGCGTTATTTTTTTGCCACGCTGCTGGCACTGGTGTTAAGTGGTTGCGACAGCAACATACCGGAACCGGAGCAGACCGAAGAAACGGTTACCTCCGGCACCACGGCAGACATCCCCGCCACCGACTGGCAACAACGCGCAGACAACGCCTTTCAGGACCGTGCTGAAGCCTGGCAACAGGCCCTGAACGATTTCACTGAATCCCGCGAACAGACACAACTCGACGCGCTGCGCGATCGTCTGGAAGACTGGTATGCCGCCTTTGTGGATCACTACCTGCTCGCTGCCAGCCGCGCCTGCCAGCTCAAGCAACAGGAATTGCTCAACCGCATGGACACCTGGCCGCTCTACCCCGGCTACCTGGATGCCCTGCCGGAATGGCCCGAATCCGGTTTGATCAGTGACCCCTACCTGGAAATGACACGCAAATCCCTGCGCACCCAGCACGGCGCCACCGATGCCAGCGAAGCCAGCCTTGGCTTTGCCGCCCTGTTTGTGGCACTCAATGGCACCGAGGAGACGAGCAAGGCATTGCCTTTACTCGCTGGCGAAGACGAGATTGCCATGCGCCGCCGTCAGTATCTGCAGCTGGCTGGCGAGCAACTGCAGGCTGATGCCAGGCTGCTGTCCGTGGCGGCGCCACTTGATTCCCCGTCCCTGAAATGTGGGCTGGAACAGACTCTGGCCCGTAACGCCCGCAAAGACAGCACCGACCTGGAAGCAGAAGGCTTGTTTATTCCGGCAACGGTTCGCGAGGTGAATGCTAAACGGCTGCTGAAAGGTGTGCGCGACATGGATCAGACCACGTTAAAGGCCTGGGCAGAAAAAGCAGCGGGGATTGAAGAGACGCTTGCGGCATCGAAAAAAGAAGGCAGCGAGGCGCTGTCAGCCTGGCTGAATCAGCCCTGAGCGAATAAAGCCTTCGAAGAAGCGTCGCTTGAGGCGCGAAGAAACACGTTGCGAGAAACGAGTCAGGAGGAGCGCAAATCTGACCTCTCCGTCTTTCAGGTTTTGATTGTCGGCACTCGCTCCTCGCAACTCGATACTGTGATAATCGCGCCGCCAGCGACGCTCCTACAGCCAATCACAACAATAGGCGGAGATATTCTCACGTCAGCAAGAATCACCACCCACAAAAAAAGCCCGCCGGATTTTCATCCGGCGGGCTTTTTTGTGCGGAGCGCTACTTAGAAGTTGTAGCGACCGAACACACCGTAGGTATCACGGTCGCCACCCACGATAACGCGGGCACCCAGATCCACCACCGGAGTCAGTTTCAACAGACCCTGACCATAAACACCCAGATCATCGTCGTACAGATCCATGTAGGTCAGGCCACCGGACAGTTCCAGCTGCTCGGTAGTGGCATGACGCACACCACCGCGTACTTCAAAACCGATCTCGTCATCATCACGGCGACCAATATCGATCTCATCGTAAATAATGTCAGCAGATGTCACGAAGTCCAGGCCGCGCTGCAGCGGGGTATGAAACCCCATACCACCGGAAAGACGATGGCCATCTACGTCAGTCCGGAACGGACCATCACCATCATAAAAGCCCAGGCTGCCACGCAGGAAGATATGCTCGTCCAGCGCAAAGCTGCCTTCCGCCGTCAGGGCATCAATATCCAGATCGTTATCCAGATCCCAGCGATCATAGGCCAGCTGGCCGTAGGTGTAGGAAAAACCGTTATCACGGACCATGGACGTCCGCTGCTCAGCCATGGCCGGTGCAGCAACAGCCAGGGCGATCCCTGACACAAGCAAAGTTTTCTTAAACATAGAAAAGGTCCTCTCAATATCGATGAACGGCATCAATGTGCTCGCACTGTAGTGGGGGTATGGAGTGTTTTGCGCGCGAGCGGTTCCGTCTTTTGGACAGTTTTATAAAAATTTTCAATGCCGTTGGTCCTGCCAAGGCTGTTGTGAAGCCTTTCAGCTACAACGAAAACGTCCTTATAAACCCTAAACAGGTGCACCCTTATAGCACAGGCTTGACCTTGGGGTTACCCTTAAGTTTGACAATCTGTGACAACACGCATGGTTCCGCCTTTACAGGCCGATGGAGATCCCGATGCAGACACAGAAATTCGATATTCAGGGCGCCAGCTGCCAGGGCTGCGTTCGCAAGATTCGCCAGGCGCTTGACCCTGTCCCTGGCGTCAATGATGTGCAGGTGGATCTGGATGCCCAGCAGGTGACCGTCACCGGTAGCGCTGACAGTACCGACGTGCAGGCGGCGTTGGCCAAGGCAGGCTATGCCGTCGAAGACAAGCCGAAAACGCCCCCCGCATCCTCCGCCAGCACCGATCAGGAGCAGCAGCTCGCCATTACCGGCGCCACCTGTGCCGCCTGCGTGCGCACCATCGAAAATGCCCTGCGTAACACCGCCGGCGTCACCCAGGCACAAATGAATTTTGCCGACCGCACGGCAAGAGTCAGTGGCTCGGCGGACACTAAGGCCCTGATCGACGCCGTGGAAAAAGCCGGCTATGGCGCCAGCCTGCTGGACGACAGCGATGACAGTGACGCCCGCGAAGAACAGGAGCGGAAACACTATCGAGGCCTGCTGCGGCATACCTGGCTGGGCCTGGGGCTGGGCGCTCCGCTGATGGCCTGGGGGCTGTTGGGCGGCAACATGATGGTACAGCCCGGCACAGCCAGTCAGTGGATCTGGCTGGCTATCGGCCTGCTGACCCTGGGGGTGCTGGCTACCGCCGGCCGCCACTTCTTTGTTGGTGCCTGGAAGGCGTTTGCCAATCACAACGCCAACATGGACACCCTGATCGCCTTGGGCACCGGGGCCGCCTGGCTCTACTCCATGGCCGTAGTGCTGATACCCACCGCCCTGCCGGAAGCCGCCCGCCATGTGTACTTCGAAGCCAGCGCCATGATCATCGGCCTGATTAATCTGGGCCAGGCACTGGAAGTCCGTGCCCGGGGCAAAACCAGCGCGGCGGTAAAACGGCTGCTGGACCTGGGCGCCAAAACCGCCCGGGTGGTCCGCGATGGCCCAAATCAGGAAAAAATGGAGCAGGACATTCCGGTTGACCAGGTGCAGACCGACGACATCCTGCGCGTACGCCCCGGTGAAAAAATTGCCGTGGACGGCATTGTCGAGGAAGGCGAAAGCCGGCTGGATGAATCCATGCTCACCGGCGAGCCCATGCCGGTGAGCAAGAGCACCGGTGACACCGTCAGTGCCGGCACCCTCAACGAAGGGGGCACCCTGCTCTACCGGGCCACCGCCGTGGGCAAGGACACCGCCCTGTCACGCATCGTGGCGCTGGTGAAAAAAGCCCAGGGCAGCAAGCCGCCCATCGGCCGCCTGGCCGACGACGTTTCCGCCGTGTTCGTACCCACCATCATGCTGATCGCCGTAGTGGCCGCCCTGGCCTGGTTCAACCTGGGGCCAGAGCCGCGCATCACCCACATGCTGATCAGTGCTACCACGGTGCTGATCATTGCCTGCCCCTGTGCTCTGGGACTGGCCACGCCCATGTCGGTCATGGTCGGCGTCGGCAAGGCTGCCGAGCACGGCATCCTGATTCGTGAAGGCGATGCCCTGCAGACCAGCAGCAAGCTGGACACCATTGTGCTCGACAAAACCGGCACCATCACCGAGGGCAAACCGGCGCTCACCGAGATTCTCTGCGCCGAAGGCCAGCAGGAAGACACCCTGCTGCAGCTGGCCGCCAGCCTGGAAAGCGGCTCCGAGCATCCGCTGGCCCGCGCCATTGTGGACGCAGCAGAACGGCGCGAGCTGACAACGGACAGGGTCGAGAATTTTCAGGCCCTCAACGGCAAAGGTGTCAGCGCCACCCTGAACGACAAACAGTACCGGCTCGGCAACCGTCGCTGGCTGGAAAGCGAAGGCATCGACGTGGATCTGGACAGCAGCTCGCTCACCGAGCGTGGCGCCAGCCCCCTGTTCCTGGCTGAAGACAACACCCTGCTCGGCATCCTCGGCGTCGCCGATCGCATCAAGGACGATTCACAGGAGGCCATTGCCCGCCTGAAGGATCAGGGCCTCACCGTGGTGATGATTACCGGTGACATCCAGGCCAGCGCCGACGCCATCGCCAAACAGGTTGGCGTGGACCAAGTCATGGCGGAAGTGCTGCCCGAGGACAAGGCGAAAAAAGTGCAGTCTCTGCAGGAAGAAGGCCGCATCGTGGCCATGGTCGGCGACGGCATCAATGATGCCCCGGCGCTGGCCCAGGCGGATGTGGGCTTTGCCATCGGCACCGGCACCGACGTGGCCATCGAATCCGCCGCCATCACCCTGATGGGCGGGTCGCTGCACGGCGTAGCCGATGCCATGGCGATTTCCGCCGCCACCGTGCGCAACATCAAGCAGAACCTGTTCGGTGCCTTTATCTACAACAGCCTGGGCGTGCCGGTGGCTGCCGGGGTGCTCTACCCGATCACCGGCAGCCTGCTCAGCCCGGTGATCGCCGGCGCCGCCATGTCACTCAGTTCGGTGACCGTGGTCAGCAATGCCAACCGGTTACGCCTGTTCAAACCTCAGCGAGGCAAGTCATGACGCCGAAACAACTGGCTGCCCAACTGCGCTGCCCCAGTGGCGATGAGGGCGCCCTGGTGGCCGACAACATGAACCGGCATAACCAGCCGATCATCGCGGCCAGCTACCAGGCACTGTCGCCGTCGGCCGGTGACCATATCGTAGAAGTGGGCCCTGGTACCGCGGGTTACCTGTCAGACCTAATGGCCATGGCCGACGATCTGCACTACACCGGGCTGGACCAGTCCCCGGACATGGTGGCCCAGGCGCAGCATCATCATGACCATCAGGAACAGGTACGTTTCGTGGAAGGTGATCTTCATGATCCGCCGCTGGCCCCCGGCAGCGCGGATCATGTGGTGGCCATCAATGTGGTGTACTTCT
Organism: Alcanivorax sp.; assembly: GCF_019431375.1. Classification (NCBI taxonomy): domain Bacteria; kingdom Pseudomonadati; phylum Pseudomonadota; class Gammaproteobacteria; order Oceanospirillales; family Alcanivoracaceae; genus Alcanivorax; species Alcanivorax sp. Next base: position 2,202,465 of record NZ_CP080267.1, read on the forward strand.
GGAATCCGCTGCTGCCAGCCTTAGCGGCGCTTCGCAAACTGCTGCGTCCCGGCGGCCAGCTTTGCCTGGGCCTGCGCGACAGGAACAGCATGGCCACCCTGCCGGTGTTCCGGCACGGCTTTCTCACCTACGACGGCCCTGATCTGCAACAGTCCCTGAAGACGGCGGGCTTTGTCGACGTGCGCCAGCAGATCGTTCCAGAGAAAAGTATCAACGTGATGGGCCAGATCATGCACAAGACCGGTCTGGTCATCACCGCCCTTAATCCGGAGGCCTAATCATGACACTGCTGATCAATCTTGCCGGCCTGCTGTTGATGGCAGGGATCATCTGGTGGTTCTGGCTGTCAAAATCCACAGCGCGAAGCCAGGACGTCAGCGACCAGGGCACCACCATTGTGGTCGCCGATGGCGTCTACAGCCCGGCCACCCTGCGCGCCAAGGCCGGGGAGACGCTGACCCTGCACTTCGACCGACGGGACCCTTCCCCCTGCGCCGAGCAGGTGGTGTTTCACGGGCTCGACGTGAGCGAGTTTCTGGAAACGGGTACCATCACCACCGTGACCCTGAACAACCCGCCTGCCGGCGAGTACCGTTTCACCTGCCAGATGCAGATGTATCAGGGCAGATTGATTGTCACCTGAATCCGTGATTTCAGCGTGGATGCATGGCGTAAGAATTTGTTGGCACAGGGGGGTCTGAGGAAGTGTCGTATCAGGGAATACGATCGACTGAAGAAAATTCTTTGTGGCGGCAAAGGCTGACGTCAGGCGCCGCGATGAAGTCACGGTTTCAGGTGTTAGTTGACGACAACACACCCACGCAACTGCCGCACGCATGAAAGAGGAAACATCATGAAAGTATTTTCGGCACTCCTGTTGGCTTTTCTGGTCACCGCCTGCGGCGACGACGGTCCACCCCAGCCCCAGGCCACCGAAGCGCCCCCCGCTGCCACTGAAGACACCAAAACCGCCAGCACTGACAAGGTGCTGGAAGTGTACAAATCACCCACCTGTGGCTGTTGTGGCGCCTGGGTGGATCACATGAAAGAAAACGGCTATCAGGTGGTCGTCCACGAACAGCAAAACCTGCAATCCATCAAGGAAAAAGCCGGCATCCTGCCGGGTCAGGGCTCCTGCCATACTGCTTTTATCGGCGATTACGTGATTGAAGGCCATGTGCCCGCCAGCGACGTGGATCGTCTGCTCGCCGAACAACCGGACGCCAAGGGGCTCACCGTTCCCGGCATGCCGGTGGGTTCCCCGGGCATGGAAATGGGGGACCGTCAGGACGCCTACGACGTGCTGCTATTCGATGAAGAAGGCACTGAAGTGTTCAGTCACTATCCGGGGAACTGAATACCGCCAGACCCGCCCGTAGGAGCGTCGCTGGCGGCGCGATATCCCAACTGCTGAAAAGACGGTTGACCACAGAAGGCACAGATATCACGGAGAACAAGACAGGTTTCCTCTGTGTGCTCTGTGCCCTCGGTGGGGAAAATGCTTTTGATCCTGGTTTGAATTATCGCGCCGCCAGCGACGCTCCTACGGCCAGGACTGACCACCTACAGATTGTCACCGAAACCCGCTACAGTCTTTCCCTTTGCGTGTAATGAGACCCTGAATGCTTCCTCTCCATGACTGGCTGCTGCTGGCCAGCGTCTGCGCCCTGGGTGCCATGGCGCCCGGCATCAGTCTGGCGGTGATTACGCGCCACACTCTCCATGGCGGCCCCCGCGCCGGTGCCATCGCCGGCATTACCCATGCCCTGGGCATCGGCATCTGGGCCACCGCCACCGTCACCGGGCTGGCGGTACTCTTCCACCGCTACCCATCGCTGGAACTGGCATTCAGTCTGACCGGCGCCATGTTCCTGCTATGGATGGCCTGGAAAAGTTGGCAGGCAGGCAAACAGCCGTTGGCACCCGGCAATGCCGACAGCCAGTTCAACGTCCTGCACGGCGCCGCCCGGGACGGTTTCCTGGTAGCGTTTCTGAATCCGAAAGTGGCGCTGTTTTTTCTGGCTCTGTTCAGCCAGTTTCTGCAAGCGGACATGGCCCAGGCCGCGCGCATCCAGATGGTACTGACCTCCATGTTCATCGATGGCGGCTGGTATGTACTGGTGGCCGTACTGCTGGGTCGAAGCCGTTTCCTGCCCTGGCTGCGGGCCCACCATCACTGGGTGGAAAAAGGCACCGCTGTGTTGCTGGTCGTCATCGCCGCCAGCGTGGTCTGGCAGGCGGCCTGACATCAGGCGTCCCTCAATTTTTCCTTTGACCTTGGGGCGACACCAAGGTTAATAATGGTCCCATGAAACGATATCTGCGCCCCGATTACCGGTCCCTGCTGGCCGGCCTGCTTGCCACCCTGATGCTGGTGGTGACAAGCAATTTGGCTGCGCAGATTTCCGTGAGCCATCTGGACAGCACTCCCCAGACCCACTGCCATCACCATGCAGAGATGACACAAGCGGATCATGGCGACAGCCAGCACTGCTCCGAAGATGACGCTTGCCAGTGCCTGACCCTGTGCCAGATCAATGCCACCACCGTCGCCCTGTTCAGCGGGCAGGCTGATATCCCCGATCGCCCCTGGCACTCCGACCTGGAGACCGGCCTTCACGACGGCATCCATCACCTGCCGTTACGGCCACCTTCCCTGACTGTTTGAGTTCGTTTTCCCACTCAAACAATCAGGAAATACATCATGAAAACCGCAGATCCGTTTTCCCTGCCGCGACGTCGTTTCGTGCAGGGCCTGGCGCTGGGTGCCACCGGCCTGGGGCTGGGGCTGACACCCGCCCAGCTGCTGGCCCGCCAGGGTCATACCGGCGCCCCCACCCTCAGTGGTGACACCTTCCACCTGACCCTGGGCGGCGCCGACGTCAACATCACCGGCAAGACCCGACCGGCCACCACCATCAACGGCATCGTCCCCGGCCCCACCCTCCGCTGGCGAGAAGGCGACACCGTCACCCTCAAAGTCACCAACCTGCTGCCGGAAACCAGCTCCATCCACTGGCATGGCCTGCTGCTGCCGTTTGAAATGGATGGCGTGCCCGGGCTGTCATTCGATGGCATCAAGCCGGGTGAGACCTTCACCTACCGCTTTCCGGTCAAGCAGAGCGGCACCTACTGGTATCACAGCCATTCCGGCTTTCAGGAGCAGACCGGCCTGTACGGCTCCATCATCATTGATCCGAAAACGCCGGAGCCGCACCCGGTGGACCGGGATCAGGTCATCGTATTGTCGGACTGGAGTGACGAGGACCCGAACCACATCTTCGCCACCCTGAAAAAACTCAGCCACTACTACAATTTCAACGAGCGCACCGTGTTCGACACCTTGCGCGACTTCCGGGACAAGGGCGTGATCCAGACCCTCAAGGATCGCCACATGTGGAACACCATGCGCATGAGCGACCGGGATCTGGCCGACGTCACCGGCTACACCTACACCTACCTGATGAATGGCCAGAGCCCCAACGGCAACTGGACCTGCCAGTTCAACCCGGGCGAGCGCATCCGCCTGCGCTTTATCAACGCCAGCGCCATGACCTTCTTCGACATCCGTATTCCCGGCCTGGACATGACCGTGATTGAAATGGACGGCCAACCGGTCAACCCGGTTCCTTTCCATGAAGTGCGCCTGGGGGTGGCAGAAACCCTGGACGTGATCGTGGAACCCAAAGCGGACCAGGCCTATACCCTGTTTGCCCAGAGCATCGACCGCAGCGGCTATGCCCGCGGCACCCTGACGCCAAACCCGGCAATGAAAGCAGCGGTGCCAGAGATGGACCCACCGCCGCTGCTGGGCCATACCGAGATGGGCATGGGCGCCATGAATCACAGCCAGATGGACCATGGGCGGATGGACCACAGCATGGCGGGCATGGATCACAGCGAGCACGCCAACACCGTGCCCTTCGCGGTAGACAGCAACAACCCTGACCTGCCGCCCAGAGACAACGCCACCGACCATGCCGACAGCGAATACGGTCCCGGCGTGGACATGCGCGCCATGGCCCCTGGCGAGATGCTCGCCGACCCGGGTATCGGTCTGCGTGACCGGGACTGGAAAGTGCTCACCTATGCGGACCTGGAAACCGCTGGCGGGCCACCGGACAGCTTGCACCCGGAACGGGAAATTGTGCTGCACCTGACCGGCAACATGAGCCGCTACATGTGGAGCTTCAACGGCATTCCTTTTGCGGATTCCGTTCCCCTGGAGCTGTATCACAACGAACGGGTACGCATCACCCTGGTCAACGACACCATGATGACCCACCCCATCCACCTGCATGGTCTGTGGAGCGATCTGGAAGTGGGCGATGGCAAGCTGCTGCGCAAGCACACCATCACCGTGAAACCCGGCGAGAAACTCAGCTACCTGGTGCGCGCCGATACGCTGGGCCGCTGGGCCTATCACTGCCATCTGCTCTACCACATGGACGCGGGCATGTTCCGGGAAGTGCGCGTGGTCAAGGCCAAGGCCGACGGTGACCACTCACACCACGGCGCACACGGGGAGGACGCATGATGAAAACATCCACTTTGCTACTGTCATCCCTGGCCGCCATGGCCTGCACCACACCGGCCTGGTCCATGAGCGAACACCCGCCCCGCTTCAGCAAGGTGCTGGTGGATCAGCTTGAGCTGCGTGACAGCGACGAGGGCTCGGTACTGGGCTGGGATGCCAGTGCCTGGTACGGCAGCGACCTGAACAAGCTGTACCTGTCCACGGAAGGCGAACGGCTCATGGAGCCGGACCACCGTGACGAGGAAGCCGGCACCGAAAGCGCAGAAACCCGCCTGGCCTGGAGCCACGCCTTCGCCCCCTACTGGGACTGGCAACTGGGCTGGCGCAGGGACTGGCAGCCCGACGATCCCAACCGGGACTGGGCCAGCCTGGGCATCCAGGGCCTGGCCCCCTACTGGTTCGAGGTCGACGGCCAGCTGTTCCTGGGCGAAGATGGCCTCAGCGAACTGCGCCTGGAAGCGGAATACGAGCTGATGCTGACCCAGCGTCTGGCGCTGGTGCCGGAAGTGGAAGCCAGCTTTTACGGCAAGGACGATAACGAGCTGGGTGTCGGCGACGGTCTGGTCGCCATTGAATCCGGCCTGCGGCTACGCTACGAAATCCGCCGGGAGCTGGCGCCCTACATCGGCGTGCACTGGGAAAAACAGTACGGCGATACCGCCGACAGAACCCGGGCGGCAGGCGGCGACCCGGAAGAAGCATCGCTGGTAGCAGGGATCTACTTCTGGTTCTGAGCCGGGCGGCGTCATCCACGGCGCCGCCTTGTACGCTTTTCCTTCTCCACGGGAGACAGCCATGAAAACCGTTCTACTGACCCTGCTTGGTGTGGTCCTGCTGGCTACAGCGGGAGCAGCAGTGCTGATCGCATCCGGCGCCTATAACTTTGCCGCGGACAGTCCCCACTGGCGGCTCACCGAGAGCCTGATCGGAGCTGCCAGGCACCGCTCCATCGACCAACGCGCCAGCCGGATTACGGTGCCGGATGACCTGGACGCCGCGGAACGTATTCGCAATGGGGCCAGGCACTATCAACCCATGTGTTCCGGCTGCCATCTGGCACCGGGCATGGAGAATACCGAGCTACGCGCAGGCCTCTATCCACAACCTCCGGTGCTCAACGAGCATGGCATCCACGACCCGGCCAGCGCCTTCTGGACCATCAAGCACGGCATCAAGATGAGCGGCATGCCGGCCTGGGGCACCAGTCATGACGATGAATCCCTGTGGGATATGGTGGCTCTGCTGCAAGCCATGCCGGAGATGACCGAAGCCGAATGGAAACGGCTCAGCGGAGCGGAAACGGAAAGTGCAGGGAAGACAGGGCATGAGCACCATGACCATGCTCATTAACAGGCTGTTGAAAAGCCCCTTGCATGCTCAGTCTTCCAGGCTGGTTCGCAATCCAGGCGCGCTTTTGATGGCATGCTGGTTGCCTGTCGAAAAAGCGCAACAACGAGTGCGGGCCAGCCTGGAAGACCCGGAGGGCGAGGCCTGAAGGGCACATCTGCTGCGCTTTGCCGCTAGGAAAGGGAACCACCCTGTCCGTCGCGACAAAACACAACAGCTGCACCCTTCAGGCCACGCTGAGCACGCAAGGGGCTTTTCAACAGCCTGTTAAGGCAACAGCCCGGCAGAGCCTTCACTGGAGGAAGGAATCCACTCCCTGGTTCTGAAAAGCCAGTGGTCGATCTTGCGCAGGGTGCACTGAGCCTAAGGCGATGCACCCTACAGGGATCCTTGCAGACACCTTATGCCGAGGAGTTATCGTATTCCTCGTTTTCCAGCGTCCGGAGTTCCCGGTTGTTCTGAATCTGGAGATCCAGATCCCGCAAACGACCGTCACCGATGCCGTAGATCCAGCCATGGACAGTGAGAGGCTGATCGCGGCGCCAGGCTTCCTGGACCACGGTGGTATTGGAGACATTGATCACCTGACGGGCCACGTTCAGCTCGCACATGCGATCCAGCTGGGCCTTGTCATCCGGGAGCTTGACCAGGTGCTTGCGGTTGCGCAGATAGAGCTCGCGCACCTGGCGCAGCCAGTTATCGATCAGACCATGGGGCACGTCTTCCATGGACGCCTTCACCCCACCGCAACCGTAGTGCCCCACCACCATGATGTGCTTCACCTTGAGCACATCCACGGCGAACTGCAGCACCGACAACAGGTTCAGGTCGGTGTGATTCACCAGGTTGGCCACATTGCGATGCACGAACAACTCACCGGGCATCAGCCCCACCACCTCATTGGCAGGCACACGGGAGTCTGCGCAGCCGATCCACAGATACTGCGGGCTCTGCTGCTCACCCAGGGCCTTGAAAAAGCCCGGGTGCTCCTTCTCGATGTCATGACGCCACTGCTCGTTGTTGGTAAAGAGTTCAGGAAGGGATTTCATGGTCGCTCGCTACATTCATTTACTGGAGGCCGGATGTTTGACGCCCGACGTTAACCACCGGTCATATTCATGAACCGTACCAGTTGCTCACCCGGGGCCAGATTGAAGTCGTGCCGTTCCGGTTTGATGGCCATGGCATCAATAATTGCCTGACGTAGGGGGGCATCATCCGTGGGGTGCGCCCGCAATACTGCCCGCAGGTCCACACTGTGCTCGTGCCCCAGGCACAGAAGCATACGGCCCTCGGCAGTAATTCGCACCCGATTACACAAATGGCAAAAGTTTTGTGAGTGGGGAGAGATAAAGCCGATGCGGCTGTCACTGCCCGGCACCTGCCAGTAACGGGATGGCCCGCCAGTTTTTTCCGCCATGGGCACCAGGGTCAGACGCTCGGAGAGCTGATCTCGCAGTTCCTCGGAGGACACAAACTCCAGGGCTCGGTCATGTTCGCTGATGGCTCCCAGGGGCATTTCCTCGATAAAGGAGATATCCAGCCCCTTTTCCAGGGCGAAATCCACCAGCGCCGGCACCTCGTCCTGATTGCGCCCGCGCAGGATCACGCTGTTCAGCTTGATGCGGCGGAAACCGGCCCGGCGGGCCGCCTCGATGCCGTCCAGCACCTTGTTCAGGTCACCGGTGCGGGTCAGCGCCCGGAAGCGTTGCGGGTCCAGGGAATCCAGGCTGATATTGAGTCGAGCCAACCCACCGGCCTTCAGATCATCGGCAAAACGGCCCAGGCCGGCGCCATTGGTGGTCATATTCAGTTCATCCAGCCCCTCAAGCGCACCAAGATTGTGCACCAGATGCGCCACATCACGGCGCACCAGAGGTTCGCCGCCGGTCAACCGGATCCGCCGCACACCCAGCTCCACCAGTACCCGGCCCAGCCGCCCCATCTCCTCCAGGGTCAGCACCTGGGCCCGGGGCACAAAGGTCATATCCTCCGCCATGCAGTACACACAGCGGAAATCACAGCGGTCCGTCACCGACAGGCGCACATAGTCGATGGTACGGCCGAAACGGTCCTGCAGGGCGGATTGGGCGGTGGCGCGGGTCACAGTCATGGCCCTACTGTAGCAAATGGCAGGCCAGCCAGCGCGGCAACGCCTGTCGGCCCGCCCGGGGCCCGGTTGGTCATGGCGGCTGGGGTATTGTTAGAATGTGCGCCTGACTGAATGCCACGCATTCCGAATTCATCCACCCCAAAAGGGTTTCCATGCAAATTTCTGAAAACACCGTAGTGTCCATTCACTACACTCTCACCAACAACGCCGGCGAGACCATCGATTCCTCTATCCAGCGTGGCGAGCCCCTGGCCTACCTGCACGGCGCGGGCAACATTATCCCCGGCCTGGAAAAAGCCCTGGTGGGCAAGGCCGCCGGCGACAAGCTGGACGTGACCGTCACCCCGGAAGAAGGCTATGGCGAGCGCCACGAGCAGTTGATCCAGCAAGTGCCGAAAACCGCTTTCGAAGGCAACGAAGAGAATCTGCAGCCGGGCATGCAGTTCCAGGCCCAGACCGAAGCCGGTCCGCGCATCTTCACCATCACCGCTGTGGAAGGTGAGGAAGTGACTGTTGATGGCAACCACCCGCTGGCAGGCGAAACACTGAACTTCGCCGTGGAAGTCACCGAAGTGCGTGAAGCGTCCGACGAAGAGAAAGAACACGGCCACGTACATGGTCCGGAAGGTCACGACCATTAAGGTCTTTCCCTCCAGAAAAAAGGCGCCATTGGCGCCTTTTTTATTTACCCCTTAATAGACCCGAAACCTGTGCGATAGTGAACGCAGAGTGAATCCCGCACCCTTTTCCTCCTCCTTTTTTATCCGAATGACAGCCTCACCCGACTTACTTCTGCTTCTTGTTGTCGATTATGCCGATTTTTGTAAAGCCTTATTGAATGTATCCTCGACAGCCCAATAGGATCGATGCTCTTTGATAGTTTTGTTTTTATGGGAGAGCATCATGCGCTACATAACGATATTAATTCTTTCCGCTTTGCTTTCGAGTATATCCCTGTCTGCTCACGCACTGGAAAAACGAAAATTCTGTGTTTTCGATATCATCGGCGCCAACGGTGACATCTATAACATCATGAAGGACTACAAAACCGCCGCGGTTGCATGGGGCGTGGATGTGGAGCTCAAACCCTTCACCGATGAAAAAATCGCCGCTGAAGATCTGAAAGCCGGCCAATGTGACGCAGCGGTTCTCACCGGTATTCGTGGCCGTCAGTTCAACAGTTTCACCGGCAGCATGGACTCCATTGGCGCCATCCCCAGCTATGAAGCGATGAAGACCGTAATTTCCGTCATTGCCAGCGACACACCGTCCATCAACAAGCAACTGGTATCCGGCCCCTATGAAGTTGGCGGCGTGGTTCCCATGGGCGCGGCATTTCTTTTCCTGAAAGATCAGGAGATCGACACAGTCGAAGAACTGTCCGGAAAATCCATCGCCGTACTTGAATATGACAGTGCCCAGGCAAACATGGCCTCCCGCGTGGGGATGTCACCGGTCATGTCCGACATCACCAACTTCTCCACCCGCTTCAACAATGGTTCCGTGGATATCTGTTTCGCGCCCATCATGGGCTTCTCTGCCCTGGAACTGTACAAGGGCATGGCTCCCGATGGCGGCATTCTCGATTATGTACTGGGCCAGCTCAGCGCCCAGATCATTCTCAAGAAAGACCGGTTCCCCGCGGAGTATGCCCAGCAGTCCCGCGAATTCATGTATGGGCAATTTGATCGCGCCATGCGATTGATTGATAACGCCAGTAGCGAAGTGGATAAAAAATGGTGGATCCGTATCCCCGATTCGGACAAGTTGCGTTACGACGAAATGATGCGTGAGGCACGTATCTCACTGACTCAGGACGGAGTCTACGACAAGTCGATGATGGGACTGCTCAGAAAGGTGCGTTGCAAGCTGGAGCCGTCACGGGCGGAATGCGTCAACCCCATGGAATAATATTACAAGGGCCGGTCTTCGCCGGCCCTTTCTTCATTCTGGCAAACGTCACATCAAAAGCCTCAAGGCCTGACCCCTGAAAACAGGGCCATGCACCCTTCCACCTGAACGTCCACCTTATCCAACCGGCTTTCCAGTGCCTGCTTCAGACTCGCCAGTGAATCATTCTGATTGGAAAAGATACCCTTGCGGTTGTACACCGCCATCAATCCTCTGGCGGCAATATTACGGGGCACATCGCCCTGCAGAATCGTGGCACCAAATACCCGGGCACCTGGAGTCAGCAACGGCAGCAGGTGGTCAAAAGCGTGCGCTTTCTCCGCCATGGTTCCAGGCAGGCAATGCAACAGCAGGTTCATGCCGAGCGAATCGAATTTGCCGCCCTGATAGTCGATGGGTTCCAGCACATTACGTTGCAGCGTTTCCGGCTGATAGCGGCTAATACGCTGAGCGCAATAGTCGAGGCTATTAGGATTCAGATCCATCAGTGCCACCCGCGGACTCGGCGAGGGGAAGGTCACCTTGTCCAGAAAGTAGCCACTGCCCACGCCCACATCCAGATGGTTGTCACTGATCTGTTGTTGATAATGCGCCAGCAGGGTGGACGCAGGACAGCGCCATAACCAGCGGCAGGACAGGCCGAGCACGGCCCTGTCATAAAGGGTGAGAACGAAAGGACTGTAAACAGCCTGGCCAGCGTGGGCATCATCCTTGTGCATGGTTTTCTCTCTTTGTGTAGAAAGAAAAACACTCTAGCAGGCCAGCGCTACAAAACGGAGAGCAGTTTTTTCGTATCCAGATGCTGGTCAATCATGTCTGCCAGCCGGTCCAGATCCTTCTGCCGATGGGCATCGTAATCCACCGCCCGGTCGCTGCGTAAACCCGCCCATTGCAGAATGGCATTGCCGGCCTCGGCACTATCGAACAGGCCATGCAGGTAACAGCCCATGATCTGGCCATCGTCGCTGATGGCGCCTTCGTCACGGGCACCCAGTTTCAGCATGGGCTGCGACAGGGCCGGGCCTTCGCTGATGCCATTGTGAATTTCGTAACCGTGGATGGCGGTCCGGGTTGGCAGGAAAACCCCCTGCACATTGCGCAACTGCTTGCCGGCAATCAGCCGGGTAGTCATCCCCAACCAGCCAAGACCAGGGCTGTTGCCCGCATCACTTTCCAGCCCGTCAGGATCATCGATCCGTTCGCCCAACATCTGAAATCCACCGCAGATACCCAGCACCTTGCCGCCATAACGCAGGTGTTTTTCGATCTGTTTGTCCCAATCCTGCTCACGCAGAAATGCAAGGTCGGCCCGAGTTGCCTTGCTACCAGGAAGGATTACCAGATCTGCCGCTGGCCAGACCTCCCCCATTTTCACAAAACGCAGGTCGACCTGGGGGTGCAAACGCAGCGGATCGAAATCATTATGGTTGCTCATGCGCGGCAACAGCGGCACGACTACCTTGAGCGCATCACCGTCATGGTCACCCTGCTCGGCCACCGCGTCTTCCGCATCCAGGGTCAGGCCATGCAGATAAGGCAGCACCCCGAACACCGGTTTGCCGGTGCGATCTTCCAGCCAGTCCAGCCCGCCCTGCAATAACGACAGGTCACCGCGAAAACGGTTGATGACAAAACCCAGGGTTCGTTGTTGCTCGGTTTTGGAAAGAAGATCCAGCGTGCCGGTGAGATGGGCAAAGACCCCACCGCGATCGATATCCGCCACCAGAATCACCGGGCAATCCACCAGCTCGGCAAAGCCCATATTGGCGATATCGTTGTCACGCAGATTGATTTCCGCCGGACTGCCGGCGCCTTCGGCGATAATCACATCATAGCGGTTCGAAAGATCTTTCCAGGCCGCCAGCACCGCTTCACTGGCGGTCTTTTTATACGCGTGATAATCCAGCGCCTGCATATTGCCCAACACCTGGCCGCGGAGTATCACCTGGGCGCCCATGTCGGTCTGCGGCTTGAGCAACACCGGATTCATGTCGCTATGCGGTTCAATCCCGCAAGCCAGCGCCTGCAACGCGGTAGACCGCCCAATCTCCCCACCGTCCACAGTCACCGCACTGTTCAACGCCATGTTCTGCGGCTTGAACGGCGCCACCGAATACCCCCGCCGCGCAAACCACCGACACAACGCCGCCACCACGGTGCTCTTCCCGGCATCCGACGTACAGCCCTGAACCATCAGTGTTATCGACGAACGACCAGCCATCGCTTTGTTTCGCTATTAACTATTCACTGTTAACTATTAACTACAGCTCCACGCCTTTCTGCGCCTTTACCCCAAGATCCTTGAAGGCATGCTTCACCACCTTCATCTCGGTAACGGTATCAGCCAGCTCAATCAGCTCTTTCGGTGCATAGCGGCCAGTGACAACGGCATGCTGCATGGCGGGGCGGTTTTGCAGATCGTCGAGCACCCTATCCAGATCCAGATACTCGTAACGCAACGCGATGTTCAGCTCATCCAGCAACACCATGTGGTAGCTGTCGTCCTGCAACATTTTTTTTGCGATATCCCAGGCAGCACTGGCAGCAGCCACATCCTTTTCCCGGTCCTGGGTGTCCCAGGTATAGCCATCACCCATGACGTGATAATCCACGTTGGGCAGGTCGCGAAAGAAGGCTTCCTCACCGGTACTGAACGCCCCCTTGATAAACTGCACCACACCCACCTTCATGCCATGGCCCAGGGCACGGGCAAGCATGCCGAAACCGGAACTGCTCTTGCCCTTGCCGGGCCCGGTGAGCACCAGCAGGATGCCCTGATCCTTGTCCGCATTGGCAATACGCTCACGCATGATTTGCTGTTTCTTTTCCATCCGCCAGGCATGACGCTCAGGGCTTTTCGGATCAGGCTTCATATTGTTTTCCATGTTCGATTTTGGTTCTTTTCTTTACGCTTTTGACTTTCGCTATTAAGCCGGCAATGAAAGAGACATGTTTTCTGGTGGTTCACTCCGTAGGAGCTATGCTTGCATGGCGAACCTGCCTGCGCAGACCGCCCGCCAGTTCGCCATGCAAGCATAGCTCCTACAGCCCATTAAGAGTTCTCATCCCGGGACAAACACCGGCGCACCGTTGATCCGCGCCACACTGAGTTTCTGGTCGTACAGTCGCTCCAGTGCTTCCGGCACCAGCATGGTCTCGGCGGGGCCGAAGCACAGCTCGCCATCGGGATAGAGCAGCAGCAGATGATCGCACCAACGGGCTGCCAGATTCAGATCGTGCAGGCACATGAACACTGCCGCGCCCTGCTCCGCCTGCCGATGCAGCAGCTCCATCACCGCCACCTGATGATGCAGATCCAGATGATTGGTGGGCTCGTCCGCCAGCCAGATGGCCGGCTGCTGAGTCAAAGCTGTGGCGATGGCCACCCGTTGACGCTCCCCACCGGACAGGGTGCTGACCAGACGATCGCCGCCGAGCAGACTCAGGGACAGGGCCTCCATGGCCTGGTTGGCCAGACGCAGATCGTTGGCAGTTTCCCGTTGCCAGGGCGACAGGAAAGGATGGCGACCGATCAGCACAGTCTCCTGCACCGTGGCGGGAAAACTGTCCTGGCGTTCCTGAAATACCACCGCCAGTTTTTGCGCCAGTTGCCGACGACGCAGTTGAGTCAGGCATTCACCATCCAGCAACACCTGACCACTTCGCGGCGGCCTTAGCCCCGCCAGGGTGTGTAGCAGTGTGGACTTGCCCGCGCCATTGGGGCCCAGAACGCCCCAGCGCTGGCCTGGCAGAATCCGTGCGGAAAAAGGTTGGCCTGCCGCACGACCGGGAATATCCACCACCAGATTGCTGGCTTCGAGAATCGCCATCACCGACTCCGATACAGCAAGAAGAGGAAAGTGGGCACCCCAAGCAGGGCGGTGATCACACCCACCGGCAATTGCTCCGGGGCCATCAGGGTACGCGCCAGGGTATCGGCGATGGTCAGCAAGGCGCCGCCGGCCATGACACTGGCCGGCAGAATGATGCGCTGATCATTGCCCAGCACCAGCCGCAGCATATGCGGCACGATCAGCCCCACAAAACCCACGCTACCGGCGGTAGTCACCGCCACCGCCGTGAGCAGGCTGGCCAGCCCATAGACCAGCCAGGCCAGCGGCTTCACCGCCACCCCCAGGGCCGCCGCCTGCAGCGGCCCCCGGGCCAGCACATTGAGGCTGCGCCCCAGCGGCAACGTAAGAATCAGCACCGGAATCAGCACCAGCCAGGCCATCAGTGGCGAGCGGGCGTAACTCAGATCACCCATCAGCCAGTAGAGCATGCCGGGCAAGCGATCCGCCGGACTCAGCGACAGCATAAAGGTAATCACCGCACCCCAGCCGGCAGCGATGACCACCCCGGTCAGCAGCAAACGGGTGGGCGTCCAGCTGCCCCGCCCCTGGGCCAGGCCGAACACCAGCAAGGTGGACAGCAGCGCGCCGGCAAAGGCGGAGCCGGACACCATGGCCGTGCCCAAGCCCAGCAACATGGACGCCAGTGCCCCCACAGCGGCACCACCAGAAATACCCAGTACATAGGGATCGGCCAGTGGGTTACGCAACAGCACCTGCATCAGGGCGCCGGCCAGTGCCAGCAGGCCACCGGTGGCAAACGCCGCCATGGCACGGGGCAATCGCAGGGAAAACACCAATTCACCGAACAGGGGGTCGCCCCGGCCGACAACCGCCATCCACAGCTCCGTGAGAGTCATGGAGACACTGCCCACGGTCACCGCCACCAGCAATGCCAGCGCACCCAGTGCCGCCAGCATCAGCAGGGAAGAGACGGCTCGGCGGCTAATCACGGGCGCGCACGGTGTCGAGGTGGCTGCACAGGGTGCGGGTACCGGCCAGCATCTGTGGCGTCGGCCGCTGCAGGGTGGACGGCGCCACAAAGAACAGGTTGTCGTGCTTCACCGCGCGCAGGGAGGAGAACTGTTTCCAGGGATCGAGCCAGGCGGGATCATCCTCGCCCATGCCACCGGCGATGATCACCTCCGGATCCTTGGCCAGAACCGCTTCACGGCTGATTTTTGGCGCCAGCGATGTCAGCTCACCGAACACATTGACGCCACCGCAGATCTGGATCGCCTCGCTGATCAGATGATCATTATTCACGGTCATCAGCGGCTCTTCCCAGACCTGGTAAAACACCGTCACCGGCGCCGCTTCCGCATAGCGCTGACGCAGGGAATCCATGCCACTACGCAGAGCATCGGCTGCGCCCTGCCCTACCGCTTCGGTGCCGGCCAGTGTCGCAAGGCGCTCCAGGGTGGTACTGATATCCTCGAAACGACGGGGTTCACTGTGGTACACCGGCACGCCCATGGCCTGCAGACGCTCCACCTGTTCCATGGGGTTACCACTCTGCCAGGCGACAATCAGATCCGGCTTCAACGCCAGCACCGCCTCCAGATCCAGCCGCTTGTAGCTGCCCACCCGCGGCAGCTTTTTTGCCGACGGCGGATAATCGCTGAAACTTACCGCCCCCACCACCTGCTCCCCGGCACCGGCAGCGAACAACAACTCGGTGGCACCGGGAGACAAGGCAATAATCCGCTGCGCCGGCTGCGCCAGACAAACCTGACGGTCCACATCATCGGTGACACATACCTGTGCCAGGGCCAGCCCGCTCCCCAGACACAACAAGGCGGCCAACAGGGGAAGACAACGTGATAACAGACGGGCTGGGGGCATGGCGGACTCCGTGTTTCAGTTACTGCACATCGTAACGCAGGCTTACCATTACGGAACGCCCGGCGTTGAGATAGTTCCAGCCGCTGAAGTTCTTCGCGGTGGCGTACTCTTTATCCAGCACATTTTTCATCGTCAGGCGGGTGGACCAGTTCGGCGCGAACTGCCAGCCGGCACGCAGGTCCAGCAGACCGAAACCGGAAAGCCGCTGGGTGTTGGCGGCATCATTGTAACGGTGCCCCTGGAAACTGGCGGTGCCCCCCAGGGTCACGGTGCCGATGCGGCGATCCACATCCACCCGGCCCAGACGCTGGGCACGACGGGCAATCAGGGTATCGGTATCCCGGTCCTCCGGCTTCAGTGCGGAGAAGGCTACCCGCACCTGCCACTCTTGCCAGTCCATACCCAGGGCCAGTTCCGCCCCTTCGATGCTGGCCTTGTTCACATTGAACGAGGAGCCCTTGCTGCCATCGTAGGCGATCAAATCATCGATGTTGGTACGATACACCGCCGCATCCCAGAACCAGTGCTGATACTGGCCGCGCACACCCAGCTCACCGGTTTCCGAAGACTCCGGCTTCAGGTTCGGGTTGCTGAAGAAAAATGGCGGCGAATCCGGGAAATAGAGATCGTTGAAGGTGGGCGCCTTGAAGGCCGTGCCGTAGCTAACCCGTACCCGGTGAGCCGTATCCAGCTTGTAGCCCAGTGCGCCGGCGCCAGTCACCTTGCTGCCGTAGGCATCGTTATCGTCATGGCGCAGGCTGCCCTGCAGATCCAGCGGACCGAAGTGCAGCAGCGCCTGACCAAACGCCGCCTTGTTGTCCCGGTCGGTCACGTCATATTCGTTGCTGCTGGTAATCTCATCACGCTGGTATTCGCCACCCAACACAAACTGATGGGCGCCGACCGCAAACACATTCTGCCAGTTGGCGGTACGAGTACGGGTATCGAATACGCCGTTACTGACGTCATTGGCAAAGTCTTCGCTTTCGTCCTTGGCCTGGCTGATCAGCACCTTGGTCTGCCAGCCATCGGTGAGCATCACCTCGCCTTTCAGACCTGCCACTTCCAGTGCGTAGTCGATATTTCTGTCGTCTGCCGGTGTGCTGCCTTCAAATTCGGTATTGCCCCGAGTATGAAAACCGAACACCCCGATTTCGCCACGATCCCCGAAACGATGGCTCAGTTTGGCAATACCGGCGGTATTGTCGTAGCCGCGTTCTTCGCTGTCTTCGCGCAGCTCGATGCCATTGGTGCGGAAGCGATTGATACCCAGGGTATAACGGGTGCCGCCCTGTTCACCGGAAACGCCGGCACCGGCATTCATGGTGCCGAAATTCCCTGCACCGAAATCCAGCCAGCTACCGTCATCGCGGGTAAAGAGCTGCACCACGCCGCCCACCGCATCGGCACCGTACAAGGAGCCGCGTGGACCGCGCACCACTTCCACCCGTTCCAGCATGGCCGGCGGCAGATATTGCCAGGCCGGGCTACCGGCGGTGGCGGACCGCAGCCGCACCCCGTCTACCAGCAGCAGGGTCGCATCACTGGAGGTACCGCGGATGAAGACGCTGGCATTCTTGCCGAAGGAACCATTGCTGGTGGTATCCACACCAGGCTGGCCACGCAGGATGTCAGCCATATCCACCGGTTGCTGGTCGCGAAGTTGTTGCTCGTCCACCACGGTAACCGAGGACAGTGATGCTTCCGTGGTACGGCTGACCAGGGTAGGTGTTACCACCACCGGGTCGAGCATGGCCACCTGTTGCGACGCGGAAGATTCGGCCTGAACGACCCATGGCAAGACAGACAAGGACACAGCGGCAGAGGCCGCAAAAAAACGCAAAGACATGAAGGAGATCCCCTGTTGCCGTGCCCACCCGCACGGCCTGGATTCAGCCGCGGAGACACAACAGGGATAACCGGCACAGAACAGCACCGTTACACCCCGCCATCGCCCACCGCGACGCCAAGTTCACCTTCTGGCCGGTCTCCGGGCTGATGAGCGAGGCGTATTCCCTCGGCGCGTTCGCCTTCCCATGCACCCTTTCGGGCTTTGGCACAGTGGCACTACGAAACGCGATTAACTCAATCACCGTTGCGGGGGCAGCGTCGGACTGGCTTTGCGGACACAGCAAAGCACACCGACTTCCCGTTTAACCCGGCTGTGTGTGAACAGGCGGGCACCGGAAGGTGGCGCGAAATTACCAACGGCGGCGGTAATAAGCAAACGGATACGCACAGCTTGAGGAAAATTCAGGAGAAGTTGAGGTCAGCTAATAGTCTGCCCGCAGGAGCCTGCCTGCAGGCGAAATGTCTCTCTGGCAAGCCATCGCCTGCAGGCAGGCTCCTACGGGAAAGGATCAAACCGGCAAGGTCTGTAGCGCCAGCAACAAGCGTTGTTCTTCACGTTCATTCCCCGGTAATCCGAAACGCAGCGCAGCGGGCTGCTGGAAATGCCGCACCAGAATGCCCTGGCGCGCCAGACCATCCCGTATCGCCTCGGCCTCATCATGAACACACAAGGCAAACAGATCACTGTCGCCCTGCGGGAACAAACCGGCCTTGCTTAACAGCTCGTTCAACCGCTGCCTGGCCTGCCGCAAACGTTGCCGCTGCAGCTGTTGCCAACCCCGGTCCTGCACCGCCTGGGCCATTACCCAACGGGCCGGATGGCTCAGTGCCCAGGGGCCCAGCTGATCCGCCAGCGCCTCACACACAGCCGTGGGCCCAACCATCACCCCGGCCCGCAAGCCCGCCAGGCCGAAAAACTTGCCCAGCGAGCGCAACACAATCAGGCCCGGCTGATCACAGCGGGAAACCAGAGACTCGCCATCACTGGCATCCAGAAACGCTTCATCCACCACCAGCCAGCCGCCCTTCGCCGTCAACTGCTGATGCCAGTGCAACAGAGTGTCTGTCGGGTACAGGTGGCCGGTGGGATTATTGGGGTTGATGCACACCAGCACATCCAGATCCGGCAGGGCCGCATCGATCTGTTCCACAGACAATGGCACCACCTCGTGCCCTTCCCGCTGCCAGGCCAGCGCATGCTCACGGTAACCGGGCAACGGCACCCCCACCCGGCAGGTCGTACGCAGCCGTGGCAACAGCTGCAGCGCCGCCTGGCTCCCCGGTACCGGCAGACAGCCGGCTTCTCCAGGTACGGCGAGCCAGTGACGGCAAAGTGCTTCCAGCCCATCATCCTCATCAGGAAGTCGCTGCCACACAGACGTGGGCAATACCGGCACCGGCCAGGACCAGGGGCTGATGCCAGTGGACAGGTCCAGCCAGTCACTGACCGGAATCCCCCAACGCCGGGCCGCCTCATGCAAACGCCCGCCATGATGCTCACGCACAGGAACGCTCACAGGCTCACCCCCAGCAACACCACCAGCCACAGCGCCAACGCCCTCTGCACCAGGGTGATGGCGGCGGCAATGCTGTCAGCACTGGCCACCTTACCTTCACCCAGCCACGGCTTGTCCTTCCAGCCGCCGTGATAGGGCGCGCCACCGCCCAGCCGCACACCCAGGGCACCAGCCCCGGCGGCCATCACCGGGCCCGCATTGGGGCTGTCGCAGGCCCTGCCCTGCTGCTGCCAGCAACGCAGCCCCGCCGCGAAGCGGCCGCACAGGGCATAGCTGATTGCCGTCAATCGTGCCGGCGCCCAGCCGAGCAGATCATCCAGCCGCGCGGCCACCTTGCCGAACCGCTCGAAGCGTTCCGTGCGATAGCCCCACATGGCATCCAGGGTATTCACCAGCCGGTGCAGCAAGGCCCCGGGCAACCCGGCCAACGCAAACCAGAACAGGCTGGCAAACAGGGCATCGGCGCCGTTTTCCAGCACCGACTCGGTGGCCGCCCGGGCCACACCTTCGCTATCCAGGTCGGCGGTGTCGCGGCTGACCATGCGGCCCACCTGCTCCCGGGCGTCAGTCAAATCGCCGCCTTGCAACGGCACGATCACCGCCCGGCCATGCTCCGCCAGACTGCGCCCGCCAATCACCAGCCACAGGCCCAGTGCCTGCAGCCCCCAACCGGCCCAGCCCGGCAACAGCTGCAGCAACAACACCACCGCCAGCACCCAGGGCAGTACGGTGATGGCCACGGCCAGGGTGCCGGCGCATACACCACCCTGACGGTTAAGGCGTTGCTCCACGGCCATCGCCAACCGGCCAAACCCCACCAGCGGATGCCAGCGGCGAGGCTCGCCCAACCAGCGATCCAGCATCACGCCGACAAGCAGTGCACAGAACAGGGAAAAAGACAGCATCGGGTACCCATTACAATGGTTCTGACAATGATCCGAGGCGGGCAGTCTACTTGACACTGCCCCCGCCGGGGCAGAGGATTTGCCGCTTTGCGGCCCACCGCCCGCTTCCGGGAGTTTTCCGTGCACCCTGTTTTACCCTGGCAACAACCGATCTGCGCCCCCAGTGAATCCCACCGGCAACAGGCCCTGGCCCGCCAGGGGCAGCTCACCAAACCCGCCGGCTCACTGGGTCGTCTGGAATCCCTGGCAGTGACGCTGGCGGCGTTGCAGCACAGTGACACCCCTGCCGCCGACCGTATCAGCATCGCTGTCTTTGCCGGCGATCATGGTGTCTGTGCAGAAGGAATTTCCGCCTTTCCCCAGGCAGTCACCGGGCAGATGATTGCCAACTTCGTTGCCGGTGGCGCCGCCATCAGTGTCATGGCCAGACAGCTGGGTGCGACGCTGGACGTGATCAACCTGGGTACCGCCACACCACCGCCCACCAGCGACGGCGTGTTGGATGAGACCATCGCCGCCGGCACCGCCAACCTGGCCCGCGAGGCCGCCATGTCATCCACGCAACTTGAGCAGGCCCTGGCCGCCGGTGACCGTGCCGCCCAGCGTGCAGCAGACCAGCAGGCCCAGCTGTTTATCGGTGGCGAAATGGGCATCGGCAACACCACCAGCGCCAGCGCCGTGGCCTGTGCCCTGCTGGCCGAACCGGCGGAAGCCCTGGCCGGGCCCGGCACCGGGCTGGATGCGGATGGCGTCAGTCATAAAGCCACCGTGATCGAGCAGGCCCTGACCCGCCACGGGGACAACCGGGAACCGCTGGCGGTACTCGCTTCGCTGGGTGGTTTTGAAATTGCGGCGCTCACCGGTGCCATCATCGGCTGCGCCGCCCGAGGCATTCCCGTGCTGGTGGATGGCTTTATTGTCACCGTGGCGGCACTGGCCGCCGTGCGATTACGACCGGAGCTACGTGACTGGCTGCTATTCGCGCATCACTCCCGGGAACCCGGCCACACCAGGCTGCTCGACGCCCTTAACGCAGAACCGGTCCTCAACCTGTCCATGCGCCTGGGTGAAGGTAGCGGCGCGGCGGTGGCCGTGCCGGTGATTCGCAGCGCCTGCGCCCTGCATAACGGCATGGCCACCTTTGCCGATGCCGGCGTCAACAGTGCGGAGTAAACCATGACCACCACCCTGTTTGATCTAATCCGCCATGGCGAACCCGTCGGCGGCCATATGTATCGCGGCCACAAGGACGATCCGCTCAGCGACCTGGGCTGGCAGCAAATGCGCGATGCCATCCAGGCGGACGATCAGTGGGATCACATCCTCACCTCGCCGCTACTGCGCTGCCGGGAGTTTGCCGCGCACCTGTCCGAGCAACACCATATTCCCTTCACCGTGGCCCATGATTTCAAGGAAATCAGCTTCGGCGACTGGGAAGGCAAAACCCGGGAACAGGTGGCAGCGGAATACGGCGATCATCAGGCCAACTTCTGGCGCGATGCGGAAAACCATCCCCCGGTTAACGGCGAAACCATTCAGGATTTCCACCAGCGCATCGGCGACGCCTGGGCACTGTGGCAGCAGGCCATGCAAGGGCAGCGAGTGCTACTGGTATGCCACGGCGGCGTTATCCGCATGGTACTGAGTCATGTACTGGGCCTGAGCCCAAGCAATGCCATGGCCGGATTTCAGGTGCCCTTCGCCTGCCGCTCGCAGGTGCGGATTGATAACACCGAGCATGGCACCTTGAGTTGTTTGGTAAGGCACGGGGGCTAACCCGCCGTCATTCTACGAAGCCGCCGTAGGAGCCCATGCTTGCATGGCGAACCGCGCTTGCGCGGAAATCGACCGTAGGGCGATCAGGGGTATCAGCACTCGACAGGTTTCAGAAACAACGAGGGACAAACCTTGATCGTTGCCGCCTCGCTACGCGAGGTTCGCATGTCGCAGATTCCCTGGGGGGACAAGCATAGCTCCTACGGCCAGGCCTACCCTTTCAACGTCTGCGCAATCCCCGCCACCGACAACATCACCCGGTCACAGCGTTTCGCCAGGGCCTGATTCAACCAGCCCAGTTCATCGGCAAAGCGGCGGGTGAGCGGGTCCATGCCGATGATGCCCAGGCCCACCTCGTTACTGACGATCACCACCGAGCCCGGATAGGCTGCCAGCGCCGCCAGAAAGTTTTCCTTCTCGCGCACAAAGACCGTATCGCCGGCATGCAGCAGGTTACTCACCCACAAGCTCATGCAATCAATCAACACGCAGGGGGGCGGCGACAGGGTAGCCTGGCGGTTCAGCAGATTCCCCAGCTCCACGGGTTCCTCCACCAGGCCCCAGCTCACCGGGCGGCGCCGCTGGTGGCGACGAATGCGCTCACTCATTTCACCATCCCCGGCGGTGGCCGTGGCCACGTACACCACCGGATCGGGTTGCTCGGAGACCAGTCGTTCCGCCAGCGAACTCTTGCCGGAACGGATACCACCGAGAATCAGGGAATGTGGCATCAATTCTTTTTCACGAACTGGGTGAGGATGACAATGCGCTGACCTTCCACCCGGCCTTCGATCTGTTCCGGGTTATCCTGCACCAGCGAGATATTGCGCACCGGTGTGCCACGCTTGGCGGTGAAGTTGGCGCCCTTCACGTTGAGATCCTTGATCAGGGTGACGCTGTCACCGGCTTCCAGTACCGCACCATTACTGTCGCGGTGCTCAACCTTGTCTTCCTCGCTCTGCCCTTCGCCGGTGGCCTGGGCCCAGGCCAGTGTCTCGTCATCGAGATAGAGCATATCCAGCAGATCCTGGGGCCAACCTTCCGCCCGTAACCGGGTCAACATGCGCCAGGCCAGCACCTGCACCGCCGGCTCCTGGCTCCACATGCTGTCGTTCAAGCAACGCCAGTGGTTGATATCCTCGTTGCCGGGATTGTCGATCTGAAAACTGCAGGTTTCGCACAGCAAGGCGCTCTGCGCCGCCGTGCCATCCCCTTCCGGCGGCACCGCATACACCGCCAGCGCCTCACCGGCACCGCACAGTTCACAGGTCGAATCGGCTCGCGCCAGCAGGTTGGATTCCAGTGTCATTCGTTTACTCCATCAATGTGCCGGCCGTAGGGTGGATTAGCCGCAGGCGTAATCCACCGCTTGCCGATTGTTTGGGTTCATCGCCCATTGTCGGGAATTTAGATTGGTCAGACGTCTGACGTCGGAAGTCGGAAGTCGGACGCCAAAAACCGCAACCAGCCTGCGGGTTTAGAGCCGGTGGAGACCAAGATAGCGGATCCAAGGCCTGTAGGTTTTCCGTTTATAGCGTCCAACTTCCGACGTCCGACCCCAGACCCTGTATCACTTTCCCTCTCATCCGCGATGAACCGTTTGTGGTGGATTACGCCTTAGGCTAATCCACCCTACTTTTCTACATGAGTGCCGGGAACGGCCAGTATGCCAGCATGCTTCCCGGCGATACGGTTTCACCCACCGGCACCACCGCCAGCCCGTCCGCCCACACCGCAGAGCTCAACATGCCGGAACTCTGGTTGGGGTGCTTCTCCAGCACCAGCTCCCCGTTTTTCGGCACGCAGCGCACGCGCAAATAATCCTGTCGCTTGCCCGCTTTTTTGACGGAAAAATCCGCCGGCAAACGGAACGGTTCCGGCAAGACCTTTTCGGCGCCACAGCAACGACGCAAGGAGGGCAACACCAGCATCAGGTAACAGACCAGCACCGCGGACGGATTGCCGGGCAAACCGAAAAACGGAATGCCGTCCACGCTACCGTAGGTGAACGGTTTGCCGGGCTTGATGGCCAGCCGCCAGAAATCCAGTTGGCCCTGCTGCTCCAGTACCGCCCGCAGATGATCCTCTTCGCCCACAGACACACCGCCGGTGGAAATAATCACATCCGGGCGCTGCTGCGCATCCGTCAGCGCCCGGGTCAGCGTAGCGCGAATAATGGCCGGGTCGTCGGGCAGATGTTCGCGCTGCACCTCGGCAAAACCACTCTGTATCAGCAGCTGCTCCAGCTGTGGGCCATTGCTGTCGTAGATTTTCCCCGGCAGCGGACTTTCCTGCGGCGCCTGCAATTCATCACCGCTGGTCAGCACCAGCACCCGGGGGGCATACACCCGCACCCGGTCTACCCCCACCGAAGCGACCAGCCCCACAGCCTGGGGAGTCAGGCGCTGGCCGGCGCGCATCACCACCTCATCCAGCCGGGCATCCTGCCCCGCCGGGCGAATGTTCTGCCCTTCGCTCACCGACGCCTGTGCCGGCAGACGCACCCGGCCATCAGCGATTTCGCAGTCTTCCTGCATCAACACCGTATCCGCCCCGGCGGGCACCGGCGCGCCGGTAAAGATACGCGCCACCTGCCCCGGCATCAGGGTGCCGGGCGGGTCACCGGCGGCAATGCGCAGCGGCATGGGCAAGGTCAGGCCCGGCTCGTCCAAGTCCGCATAACGCAGGGCCACACCATCCACGGCCGCATTATCAAAGGCCGGCACATCCACCCGGGACACCACGTCCTGGGCCAGGTACTGACCTCGGGCCTCTCCCAGGGCGATTTCCTGCACACGGGCAAACGGCCCGGCGCTGTCCAGCAGGCGGGCCAGGGCTTCCTCCACCGGCATCAGCGCCATCGGCACCCCACTCATCGACGCACCTGGGCGACAAAGTTGCAGGGCCGGTAGCGGGCATCCAGCTGGTCGCGGATGATGCGATCCCAGCCGGTGGCACAGGCATTGTTGGACCCCGGAAGGCAGAAGATCACCGTCCGGTTGGCCAGCCCGGCGAGACACCGGGACTGGATGGTGGACGAACCGATATCGTCCACGCTGACTTGGCGGAACAACTCCCCAAAGCCTTCAATGTGTTTATCAAACAGCACGCTAAGTGCCTCCGGCGTAGAGTCACGGCCGGAAAAGCCGGTGCCGCCGGTGGTCAGAATGCCCTGAATACGCTCGTCGGCGATCCACTCCGACACCACCTTGCGCAGCTGATAGATGTCATCTTTGACAATCTGGCGGGCCTGCAGGTGGTGACCGGCCTCCTCAAGACGGTGCACCAGCAGGTCTCCGGAGGTGTCGTTATCGGGGGTACGGGTATCACTGACGGTCAATACCGCCAGGGCCAGGGGCTCGAAGGCTGCCGCAGGCTTGGACATAGGGTTTCTCCTTGCTGTTGGCGCCAATGCTAGCACGAGCCATGCCACCGTGGCTGGACAGCACATCCCGAATTGACCGTTGCCAACAGCCCCCTGTTCGCCGCGGTTTGCTCACCGTACATTGACGCTATACAACGTGTTTATCGGGAGAGCTGACTATGAGCAGCAGCATGGAAACCGCCCAGCAGGATGCCGCTCGCCTGCCGCGCCTGCCACAACGCAAGCTGGACCACATTCCGGGGGATTACGGCACGCCACTACTGGGCGACACCATTCCTTTCCTCAAGGATTACCATAAGCTGGTCACCCGGCGGGCGGAAAAATACGGCCTGGTCTCCAAGGGCTCGGTACTGTTCCAGCGCGGCGTCACCCTGCTGGGGCCGGAGGCCAACGAGTTTGTCCTCAAGGACCCGGAGCACGTGTTTTCCAGCCGCGCGGCCTGGAACCCGTTTCTGGAGAAGCTGTTCACCGACGGGCTCATGCTGCGCGACTTTGCCGACCACAAGTTTCATCGCCGCATCATGCAGCAGGCGTTCAAGAAGCCGGCACTGGCCAGCTACCTGGACCGCATGAACGCCCACATCAGCAGCCAGATCCCGCTCTGGCAGACCGGCGACACCCTGAGCTTCTTCGACCATATCAAGGCACTGCTGCTGGAGGTGGGCGCACAGATATTCTTCGGTCTGGACATGGGCCCGGAATCCGACAAAGTGAACCAGTCCTTTATCGATGCCGCAGATGCCTCTCTGGCGGTATTGCGCCTGCCCATTCCCGGCACCCTGTGGCACCGAGGCATGACCGGACGCCGTTACCTGGAAAAATTCGTCACCGACCTGATTCCCCAGAAACGAGCTAGCGAGACCCCGGACTTCTTCAGCGAACTGTGCAAGGCCGCCGACGAAGAAGGCGGGCTCAGCGACCAGGACGTGATGAACCACATGATCTTCCTGCTGTTCGCCGCCCACGACACCACGACCAGCACCCTGTGCTCCATCATCTATCTGCTGGCAAAACATCCCTATTGGCAGGACCAGCTGGCCGAAGAGATGGCCGGCCTGAACAAGGACAACCTGGACTACGACGACCTGGCAAAGCTGGAAAAAACCGGCTGGGTATTCCGCGAAACCCTGCGTATGCGCCCGCCGCTGACCACCTTCCCGCGGCGCACCGTGAAGGAAGTGACCTTCCAGGGCTACACCCTGCCGCGCAACACCCTGATCAATATCTCCCCCCTGTTCACCCACTACATGGAGGAGTACTGGAGCAACCCGCACACCTTCGACCCGGAACGTTTCAGTGATGAACGGGCCGAGCACAAGAAGCACTTCTACCAGTGGGTACCCTTCGGCGGCGGCCACCACAAGTGCCTGGGACTGAACTTTGCCGAGTTGCAGACCAAGACCTTCCTGTTCCACTTCCTGCAGCGCTACAAGGTCAGCCTGAAACCGGGTTACGAAATGCCTGTGCAGCAGGTGCCGCTGATCATGCCCAAGGATGGTTTGCCGGTGGTGTTGGAGAAACGCTGAAAGGCAGCAGTAAGCCACAACACGGGAGGAGCCGAGCCTGGTGGCCGGCGCCCTACCTAATCTTTCCGTAGGAGCGCCGCTGGCGACGCGATTGAATGTAGGAGCACCTCTTGAGGTGCGAACCGAGCGTAGCGAGGCAACAGAGATTCGAACGGCAGCAACCTTTTTTGAAACCTGTCGAGCACTGCCGTCCCTGATCGCCCTGCGGTCGATTCCGCGTTCGCACGCGGTTCGCGCCTCAAGAGGCGCTCCTACAGCGGCTTCGTCGAGATGACGAAGCACGAGGAACTTTCCAGACCTCCCCTATCCTACGAGCGTAGCTCGTAGCTCAGCTCTGCTGATACAGATGTACATCCCGCTGCGGATACGGAATGGTGATGCCTGCCTTGTCGAAGGCCAGCTTGACCTGCTCAAAGAGCCCGAAATACACCGGCCAGTAATCCTCGGAATTCACCCACACCCGGGTCAGCATATTGATGCTGCTGTCCGCGTGGGCGGAGACAAAAATATTGGGATCGAACTTTCCGCCGCTGAGAATCCGGTCATCGTTATCGATCACCGACTGGATCGCTACCCTGGCATCGGCAATGCTGTCGTCATAACTAATGCCGAATTCGATATCCACCCGCCGCTGCGGCTCGCAGAACACGTTCTTGATGCAGCCATTGGACATGGGACCATTGGGAATCACGATGCGCTGGTTGTCATAGGTGATCAGGATGGTGTTGAAAATCTGGATGTCATGAACCCGGCCCATGTGCCCCTGGGCTTCGATAATATCCCCCAGTCGGTAGGGCTTGAAGAACAGGATCAGCACGCCGCCGGCAAAGTTGCCCAGGCTACCCTGCAGGGCCAGACCCACCGCCAGGCCAATGGCACCCAGCATGGCGATGAAGGAGGTCGTCTGCACCCCGACCATGCCGGCCACAGCCACCAGCAGCAGGATCTTCAGCAACACTTCCACAAAACTGGCCATGAACTTCTGCAGGGTGTCATCCACCGCCTTATGGCCGAGCACCCGGTTCAGCCCCTTGGTGATTCGGCCGATCAGCCAGAAGCCCACGATCAGCGTAATGATGGCCAGTACCACCTTGGGCAGGTAGGTCATGCCCAGCTCAATCGCCTTGTCCAGATAAGGCTGCACCTGCTCCACTTCCATGGTTCCCTTCCTTTGCGATAATGTGAAAGCCGTTAAAATAGCACTGCTTTCGCCACCCTCAGCGGCAACACGTCGGAATTTGCCATTATTTACGCTTTACAGGGAATGAACCGGATTCCGGTTTGCGGCTATACTGCGGGCACATTTTTTACCCGATAGACAGCCATGAAGTACGCCATCCTGCCGGTTACCCCGTTCCAGCAAAACTGCTCCTTCCTCAAGTGCGACACCACTGACAAGGTGGCCATCGTCGATCCCGGCGGGGATCTGGACAAGATTCTGGAAGCCCTGCAGCAGGTCGGCGGCACGCCGGAAAAAATTCTCGTCACCCACGCCCATCTGGATCACATCGGCGCCGTGGCCGAGCTGGCGGAAAAACTGGATCTGCCCATCGAAGGGCCACACAAGGACGACCAGTTCTGGATCGACATGCTGCCCCAACAGGCGCAGATGATGGGCTTTCAGCCATCACGCCCGTTCACCCCGAACCGCTGGCTGGAAGACGGTGACACGGTCACCGTAGGCGAGACCGAATTCCAGGTGCGTCACTGCCCGGGCCACACCCCCGGCCACGTGGTGTTCTACCAACCGGAAAGCAAACTGGTGGTGGTCGGCGATGTGCTGTTCAACGGCTCCATCGGTCGCACGGATTTCCCCAAGGGGGATTTCGACACCCTGATCCAGGCCATCAAGGACAAGCTGCTCACCCTGGATGACGATGTGTCCTTCATCCCTGGCCACGGTCCCATGTCCACCATCGGTCACGAGCGGGCCAACAATCCTTTCGTTTCCGGCAAGCACGGTTGAGGCAGCAATGGAATCCAGCGCAATGAAATGGGGTTTGACGGTTGCCGTGATTCTGGTGGCCTGGCTGCTGTCCGTGTTGCTGCGAGGTGCCACCCGGCGCCTGGGCCGCCGCCGTGATTTCAGCCGGGCACGCATCTTCCAAACCGCCGTGGTCATCAACAGCGCCTGTGTGGTGCTGTCACTGCTTACCATCGGGATTCTCTGGGGCCTGAACGGCAGCGGCCTGATGGTGTTCGCCACCTCGCTGATGGCACTGCTCGGTGTGGCCCTGTTTGCCAGCTGGTCCATGCTCAGCAACACCACCGCCGCCATCATCCTGTTCTTCAGTGCGCCCTACCGGGTGGGCGATCGCATCCGCCTGCTGGATGGCGACAACACGGTCACCGGGCAAATCCGCTACATGGGGCTGATCTTCATCACCGTGCAGGACGAGCTGGGCCACCGCTACACCCTGCCCAACAACCTGCTGCTCCAGAAAACCGTGATTCGCCTGCGCGGCGACACCCTGCCCAAAGACCAGAAACACTGCCGGGCTGACTAGCTCGCCCGGCGCGAGTAAAGTGACAGCTAACCTAACTGACACCCTTTGCCAGGCGGGCAAGGGCAAGACCACCACAAGGACGAAACCATGCGATACCTCTTCCCCCTGATCATCACCGCCCTGCTGGCCGGCTGTCAGAGCGGCACCGAAGCCGACAACAGGCTACCGGATGCCTGTTACCAGCCGCCGGAAACCGGCATGTGCAAGGCGGCGTTCCAGCGTTACTACTACGATCAGGAAAGTGACAGCTGCAAGAGTTTTACCTGGGGTGGCTGCAAGGGGAGCGTGCCCTTCGAAACACAGGACGCCTGCGTACAGACCTGCAATGCCAGCAATAGTGAACCCGCCGCCCCGGCGAGAACCTACCGCAGCAAAGGAGACCCGCAATGAGTCAGACATCGTCCCTGGGCATGGCCCGGGCGGTTTATGTACTACACCTGGTGGGCCTGATCACCGGCGGGCTGACCGCCGTTGCCGGGGTCATCATTGCCCACCTGCACGCCGGTGAAGCCCCGCCGCCCCTGCGTGAACACTTCCGCTTCCAGTACCGCACCTTCTGGATCGGTCTGCTCTACAGCATCATTGCCGGTATCACCACCCTGGCCTTTATCGGCTGGTTACTGATGGTAGTGATTACCATCTGGTGGATCGTGCGCTGTGCCCGCGGCCTGAGCACCCTGAATCGCAACGTGGCACCGGCCCGGGTAGATACCTGGGGCTTCTGATTGTGCCGCTGTCACAAAGTTGTCATTACGGCCGGCCAGACTGGCTGGCCCGCGCCTACCTAGGAGAGACCATGCTGTCCCTGCGCCTTATCCCCCTCGTTCTCTGCGTCCTGATCCTGTCTGCCTGCGCCCGCAGCCCGGTGGTTCAGCTCTATGATGGCCCCGCCAAGTCCGACAGCCAGGTCCTCACCGTGCGTGTGCCCAGTGAAATCGAAGTGTTCACCATCAACGGCAAGGAAGTGGATGGCGTGAACACCTTTTTCGCCACCGACTTCAAGGAACTGAAATTCACCCCGGGACGCTACGAGATCCTCGCCTACTACAAGGAACTGTGGCAGCTGGATGCGGACAACCACGAAATCGTGAAGAGCAACCCGGCCAACTTCATCGTCGATGGCAAGGCTGGCGAGAAATGGCAGCTGGGCTATGAAAAACCCCAGGATGTGGAAGAAGCCCGTGCCTTGGAAGATTCCTTTACCGGCTGGACCGTCAATACCGCCACTGGCGAAAAAGTCGCTGCCACGGAATCCAACCTGATCCTCAAGCGCGGCTTCCTGGCGCCGATCACCGGCGAAGAAGTGAGCACCGCCGCCGCCGACAGCGTGGCCCCCCAGCAAACGGCCACCCCGGCGCCAGCGCCCAGCGCCCCGGCTCCCGCCACCCAGGCAGCCCCTGCCCCGGCCCCCGCCGGCAGCTACCTGGATACCCTGAAAGCCCAGTGGAAACAGGCCACCCCGGAAGAACGTCGGGAATTTTTGCAGTGGATTTCGCAGTAACCCCACCGATTACTCGACGCTCCCTACTACCGTAGGAGCGTCGCTCGCGGCGCGATAACCCAACGTCTGAAAAATCGATTTACCACAGAGAGCACAGACCGAGGACAAGAAAAGGGTTTCTCTGTGCCCTCTGTGGTGAACATGCTTTCAATCCTGGTTGGGATCGCGCCGCCAGCGACGCTCCTACGGCGAGGTGTAGAAATTCACTCCCCCTGAATCGTCGCCACCACTCTTCTCGCCCCGCCATGGTCCCGGTGCTCGCACAGATAGATGCCCTGCCAGGTACCCAGCGCCAGGCGCCCATTGCTGATCGGCAGGCTCAGTGACGGGCCGATCAGCACGCTCTTGATATGGGCCGGCATATCGTCCGGGCCTTCCAGGGTGTGTTCATAATAGGGCGCGTTTTCCGGCACCATCACATTCAGGTGACGCTCCAGGTCGCCGCGCACATCCGGGTCGGCATTTTCGTTGATGGTCAGCGACGCGGAGGTGTGCTGGATAAACAGATGCAGCAAGCCCACCTTCACCTCCGCCAGCTCCGGCAAGCCTTCCCGCACTTCACGGGTTACCAGGTGGCAACCACGGCGTTGCGCCGCCAGCGTCAACGTTTTCTGAAACCACATCTTCGTCCCCTCCGGACCTTGGCTCTCCCCGCTGACCCCGGCACACTTGAGCCAACGACAGACAGGGAAACATCATGAAACTGAATGGCCAGACCATTGTACTGACCGGCGCCTCCAGTGGCATCGGGGCCGAGGCAGCGAAAATCATGGCGCGCCGAGGCGCCACCTTGTGCCTGGTGGCACGTCGCGAAGAACAGTTGCGCGAGGTTCAGGAAGTCATCGAGGCCGATGGCGGCTGCGCCTTTATCTACCCCTGCGACCTGAGCGATAACGTGGCTATCGAGGCCTGCGCTGCACGCATTCTCGCCGAGCAGCCGCGCATTGATGCACTGGTAAATAACGCGGCCCATTCCATCCGACGCCCCATCGAACAGTCCCTGGATCGCCTGCACGATTACCAGCGCACTGTGCAGTTGAATTACATCGGCGCCGTCGCCATGACCCTGAAACTGCTGCCGCGTTTTCTCGACCAGGGCCAGGGCCATGTGGTGAATATTTCCAGCCTCTCCACCCAGGTGCCCATCCCCCTGTTTTCCGCCTACCTGGCCAGCAAGAGTGCGCTGGAATCCTTCACCCGCTCCCTGCAGGCGGAAATGGGCCATCAGGGTATCAGCACCACGGTGGTGTACTTCCCCATGGTGCGCACGCCCATGTCATCGCGCACCGCCATCTACAAATACATGCCGATGATGCACGTGAAAAAGGCCGCCGGCTGGATCGTGGAAGCCTGCGAAAAACGCCCGGCGCGCATTGCGCGCCCCATGGGCAAATTGGGCAGCGTGCTGCTCGCCGCCCTCCCCGGCCCGGCCACCAAACTGCCGCAGCCGTTGTTCCGGGGTATGGACAAACTGCTGGCCAGCCAGCTTAAGAAGAAGGGGTGAAACCAAACCTCTCCGTAGGAGCGTCGCTGGCGGCGCGATAACCCAACGTCAGAAAAGATCGATTTACCACAGAGGTCACAGAGGAAAAGAAAAGGGTTTCTCTGTGTGCTCTGTGCCCTCTGTGGGGAAAATGCTTTTGATCCAGTCCCGGAATCGCGCCGCGAGCGACGCTCCTACAACAACCTTCAATTCACCACGTTGATGGCACTCCCCGCCTGCCACTGACGGATATTTTCCACGACCCCGTCCAGCAACCGCTGTCGGCATTCCCGGGTGCCCCAGGCGTTGTGCGGGGTAATGATCAGGTTGGGGATATCGTCCGCCAGCAACGGATGATCCGCCGGTGGCGGTTCGCTGCTGAGCACGTCCAGGCCGGCGCCACCCAGGTGGCCGCTACGCAATGCATCGGCCAGGGCCGGTTCATCGATCAGGCCGCCACGGGCGGTGTTGATCAACAGGGCGCCGGGTTTCATCTGCGCAATAAACGACGCATTCACCAGCTTGTCAGTCTGCGCCGTCAGCGGACAATGCAGGCTGAGCACATCCGCCTGGGGCAACAGTTCCGCCAACGACACTCGCCCGGACTGGCCACCGTGGCGCTGGAAGGATTCCGCCACCAGCACCTGCATTCCCAACGCCTCGGCCAGTCGTGCCACTTCCCGCCCCAGATCCCCGTGGCCAATCAGCCCCAGGGTCTTGCCGGCCAGTTCCATGATCGGATGATCCAGCAAACAGAACTGCTCCGCCCGGCTCCAGGCCCCGGCCTTCACATCCCGGTCGTAAAGATGCCAGCGGGTGGCCAGGGACAGCATCATGGTCAGGGTGTGCTGGGCCACCGACGCCCGCGCATAACCGCTCACATTGCACACCGTGATGCCCAATTCCCGGGCCGCCTCCAGATCCACATTATTGGTACCGGTGGCACAAATGCAGATAAGCTTGAGGGACGGGCAGGCTTTCAGGGTGGTGGCATCCAGCACCACCTTGTTGGTGATGACCACCTGGGCACCATCCAGACGCGCCAGCCGATCTTCCGGGCGGGTCAGCGGATAAAAGGTCCAGGGCATCAACGCCTCAAGGGCGGCGAAGTCCATCTCGGCGGGATTAAGGGTATCGGTGTCGAGAAAAACGCCCTGCATGTTCGGTCACCTTTATCGGGGAAGAAGGGAGGGGTTCCATGCTAACGGATTTGCTGGAAAAGATGGGCTTCACCCTGCCACAACATGAGTGGCAGAAACCGGTAGTGGGCGTCAGCGCCTGCCTGCTCGGCCAGAAGGTCCGCTACGACGGCGACCACAAACACAGCGCCATCCTGGTTCATCAACTTGGCCCCCTGCTGCGCTTTCGCGATACCTGCCCGGAAGTGGCCATCGGCCTGCCGGTGCCGAGGCCGCCCATTCAGGTGGTGCAGCTGGATGACCAGCTCCGCGTTCGGGGCGTGGACGATCCACAACAGGATGTCACCGAAGCCCTGGAAACCGTGGCCGCCGGCATGAACGAACCCTTGAGCGGTTTCGTGCTCAAAGCCCGCTCCCCCAGTTGCGGCCACCTGAGCACGCCGGTGCATAACGCCAGCGGTCAGCAGATCGGCATGGCCTCCGGCGCCTTCGCCCGCAAGCTCCACGAACTGTTCCCGCGCATCCCCCTGGCCAACGACAGCGACCTGGAAAAGCCCGCCTTCCTGCAAAGCTTTCTGCTGCAGGTGTATTGCTACCACCAGTGGCATCACAGCGACCATCAGGGCCAGTGGCTCAATGACATGCAGGCACAAAGCGAACAACTGGACGAGCCCCTGCACAGTGGGCTGCGCCACTATCTGGACAAGCTTGGGCAGGCGATGCATTGAAGAGCAGTTAATAGTTAATAGCGAAAACCAAACCCGAGCCCGGTTTCGTGGGGAATCAATGCGCGCTATCGTGGTCGGTAATGGACCCCATCAGCGACCCGGCGAGGATGTCATGACACAGCAACAGGATCGGCTGCTCTGGATCGACGGCCAATTTACCCCCGGCAGCGACAACCAGTTTTTCGACACCATCAACCCGGCCACCAATCAGGTGATCTGCCGGGTGGCCCAGGCCACCCCCGACGATGTGGATCGCGCCGTGCAGGCGGCCAAGCGTGCGCAACCCGCCTGGCAGGCACTTGGCGGCGTGGAGCGCGGGCGCATCCTGATGCGCACCGCGCAGTTGCTGCGCGAACACCGTGACGAGATCGCCCAGCTGGAAACCCTGGATGCGGGCAAGCCCATCGCCGAAACCCCGGAAGCAGATGTGGATTCCGCCATCGACTGCCTGGAGTATTTCGCCGGCCAGGCCAGCTCCCTGCAGGGGGAATACCAGCAGGTGCCCGGCGGCTTCTTCTACACCCGCCCGGAACCCTTGGGCGTGTGCGCCGGCATCGGTGCCTGGAACTACCCAGTGCAGATCGCCAGCTGGAAAGCGGCCCCGGCCCTGGCCGCCGGCAATGCGCTGGTCTACAAACCCTCGGAAGTCACCCCCCTGTCCGCCCTGCGTCTGGCAGAGCTGTTCAAGGAAGCGGGCCTGCCCAATGGCATCTTCAATGTGGTGCAGGGTTTCCGGGAAACCGGCGAGGCACTTACCGGTCACCCGCAGGTGGCCAAGGTGTCGCTCACCGGTGGCGTCCCCACCGGCAAGGCGGTGATGCGCGCCGCTGCTGATACCCTGAAAGCCGTCACCCTGGAACTGGGCGGCAAATCGCCGCTGATCATCTTCGACGATGCGGATCTGGATAACGCCGTGTCCGCCGCCATGCTCGCCAACTTCTACACCCAGGGGCAGATCTGCACCAACGGCACCCGCGTCTTTGTGCACGAAGACATCAAGGATGCCTTTGTGGAAAAACTGCTGGCCCGTGTCGGCACCCTGACCCTGGGCGACCCCGCGGACCCGGCCACGGAAGTGGGCCCGCTGATCAGCCGCCAGCACATGCAACACGTGCTCAACTATATCGAGATCGGCAAGGAAGAAGGCGGGCAGGTGCTGATCGGCGGCGGCAAGGCAGAGGTGGATGGCCTACCGGAGGGCAACTTCATATTGCCCACGGTATTCGATGGCCTCAACGACGACATGACCATCGTGCGCGAGGAAATCTTCGGCCCGGTGCTGTCACTGCTCAGCTTCCGCGACGAAGATGAAGTGGTGGCCCGCGCCAACAACACCGACTTCGGCCTGGCCGGCGGCGTCTTCACCCGCGACATCAATCGCGGCCACCGCATGGCGGAACGGATCGATGCCGGCATCGTGTGGGTGAACCACTACAACTTGACGCCCATTGAGATGCCCTTCGGTGGCTTCAAGCAGTCCGGCATCGGCAAGGAAAACAGCCGCCGCGCCTTCGCTCACTACACCCGACTGAAGACGGTGTACGTGGCCCAGGAAGATGTGGATTCGCCGTACTAAGCAAGCCAACCCGTTGGAGCCATGCTCGCATGGCGAATAACCGCAAAGGCGTTCTTACCACAGAGGTCACCGAGTTCACTGAGTCAAAATCTTTCTCTGTGCTCTCTGTGTCCTCTATGGTGAAAAGTTGACGGTCTCTTACACCTGCCGCTTGGGCATCCCGCTACGCTGATACTCCTCCCAACCATCCGCATGGAAGCTGGGCGCCGTGGACGGTGGCAGGGATTTACCCAGGATCAGGTCCGCGCCTTTTTCGCCGATCATGATAGTGGGGGCGTTCAGGTTGCCGTTGGTTACCGTGGGCATAATGGAGGAATCCACCACCCGAAGATTCTCCACCCCGTGCACCCGGCACTGCGGGTCCACCACCGCCATGTCATCGGTGCCCATGCGGCAACTGCCCGCCGGGTGGTAGGCGGTTTCCGCGGTGCGTGACATCCAGTCATCCAGCTCGTCATCGCTGTTGATGTCCGGCCCCGGTGACAGCTCGGCACCGCGATAGGGGTCCATGGCCGGCTGGGCAAAAATTTCCCGGGTGAAACGCACACCGGCCCGGAAGGCCTGGCGATCCTCTTCCCGGTCGAAGTAGTTGAAGAACATGCTGGGCGGCGCTGCCGGGTCTTTCGATTTCAATTTCACCCAGCCACGGCTAAGCGGCTTGTTGGCCCCCAGGTGCACCTGAAAACCGTGCCCCTTCACCGCACTGGAGCCATCGTAGGCAATGGCCCCGGCCAGGAAGTGATACTGGATATCCGGATACTGCAGCCCGGCACGGCTGCGAATATAACCGTTGGATTCAAAGTGGTTGGAGGTGCCCAGCCCACGGCGCAGAAACAACCA
Source organism: Alcanivorax sp. (assembly GCF_019431375.1). Lineage (NCBI taxonomy): Bacteria > Pseudomonadati > Pseudomonadota > Gammaproteobacteria > Oceanospirillales > Alcanivoracaceae > Alcanivorax > Alcanivorax sp. The sequence goes on from NZ_CP080267.1 coordinate 2,238,803, forward strand.
GTTGGCGCCAATCCAGGCTTTCGCCAGCGGCCCCAGCCAGCCATTCAAGGTAATCTTCTGGGTGCATTCCTGCTGCACCCACACCTCCAGATGATCGTGCAGGTTCTTACCCACCCCGGGCAGATCGTGAATCACCTCGATACCGTTTTCCTTGAGATGCTCCGCCGGACCAATGCCGGACAGCATCAACAACTTCGGCGAATTGAACGCACTGGCAGACAGAATCACTTCCTTGCGCGCCTTCACCTTGTAGGTGTTGCCGCCACGGCGGTATTCCACCCCCACCGCTTTCTTGCCTTCCATGATCACCCGGGTGGTCAGGGCGTGCATTTTCACGTCCAGGTTGGGCCGGTTCATGGCCGGCTTCAGGTAGGCCATGGCGGAGGAGCAGCGCACGCCGTTGCGCACCGTCATGTCCATGCGCCCGAACCCTTCCTGGCGGAACCCGTTGTAGTCTTCCGTGTACCCGTACCCCGCTTCCTCACCGGCCTGGATAAAGGCCCGGTACAGCGGATTCTTCATGTTGTTGCCGTTGCAGGTGGTCAGCGGCCCGTCGGCGCCGCGATAGTCATCGCCGCCGTAGACACAGCCTTCCGCCCGCTTGAAGTAGGGCAGCACATCCGCATAGCCCCAGCCTTCGGCGCCCAGTGATTCCCACTCGGCAAAGTCACCGGCGCAGCCGCGCACATAGACCATGCCGTTGATGGAAGAAGAACCACCGATCACCTTGCCCCTGGCCTGGTGAATACTGCGCCCGTGCAGACCTGGCTCCGGCTCGGTATGAAAGCCCCAGTCGAACTTGTTCATGTTCAGGGGAATGGAAAAGGCGGTGGGCATCTTGATGAAGATGGAGTTGTCCTTGCCGCCGAATTCCAGCACCAGCACCTGATTGCTGCCATCCTCGGTAAGGCGGTTGGCCAGCACGGCGCCGGCAGAGCCGGCACCGACGATCACGTAATCCATTTCCTGATCAAAGGTGGTCATGATTCACCTCGTTCGCATGCTGCATTCAAGCCGGACCCGGCTCGCTGGAATCATCCATGGTGTTACCCATTTCCCGACGCATGTGCAGGTACTGCAGGTGCGCCTCAAAATGGTCGATGAGATCCTCGATCACCTGCTCGCGGCTGTAACCCATCAGGTCGTAACTCAGGCCACCCTCGCGCAGGTGCACTTCCAGCCGGTAATACACGGATCGGGACTGCTGGGTACGCACCGTGAACGACGGCATCAGGCAGCGGCGCGGCCACACCTGGTAGGTGAAGTTCTGCTCGCCGCCCAGATCCACGTTCAGGGTCATGTGCAGTTGATCGCCACTGTCGTCGGCGATCTCCACCGGGTAGCCCTTCTCCGCCAGCTCTTCCTTCACCGCCTCAAAGGCTGGGCGGACCGTCTTGTCGATAAACTGGGCCACCTGTTTTTCGCTGGGGAAACTGATCGCCCGCGCCAATCGCTTGCTCCAGCTTTCATGCTCGGTACGGGAGCTGCTGCGCCCGGACAATTGCCCGGCCAAAGCATCCTGCATACTGATGGACTTGAGCCCTTCCAGTTTCAGCGCCCGGTGCAGGCCGATCATCATCAGGAACAGCACAAAGGCGAACGGCAGCCCCATGATCACTACCGCACTCTGCAAGGCCGAGAGGCCGTCGGTCATCAGCAACGCCAACGTCACCACCCCGATAATGGCGGCCCAGACAATGCGCATCCACGGTGCCGCATCGTTGTTCGGGTCCTTGATACGACAGGTCAGATTGGACAACACCAGCGAGCCGGAGTCCCCGGAGGTAACGAAGAACACAATAGCCAGCACCGTCACCACAATGGTGGTCACCGTGACCCAGGGCAATTGCTCCAGGAACAGGTAGATGGCCGAGCCCGGGTTGCCCACCGCTTCCTTGCCGAACTCGGTGGCGCCATTCATGACCATGTCGATGGCAGAATTGCCCATCACGGACATCCACACCATCATGAAGGTCAGCGGCAGAATCAGGGTGCCGGCCACAAAGCTGCGAATGGTGCGCCCGCGAGAAATCCGCGCCAGGAATAGCCCCACGAAGGGCCCCCAGGCAATCCACCAGGCCCAAAAGAACACCGTCCAGGCATTCAGCCAGTCCTGGGGCGGATCAAACGCATAGGTATCGAAGGACATGGACACAAAGTGGGTCAGGTAGTCACCCACATTCATCACCAGCGCATCCAGCAGGAAGCGGGTATCGCCCACCACCAGCACAAACAGCATCAGCACGATGGCCAGCAGCATGTTGAATTCAGAGAGTCGACGGATGCCCTTGTCCACACCGGTGGCCGCGGAAATCGCCGAGAAAAGCACAATAAAGATCGCCAGCACCGCCTGGGTCAGGGTGCTCTCGGCAATACCGAACATGTAATTCAACCCGAAGTTCAGCTGGATAATGCCAATGCCCAGGCTGGTGGCCACCCCGAACACAGTGCCCAGCACGGCGGCAATATCCACCGCGTTACCGATGGAACCGTGAATGCGTTTACCGAAAATGGGATACAGCGCGGAACGAATGGTCAGCGGCAACCCGTGGCGATAACTGAAATAGGCCAGCGACATGCCCACCAAAGAGTAGATGCCCCAGCCGGACAGCCCCCAGTGCAGAAAGGTGAGCTGCATGGCCTCGCGGGCCGCTTCCACCGTGCCACCCTCGCCCACCGGCGGCGTCAGGTACTGGGTCACCGGTTCCACCACGCAATAGAAAATCAGGTCGATACCGATGCCGGCGGAAAACAGCATGGCCGCCCAGGTAACAATATTGAATTCCGGCTCTGCGTGGTCCGGCCCCAGCTTGATGCTGCCGTACCTGGAACAGGCGATGGCGATCACGAAAACCAGATAGGCCACCACCGAAATAAAATAGAACCAGCCAAAGCTGTCGGAGATCCAGGCAAGGGCGCCGTAGATGGTTTCATTGGCCTGTTCGGTGAACAACATGGCCCACAACGCAAACAGCACAATGCCGGTGGTGGAGCCATAGAAAACCAGGGGATTGATACGGCCGTCCGGGGTCTCGGGCTCGGCCTGGGGTGACGGGTTGGCTGTATCCATTCAGCGTTCCTCCAGTCAGGGTTGCGCGGTTTTGCAAACACCCCGGCACCGGCCACAGACACGCCCTGACAGTGGTGCCCTCCGGCACACAGCAAACCGCCAGCGGTGTGTATTCAGCGCCCGATCTTCCCGAGGCATTCACACACGGCTTTCCTCATTCTGCCGAGGCCATGGGTAACATGAAAGTGAATTCTTGTTCGCGGTCAGAACTGCGTGAAGAAAACGTTGTACGCAGAGATCGTTGTAGGAAAGTAGCGTAGCGGAGTAACGACCGCAGGTCGGCCCGAAGGGTGAGCGTAGCGAATAACTATGCTCGCATGGCGAACCTGCTCGCGATGGCGGTGGTTCGCATGTCGTAGATCCCCTTGGGGGCAAGCATAGCTCCTACAAAAAAGAACCGGCCGATGGAACTAACGCCCTAGAAAATCAGCGTCAGCCCACCGGTGACAACGGCAAACAGGATGGATAACCCGATCAGGGTCTTCCAGGGAAACGGTGGCGGGGGCGGCTCCACTTCGAGCTGCTTTTCCAGGTAATTCTTCAGCAGTTTGGTATTGCGGGTATTGGCCTTGTAGATGGCATCGAAGGCATCGCCCACCACCGGCAACAGGCCACCGAGAAAATCGATGCCCATGTTGCGCAGCATACGCAGCTTCACACCCTTGCTGGCCCCGGCCCGCTGCGCTTCGATCAGCACATAGCTGGACAGGATCAGACCGGCGGCATCGCCCACCACCGGCACCAGGCCGATGATGGCCTCGGCACCGATCTGGAACTTGGTAAAGGGAATGCCGATACTGCTGTCGGTAAAACGGCTGAACTTTTCCAGCCGCTCCAGGGTTGCCCGTTGCTGGGCTTCTGTCCTTGCTGCCATTACATCTCCACAAACAGGTGGCCGTCTTCTTCCGTGACCGGCCAGGTCTCCAGCGCTTTCTCACCGCGCACCACATTCAACAGCTGCACACCGGGCGGAAAGTTGGCCCACTCGCTCACTTCCCCGGTACGGATATCAAACCGCGCCCGGTGCAGCGGACACTGCACACACTTGTCTTCAAGAATCTTGCCCTTCCCCAGCGGCGCGAACATATGGGTACAACGGGCCTGGGTGGCATAAAAACCATCACTCAGGTGATACACCACCAGCTTCTTCTCACCGGCTTCCAAAGCACGGCTTTTCCCCTGGGGAATATCCTGGCTGGCACAGAGTTCATAACGCATCTTGTTCTCCTTGCTGGCTGTGAAAATCAGTTGTGAGCGACGAGCTGCTAGCCGCTAGCTATAACGCCGCCGTAGGAGCCCATGCTTGCATGGCGAACCCGAGCGCAGCGAGGCGACAGAGATTCAAGGGTCTCACAATGCCATGAATAAAATCTGTCGAGCGCTGAAATATCTGATCGCCCTGCGGGCGATTCCGCGTAAACGCGGTTCGCCATGCAAGCATAGCTCCTACAGCGGCTTCGTAGCTCGTAGCTACTCCAGATAGGTATACCCGGCCAGGCCTTCGCGTACCAGCCCAATAAAGGTTTCCTGCTCACCATCGCTCAAATGCGCCTGGCGACAATGTTGCTCCAGGGATGCCAGCAGCTTGTCGGTATCGTAGTTCACGTAGCGCAGCACGGTGCTCACCGTATCGCCCTGGATGGCGTGGCTCAGGGTGATGGCACCATCGGCCTCCACGTCCACATCCACCGAATCCGTGTCGCCGAACAGGTTGTGCATGTCGCCAAGAATTTCCTGGTAGGCGCCCACCATGAAAATGCCCAGGTGGCCGTTGAGCTGTTCCGGCAGCGGCAGGGTGGCTTCCACGCCTTCGCCATCCACGAACTGGTCGATGCGGCCATCGGAATCGCAGGTGATGTCCTGGATCACCGCCCGGCGGGTGGCGGGCTGGTCCAGGCCGGACAGCGGCAGCACCGGGAATACCTGGTTGATGCCCCACACATCCGGCACCGACTGGAACACGGAGAAATTTACGAACAGCTTGTCCGCCAGGGTTTCGTTGAGGCTGTCCAGCAACTCGCGCTGCTGCTTGCGCAACGGGTTCAGGCGACCGCGCAGGGCCAGCAGGCAGTTGATATACAGCTGCTCACCCCGGGCACGGGTGCCCAGGCCCAGGTCACCGGCGATATAACGCTGGTGAATGTCCTGCCAGGCGCCGGTGACTTCCGAGAAGCGCTCCAGCAGATTGCCCGGCTCACCGGCCAGCGCCTGCTGCAGCTCCCACAGCTGATGCAGCTCGGCCACATCGTCCGCCGCCGGTGCGTCCACCGCCACCGACGCCATCTGCTCCTGGTCGGTGATATTCACCAGCAGCACCGCATGGTGGGCAGTCAGCGCCCGGCCGGACTCGGAAATGATGTTGGGCTCCGGTAGGCCGTGCTGGGCGCACTGCTGCTGCAGGGTCTGCACGATATGGCGGGCATAGTCGCCCACCCCGTAGTTCATGGAGCAGTAGGAACGGGAATGGGTGCCTTCATAATCCACCCCCAGGCCACCGCCCACATCCACGGTTTCCACCGCCGCACCCAGGGCACGCATCTCGGTGTAGTAACGGGCCGCTTCGCGCATGCCCGCTTTGATGTCCTGGATATTGGCCACCTGGGATCCCAGGTGGAAATGCAGCAGCTTCACGCAATCCAGCCGCCCGGCAGCACGGCAATGCTCGATGGCCGCCATCAGCTGCGGCGCACTCAGACCGAACTTGGACTTCTCGCCCCCGGTGTTCTGCCAGTTGCCCTTGCTGATGCTCATCAACCGCACCCGCAGGCCGATACGCGGCGACACGCCCAGCTCGTCCGCCAGCGACAGCAGCGCCGGCAGCTCGGACATCTTCTCCACCACGATATGCACGTGAAAGCCCAGCTTCTCGCCCATCAGCGCCAGGCGCAGGTATTCCGCGTCCTTGTAGCCGTTGCAGACGATGGTATCGCCCGGGTTGGACAGGGCCAGTACGGCCAACAGCTCCGGCTTGGAGCCCGCCTCCAGGCCGATACGCTCGCCATCTTCACGGGCACGCAGGATCTCGTGCACCACCCGGCGCTGCTGGTTCACCTTGATCGGATACACCGGCGTATAGCCGCCCTGGTAGTCGTTGCCCTCGATAGCCTCACGGAAGGCCCCCGCCAGCAGCTTCACCCGCTGGCGCAGAATCCCGGAAAAACGCGCCAGCACTGGCGCCCGCAACCCGGCCGCCCGGCAGCTTTCCAGCACCGCTTCCAGCGTGGCCTGGCCGCCCTGCTCGCCATTGGGCCGCACACACAGCTGGCCCTGGTCGTCGATACGGAAGTAGCTGTCGCCCCAGCGATCCACGTTATAGATGTCGCTGGCGGGCAAGGGAGATCTGTCGGTCATTACCTGTCCTGAAATTAGGGGGTTGTCTGGGGGCATTATGCCTGCCGGGGCGCCGCACTCGCACCCCTTTTTCCTGCTTTACATGGGGGGCGCAAGCCTTACAATCCGGCCCTGAGAGGCTAGGTTTTTGTGGAATGTCATGTTTGTATGGCGAAGGCAGAAGCTCCACGCCTGTCAGCCCCCACACCACTCCACCGGGAACCACCATGAGCAGCACCAAAGACAACTGGTTTTACGAGCACTTCGACACCGCTGGCACCGCATTCGGCCTGCGCCTGAAACAAAAGCTGGAAGAAGTGCAGACCGAGTATCAGCACATCGAGATGTGGGAAACCGACACCTTCGGTTACCTGATGACCATCGATGGCGCCACCATGCTCACCACCCGCGACAACTTCCTCTACCACGAGATGATGTCGCACCCGGTGCTGTTCAGCCACGCCGACCCCAAGCGCGTCATCATCATCGGTGGCGGCGACTGCGGCACCCTGCGTGAAGTGCTGCGTCACTCCAGCGTGGAAAAAGCCACCCAGATCGACATCGACGAAATGGTCACCCGCTACTCCGAGAAATACTTCCCGGAACTGTGCGAGTCCAACAACGACAGCCGCGCCGAGCTGCTGTTCGAAGACGGCGTGCAATACATGCGCAACTGTGAAGATGGCAGCGTGGACGTGATCATCGTGGACTCCACCGACCCGGTGGGCCCGGCGGAAGGCCTGTTCAAGGCCGACTTCTTCCGCGATTGCCACCGCGTGCTGGCCGATGGCGGCATCATCGTGCAGCAGTCCGAATCCCCGCTGCTGCACAGCGATACCATCATCAAGGATCTTCACGCCAATATGCGCGAAGCGGGCTTCACCACCACCCAGACCCTGCCCTTCCCGCAGCCGGTCTACCCCAGCGGCTGGTGGAGCTGCACCATGGCCGGCAAGAACACCGACGTGAGCCAGTTCCGCGAAGGGGACGCGACAGGTAAAGGGTTTGAGACGAAGTACTACACTGCCGCCCAGCATAAAGGGGCGCTGGTGTTGCCGCCGTTTATGGAGAAGGCGATAAAAGACTAAGAAGCTACGAGCTACGAGCTACGAGCTACGAAAGAATGCCCTTGCTTCTATCGAAGACAAGGGCATTTTTTGTTCTGTGGGAGCAGTCGTTTGCCATGCTCAGCGGGTACGACCGCGATACTGCAGCGCTATGTATCCAGTAGCCAACAGCATCACGCGGCCTCACTCTTCATAATGACAGCCAGCTCACCAGCCCAATCTTTAACCACTTTATCAAAACCTCGGGCGAGACCAGAAAGCGCGGAGTCATTGAATTTCTTTGTCGTTGGTCGGCTCAGAAAGGCCTCATATTTCGCCATATCACCATCACTAACCGGTTGATATGTATGCAAAAAGGAAAGCATCACCAGACTCTGCATTTGCTCTCTCATTTGAGGCTCAATTTTCTCCATCTCTTTTTTATAAGCCTCAAAATCCACAGGTTGACCAGGCGCCATCGCTGCCATCATTGCAGAGTAAATGGCAGTACTGCTGGACTCCTGCATCTCCATCCCCATCTTTGTGGCACCTACCAGCTCGTCAATCCGCATTGCCATTTGAACACGCTTATCGTTCTCCATAAGCATCTGCGCATTTTCCAACATTTCCTCATACGCTTCAGGGGTAGACGCCGCTTCCTCTGCAGCAGTAACCCTTCTGCCGATATCAGATTCATACCATTTCAGCAAAGTTGCCGTCTCTTCATCACTCAAAGAAGCCGCTAGAGATGAACGTATTTCACCCAAAATAACATCTGGCACAATTGTATTATCGGCACTTTCAAGAATCTTGGAGACGCGCTCTTCACCAATTCCGCCCTGGTTGGCCCCCTGAAGAAAACCAGCCTTGACTTGGTCTGGAAAGCTTGCAATCTGCTTGTTGATGCCAGACAACGCCATCAACTTATCGATATTACTTTCGCGTTGATCTGCCAGACAAATCGAGCTGAACAACCCTATAAAAACCGCAAAGAATAAATGTACGTTCCTGATTTTCATTTTTCCCTTCCATAGTGTGGCTTGACATTTCTTCACCGGAAGAAATCATTATATAGGTCGATATTTTCATTACAATGAAATCAGGGGGCAATATTCAGCCTGGCAGGGCTCCGGAAGTTATTGGATGATTTCCACATCCACACTGACACCGGAAAGCAGGTGTTGATACAGGGCATTCATATCGTTGTACCAGTTCACGCCGATACGCTGCTCGTTTTTCAATGTCAGTGTCAGGCCCGTAATCTCACCATTCTTTGAATCGACCTTTACCTTTGACAGGTCAGAAAAAAGCACATTGCTCCGTATGCTTGTAATGGAAACGCAATCCTTCAGAAGTTCTTTCAATCTCCCAGTCGCGCCACTCATCCACATCATCGAGATAGGCGGTCAATGCTTCCCAGAATATTTTGGCAGCCAGGGGATAGAAGGGAATAACAGAGACAGCCCAGAAACTTTCTGTCATCAGATAGAGCAGAATAGCTACGACAAAGAAGACGCAGGCCGAGGTAATTTCGACTCGCTTTTGGTATCTTTCCAGCACCACGTCATTGACCTGATGCTTCATCAATTTCTCACAACAATTCTTATTGATGAAAAATCATCGTTTTCTGGAACGCGCGGGGCAAGACCTGACCCTCGGCGCACTCGAGCCACGAGCCACGAGCCACGAGCCACGAGCCACGAGCCACGAAAAAGAATGCCCTTGTCTTTATTGGAAGCAAGGGCATTCTTTATTTCAGGAGGGTAGCTTTCCAAAACATACGAAAGCGGCTGATTATTCCTTGGCTGCCGCCAGATCCCGCTCCTTCTCCTGCTTATGTAGCTTGGCCATTGTTGTTATGTGATCCACACAATGACTGACAGATTTTTCCAGCTCACTTCGCAAGCCCTCTCCATTCTCCAGCTCTTCATACGAAGGAGCATCATTCGAGTCTTCGTATTCAGGAATGTAATTGCACAGCTCTTCTGCAACAACACTCTGACTGGCAGCATCAATTAGCTTGGCGTGAGCAGCGTAGAAGACCTTGTAGCTATTCCAGTCCGTAGGAAAATGAATAGATCGCCAGCCCAGGGTGCGAACGTCCAGGATGTAGTCATAACCCTGATAAACCTCTGCAAGATTTTCGAGCTCTCCGGATTCACTCTTAAGCTCGCCATTCTCAACAACTTTAAGATTGTAATTTTCCCCAAGACCAGCGGCTAACTGCCGTGAAATATCTATCGCAGGGTCTGCAATATTATTTTTCTGTATCATGGCGTTACCATTGGACTTTGCAGCGGCCAACCCCAAAAAACCGAACTGTGCATTAGTGGCAGTTTGTGCCACGAAGTCCGGCAACTCCTTGTATCGGCTCATCACCACCGTCTTTTCAGACATTTCCTCGGATTCTGCGACTGTGAGCTCATCCGTTGTCACGGTGGCACAGCCAGTGACAATCAAACAGACAGAAAGAGCCATTAACGCTCTTATAGAGTGATACATACTTCCCCCAATGATGATTCATCGTTAAGTGCAGAACTCGCCCCTTCTCAGGGGTGCGTTGAAGGCGGCAATTCTATCCAACGGTGTCGTACATTGCTGTAAGCGATCTCTTACATTTCAGGAAATGAGACTTGATTCCTGGAAAAGGCAAAACCATTCAACCTGTTAAAAGCCAGGCAGGAGCGCCCATCAGATTTCAATACGATGGTGCCACTTAAAAGTAATCCAAGAGCAGCCTGGAGCGCAGAACCGCGATGTGAGTGTATTCCGAAAAGCGGACACCAACGCAAAAGGGGTTGGGAGGGAGCATTATTCAGCGGCTATGTTTAAGGGGCGCAGGTGTTGCCGCCGTTTATGGAGAAGGCGATAAACGGCTAGGAGCTGCAAGCTACGAGCTACGAGCTACGAGCTACGAGCTACGAAAAGAATGCCCTTGTCTTCGTTGGAAGCAAGAGCATTTTCGTTTAGATATACCGACCACCAGGAGCCAGAAGCGCACGGGAAAAGACCTGACCCTCGTTATCCGCACCACCGACTATTCACTTTCAACACATTCACTCTGGCGACAGCAGGCACTGTTGTTCTTTTTTCGCTCTGGGAAAACCCCACGCTGTGCTAGTTTCAATTGCGCTCTGAAGCCCTCATTATCCCACTTCTCTGTGGCTTTTCTCGACACCCTTTCAATCTCGTCAAGGCGACCATTCTTCGCAAGGATAGCGACCATAGTTTGAATATCTTCAGAAAAAGTCTCATACGCATAGGCTTCCATTTCGCCACCCTTAGCACCCGGAACATCAAAGCTACTTACAACGTCCAGCTGCATCAGCTGCATATCCAGCTCTCTCTCAGAATCAAGATATTTCCCGATCAGGGTGTACTTCTCAGCATCTATTAATGCCGGACGAGCCAAATTGGAAACCTTCTCCGCCAGCCACTCATCATTTCTGTCTAGCCACTCAAAGAGAGCGATTGTTCGCTCCTCATTGCCGAGAACTTTATTGATAGATTCAAAATCGTGAAAGACAGAGTAAACATCGCCACCATCTTTGATTTCATCCTCTGCCTTCTCAGCAAAATACTCCAAAGCGACTAACGCATCAGGGTACTTAGTGGCCAAACAGCGCCAGTCGCTCAAGGCATATGACAATCTGACTCCATATAAAGAGGGCTGGTAATCAAGCGCATACTGATGAAACCAGATATGTTTTCTCAGCGCCTCCTCGTATTTACCATCTCGATGGGCCTGCAATGCTTCATCGAAAACCTTATCAGGATCAGAGTAAGCGCCCCTCTCCACTTCCACCCCATCACCACAACCCACCATCATAAATACGAAAAGCAACCCTATTAATAACTTCACTTTACCCCCTGCCTCACTCTGAGCAACGCATTATCAAAAAACCAAAGAAGTCATCGCAGGAGCCAGCCTCAGGCCAGCATAGAGTTAAACAGACAGGCATCCCTTCCCCCGATTCGCTTTCGCAGGCCACGCCACCCTGGCTGACCGGTTGTTCTTTGTGATCCAGTCCCGAATCTACACAATGTACATGCGCGAAGCGGGCTTTACCACCACCCAGACCCTGCCCTTCCCGCAGCCCGTATACCCCAGCGGCTGGTGGAGCTGCACCATGGCCGGCAAGAACACCGACGTGAGCCAGTTCCGCGAAGGCGATGCCACAGGCAAAGGGTTCGAAACCAAGTACTACACTGCGGCCCAGCATAAAGGGGCGCTGGTGTTGCCGCCGTTTATGGAGAAGGCGATTAAGGGCTAAGAAGCTACGAGCTACGAGCTACGAAAAAGAATGCCCTTGTCTTCGCTAGAAGCAAGGGCATTCTTTTTTTCAGGAGGGTAGCTTTCCAAAACATACGAAAGCGGCTGATTATTCCTTGGCTGCCGCCAGATCCTGCTCCTTCTCCTGCTTATGCAGCTTGGCCATTGTTGTTATGTAATCCACGCAATAGCTGACGGATTTTGCCAGCTCACTTCGCAGGCCTTCGCCATTTTCCAGTTCTTCATACGAAGGAGCGTCATTCGAGTCTTCGTATTCAGGAATGTAATTACACAACTCTTCTGCCACCACATTCTGAGTGGCCGCATCGATTAGTCTGGCGTGCGCAGCGTAGAAAACCTTGTAGCTATTCCAGTCAGTCGGAAAATGGATAGATCGCCACCCCAGCGTGCGAACATCCAGAATGTAGTCATAGCCCTGATAAACCTCGACAAGGTTTTCTAGCTTTGCGGATTCACTCTTCAGCTCGCCATTCTCAATAACTTTAAGGCTGTAACTTTTCTCAAGACCTTCCGCGAGTTGCAATGAAATAGCTACCGCTGGATCAGCAATATTATTATTCTGGATCATGGCATTGCCATTGGATTTTGCAGCAGCCAGGCCCAAAAAACCGAATTGTGCATTGGTGGCGGTTTGTGCCACGAAGTCTGGCAGCTCCTTGTAGCGGCTCATCACCACCGTCTTTTCAGACATTTCCTCGGATTCAGCGACTGTGAGCTCATCCGTTGTCACGGTGGCACAGCCAGTGACAATCAAACAGGCAGAAAGAGCCATTAACGCTCTTATAGAGTGATACATACTTCCCCCAATGATGATTCATCGTTAAGTGCAGAAATCGCCCCTTCTCAGAGGTGCGTTGAAGGCGGTAATTCTATCCAACGGTGTCGTACATTGCTGTAAGTGATATCTTACATTTCAGGAAATGAGACTTGATTCCTGGAAAAGGCAAAACCATTCAACCTGTTAAAAGCCAGGCAGGAGCGCCCATCAGATTTCAATACGATGGTGCCACTTAAAAGTAATCCAAGAGCAGCCTGGAGCGCAGAACCGCGATGTGAGTGTATTCCGAAAAGCGGACACCAACGCAAAAGGGGTTGGGAGGGAGCATTATTCAGCGGCTATGTTTAAGGGGCGCAGGTGTGTGCCGCCGTTTATGGCGCAGGTGTTGCCGCCGTTTAGGCGATAAACGGCTAGGAGCTGCAAGCTACGAGCTACGAGCTACGAGCTACGAGCTACGAAAAAAATGCCCTTGTCTTCGTTGGAAGCAAGAGCATTTTCGTTTAGATATACCGACCACCAGGAGCCAGAAGCGCACGGGGAAAGACCTGACCCTCGTTATCCGTTACCAGAGCCGACCCCAAAACCACAAGCTCATTTTCCCCACTATTGGATATTCTGCTTACGCCAGTTATCAACAGCGATTGGCAAACGTCTACTCTTGACTGGCTTCTGCCATTCGTCCCAAAAATCAACCGTACCGCTATTTGGTTTATTTTTTGGCTCATCGATTCTAATTCGGCTTGGTAGCAGGCTAGCATCACCAACGACAAGTGCCTCACCAGTATCCAGCGTCGGCAAGATATCGCTAAATCCACCAAGACTGTCAGGAAGTAGACGCTTGATAACGCCCTGATCCTCTGCGTTGGTCAACCTCATGGATACAAAATTACTGCACTGGCTAAGCATCGTCTTATTTACTTCGGACGGACGCTGACTTATCACAACCAGGCTAACGCCATATTTACGCCCTTCCTTCGCGATGCGCTCGAAAATATCAAGCGAAATATCATCGACAGAGTCGGCCATATTGCGCTGAGGCATATAAAGATGCGCCTCATCACAGAGCAATGCAATAGGATGGCGCAACTCCGATGGAGTCCATTGTTGGACGGAGAAGGTGACTCGTGCAACTAGAGACACAATCAATGGAAGAATGTCAGATGGCACTTCCGAGAAGTTAATAATCTTGATCCCTGCCTTTCCGTTTTCATCGGTGCTCCCGAGTACCGCAGTGGTGAATTTCTCAAGCCAGGAGAAATCCAGCAGGCCATCATCGCCGTTGAACATAAAGCCAAGACGTCTATCAGAAATTTTATTCTCAAGGCGGGAAATCATGCGGGCGAGCTTTCCGAAGAAATCTCCTTGCTTCGGTTTGCCGCCCGCTCCGGGCACCATCTCGACGTTAATTTCATTCAACCTCCCCATAAGGACATTGAGATCAAACGGGACAGGGCTATCGACTGTGAAATGCTTGAGCACGTCTTTCTGACCGTTTTCTTCCAAGTACTTTTGCTTCGCCTTGTTTATTTCGCGCGCCATGATCATGGCCTGATTCGGGGCATTCTGATCACTACGATCGACGAACATGGAAACGAGTGCCTCATAAGAAAGCAGCCAGTACGGAAGGTAAATAACGTCATCATCAATGGTGCGTTTTGCCTCAACGTCTGCGGGACCGGCCACCTTAAAATGCTGAATTCCTTTACCTACCAAAGGCGCGTATTCACCATGAAGATCGAAGACTATAGCGTTAGCGGTAGAGAGGCCAGACACCTGCTCGATGACTTTAGCAGTTGTCCATGATTTACCCGAGCCTGTGCTACCACCAATGAAGGCATGTCGCTGAAAAAATTTGTTTCCGTTGAGGTAAGCGATAGCATGCTCATCCAGCGTGTATTTTCCGAGAGTCAAGGCATTTCCATCGGCAGAAACACTGGAAAGGGTTCTCATAAAACCCGTGAGGTTTTCGCCTTCAAGCGAGAAGCAATTCGCATCGATTTCAGGAACACTCTCAAGAGTGCGACGAAACACATTTTCCTTTTCACCATCACGGTCCAACATGGTTCCAATCAGAGCTATACGACACAAATTCAACTCTGAGGCATGCTCGCTGATGCCGTCATTTACAACTTGTTCGATGCCGCGCTTACGTGTCACCTGTGTAATTATACCGATAAGATGCTGCCCAGGCCTGCTACTCTGAAGAACAGAAAGATGATTAACTTGCAATCTTTTTAACTGATCGACGTTTTCCACTTCTACGATTACATTTGTTGTATCGACTGAAGCAACTTTCCCAAGAGCTTCTTCGTCCCTAAAGTTAAAAATCGACATGCCTTCTTCCTACATTATTAGTTCTAGGTAACCATCAAGACTCCAGATATTTTTTTCCACTTTCAGCGGATCTTTATCTAGAGAAGAATAAACGATGGATTGATCGTCTGTTTCACCTCTCTCTATTGCAAGGTAGTTCTGAGCCTTACCGTCAAGAATAAGCTTCTTAGCTGATTCAGACAGCGCATAGGTGATAATAGTTATAGGTGTTTTCTGCCGAAGGCACTTCACCATCAGTTTGGGCTGGATGTGCTCGTCATTAAAACCGTAACCCACACAAAGGTAAGACCCGGCTTCATTGAGCGCCTGATCGGCGTTATTAATAATGGAACGAAAAGGCTCAAGATGCGTCTTTTGGTACTTTTGTGTTCCTGGGGTAACAATCTGAGGTTGATAATTATCCGGTATCTCCTGGATATTTGTGAGGGCTACAGTATCTTCTAGGGGAGACTGAAACCAATCCAGAGATCCATGAACTTTCCAAATATTAACTCTACGCGAGCTAATTATTTCTTCAGGATCTGCGAGCTGACGGAAAAATCCGTGGGTAAAGCCGGTGTAATGGTAAATGCGAGCCTGGTCGCATGCATATTCCGCCAAACGATCGTAGTTTGTTGTGACAACGTTTATTTTTTTAAGGCTGCTTTTGAACATATGCTCAAGAAGGCGACTCAATGGGAACAACGCACTGTTTTGAAGGCTCTTCTGAAATATTTTATTGTCTTCAAAGTTAATCAGCGACCAAGTGGATTTGACAATCCTAGCTGTCAGTTCTTCAGAAGCTGTTACTTGATGTAGGGCGGACTCCAGATCGACACTATCGTTTAGCAGCTGACAGAACTCCCACCATGTCTCGTTTTCTGCAGCATTGAGCCCCGATGTATCAGTATTTTCGACCAAATGATTCGCCAGATCCCACATTCCAGAAATACCGTATGCAGCCGAGGCACCGCTACCCATAATGATGGCAGGCCCCTTCCCATAGAATTCCTGAGCTTGTTTGGGGTAGTTAAAATCAAGCATCCTATTCTCTCTCTTATTCGCACTAAATTTTTTCTTCTAACATATTTTATGCCGATGGAAATTACTCACCCCAAGGAGTCTAGGGGCAGGCCTCTCCATCTTCATAACGCTCACATACTCAAACAGGAGATAAGAGACCCGACCTTCACGCTGCGCTGCAGCATTGACTTCGTTTATGGGAAATATCGTTAATGAACCATCCAGAAATTAATGTTATTTCATTCGTTGAAAGTAAGCGCATGCGCTTGAGGTCAGATCTTATATTTTGCTATTTAAAGCACGGACCTAGGCCTAACCCAAAGCGCCTCTAGAGCCTCTAGAGCCTCTAGAGCCTCTAGGTTTCAGCATGCTGACCCTTGATCTGGTTCTCAAGCAGAGCCTTTATATTAGCCTTTATACTCTCCGTTTCTCCGACAGAAAGACCATGCTTCCTACACACCCGCCGAGCTACCGCAATAAATTGAAAGACTCCGCACCTGATCGACAAAAGCAGAAGATCTATCTTCAATTCGTGTAGAGCCTCCTTTGAGGCCAACTCAGCAGCTTCCTCATGACAGGCCTTAATGTACTTCATGTCTTCCTCTGAAAGCTCGGCAGCCGCCATGCGCCTTAGGTTTGCCGTTTCCTCATCCGCCGCTACCAAGTGTAGTGGTCAACTAATCCCGGACAGTGATTTAGGTTTTTCTTCTGCCACCGCAGGGGCGATTCCGCCGTTGTAGCTGTGTGGCCTGTGGTGATTGTAGTAACCCATCAGATAGTCACCGATATCTTTCTTTGCTTCAGGCAAGTTGCGGTAGCCCATTGTCGGCACCCATTCTGACTTCAGGCTACGGAACAGCCTTTCCATTGGCGCATTATCCCAGCAGTTGCCCCGCCGGCTCATGCTTTGCTGCATCCGATAGCGCCACAACCGCTGCCGGAACATGCGACTGGCATATTGGCTGCCCTGATCCGAGTGGAACATGACTTTCTCAGGCTGACCTCGTTGCTCCCAGGCATGATCCAGGGCCTTCACCACCAGATCTGCATCCGGGTGGCTGGAGATGGCCCAGCCCACAACTCGCCGGGCGTAGAGATCCAGCACGACAGCCAGGTAACTCCAGCCTTTCCCCGTCCAGATATAGGTGATATCTCCACACCACACCTGATTCGGGGCTGCCACCGTAAACTCTCGATCCAGATGGTTCGGTATATCGGGCCGCTCTACTGTCGCCTGCTTGTAAGCATGAGGCCCGGGCTGCTTGCAGACCAGCCCGAGTTCACGCATAAGACTGCGTACCTTGAAACGGCCAATTTCCTCCCCCCTGCTCATTGAGGAGCCCTTGTATCGTACGGCTTCCCGCCGAGCTGCGACTCTGATTGAATAAGCAGTTCACTTTGGCTTTCAAGGCTACCCTCTCCGCATCAATACGACGGCACCGCTTACGGTGTTCGTAGTAACAGGAACGATGCACATTAAACGCTGAACAGACCAATTCCACAGGCTCTTGCTCACTTAATTGGTCAATCAGCGCGTACGATTCCAGTCGTCCGACATCAAGAGAGCAGTAGCCTTTTTTAGAATGTTCTTCTCCCGTTCCAGGCGCTCACACCGAGCCTCAAGCTCCTGTATCCGGCGCTGTTCCGGGGTAAGAGCCTTGCCTTTGGGGGTAACACCTTGGCGTTCAGCCTCAAGCTGCTTGACCCAGCGCCGCAGCGCGCTCTCAACTACACCAAGCGATGTGCTGGCTTGGGGAACAGTGTAGCCTTGATCCAACACCAAGCTGGCGGCTTCCTGCTTGAACTCAGGAGTAAAGGAACGTCGTTTTCTGGTCATCTGACACCTCGATTAAGGTGGTAACTTTACCACCTACGTTGGTGTCCGGATTCATTAGACCACTACAAAGTAACGCTTTAAGCCAGCGTTTGCGCTAAGCCTATAAGCCAAAACTGGATCAACCGCTGAGAGGTTTTCCACAGCACCAAGGTACATCTGGAGCAAACCTTCGTCCTCGGATCCTGAAGTCTTTTTAAATAATTCCGTTAACATCTCACCGTAAAGTTCTTCGACACCCGCCATTGACGGGTCGCTTTTTGACTCTGGGAAAATCTCATGGAGAGCCTCAACTATGATTTTTGCAGCCGCCGACGGCCTTATAGCGGCAGATCTAATAGACCTATAGAGATTTAAGAGCTGGTAGAGAGACCGATTAAGAATCACGTGATTCTCAACTCTTCTCTTGTACATAAAGCCCATTGACGTTAGTGCGCCACCAATGAGCGCACCAACAACGGCATTATTCCAATCCATGCTCGTCTCTCTCCACACGTTAGAGCCACATAATCGGTGTCAGGTCTTGCCCCGAGCGCCGAGCCAGAGAAGAGAAGTCATTGCAGAAGCCAGCACCAGGCCGACATAAAGATAAACAGACAGGCATCCCTTCCCCCGATTCGCTTTCGCAGGCCACGCCACCCTGGCTGACCGGTTTTTGATTTGTGATCCAGTTCCGAATCTACACAATGTTGGAGGACAAGGAAACGCGCAGATAAATTAAAAATGAATAGTTAATAATGAATAACGAAAACCGCCCCACGGCAATGGGGCTCTGTTGGTGTGTGCAGCCCTGTCAAATCAGGGCAACACGTTGGCCGGCCCGGTTGGCTCCTGCGGCTCTTCCAGCTGGCCACGATAGCGGGGCAGGTATTGGGGAAAGCGTTTCTGGATAAAGGCGATCATGTCTTCGCGGATGGAGCACCTGAGGTTCCACAGGGTGGTGGAGTTTTTGGCGCTCATCAGGAAGCGGATTTGTATGGCTTTTTCCCCGGCTTCCACGACCTGAACGGTGCCGGTGGAACCATCCCACTCCGAGGCCGCTTCCAGCAGGCGATAGAATTCCTCGCGCAACGGCTCAATGGGGATACCGTAATCCGCCCAGATCAGGGTGCTACCAATTTGGTCGGCGGTATTGCGTGACCAGTTCTGGAAGGGGTTTTCGATAAACCATTGCAGCGGCACCACCAGACGGCGCAGGTCCCACACCCGCAGGACCACATAGGTGGCCGTGACCTCTTCTACCCAGCACCATTCGCCCTGCACGAACATGGCGTCATCGATACGAAAGGGTTGGGTGAGTGCGATCTGCATGCCCGCCAGCAGGTTGCTGAGCACCGGGCGGGCGGCGAAGCCGAGGATGATGCCGCCGATACCGGCGGAAGCCAGCAGGCTGGTGCCGATCTGGCGGACGGAATCGAAGGTCATCAGGGCGGCACCGGTGCCGACCAGTACGATGACGATATTCAGGCAACGGACCAGAAAGCGGGTCTGGGTTTCCACCTTGCGCGCCCGCTTCCATTCGTTTTCGTAGGCCGGGTTCAGTTTGACGATGACGTCGCCAATGGCGGAGGTGAACCCCACCGCGGTCCAGGTGAGGGCAATGATCAGCAGCAGCGTGGTGCCATGGCGTATCTCTGCCAGCCAGGGCAGATCGTTAGGCACGGTGTACAGCACGCTGCTCAGGGCGATAAGGGCCAGCGACACACCAATGGCCCGCGCCGCCGCGTCGAAGAAGATACGGCCGACGGAGTCAGACCGGGCAAAACGGCCAATCAGGTAGACCAGCGCTTTATAGACCAGCAACCCGGCGATGATGGCAAGCAGGGCCAGCCCTGCCGCATCTACCCACGCAACCAGCGCTTCCTGAATCGTCTGCTGCATATGTCCCCCGCCAAGGCGTCACCGACTCCTTGATAACTTAACAGGGGTAATGAGGCAGGTCTTCCCCCGATTTGCCTTGGCCGGCCAGCGCCGGTTCGCATGTCGCAGATCCCCTTGGGGGCAAGCATAGCTCCTACAGAGGCAGGCTATTTACGCCCAGGACATTCGACTCCTGTTTTTTGATTTTCGCTATTAACTATTCACTGTTAACTATTAACTGCCTTTCACCGCTTCTTCCACAAAATCCAGCCGGTCCTGGCCGAAGAACATTTCATTGCCCACGAACATGGTTGGCGCGCCAAACACACCGCGCTTCACGGCCGCTTCGGTGTTGGCCTTGAGCTGTTCTTTCACTTCATCGCTGGCGGCTTTTTCCAGCCAGGCTTGCGCATCCAGGCCCGCGTCGGTGAGTACACGGGTGATTTCGTCTACCTCGGACAGTTTGCAGGGCTCGCGCCACATGGCGTTGTAGAGGGCGGTGATGACGGCATCCTGTTCCGGGGTGCCGATGGCGGCGGTGATGATGCGCATGGGGGTGATGGTGTTCACCGGGAAGTGGGGGTTCATGGTGAGCGGCACCTGGTAGCGCGCGGCGTAGCGGGCCAGGTCGCGCATCATGTACATGCCCTTGGCGGGCACGGCGCCGGGCGGGTTGTTGCCGGTGGCCTTGAAGATGCCGCCGAGCAAGACGGGGACGTAGACCAGTTCAGCGCCGGTGCGCTGGCACAGGGCCGGCAGTTGGCTCCAGGCCAGGTAGGCGGTGGGGCTGCCTACGTCGAAGAGGAATTCGATTTTTGGGGTCATGGGTTTTTCCTTTCAGGAATTTCCGTAGGAGCGTCGCTGGCGGCGCGATAACCCAACGTCGGGAATCGCGCCGCCAGCGACGCTCCTACGGTGAAGGGTTATTGGTTATCTAAAACGTTTCCATCCACGGGCGCAGGTCGATTTCGTGGGTCCAGGCGTCGCGGGGTTGTTGGTGGAGCATCCAGTAGGTGTCGGCGATGTGTTCCGGGTTGAGGATGCCATCCTGATCTTTCTTGGCGTACATGGCCGGGAAGGTGTCGCGGATAAAGGCGGTGTCGATGGCGCCATCGATGATGGGGTGCACCACGTGGATGCCTTCCGGCCCCAGCTCGCGGGCCATGCTCTGGGCCAGGGCGCGCAGGGCAAACTTGGCACCGGCGAAGGCGGAGAAGCCCTTGCCGCCCCGCACCGAGGCGGTGGCGCCGGTGAAGATAATGGTGCCCTTGTTGCGCGGCACCATCACGCGAGCGGCTTCGCGGCCGGCCAGGAAACCGGCGAAGGCGCCCATTTCCCAGACCTTGCGGTACACCCGGGCGGTGGTCTCACGGATGGGGAAGAACACGTTGGCGCCGATGTTGAACACCACCACTTCCACCGGCCCCACTTCTTTCTCGATGGTGTCGAACAGCGCCACCATCTGCTCCTCGTCGCGGGCATCGCAGCCGAACGGTCGGGCCTTGCCGCCGGCCTGTTCGATCTCCTGCACCAGGGGCGATAACGCCTCTTCAGTACGGCGGGTGACGCAGACGGTATAGCCTTCGCGGGCAAAGCGTTTGGCGATGGCACCGCCGGTGGCATCACCGGCACCGATTACAACGACGGCGGATTCAGGCATGGAGCCTCCTGGTTTGTTGCGGGGCCAGCAGTTGGTTCCCATTTAGAACTTATAGTCAGTTCTTTTTGAGAACTCGTCAACCCTGTATGATCAGAAAACGTTCACGGAGGTTTAGCATGCGCTGGCAAGACATCGATCAACAGCCCTGTTCCCTGGCCCGCACCCTGGCCATTATCGGCGACAACTGGACGCTGCTGGTGCTGCGCGACTGCTTTATGGGTGTGCGCCGCTTCGATGATTTCCAGCAACGCCTGGGCGTCACCCGCCATGTGCTCAGCGACCGCCTGCGCAAGCTTACCGAGGGCGGCGTGCTCGACAAGGTGGCCTACCAGGAACGCCCCCTGCGCCATGAATACCGGCTCACTGCCATGGGCAAGGAGCTGTACCCAGTGATCGTGCATCTGGCCCAGTGGGGCGACAAGCACCTAGCCGGCGAACACGGCGCCCCCCTCTTTCGCTACCACCGCCAGTGCGGCGAGCCCCTGGAAGCCCAGCTGCAATGCAGCCACTGCGGCGACGTGGTGAAGCCCAGCGATATTCGGGTGGAGGAAAACCCGCACTACTTTAGTTAACAGTTAATAGGTAACAGTGAACAGCTCGCGGGGAAGGCTTCTGTTCCTGCAACCATAGAGGCCGCGCCCATCACTGGGACGCGGCCTCTGCGCTTTAGCCAACACTGGCGCGATCTCGCGCGCTGTTAACTATTCACTGTTAACTGTTAACTGTTAACTGTTAACTGTTAACTGCTCCTGCTGTTCTTTCAACAACGCCAACACCTTCTGCCGCAACCAGCTGTGGGCCGGGTCGGCGCTTTGGTCGCGGTGCCAGTAGAGGTGCATTTCCAGGCCGGGCAGGTCGGCCGGGAAGGATTTGATCACCATGCCCTTGCGAGACAGGCGACCGGCCAGGGTGGCCGGCAGGGTGAGCAGCAAGTCGGTGTTCTGTACGGTGCTGATGGCCGCCTGGTAGTGCTGGCAGCGCAGGCGGATATGGCGCCGGTAGCCCTGCCGGGCCAGGCCGAAATCTTCCAGCCCCGGCCCTTCGCGGCGGGACGACACCAGCACATGCTGGGCGGCCAGGTAGCCGGGCAGATCCATGTCATCAGCCAGCTCATGACCCTCGCGCATCATCACCACCAGCGGCCCGCTGAGTACCGGCAGGTGCTCGATGGATTCCGGCAGGGCCAGCATCACGTCGCAGGCCAGGTCCAGCCGGCCACTGGCCAGCTCAGTGGCCATCTGCTTTCGGCTGATAGTGAGTGATTGCAAACGCACCCCGGGAGCGTCTTCCAACAGCTGCGCCATCAGCGATGGCAGCAGGCAGCCTTCCAGGCCATCGCGCAGGCCCAGCACGAAGGTGCGCTCCGCCTCGCTGGCATCGAAACCGCCTTCATCACTGAGGCAGCGCTGGAAGCCCCCCAGGGCATGACGCACCGGGCTGACCATGGCCCGGGCCCGGGCGGTGGGCACCATACGGCTGCCCTGGCGCACGAACAGCGGGTCGCCCAAGCGGTCACGCAGGCGCCCCAAGGCGTGGCTCACCGCCGGCTGGGTCAGGTTGAGCACCTTGGCGGCGCGGGTCAGGGAGCCTTCGGTGTAGATGGCATCGAAGACCACGAAAAGATTGAGATCGAACCGCGAAACATGCATGGCGTTTATCAGTAATCATTGCGAGGATTCATTGGATTTATTGAAACGCCGTCACTAGCATCGGTCAATGGATAAGACCCCGGATCTCGGCGGGTCGACGCCTGACGCCCAATCCACGACCGAAATCACCATGACAACAGGACACATCATGACCCAGACCCCACAACGCATCCTGATCACCGGCGGCGCCTCCGGGCTGGGGCGCGCCATGGCCGAGGCCTGGCTGCGCGATGGCGCCCGGGTGTTGATCGGCGATGTGAATCAGGAGCGCGCCGCAGACACCCTGGCGGCCCTGAAGGATCTGCCCGGCGAGCTGCAGTTCCAGTATCTGGATGTGCGCGACGCGGCCAGCTTCAACAATGCCCGCGAATGGCTGGAGCAGAACTGGGGTGGCCTGGATGTGCTGGTGAACAATGCCGGGGTGGCCGGTGCCGCCCGTATCGATCGCGGTGACATGGCGGACTGGGACTGGATCTTCGATATCAATGTGAAAGGCGTGGTGCGCGGCTGCAAAGTGTTCGTGCCGATGATGAAGCGCCAGGGCCATGGCCATATCGTCAATATCGCCTCCCTGGCCGGGCTGCTGCACGCGCCGGTGATGGGCAGCTATAACGTGACCAAGGCCGGGGTGATTTCCCTGTCGGAAACCCTGCGTTTTGAGCTGGCGCCTTACGGCATCCACACCACGGTGGTGTGCCCGGGCTTTTTCCGCACCAACCTGCACGAATCCATGCGCACCCCGGAACCGGGCATGATCGAGACGGTGGACAAGCTGCTTTCCAGTGACGAACTCACTGCCGACCAGATTGCCGAAATGATCAAGCAGGCGGTGGCTAAAAAGCAGTTCTTTTTGCTGCCGCACAAGAGTGGTCGCCGGGCCTACTGGATGAAGCGTTTCATGCCGTTCGTGTTTAACCGCGTGATGCTGAAAGGCGCCCAACGACTGCAGGGCAAACTGGAAAAAGCGGAGCAGGCCTGATGCCGGTGATCTACCTGATCCGCCACGGCCAGGCCAGCTTCGGCAAGGAAGATTACGATCAGCTTTCCGATGTGGGCTGGGAACAGAGCCGCATTCTCGGCCATGCCCTGCAGAACCAGGATCTGGGTGTGCCCCGCTCCATCTGCGGCACCATGCGACGCCACAAAGAAACCGCCGAAGCGACCCTGGGCGAACTGGGGCTGCCGAAGGAGTGGCACACCGATACCGGCTTCAACGAATACAACCACACTGAACTGCTGGCCGTGGACTGGCCCCTGGCCACCGACCGGGCGGCGCTGACCCAGTGGCTGGCCGAGCAGGAGCATCCGCGCAAGGTGTTCCAGGCCCGCTTCGAGCAGGCCCTGCGTCGCTGGCAAAGCGGCGACGGTGACTACAGCGAAAGCTGGCCCGCCTTCCGCGAACGGGTGCTGGCCAGCACCTACAGCCTGGGCAACAGCCTGAGCAGCGGCGACAGCGCCCTGGTGTTCACCTCCGGCGGCGCCATCAGCGTGATCATCCAGCGGCTGATGGGCCTCACCGACGAAGCCCTGATCACCTGGAACCGCACCCTGATCAACACCAGTGTGACCCGCGTGCTTGTGAATGCCGGCAAGCTGCGGCTAGTCTCGGTGAACGAGCATCTGCATCTGCCGAGCGAGCAGGTGACGTATCGCTAACTTTTCCGTAGGAGCGTCGCTGGCGGCGCGATTCCATGCGCACGGTGATCGCGCCACCAGCGACGCTCCTACAACGAATCATTGAAAGCGGGGATAACCATGCCGACACGCAAGAATATTCTAATCACCGGTGCCAGCTCCGGACTGGGCGAAGGGATGGCGCGATTGTTTGCGGCCATGGGGCGCAACCTGGCGTTGTGTGCCCGGCGCATGGACCGGCTGGAAACCTTGAAGGCCGAGCTGGAAGAAAAGCATCCGGGTATCCAGGTGCTGATCAAGCCGCTGGATGTGAACGATTACGACCAGGTGTTTGCGGTGTTCGATGCGTTCCGCACGGAAATGGCCGGCATTGATCGCGTCATCATCAACGCCGGCATGGGCAAGGGCCAGCCGCTGGGCACCGGCTACTTCTATGCCAACCGGCAAACCGCGGAAACCAACTTCGTGGCGGCGCTGGCGCAGACCGAAGCGGCCATGGAAATTTTCCGCGCCCAGAATAGCGGCCACCTGGTGATGATCTCTTCCATCAGCGCCATGCGCGGCATGAAGAAAAACCTCACCACCTACGCCGCCACCAAGGCCGGCGTAGCCATGCTGGCCGAAGGCCTGCAGGTGGAATTGCAGAATTCCCCGATCAAGGTAACCACCATCTTCCCCGGGTTTATCCGTTCCGAGATCAACGAGAAGGTGAAAAACACACCTTTCCTGGTAGACACGGAAACCGGCTGCAAGGCACTGGTGAAGGCCATCGAGAAAGAACCGAAAAATGCGTCGGTGCCAGGCTGGCCCTGGGGGCCGCTGGGCTTTGCCATGCGGCATTTGCCGTTAAAGATGGTCGGGAAAATGATGTGAAAAAAGCAATTAATAGTTAATAGTGAATAGTGAATAATTAATAGTTGCGCGATAAAGCGCCGCGATACTCTAACGCAAGAGGCCGCGCCCAACATGATGGCGCGGCCTCTTGCCTTGAAAACCAGTCTAACAATTTCCGACTGTACCACAGAAGCCTCAGAGGGAATCCATTCACCCCAAGCCACGAAAGCTCGCATAATAACTGGAGATATTTCGAGGGGTCTTCTTTTTTGGTTTCGCTATTAATTATTCACTATTAACTATTAATTGCCTTTAGAAATCCTCTGCCTTTCAGTCGATCGGCCCGGGATTTTTCCGCTTCTTCACGGTAGCAAAACCACTGTTGGTATCCGGTACCGGCTTGTTGGTCCGTGAATTTTTCTTCGCTACCACTTTTTTCTTCGCCGGTTTCTTGCCTTTTTTGGCATCGGCCTTTTTCTTCATTTTTTTCTTTTTGCTGCCAGCGGCCTTGCCGTTGGACTTGAGGTTTTTCGGCCCCAGGAAGTTGCCTTTCAAGGCTTCGATCAGGCGGTATTCAAAGTTCTGGCGCAGGTAGCGCTGAATGCTCGCCATAAGGTTCCATTCGTGGGCGGCGATCAGGGAGATGGCGGTGCCTTCGCCGCCCACCCGGCCGGTGCGGCCGATGCGGTGGACGTATTCGTCACCACTGCGCGGCATGTCGAAATTGATGACCAGATCCAGACCGTCCACGTGAATGCCACGGGCGGCCACGTCGGTGGCGACCAGCACTTTCACGGCCCCGGCCTTGAGGCGATCCATGGCCAGTTTGCGGTCTTTCTGGTCTTTCTCGCCGTGCAGCACGAACACTTTCAGGTTGGAGGCCACCAGCACGCCGCCCAGGCGGTCGGCCTGCTCGCGGGTGTTGGTGAAGACCACCGCCTTGTCGTAGGTCTCGTTGGCCAGCAGCCATTGCACCAGCCGTTCCTTGTGTTTCACGTCGTCGGCGGTGATCACTTGCTGAACCACGGATTCGTTCAGGTCGCGCACGGAATCCAGCATCAGGGACTTGGGCGCGCGCAGGGTGGAGGCGACCATTTTCTCCATGGCGTTGCCGCCGCTGGTGGCGGAGAACAGCAGGGTCTGGCGCTCGGCGCGGCATTCCGCGGCCAGGCGCAGCACATCATCGCTGAAGCCCATGTCCAGCATGCGGTCGGATTCGTCCAGCACCAGCATTTCCAGGTCCTGCAGGCGCAGGTTGCCGGCTTCCAGATGCTCGATCAGGCGCCCCGGGGTGCCGATGAGGATTTCCGGGTTCTTGCGCATCTTGGCGGCCTGTACCTTGAAGTCTTCGCCGCCGGTGATCAGCTCCGCCTTGATGAAGGTGTAGCGACCCAGGGCTTCCACCTGCTTGAGGGTCTGCTGGGCCAGCTCACGGGTGGGCAGCAGGATCAACGCACGGGTGTCGGTACGCGGCCGGGAGTGCTGCAGCAGCTGGTGCAGCAGGGGCAGCATGAAGGCGGCGGTCTTGCCGCTACCGGTGCGGGCGACCACACGCAGGTCGTGGCCGGCCAGGGCCTCGGGAATGGCTGACGCCTGGACGGGCGTGGGGGTGGTGATTTCCAGTTCGCCGAGGGCCTTGATCAGGCGCTCGTGCAGATTGAGGTCGGCAAAGGTGGTCATGCAATGGGCTCCGCTATCGAGGGGCCATTGTAACGACTATCTTGGCGAATGACTGCCTTATTGCTGTAGGAGCTATGCTTGCATGGCGAATAGCTGTCAGGTTCGCAGTGCGTTTGCCTGAAACAGAACCCCATTCGCCATGCAAGCATAGCTCCAACGGGGCCGGGGGGCGGGGGCGGGCTAATCGCCTACCCGGGCGAAGCGCGGCTGGACCTTGCCGTCGCGCTCCACGGTTTCGGTGAACATGGCCAGCGGGCGTACCCACAGGGCCTGATCGCCGTAGAGCGGCCGATAGACCACCAGGGTGTCGCCGGTTTCCGAGTGGGTGGCGGTACCGATGACCTGGTACTCGTTGCCCTTGAAGTGCCGGTAGCGGCCCGGTTGCAGGTCACTCATTGCCTTTCTCCGGGTTGCGGGCCAGGCGCTCGGCGATGGCCGCCAGCACCTGGGGATTCCAGGGCAGGCCCACGTGGGTGCCCTGCACTTCCACGTTGTCGGTGAGCGGGCCCTCTTCTTCCTGGCTGCATTGCCAGGAGACGATGCCATCCTGTTTGGTGAAGATGGCCGTGCAGGGCACCGGCGGTGCCGGGATACGCGCTTCGAAGGCTTCCCGGTCCGGCGGCGGTCGCCGGGGATTAAAGAGGTTGAACAGGGTGGTCACATTGTTGGCTTCCGGGTCACCATTGATGGGACTCCCCAGGGTGAACACCTGGCTGACCCGTTCCGGGTAGGCCCGCGCCAGCTCCCGGGCAAACACGCCGCCCAGGCTCCAGCCGATCAACGCCACGGGCTGGCCATGACGGGTATGGATGGCCTGCAGCTGGCTGACCAGCATGGCCTTGCGCTTGCTGTTCATGCCCAGGTTGGTGCCCTGGGCCCAGCCGTACACGCTGTAGCCCAGTCGGGTCAGCGCCCGTCGCAGGGGGCGGGTACTGGCATCGCTGGCGCCGAACCCGGGTACTACCAGCACCGGCTGGCCACTGCCGGCAGGCAGCTGACGATGGCCCATGCCCCGCAGCAGGTAACGCCCGTAGGCCAGCATGGCCCGGCTTTCTCCCAGCAACAGCCCCAGGGAGGGCGCGGATGGCTTGTCTGTCATCGCAAATTCCTCATGTTTCTCTGCCCCCATCGTAACTGGCATGGTGGCGACCACCTTGGTCATGACGCGGGCAGAGGGCGCGCCCGGGTCATGGCGCTTCGGCTTTGTTTATCGTCGGTAACGGTGTGCTGGCAATGCGCAACAGCGGTGGCCCGTCCGGACGCCTTGCGCCATGATGAAAGCAACCAGGGAGGTGCACAATGAGCAAAAACAATAATGCTACCCGGGCAGACCATCAGGTGATTGTGGTGGGCGCCGGGTTCTCCGGTCTATGCATGGCGATCCAGCTCAAGCAAGCCGGCTACGATGATTTCGTGGTGCTGGAAAAAGCTGACGATATCGGCGGCACCTGGCGTGACAACATCTACCCGGGCTGCGCCTGCGATGTGCCCTCCCATCTGTATTCCTATTCCTTTGCCCCCAACCCGCGCTGGTCGCGCATGTTTGCCCCGCAACAGGAGATCTGGGACTACCTGAAACGTTGCGCGGACAAGTTCGGGGTTACCCCCCACATGCGCTTCAATTGCGAGGTGGAGCGAGCGGTCTACGACGAGCAGCAGCAGATCTGGCATGTGACCACCCATGACGGCACCGAGCTGACCACCCGCATTTTCGTCTCCGGCATCGGTGCGCTGAGTATCCCTGCCTACCCGAAACTGCCGGGGCTGGAAAACTTTCAGGGCGAGACCTTTCACTCTGCCCGCTGGAACCATGACTATGATCTCAGCGGCAAGCGGGTGGCGGTGATCGGCACCGGCGCCAGCGCCATCCAGTTCGTGCCGCGCATTGCCCCGGACGTAAAACAGCTGGATCTGTACCAGCGCACCCCGCCCTGGGTGCTGAGCAAACCGGACCGGCGCATGAGCAAGATCGAGAAACTGCTGTTCAAAACCGTGCCGGTGACCCAGAAACTGTTCCGCGGCGGCATCTATTGGTGGATGGAAAGCCGGGTACTGGGTCTGGCGGTGGATCCGCGCGCCATGAAACTGGCGGAGCTCTATGGCCGCCACTTTATCCGCCGCAACATCAAGGACCGGGAGCTGCGCAAGAAAGTCACCCCGGACTACACCATCGGCTGCAAGCGCATCCTCATGTCCGATGAGTACTACCCGTCACTGAATCGCGACAACGTGGCGGTACTCACCGACGGCATCCAGGAAGTGAAAGCCCACAGCATTGTCGATGGCCAGGGCGTGGAACGGGACGCGGATTGCATTATCTACGGTACCGGCTTCAAGGTTTCCGACCCCATCGGTCCCATGCAGATCGTCGGCAAGGGGGGCAAGGAAATTCGCGACACCTGGGACGAGACCGGCATGGAAGCCTACCTGGGTATCTCGGTGAGCGGCTTCCCCAATTTCTTCATGTTGCTGGGCCCCAACACCGGCCTGGGGCATACCTCCATCGTGTTCATGATCGAGGCACAGGTGAACTACGTGATGCAGGCGGTGAACAAACTGCTGCGTGAGGACGCCGGGTCCCTGGACGTGAAGCCGGAGGTGCAGGCGGGCTTCAACCGGCGCCTGCAGGCACAACTGGATGATGCGGTATGGTCTTCCGGTGGCTGTGAGAGCTGGTACCTGGACGAATTCGGCAAAAACCGTACCCTGTGGCCAAGCTTCACCTTCCAGTACTGGATGCGCACCCGCAAGTTCGAGCCGGACAAGTACCAGTTCGAACCCGGTCCGGTCTGATCAGGACAGGCGGGAACCGGACCGCCCGTTACCGGTCGTACTGTTCGACATGAATCATCAAGGAGATGCCATGCCTCGCCTGACACTTGCCCTGCTCCCTGCCCTGTTACTGCTGGCCGGCCAGACCCTGGCGGCCGACCGCCCGGTATTCGGCTGGGTGGAAAAGGCCACGCTGGAACCCTGGGGGGTGGAACTGAAGGCGAAGCTGGACAGCGGCGCCCTGACCTCGTCATTGCACGCCACCGATGTGGAAATTTTTGAAAAAGACGGGGAAAACTGGGTGCGCTTTACCGTGGACGTGCGCGATGAAGCCAGCGGTAAAAAGATGGAAAAAACCTTCGAGAAGCCCCGTTACCGCAAAGTGCTGATCCGCGGTGCCGGCGGTGCCGATCGTCGCCCGGTGGTGCTGATGAATCTGTGTATGGGCAACACCGTCTATGAAGAGCAATTCACCCTGAACGACCGCTCGGACATGATCTACCCGGTACTGCTGGGCCGCCGCACCCTGTCCCACCTGGGTTATCTGGATGTGACCCGGACCTTCACCCACTCCCCGGACTGCGATGAAGGTTCCATCGTCAAACTGGACAAGGACCAGGAAGACGACAAGGACATTGATGACTGAGCCCTTCCCTCTCTTTCCGTAGGAGCGTCGCTCGCGGCGCGATTAAAGGCGTTTGCCATCGCGCCGCGAGCGACGCTCCTACGGCAAAGGGTGTCCGGCTTCAGGTTACGCCGGATTCACCTCGAAATAACCGAACAATCCATCCAGCGCCTCGCGCAGCACATTGCCCTGCAGGCTGATGCGCGCCTGCAGTTCTGCCACTGCATCGTCTGCATCCATGGCGTCGATGTTTTCCTGCAGCAGATCCAGCGCCTTGATGCGCTTGATCTCCAGCTTGTCGTTCACATCCAGCTCCAGGGAATCCTGCCAGGCCAGATTGATGCGGGTAGCCACCATGCCGGTTTCCAGGTGGGCGAGAATTTCGTCCTGACCCAGATCTACAGCGGTGAACTTCACCGCAGCGCCTTCGTCCTTGGTGCCTTTCAGCTCGCAACGGTCACCCAGGGTGTAGCCTTCCGGCAGCAGCTTGGTGTCTTTCAGCCAGTTGCTGAAGCTGGTGTAGGGGGCGGAGTTGGGGGCTGGATACGCCACCGGCAGGGTGCCGATGGCCTTGCGCAGGCAGGCCACCACTTCTTCGGCGCGGCTGGCGGACGAGGCATCCACCATTACCCGCTTGCGCTCCGTATCGATCAGCAGGGAGGTACGACGGGAGCGGGTGAAGGCGCGGGGCATCAACTCGAAGGTGATCTGCTCTTTCAGATCCGCCTTTTCCTTGCGCCCCACCTTGCGGCCTTCCTCATCCTGGATGTGCTCCACCTTCTCGTCGAGCAGTTCCTTGATCACCGGCCCGGGCAGCAGGCGGGAGGTTTCCTGGTAGGTGCAGTAGATAAAGCCGTCCACCGCATAGACCATGGGGTCCTGCCCTTTCAAGGGCGGCACAAAGCCTTCGGTGCGCAGGGTCTGGGAGCCACAGGGCTGACAGCGGTTCTGGTCCAGGGTTTCATCGAGCTCGGCCACGGAAAAAGGAAAGGCCTCTTCGCCCACAAACACAACCAGATTCTTGATCCACATAAACAGGTTCCAAACAGGGGGCGGCGAGAAAAGGCGCCGCCGAAATAGAAGGGTTGGCCACAGTAGCGAAATGCCCCAAGCGGCTCAAGCGCTCATTCCGGAGAATCGGACAAGAATCCGGCAGGAACTGCGGTGCCCTTTGGGGGTCACTGTGGGTAGGGTATTTGACCGGCTGCCAAAAGCGGCCGGTACTGTCACACAGCATCTACAGGAGCAGGTGATGAAAACACTGACATTTGCCAACGGCGACGCCATGCCGCAACTGGGTCTGGGTACCTGGAAATCCCAGCCCGGCGAGGTTTACGAGGCGGTGAAGGCGGCTATCGAGATGGGCTACCGGCACATCGACTGTGCCCATATCTATGGCAACGAGGACGAAATCGGCCAGGCCCTGCAGGATGTGTTCGCCGCCGGCACCGTGCAGCGCGAGGACCTGTGGATCACCTCCAAGCTGTGGAACAGCGACCATGCCCCGGAGGATGTACAGCCCGCCCTGGAAACCACCCTGAACAACCTGAAGCTGGATTATCTGGACCTGTACCTGATGCACTGGCCGGTGGCCCTGAAGAAGGGCGTGCCCTTTCCCCAGTCCGGCAACGACATGGTCTCGCTGAATGAGCTGCCCGTAGCCACCACCTGGGCTGCCATGGAAGCGCTGGTGGACGAGAATCTGACCCGGCAGATCGGCGTGTCCAATTTCAGCGTCAAGAAGCTGGAAGACCTGATCGGCAAGGCCCGTCTGAAACCGGCCATGAACCAGATCGAACTGCACCCCTACCTGCAACAGAACGCCATGCTGCGCTTCTGCCAGCAACAGGGCATCCACCTGACCGCCTACTCCCCGCTGGGCTCCTCCGACCGCCCGGACGGCCTCAAGGCCGAGGATGAACCGGTGCTGCTGGAAGATCCGATCATTCATGACATCGCCGACCACCACAGCGCCAGCCCGGCACAGGTGCTGATCGCCTGGGCCCTGCAACGCGGCACGGCGGTGATTCCGAAATCGGTGAACCCGCAACGGCTGCAACAGAACCTGGCCGCCGCCGACCTGACACTCAGCGAGGATGACATGCAGGCCATCGCCGAGCTGGACCGTCACCGCCGCTACGTGGACGGCGGTTTCTGGGCACAGCCGGGCAGCGATTACACCCTGGAAGGTCTCTGGGACGAGTAAACCTCAACCCTACCCCTCCACCGTTGGAGCCTTGCTCGCAAGGCGAACTCGATATTCCATGACCGGGATATTCGCTTTGCAAGCAACGCTCCAACGACAACCATCACGGTTTGTCCTGTAACGACTTGGCCATTGCCGGCATCTAGTGGTATTGCTGAGAGCTGTTTTTCTTCTCAACCAACAAGGATGGCCATGGATTTTCTGCGCACCCCGGATTCCCGTTTCGAGCGACTGCTGGACTACCCCTTCGAACCCCAGCTGCCGATGGCCTTTTGCGCAGCAGGCCACCAGCTTAGGGGCGGTTTCGCGGCTGGCGTGACGCAACCGTTAGGGTGCCGATGCTCCGCAGGCAGGCCACCATCTGCTCCGTATCGATCAGCAGGGAAGTGCGACGAGAGCGGGTAAAGGCGCGGGGCATCAGCTCGAAGGTGATCTGCTCTTTCAGGTCCGCTTTTTCCTTGCGACCGACCTTGCGGCCTTCCTCTTCCTGGATGTGCTCCACCTTCTCGTCAAGCAGCTCCTTGATCACCGGCCCGGGCAGCAGGCGGGAAGTTTCCTGGTAGGTGCAGTAGATAAAACCGTCCACCGCATAGACCATCGGGTCCTGCCCTTTCAGGGGCGGCACAAAGCCTTCGGTGCGCAGGGTCTGGGAGCCACAGGGCTGACAGCGGTTCTGGTCCAGGATTTCATCGAGCTCGGCCACGGAGGAAGGAAAGGCCTCTTCGCCCACAAACACAACCAGATTCTTGATCCACATAAACAGGTTCCAAACAAGGGGCGGCGAGAAAAGGCGCCGCCGAAATAGAAGGGTTGGCCACAGTAGCGAAATGCCCCAAGCGGCTCAAGCGCTCATTCCGGAGAATCGGACAACAATCCGGCAGGAACTGCGGTGCCCTTGGGGGGTCACTGTGGGTAGGGTATTTGACCGGCTGCCAAAAGCGGCCGGTACTGTCACACAGCATCTACAGGAGCAGGTGATGAAAACACTGACATTTGCCAACGGCGACGCCATGCCGCAACTGGGTCTGGGTACCTGGAAATCCCAGCCCGGCGAGGTTTACGAGGCGGTGAAGGCGGCTATCGAGATGGGCTACCGGCACATCGACTGTGCCCATATCTATGGCAACGAGGACGAAATCGGCCAGGCCCTGCAGGATGTGTTCGCCGCCGGCACCGTGCAGCGCGAGGACCTGTGGATCACCTCCAAGCTGTGGAACAGCGACCATGCCCCGGAGGATGTACAGCCCGCCCTGGAAACCACCCTGAACAACCTGAAGCTGGATTATCTGGACCTGTACCTGATGCACTGGCCGGTGGCCCTGAAGAAGGGCGTGCCCTTTCCCCAGTCCGGCAACGACATGGTCTCGCTGAATGAGCTGCCCGTAGCCACCACCTGGGCTGCCATGGAAGCGCTGGTGGACGAGAATCTGACCCGGCAGATCGGCGTGTCCAATTTCAGCGTCAAGAAGCTGGAAGACCTGATCGGCAAGGCCCGTCTGAAACCGGCCATGAACCAGATCGAACTGCACCCCTACCTGCAACAGAACGCCATGCTGCGCTTCTGCCAGCAACAGGGCATCCACCTGACCGCCTACTTCCCCGCTGGGCTCCTCCGACCGCCCGGACGGCCTCAAGGCCGAGGATGAACCGGTGCTGCTGGAAGATCCGATCATTCATGACATCGCCGACCACCACAGCGCCAGCCCGGCACAGGTGCTGATCGCCTGGGCCCTGCAACGCGGCACGGCGGTGATTCCGAAATCGGTGAACCCGCAACGGCTGCAACAGAACCTGGCCGCCGCCGACCTGACACTCAGCGAGGATGACATGCAGGCCATCGCCGAGCTGGACCGTCACCGCCGCTACGTGGACGGCGGTTTCTGGGCACAGCCGGGCAGCGATTACACCCTGGAAGGTCTCTGGGACGAGTAAACCTCAACCCTACCCCTCCACCGTTGGAGCCTTGCTCGCAAGGCGAACTCGATATTCCATGACCGGGATATTCGCTTTGCAAGCAACGCTCCAACGACAACCATCACGGTTTGTCCTGTAACGACTTGGCCATTGCCGGCATCTAGTGGTATTGCTGAGAGCTGTTTTTCTTCTCAACCAACAAGGACCGGCCATGGATTTTCTGCGCACCCCGGATTCCCGTTTCGAGCGACTGCTGGACTACCCCTTCGAACCCCACTACACAGACGTGGGCGGGCTACGCATGCATTATCTGGATGAAGGCCCGGCGGATGCCAAACCGGTGCTGATGATGCATGGCGAGCCGTCCTGGTCGTACCTGTACCGGCACATGATTCCGATCTGCGCCGCCGCCGGGCATCGGGTGCTGGCTCCGGACCTGATCGGTTTCGGCAAGTCCGACAAGCCCACCGACATCAACGCCTACAGTTACCAGAGCCATATGGACTGGCTGCAATCCTGGCTGGAGCAACTGGACCTGCGTGACATTACCCTGGTGTGCCAGGACTGGGGCTCGTTGCTGGGCCTGCGGCTGGCGGCGGAAAACCCGGAACGCTTCCGCGCCATCGTGGTAGGTAACGGCATGCTGCCCACTGGCGATCTGAAAGTCCCCAAGGCGTTTCACGTGTGGAAGAATTTCGCGCTTTACAGCCCGGTGTTCCCCATCGCCCGCATTATCGGCAGTGGCACCTTCAAGACACTGGGCCCGGATGAGCGCCGCGCCTACGATGCCCCCTTCCCGAACAGGAAATACAAAGTCGGCGCCCGAGCATTCCCGAAGCTGGTACCGGTAACCCCGGATGACCCGGCCAGCGATGCCAATCGCAAGGCCTGGAAAGTGCTGGAACAGTGGAACAAACCGTTCCTGACCACCTTCAGCAACGGCGACCCGATCACCAGGGGCGGCGACAAGTACATGCAGGAGCGTATTCCCGGCGCCAAGGGACAGCCTCACCAGACCCTGGTAGGCGGTCACTTTCTTCAGGAGGATTCGCCGGTGCAGTTTGCCCGCGCCGTGAATGCGCTGATTGCCGGGATGGAATCGTAGGCACCCCGCCCGCACGCTATAAAGAGCGCAGGGCTCAGTGAGCCTTGCGCTTTCTTTACCGGGTCGCAATCTCCCTGGCGTAAACCGGCATGGCGGGAGATTCTAGGCTTCCAGCCTGTCACCAACAGCCAGGGTGCGAGTCCGGATATCATAAAAAGCGCTCAGGGGTACCGGCCTGGAAAACACATAACCCTGAATACGATCACAGCCGAGATCCATCAACGCCTTGACGGTATCATTGTCCTCCGGCCCCTCCGCGACGACCGTCATATTCAGCTCATGGGCCAGGGCAATCACCGCTCGCACTATGGCGTAGTGCGCATCTTCTTCCAGCATGTCAGTGACGAAACTGCGATCAATCTTTATTTCTCTGACAGCAAACTGTCGTAAATACGACATGGAAGAAAAGCCAACGCCGAAATCATCAATACTGCACTCCACCCCCATCTCTGCCAGACGGGCAACCACTTCGCTGACTTTTTCCGGGTCACTGATGACACTGGTTTCTGTCATTTCCAGGCGCAGATCTTCTGGCCGGCCCTGATATTTTTCCAGTGCCTGTAACACGACCCGATACAAGTCGGTTTCCAGCAGGTCGACAGCGGAAATGTTCACACTCAGACAGGTAGGCAAGCCATCACGCCGAAGCCCTGCAGCTATTCGGACAGCTTCATTCAAGACATACTCTGTCAGCCTGGATATCAGCCCGGCACGCTCAAGCAAGGGAGCCATCGTGGTAGGTAACGGCATGCTGCCCACTGGCGATCTGAAAGTCCCCAAGGCGTTTCACGTGTGGAAGAATTTCGCGCTTTACAGCCCGGTGTTCCCCATCGCCCGCATTATCGGCAGTGGCACCTTCAAGACACTGGGCCCGGATGAGCGTCGCGCCTACGATGCCCCCTTCCCGAACAGGAAATACAAAGTCGGCGCCCGGGCATTTCCGAAGCTGGTGCCGGTGACCCCGGATGACCCGGCCAGCGATGCCAATCGCAAGGCCTGGAAAGTGCTGGAACAGTGGAACAAACCGTTCCTGACCACCTTCAGCAACGGCGACCCGATCACCCGGGGCGGCGACAAGTACATGCAGGAGCGTATTCCCGGCGCCAAGGGACAGCCTCACCAGACCCTGGTAGGCGGTCACTTTCTTCAGGAGGATTCGCCGGTGCAGTTTGCCCGCGCCGTGAATGCGCTGATTGCCGGGATGGAATCGTAGGCACCCCGCCCGCACGCTATAAAGAGCGCAGGGCTCAGTGAGCCTTGCGCTTTCTTTGCCGGGTCGCAATCTCCCTGGCGTAAACCGGCATGGCGGGAGATTCTAGGCTTCCAGCCTGTCACCAACAGCCAGGGTGCGAGTCCGGATATCATAAAAAGCGCTCAGGGGTACCGGCCTGGAAAACACATAACCCTGAATACGATCACAGCCGAGATCCATCAACGCCTTGACGGTATCATTGTCCTCCGGCCCCTCCGCGACGACCGTCATATTCAGCTCATGGGCCAGGGCAATCACCGCTCGCACTATGGCGTAGTGCGCATCTTCTTCCAGCATGTCAGTGACGAAACTGCGATCAATCTTTATTTCTCTGACAGCAAACTGTCGTAAATACGACATGGAAGAAAAGCCAACGCCGAAATCATCAATACTGCACTCCACCCCCATCTCTGCCAGACGGGCAACCACTTCGCTGACTTTTTCCGGGTCACTGATGACACTGGTTTCTGTCATTTCCAGGCGCAGATCTTCTGGCCGGCCCTGATATTTTTCCAGTGCCTGTAACACGACCCGATACAAGTCGGTTTCCAGCAGGTCGACAGCGGAAATGTTCACACTCAGACAGGTAGGCAAGCCATCACGCCGAAGCCCTGCAGCTATTCGGACAGCTTCATTCAAGACATACTCTGTCAGCCTGGATATCAGCCCGGCACGCTCAAGCAAGGGAACAAAGTAAGCCGGTGACAACTCTCCCAGGGAAGGGTGATTCCAACGCACCAGCACCTCGGCGCCGACCACCGCCCCACTACTCAAATCAACCTGAGGCTGCAGACAAACACTCAAGCCTTCGCCCCGCATTCGGCGAAAATCGCGAATCACGAACAATGCCTGCGGGTCCGGATCCATTCCCGGGTGGTAGTGCATCCAGTAACGCCGGCGGCTGGCGCCAACAGCCATTGCCGTTTCCGCCTGTCTCAACACTTCCGTTACATCACATCGCCGGCCTTCCAGACGCGCCACCCCCACGCCAAAACGGGGCTCTATATCCATACCGCCCACCGACAAGGGCGACACATCAATCAAATCCTCAATGCTCGCCACCGTACCCTCTGCGAGAACCGCAAAGACCCCGCGCCCAAAGTGTCCGACAGCGAGAAAGTTCTGCTTCTGAAAGCGTTGCCCGACTGCCGCCAGCACCCCCTCACCGATCTGAAAGCCCAACCCACAGATAATTTCATTCAGATCGGTCAATTTAAGAACCAGCAGGACACCGTTTTTTTTCTGACGGGAAATCGCCTGTAACTGGCTGAAGAACCCGGCGCGGGTAGCCAACCCGGTCAGACGGTCATGGCTGGCCCAATGACGCAACTCATTTTCCGCTTTTTTCTGCGAATCCAGGGCCCCTTCAAGATCACGAGTGCGGCGCTGAACAAGGGTGCGCATTTGCCATGAATAGCCATAACCCAATAGCGCCAGTAACAGCACCCCTGCCAGGCCCCATAACAACCATTTGTAACGCCACCATCCTGCATTTTCTGACCACTCTATCTGGCTACGCCATCGTTCAAAAATATCGTAATAACGACCGCTGGATATCACCAGACCCAGTTCATTCTGAAGCCAGGCATGCAAACCGGGACGTTCTGCAGAGACGGCAAACACATAGGGTCTCGGCCATATCGGTGGCCCCAGGGACTGCAGGTCCATTTTTTCCAGGGCAATAGTGCGGTTGGCCAACTGCTGCGGAACCACGGCAAATTCTGCTTCACCGTTTATCACCGCACGAAGCGCGGCTTCGAAGTCCTCCCGCAATACCGGGATCACAGCGATGTTATTTTCTGCCAATGCCTCCTCGGCATATCCTTTATTTTCCAGCGCCACACTTTTTCCGGAAAGCGCCGTCACATCACTTATCCCGGGACTACCAGGAAGACCATAAATACCGTGCGTGAGAAAATAGAAGGGGGTCGTGAAAAGGAATTTTTCACTTCGTTTTTTTGAAGCGAACATTGCCACCACATCAACCTGGCCGGACTCAAGCTGATCAATTGCTGACGCCCAATCCATCAACCGGTGCTCAGATTTTCTGCCTTGTCGTTCAACCAGGGATTTCTCCAGGTCGAAAATCATCCCCCTGTTTTTCCCGCTCTCATCAACCCACTGGAACGGAGGATAATTATCATCACCGGCAAAAATAATGGTTTCCGGAACAGTACTCTCGGCACAGGCTACAGAAGCGACGAACAAGGCAGCGCAACCGTACATCCACCCCCATGTTTTCCTTTCATTCTTATAATTCATTGGCATCCCTCGCCAATTTTCATTATTTGAAGAAACCCCAGGGAGTTTGCTATTCAGGCAATCCCTGCTCCCGCCTCCCGGAATCGCTGCTCAGTGTCGCCATGCCAGAATTCAACTCTGTTTCTGCCCCTCTCCTTCGCATGGTACAAGGCTTTGTCTGCCTGGCAGAAAATCTGCTCTTCGCTGAGCACCTCATCCCCCCGGACACAAGCGACACCAAAACTCGCGGTAACCGATATCGATACATCGGAAAGTGCAATGCGCTGCGCCTCTATCCCTTTACGACATCGCTCCACTACCAGGGCTGCGCCATTCAGATCCGTTTCCGGCATCAGCACCATGAACTCTTCACCACCAATGCGGCCGACACGATCAGTTTCACGCAGAGACCCTTTCAATATCTCCGCCACCCTCTCCAGTACCCGGTCCCCGGCACCATGACCATAGCGGTCATTGATCTGTTTGAAATGGTCCAGATCCATGACGCATACCGATACAGAGCTACCACTGCGCCGGCTACGTGCGAGCTCATAGCTGAACTGATCGAACAGGGCGCGCCGGTTCGACAGGCCAGTCAGCGGATCGGTAACGGCCAGGTCCCGAATCTGATTTTCACGAATCTGCCAACGGCGCAGCAGTACATAGGTGAACCCGAACACCATGGTCAGAAAAGGGACGGAAAAGGCAATCATGCTGTTGACCCAGTAAACGGACACCATGTCCTTGGTCACCGGATCCGCCTTTAGCAGCGGCGCATATTGCAGCTTGCCCTGCACGATCAGCGCATAGATGGCCAGCACCATGACGGTGTGCAGCACCAGGCTGCAGGTGACCCGTTTGAAATCGAAGAGAATAAAGCCGGTGAGCGGTGACCCCACCAGAACCAGACCCATGATCGGGTTATACAGGCCCATCACATAGCCGACCCCGAGAAAGGAAAAGCCGAAGAAGTGAATGCACACATTGGGGTAGGCCACCGAGTGGCGTTTGCGTTTGTGCAGGGCGATGCCCCAGCAGGCCAGCAACAGCCAGCCCATCACGTTAAAGAGGAAGATATCGCGGGCCAGCGCAGCCCCTTCCAAAGACAGGAACTGCTCACCAAAACCGGTATAGCGCAGCGTGAACAATAACCAGCCGAGAAAACCGAGCATCAGCAGGCCGGTGAGCACTGACAACAACAGGCTCTT
Source organism: Alcanivorax sp. (assembly GCF_019431375.1). NCBI lineage: Bacteria > Pseudomonadati > Pseudomonadota > Gammaproteobacteria > Oceanospirillales > Alcanivoracaceae > Alcanivorax > Alcanivorax sp. Next base: position 2,279,132 of record NZ_CP080267.1, read on the forward strand.
GTCCCGATCACTCCAGTCGAGCAGATCGGTGATGGGAAGCGGATTGCGATCAACCGCTGACATGGCATGAGTTCTCATTCATACCGGAATTATGTCACACGGCTAACCCGATTGAGTGAAATCTGATCGACGCTGGTGCCCTGCCAGCCGCCAGTGGTCGGAAAGACTACCCGTCCTCTTCATGGCGTTGCTGCGCACCGGGACGCAAGCCCCAGATCACGAGCAGCAACGCCACCACCATGGCCAGGGACAGGCTGATCAACAACAGGCTGACCACTTGCTCCTGCCAGGGTGCCGCCGTGAAGCCCGCCGCCGCCAGCGGCATCATGGCCCCGGTGCCCCAGATGGCAGCAAGCAGCGTTGCCAGCCAGTTGGCATAGGTGCCATAGAGCGCCAGCCACCCGGTCAGCCAGGCGGCCCTGGAGGACAACACCAGGCGCCCCCAGCAAAGCCCCAGGGCAACCAACAGCAAGCCGTTGGTAATGCCCTGCATGTGGCTGGCCAGCCCCATACGCGGATTGGCCAGAAGCGGCAGGGTGAAGCCGGTCAACAGCCCCAGTAACAGCAAGAGGAAACCGGCGAACAACAGCCGCCGCGATACGTTCCGTTTCATGACAGACACTCCTGTAACTCACCGCGCCCTGACCGCAGCGGCTCACAGGATAACGATACCAGCAACCACTCGACCATGGGTGGCCACAGCACACTGGCGCTTTCCCGGAACACACCGAAATGCCCCAGGGCCGCAACACCGGCATCCGCCGGGGTTAATACCTGAAGCTCTTTGCCGGCCACCGGATAAAAACCCATCAGTGCCCGCACCGCCGCCAGCGGCGCCAGACCGACATCATCACTGATGCCGTAAAACCGCATGGGCAAACGCAAGCGGGCAAAGTGATCGCGCATGGGCGCCCCGTTGCGTTCGCACAGATAATGAGGCGAGCGACACCAGCGCGCCCATTCCTTGCTGATGCCGGCGGGCAATGGCTTGCCGCCCAGCATCCAGCCGGGCAGCTCACCGACTAGACGAATCATAGCCGGTGTCAGCAGGTGCCAGTCCAGCCAGCGGCGCCAACGCCAGGCCCCAGGCCAGTGCCGCCAGTAGCCGCTCTGGGAAGCAATCAGCAGCGCTGCCTGCACCTTCTCCGAATGACGGGCCAGCCCGAAGATCTGACCACCCACGGAGTGGCCCACAAACAGCAGCGGCAACTCAGGAAAACGCTGCGCGGCATGGGCCAGCACCGCATCCAGATCCTGGCGGCCCCAGTCCGCCATGCGCAACTGCTCCGCTGCCACGGCGCTATCTTTGCCCCGGTAATCGAAGGTGATGACATGCAGACCGCTGCCTGCCAGACAGGCGGCAAAATGGCGATAGAACTGGCGGGGAATACCGGTACCACCGGCCATGACCACCACGGCCCGGGGTGACCGGGCACGGAAGCCGCTGGCCTGCAGTAGCGCGCCGTCCTCGGTGGTCAGGGTAAAACTGTCGCTGAGACTCATGGCCTTGCTCCACAACACAGAAGGTTGAAAGCAAGCCTAGGCCGGGGCTGGAAACGGGAAAATTGAGGATTACACAGGGGGTGGTGAGAAAAACTCATCCGTGCGCTGTTGATAGCCCTGGAACAGCTCGCGCAGCCAGGGAATCAGGGCCTGAATCTCCGGCTGGTAACGCAGCCCGTCACGCACCTCCAGGGACAGCTGCCCCAGTGACACGGTCCGTTCGGCAAACGGCATCGCTAGCTCACCGCGCTCCAGCCAGGGCACCGCCACCGGCAGGAATCCCAGGCAGATGCCACCCTGAGACGCGGCCACCAGCAGGCCTCGATAGCTGTTCAGGTTGGTAGTGTGGTCTGCTGGCAACCGCCAGCCCTGCTCTTTTAGCCAGAACTGCCACAGATCCATGTAGCCGCTCATGTTGTAGACCGGGAAGGTAGCAAAGGCTTTTTCCGGGTCATTCCGTACCGCTTCGGCAATCTCCGGCGCGCACAGCGGGGTGCATTGGGTAGGCACCAGGGGAATGGCGTTATCGTGGATATCCAGGCCAAACCGGATGGCCACATCCGCTTCGCCCTCTTCCACATTCATGGCGCGGGTGTCACCCAGCACGTCCACACGCAACCCGGGCCACTGGCGCTGGAAGGCGGCCAGCTCCGGGGCAATCACATCGGTGGCGATATAGGGAATGGCACTGAGCCGCAGGGCAAGGGGATGGTCACGGCTGAGCAGGGACTGGGTAGCCTGACGCAGTTGCTGCAGCAGCGGCGAAATCTGTTGATGGTATTGCTGCCCTTCCGGGGTAAAGCTCACCTGGCGGGCGCCACGCACAAACAACGGCAGACCCAGATACTCTTCCAGATCGCGAATCTGGTGGCTCACCGCCGAAGCGGTAACGTGCAATTCCTCGGCAGCGGCCCGAAAACTCATGTGCCGGCCCACGGCGTCAAAGGTACGCAATAGATTCAGGGAGGGAAGGTCAGCCACACTCAGCGCTCCGTTTCGGATTCATTGATTGTGTCAGAAAATCGCCACCGGGAGACAATCCTCTCGTGACACTGCGAAAGGGCTGCAGCTCATTGGAACCTGACGATCAAGGACGGCGATAGCGCATTAGCAAGGCGGGGCCATCCGGGGTTTTGACCACCTGACGGGCAATAAAGCCAGCGTTGCGGAAACAGTGAATGGCACGCAGGTTATCCGGGGCCGGATCGGCGATCACTTCGGTGACCAGGGGGTCGTCGAACAGCATCGCCACAAAAGCCGCCACTGCCGTGCTGCCAAACCCGTGATCCAGGTGGCTCTCGCTGGCAAGAAACACATCCACCCCACGCACGCCGGGATCGTCGATTTCCAGCCACCAGCCTTCATGGTGGTGCTCGATAGGCGCATAACGCTGAATAAAACCCAGCGGCTCAGAATCCAGTCTGATAAAGAAAAACATGGGGCCGCCGAAGCAACGCTGGGCCGGATGATAGTCCCGCACCACCTCCTCCAGACTGCGCTGCGGCCCCCACCAGCGGCTGACATGCTCACGCCCCAGCCAGTCATGCAGCACCGGCAGGTCCGCTTCGGTGAGCGGGGTAAAGGTGAGCCTGTCCGTTGCCACTGAGACTTTCATAACGTTTTTGCTATCGCCTTCCCTGTGTAGCGCACAGCCCTGTACGCATCATGCCGGTCTGTTTTGCAAAAGCGTAACCCGCATCCTTTTTAACGACTGCCAGCTGTTTATCGTTTTCCCATATTAATCAGTTTTGTCTATATCGTCTCCAGTACCAGAGGCTTGCACCTTTCCCACTTTTTGCCGGCGCTGATCGGCAATATAAGCACCGATAAAGAACAGTACAGAAACAGCCAGGAAGGGCCCGACACTGCCAGGCCAGTTCCAGTAATTCAGCCCGACATAGGTACCCATCAGCAAAGACACAGCCACCACGGCAAAACCGTTCTCGGTTCGCGTAATCCGGATCAACACCCATCCTGCCAATAGGGCACCGATCCCCCAAGCGGGAAAATCAATGAACCAGAAATCATTCGTCACTTTGTCCAGATAACCGGCCATCCAATCGGCCTTTTCCTTCGGCGGAATACCTTCCATTCCAAAATACAGGTTGTAGCCGAGCGTTCCCGCCATGGTGAGAAGAGAAATAATCGACGCCATAAAAGACATCGTTAACCATCCCGCCAGAATCCCCAGAGCCCATCTCATCCCTGCACCCTCTGTCCTTTATTTTTGATATTGAGACTTTACATCAACCAGAGTTGAGGTTTTATGCTTGCCTGATCTTTTTCCAACAGGGACTCACACCATGACGCTGGATATTGAAGCCTACCTGCAGCGGATCGGTTATCAGGGGGAAAAGCCACCCACCCTGACCACCCTTAAGGCCCTGCAACAATTACATCTGCAGGCCATTACCTTCGAAAATCTGAACCCGCTGCTGGGGCTCCCGGTGCCACTGGATCGCCAGGCCCTGATGGACAAGCTGGTTCACCAGCGTCGCGGCGGATACTGTTTCGAGAATAACCTGCTGTTCCTGGAGGTGCTTACCACCCTGGGGTTCCAGGCCCGCGGCATCACCGGCCGGGTCTACTGGAACCAGCCCGACGATGCCTGGCCACCACGCTCGCATATGCTGCTACTGGTGACGATTGGCGGTGAGGACTATCTCAGTGATGTGGGATTCGGTGGCATGACACCCACCGCGCCACTGCAACTCCACTGCCGTGATCCACAAAGCACACCGCTGGAACCGTTTCGTGTGGATGTGGATCAGGAGGGTTACAGCTTGTGGGTTAACGTTGGTGGTCCATGGCGCCTGCTTTATCGCTTCGATCTGATGCAACAGGGCGCCGTGGATTTCGAGATGGCCAACTGGTACGTGGCCTGCCACCCGCAATCCAAATTCGTGAATAACCTGATTGCCGTGCGCACCGGCGAAAATCGCCGCCATACCTTGCTCAACGAGCTCTATACGGTGCGTTATCCTGATGGCCGCAGTGAAAAACACACGATCACGTCGGTGACAGAATTATGGGGCTTACTGCAGGGGGTGTTTGCCATTGATATGGCGGGGATTGAGAGACAAAGCCTGGAGAAAGTGCTTAACGAAAAATCATTATTCCGGTAATGGAAACCGTTTGAAAAACTTCGCCTTGCGAGCAAGGCTCCAACGGTTTAAGTAGCGCTAGGGCACTACGCCGTTGGAGCCTTGTTCACAAGGCGAATTGCTACTCGTAACTCAGGTGCGTGGCCTTGCCGCGGAACACCCGGTAAATAAAGATCGTATAGCCCAGAATCATCGGCAAGGCGATGATGGCACCCCAGAAGGTAAACAGCAGGGACTCCGTGGCCGACGCCGCTTCCCAGATGGAAATCTGGCCCAGCACGATATCCGGGAACAGGCTGTAGGCCAGCCCGATACTCGCCAGCACACACACCACCATCAACGCCACAAAGGCCAGCCAACCATAACCGTTGTTCAGGATCTGCTTGCTGTTGAACACCCAGATCAGCCCTGCATAGGCCAGCGCGGTCGCCAGAGGAATGGGCATCAGGCCGATGGCGTTGGGCAGGGTGAACCACTTGTCGGCAATGGTACTGCTGACCAGCGGGGTGGCGATGGAAATCAGCAGCAAAAACCCGCCCGTGGGCCATACCGCCAGCCGCCCCCAGCGAGCGGCCTTGTTGAACAGCTCGCCTTCGGTCTTGATCAGCAACCAGGCGGCACCGAGCATGATGTACAGGGCCGGTAAGGCCAACGCAATCAACGCGGCGAACAGGGTGCTGGTAGCATCGCCGGTGAGCCCGGTGACAAAGGCGCCGAGCATCCAGCCCTGGCTGACGGAAGCCACCAGCGAGCCAAACGCGAACAGACGATTCCACTTGGCCTTGTGCTTGTCGCCGGCCTTGACCCGAAAATCGAACGATACCCCGCGCAGAATCAGCCCCATCAGCATCAGCGTCACTGGCAGGTACAGGGAGGTGAGCACGATGGAATGCGCCTGGGGAAAGGCAATCAGCAAAATACCCACACCCAGCACGATCCAGGTTTCGTTGGCATCCCAGAATGGCCCGATGGCTGCCACCATCACATCCTTTTCGTCATCGCTGGCGAAAGGCAGCAACATGCCAATGCCCAGATCGTAGCCGTCGAGAATGACATAGATCAGCAGCGCCAGGCCCATGGCGCCGGCAAAGAACAACGGAAGCCAGTATCCCAGATCCATCACGCGCCTCCTTCGGCAGTTTCCGCATCATTCATGGCCCGTTGCTGAGGGGTCAGCGTCAGGGACCGTGCCGGCTTGGTGGCCATGTGTCGCAAGGTGGCGATGTAGGACACCAACAGGAACAGGTACAGCAATACATAGCCGAACAGGGTGCCGGCAACGGTGGCGCTACTGTGATCCGCCACCACCTCGGAGGTGCGCAGCAGACCATCCACAATCCAGGGCTGGCGACCAATTTCGGTCACGTACCAGCCCGCCAGCACCGCAATCCAGCCGGAGAAGGTCATCACCGACAGGGCCCGCAGCAGCCAGGTCTGGGTGTCGCGGTTTTCATCCCGGTTGCGGAACAGCCGCCAGGCCGACCACCAGCCCACCAGCACCATCAACATGCCGATGCCCACCATCACCCGGAACGCCCAGAACACCGGCGCCACCGGCGGGGCTTCTCCCTCGAACTCATTGAGCCCGAGCACTTCACCGTCCCACTCATGGGTCAGGATGAAGCTGGCCAGTTTGGGCACCTTGATGGCCATGTGGGTAGTCTTCTCTTCCTCATCGGGAAAGCCGAACAGAGTCAGCGGGGCCCCTTTTTCCGTCTCCCAGATCCCCTCCATGGCGGCGATCTTGGCAGGCTGGTGCTCCAGGGTATTGAGCCCGTGCAAGTCACCGATAACCACCTGCAACGGCGCCAGCACAGCCGCCATCAGTGCACCGGTGCGCATCACCTTCCAGGTGGCCGGGCCATCCACACCGCGCATGGCCCGCCAGGCACTGATACCCATGATCAGGAAAGCCGCGGTCAACAGGGAGGCAGTGAACATATGGGCGAAGCGATAGGGGAAGGACGGGTTGAAGATCACCTCCCACCAGCTTTCCACGAAGAACACACCATCTTCAATCCGGTACCCCGTGGGGGTTTGCATCCAGGAATTGAGGCTGAGAATCCAGAACGCGGAAAACGAGGTACCCACTGCCACCAGCGCCGTGGCTATCAGATGAGTACGGTTGGAAACCCGATCTTTACCGAACAGCATGATGCCCAGGAAAGACGCTTCCAGGAAAAAGGCGGTAAGCACTTCATAACCCAGCAACGGCCCGGCAATGTTGCCCGCGCGCTCCATGAAACCGGGCCAGTTGGTGCCGAACTGAAAACTCATGGTGATGCCCGATACCACCCCCAGGGCGAAACTCAGGGCAAAGATCTTTACCCAGAAGAAGTAGGCATATTCCCAGGCCTTGTCACCGGAAAAGGTATAGCGCAGGCGAAAATAGAACAGCACCCAGCACAGGCCGATGGTGATGGTGGGGAAAAGAATATGGAAACTGATATTGGCAGCGAACTGCAGCCGGGCCAGCAGGAACGGATCAAACTCCACGGGCACAACCTCCCCATGTCAGGCCTGCGAACAGGATTCATGATTTTCACTAGGCTAGCACATAGAAATTGCGACGGTGTGTGACAAATTGCCCCAGGTCAACAACTGGCAGAATGACAGCAAGCGCCATGACCTTCGGCCTCTCTTACAAGAAGCCAACAAATGCCTAAATTTTGCATTATTTCCCGGGGAGAAAAATATCACCGAAAACCGGCAACTTGGTGGAGAAAACCCCCAACAAACCTGAACTTCATGCTCTCCTTTTTGCATACATCAAAGTCATCACCGTACCGGAACAAGCGTGCTATTGTGATTTAAAAGGATACCCAAACCGCCAGGAGGGCGAGGCCATGTTCAAGCTCATCACTGCATTTGTGCAGGAAGAAAGTGGCGCTTCCATTGTAGAGTACGCCATTCTCGTTTCATTGATCGCCATGGTGGCCATCGCCACCATCGTATTGGCTGGTGGCGAAGTCAGGGAGCTGTTTGATGGCGCCCAGACGAGCATCAGCGACGCCACCTGACGCTGACGGGGCTCGCCTCACCAAAGCCACGGCAGGCTTTGACCAGAGGCCAGCAAACGGGCACTTACCGCACAGCAATTGAACGCCTCGGCAAAGCTGGGTAGCTTATTGTCTGTAATCCCTGCATCGTTTTACGCGATGCCGACAATAACCTGACCTGCAGCGAGCCATGGCCCTGACTTCCGCGGACGTCCGCAACGCCGAACCTCTCAAGAAAGACTACAAACTCCGGGACGACAAGGGGCTTTACCTGCTGGTAGAGACCAATGGCAATCGTACCTGGAAATTCAACTACCGGTTCGATGGCCGCAGCAAGGTCATTACCCTGGGCCCCTGCCCGGAAGTCACCCTGGCCTTTGCCCGCCAGCTTCGTGACGAGGCCCGGGAGCTGATCGCCGACGGCACCGACCCGATTACCCGTTGTGAAAAGCGGGAAGTGTTCAGCCCCTCGGTGGAAACCTTCGAAGCGGTGGCGCGGGACTGGCTGGAACGGGTCTACCGGTTTGAAGTCTCTGAAGAACAGTTTCGCCGCACCAAACGGCAAATGGAAAACTACCTGATCTCCAGTATCGGCAAGCGGGTGGTCAGCGAAGTCACCCCGGAAGATCTGAAGTCCCTGGCTGCCGCCCTGGGTGCCGAGGGGCATCTGGACAAGGGCAAACGGGTACTGGGCATTGCCAAACGGGTCTACACCCATGCCCGCGATACCGGCGTGGCCGGCTACCAGCAGACCGGCGCCCTGCGCCGGCGCCTCACCGGCTCCGGCACCGAGCCGGAGTTCCTGCTTAGCACCCGCGAGCAACTCTTCAATCTGGCCAGCGGCGTGCTCGGCCAATGGAGTCGCACCACCACGACAGCGGCGCTCAAACTCACCGTCTGGTTGCTGGCCAGGCCCAGCGAGATCGTCAACGCGCGCTGGTCCGACATGGATCTGGATGCTGGAGAATGGCGCATCCGCCGTAAAAGCACCGATAGCCCGGACGGTAGCAAGATCATTACCGTACCCCTGCCCCGCCAGGCAGTGGAACTGCTGCGGGAAATAGAACCCCTTACCGGCCGCCAGGAATATATTTTCCCCGGCACCCGTGACCGCAAGAAGCATCTGGGCGCCAGCACCCTCACCGGCGCGCTGAAGAAAGTCACCCGCACTACACCCGTTTCCACCGACAACCTGCGCACCCTGGCCGCCACCGCCCTGGGCGAGCTGGGCTACCAGGCGGAACAGATCCAGTCACAACTGCTCAGCCAGACCGGCGACGAACAAACCGACCGCCAGGCCTACCTGGAAAAACGCCGGGAGATGTTGCAGGCCTGGGCGGACTATCTGGATAACACCGTGATCGGCAAGGTCACCCGCCGTTAAGGAATGCCAAGCAATGCTGGCACGCCAATACCTCAGGACGCTGAACCATGGAACCGATCCATAATCATCAGAACCTGATCCAGACTGTTCTCGACCTGGCTGAGGACAATGTACGCCAGGGCCAGGGCGGGCCTTTTGCCGCCCTGGTGGTGAAAGACGGCGTCATTATCGGCCAGGGCTGTAACCGGGTGACGGACCAGCGTGACCCCACCGCCCACGCGGAGATGGAAGCCATCCGTGACGCCTGCCACCACCTCGGTAGCCACCAGCTCCATGGCTGTGTGATCTACAGTAGTTGCGAGCCCTGCCCCATGTGCCTGGGTGCCATCTACTGGGCCAGACCCGACAAGCTGTTCTATCTCAACAGCCAGGCCGATGCGGCCCGTATCGGTTTTGATGACCAGTTTATCTACCAGGAACTGGCCCGACCTGTCGCGCAGCGCCAGCTGACCACCAAACAACTTGATCACCCGCGCCGGCTAGCCGCCTTCGAGTTATGGCAAACCAGTGAGGACCGGCAGGACTACTAGGGCCTGTTAAAAAGCCACACCGAATGACCCCGCCCGACCCCTCCTGTTAACCTGTAAGCCCATGGTTTGCAGAGCGCCCACAATGACCCGCCCCTTCGGTTTCCAGTTCGACAACAGCTACAGCCATTTGCCGGAAGACCTGTTTTCCCGCTGTCCACCACAGCCGGTGAAGGCACCGCAGATGCTGCTGTTCAACCGGGCCCTGGCCAAGGAACTGGGGCTGGACGGCGACGGGCTGGACAGCCCGGCAGGGGCAGCCCTCCTGGCGGGCAATGAGCTGATCGACGGCAGCGATCCCATCGCCCAGGCCTACGCTGGTCATCAATTCGGCAACCTGACCATGCTCGGCGATGGCCGCGCCATTCTGCTCGGCGAACAGATCACCCCGGATGGCGCGCGGCGGGATATCCAGCTCAAGGGCGGCGGTCGCACGGTATTTTCCCGGGGCGGTGATGGCCGTGCCGCGCTGGGCCCCATGCTGCGCGAGTACATCATCAGCGAAGCCATGCATGGCCTGGGCATCCCCACCACCCGCAGTCTGGCCGTGGTTAGCACCGGGGAATCCGTATTGCGCGAAACCGCCCTGCCCGGCGCCATTCTCACCCGGGTAGCCGCATCACACCTGCGGGTGGGCACCTTCCAATACGCCGCCGGCCGGCAGAATCCGGCGTTACTGGAAGCGTTGGTGGATTACACCCTGAACCGTCATTACCCGGAAAAAAATGACGGCGACAACAAGGCACTGGCCTTGCTGGATGCGGTGATGGACAGCCAGATTGATCTGATCGTGCACTGGATGCGGGTAGGCTTTATCCACGGCGTGCTCAATACCGACAACGTGACACTCAGTGGCGAAAGCATCGACTTCGGCCCCTGCGCCTTTATGGACAGCTTCGACCCGGACACGGTGTTCAGCTCCATCGACCGTCAGGGCCGCTACGCCTATGGCAATCAGCCCACCATCACCCAGTGGAACCTGAGCCGTTTCGCCGAGACCCTGCTGCCACTGATCGACGAGGACGTGGACAGCGCCATCGAGAAAGCCACCGCTGTGATCAAGTCTTTCAACGAACGCTACAGTGGAAAGTGGCTGGCAATGATGAAGAAAAAGCTGGGACTGTTCGGTGATGATCCGGTGGATGAAAAGCTGATTACCGATCTGCTGGAATGGATGAAAACCCATCAGGCGGATTACACCAATACCTTCCGTGATCTCACTGCCAAGTCTTTCCCAAAAGATCGTTTTTACCAGGATGACGACTTCATCAACTGGCACCAGCGCTGGCAGGCCCGACTGGGGCGGAACCGCAAGCCACTCAAATCGTCCCTGTGCCTGATGCGCAATCACAACCCGGCGGTGATCCCCCGCAACCATCGCGTAGAAGCAGCGCTGGTCGCAGCGGAACAGGGGAATCTCTCTGTTACCACGGCGCTACTGAAAGCGCTGAACGCCCCGTATGAGGACCGCGGCCTGGACAACGCCTATCGCCAGCCGCCAGCGCCAGAGGAACGGGTCTGCCAGACATTTTGCGGCACCTGATAACCAGTCGCCCCGACCATGGATTTGCCCTGCCCACAAAAGACGCCGTAGGAGCGTCGCTGGCGGCGCGATAGCCCAACGTGGCTAAAGAATGTATTACCACAGATGGCACAGAGCACACCGAGGAAAAGAAAAGGTTTTCTCGGTGTGCTCTCTGCCATCTGTGGGGAGAATGCTTTTAAAACAGGTTTGGGATCGCGCCGCCAGCGACGCTCCTACGGCATTGTCTGGATCGCGATATCAGATCAGGGGGTCGATGAAAACGTGACGGAGAAGCCGCTACGCTGCCATAGCCGTGCCACCCACAAGGTATGCAGATTGATCAGCACCGCCAACGTCCACTCAAACCCGTCATCCATGGTGTCGTAGTGTTCCGGCCAGATCACGCCAAGTATCAATGACCCGATGCCCACCAGAAGCGTAACGCCGCACAGCCGGAACAACCGCTGCCCCGCCGACGACAGCGCACTGTTACGCAGGGAGGCACTCAGCCCCAGTTGTGCCAGGTAGGTCAGGCCGAAGAATCCCACGACACCGATCCGACGCAGCAGGTAGGGCGTATCCCCCACGTGGCCAAGCACCACCGTATACAGCGCCAGAGGCAGGGCCGCCAGCATCCCCAGCCACCACCAGACCTTCGGCTCCACGCCCAGTTGCCGTAACCAATAACGATTGCTCCACCAGAACAACACCATGCAGACACAGGCAGGCAACATGCCCGCCTTGAACACGAAATAGGCGGTACCAGAACGGGACGCGCGGGAAATGCTGGTACACCCCTCGAACCAGGGCAGGCACCAGGGGACCAGCTGCTCACTGGCGGAGAGCAGGTAGCAGACATGCATGGTCACCAGCGGCAACAGGGCAGTGGCCCAGGCGAGTGGCGCCAAGCGGACAGCGGTTGGCGACGTGGTCATGGAGTGAGGTTAACGCAAGACAAAGGGCCATCACACCAGTCAGATCACCGTCATCGCGACAACGTCTTACCGGAAAGCAGCAAACGTAATGCCTTGCGTAGGGTGCACTGAGCCTAAGGCGAACTGCACCGATCCGGCGTTTGAATGGTGCAGTTCGCTTGGGCTCAGTGCACCCTACGTCTTGATCAGCACCGGGGTTTGCTATTGCTCACCTTGCAGCTTGTCCAGGGTGCGCAGCTCGAAATCGCTGGCATCATGGCGTTCCCACAACTGGCTGGAAGGGTCGCCCCAGGCGCGGTTCACTTTACGGCCGCGTTTCACTGCCGGTCGTTCGCCGATCTGCTCGGTCCAGCGCAGCACATTCTTGTAGGTGTGGGCTTCGATAAATTCCGCCGCTTCATAGACCTTGTTGGTCACCAGCGCACCATACCAGGGCCAGATGGCCATATCGGCAATGGTGTATTCATCACCGGCGATATAGTCGTTTTCTGCCAGCTGACGATCCAGCACATCCAGCTGCCGCTTGATCTCCATGGTGTAGCGATTGATCGGGTACTCGTACTTTTCCGGGGCGTAGGCATAAAAATGACCAAAGCCGCCCCCCAGCAGTGGCGCACTGCCCATTTGCCAGAACAACCAATTGAGCGTTTCGGTACGTTTGCCTGGTTCCGCGGGCAGGAATTCAGCAAATTTTTCTGCCAGATAAAGCAGGATGTTGCCGGACTCGAATACCCGGCGTGGCGGGGTAACGCTGTGGTCCATCAACGCGGGGATCTTGGAGTTGGGGTTCACCTCCACAAAGCCACTGCCGAACTGGTCGCCATTCTGAATATTGATCAGCCAGGCATCGTACTCCGCATCCTTGTGGCCCTTCTCAAGCAACTCTTCCAGCATCACTGTGACCTTTACCCCGTTAGGGGTGGCCAGGGAGTAAAGCTGCAAAGGATGCTTGCCCACTTGCAGGGCCTTGTCATGGGTGGGGCCGGCGATGGGGCGGTTGATATTGGCGAAAGCACCGCCATTGGCCTGGTCCCACTTCCAGACGCGGGGTGGGGTGTAGGTGTCATCGGACATAAAAACAGCTCCCGGTTAGAATCATCTCTTATCGGCAGGGTACCCGCCGACGGCGCTCAGGTCTTGCCCTTTACTCCATGATGCTTGGCATTTTCTACCGCTTTTCACGCACCCTGTCGGTAGCCTGCTGACTACACCCAGCGCCTAACCGATTCGGCTGTATCATCAGGCCGGGTATTGAAGCAAAGCCGGGCTTGAGGCGCATGACGGTGCACCACGTTAATCACCTTCTCGAAAAGCAGGAAATTGCTTTCCACAACACGAACCCCGGCACCGATCAGCACGCAATCGTAATGCTGCTGCGCCAGTTTTTTCTGCAGTACCGCCTCTGCGGTGTCACCAAAATCGATCAGACACTGTTCGGCAGCATAGCCCAGCTCCTTCAGGGCGTTTTCCGACGCGTCCAACCCTGCCTTGACCTTTTCCGCATTGATACCCGGCACGAAACCATAGGCCGGATCTGAAAAATCAATCAGGGTTGGCTCCAGCCCAACAATCAAAACCGTCTTCTCTGCCATTGCTGCCACTCCCTTTCAGAATTACCCGTTGAAGGCTTAACGCGATATACCACTCTCGTGCTGCTGGACTTCCCACAGGTGCGCATACAAGCCGCCCCGGGCCAGCAACTCGCCATGACTGCCCTGCTCCGCCACCTGGCCGTTGTCCAGCACAATGATGCGATCCGCATCCATGATGGTGGACAGGCGATGGGCGATCACCAGGGTGGTCTGCTGGTGGGAAATCTCGCGGATGGCCTTGAGAATGATTTTTTCCGAATGGCTGTCCAGGGATGAGGTGGCTTCGTCGAAGACCATGATCGGCGGATGCTTGAGCAACGCCCTGGCGATGGACACCCGCTGCTTTTCACCACCGGAGAGTTTCAGTCCCCGTTCGCCCACCATGGTGTTCTCTCCCTTCGGCAGGGAGGCGACGAAGTCGGACAGGTAGGCCAGCCGAATGGCCTCGCGAACCTCTTCGTCGCTGGCATCAATACGACCGTAGCGCACATTCTCGAAGATGCTGGTATTGAACAACACCGTATCCTGGGGCACCACGCCGATCTGTCGGCGCAGGGACGTCTGGCTGACCTGACGAATCGACTGACCATCAATGGTGATGTCGCCCCTGTTCACGTCATAGAAGCGGAACAGCAGCTTGAACAGGGTGGACTTTCCCGCCCCGCTACTGCCCACGATCGCCACCTTCTGTTTTGGTGGCACGGTGAAGCTGACGCCGCGAATAATTTCCCGTGTGTCGCCATACCCGAAGTGCACATCATCAAAGCGGATCTCACCGTCGCCCACTGTCAGCTCGCTGGCGCCTTCGCGATCCACCACACCAGGCTGCACGTCCAACACCGCAAACATGTTTTCGATATTGGTCATGGCGCCTTTCATTTCCCGGTAAACAAAACCGAGAAAATTCAGCGGCATGAACACCTGCATCATGAAGGCATTGATCAGCACGAAGTCACCCAGGGTCATCACCTTGTCGGTGACCTGCACCGCCGCCAGCACCATGGCTGCTGTCATGGCGGCGGCAATAATCAGTGACTGGCCCGCATTGAGGGCAAACAGTGACAAACGGTTTTTTCCCCGGGCCAGCTCCCAGCGCTCCAGGTTCTCGTCGTAGTTACGGGCTTCAAATTCCTCGTTGGTGAAATATTTCACCGTTTCATAGTTGAGCAGGCTATCGATGGCACGGGTGCTGCTGGAGGATTCCGCCTGGTTGGCCTCGCGGATAAAGGCCAGCCGCCATTCCGTGGCGAACACGGAAAAGGCCACATAGGCCGCCACCGATACCGCCACGATCAAGGCGAACCAGACATCGTAGTTCCACAGCAAGAGCCCGATCACCATGCCGATTTCCAGCAGGGTGGGCAGGATATTGAACACCATGAAACGCAGCAGAAAACTGATGCCATTAGTGCCCCGCTCGATATCGCGGGACAGCCCGCCGGTACGGCGGTTGAGATGAAAATCCAGATCCAGGGCATGCAGATGCCGAAACACCTTCAGGCCTATCCGCCGCATGGCCCGCTCGGTAACGCGCCCGAACAGGGTGTCGCGCAGTTCACCGAACAGCACATTGGAAAAACGCACCACCCCGTAGGCCAGCAACAGACCCAGCGGCAGGGTGATCAACTGACTGACATCCTTGGCGTCCAGCCCGTCGACGATGTGCTTGAGAATAAACGGCAACCCCACGCTGGCCAGCTTGGCCAGCACCAGGCAAACCACCGCCAGGGCAATACGGGTACGGAATTCCAGCAGATAGGGAAACAGGGTTTTCAGCACGGACCAGTCGATAGGTTTGGGGGTGACGTCCTGGCTCATACCGCGCATAACAAGGCCTGTTTCGGAGAAAAGTGCCCGCAGTATAACAACATGCCGGGCAACAATCGGATGACGGAACACCCGGGAACCCTATTACCGTTAATGAATCCTTTTTCCGGCTTTCCGTAGGAGCGTCGCTGGCGGCGCGATTGCAAACGTCGGGTTATGCACTTCGTTCCAGTTCGCGCCGCCAGCGACGCTCCTACAAGAAATATCAGGCAGCAGCATGCCGCCATGAATACCGGTTTTCATCGTCGGGCTAAGAGGAACGGGACTGCAACCACACCGCCAGGCCCTGGCTGTTGAGCTGGATATCCAGCCCCAGCACCGCCTGCAGCTGCTCGTCGGACATCTCACAGCCATGTTCACGGGCACAGCGAAACAGATACTCACCCATGGCAGTCATTAGTACTTTTTCCAGCGCCTCAGTGTCGCTGGTTGGTGCCACGTTTTCCGCCAGGGCCACATAGTCGTCCACCATGGTCAGCAGTCGCTCGCCCAGGGGTTGCGGGTTTTCCACCATGCCGTAATGGGTTAGGTAAATACGCTGGGGCGCAAGGGCCAGCAGCTTGCGGATGGAGGCTTTCAGCGCCGGCGGATCGAACTGCACCGGAGTGGTGGTCGGGCAGATAAAGGGCCCGTTCGGGGTGGTCAGGGCAGGATAGGAAAGCCCAAAGGTATCGCCGGTGAACAGCCCCCGGGATACCGGGTCGTGGACGCAGAAGTGGTGCCGGGCATGCCCCGGTGTATCGATAAACTGCAGGGTGCGCCCGCCCACCACGGCCTGGTCCCCGTCATCCATGGTCCGCACCCGGCTTTCCGGCACCGGGATCACATCCCCATAGATATCCGCGAACGCTTTCTCCCCATAGACAGCCATGGCCCCGGCCTTGAGTTTAGCCGGGTCGATCATGTGGCGGGCGCCACGGGGGTGGATCAACAAGGTGGCCTCGGGTAACGCTTCCATCAAGCCACCCACACCCCCGGCATGATCCAGATGCACATGGGTGGGAATCACGTATTTCACCTGCCGCCGATCAATCCCCTTTTCCGCCAGCAGAGACAGGATGATGGGGACCGTGTTGTGGGTGCCGGTCTCGATGATGGCGCATTCGCCGGCGTCTTCCAGCAGATAACAGGCCGCCAGCTCGTCGTGAACCATGGCGGTATCGATACGGGTAATGCCAAACGGCAGTGGCTGATAGACCTGAAAGGCCATGGCGGGCTCCTGCAGCGCATGAGCCTTTACTATACGTCAGTGACTAGGCGCCACCCCAGGCGACCATGGTAGTAAGTGGGCGTTCGAGCACTGATTCCCACTTGCTACCCGCCATTTTCCCATTGCCGCCGCCACTCCCGGGGCGACATACCCGTCCAGCCCTTGAAGGCACGGGTAAAATTGGCCGGGTTCAGATATCCCAGCTTTTCACTGATACGGCGGATCTCCAGTGTCGGATCACGCAGCAGCTGGGCACTGTCACGACGGCGGGCGTCTTCCAGCAATTGTTGATAGTTATAACCCTGTTCCTGCAGCCGGCGCCGTAGCGTGCGCGGTGTCATGTGCAGCATCTGAGCCAGCCCCTCCAGTGATAGATAGCCGTCAGGCCCCGGCACCAGAGCAGTACGCACACGACGCAGCACATCACTGCCCGCCGCCGACAGCGCACTTTCCCGTTCGCACAGAGCCAGCGCAGCGCGCAGGCCTTCCGGATTAGCTGTTTGCAGAGGGGCATCCAGAATGGTCAGATCGCCCTCCAGGGCAATCCCCACCCGCGGCATTCCCAGCCGCACCGGTGGCAGGGACGCCATGTCAGTGCCAGGGCGAAGGGAAAAGTCATACTGCAGCCAGAACTCCACCGTGATCGGTGCCTGGGGTAACAAGAATTCGATGCCCTTGAAAATGCTTGTCAGCATGGCGCTGAACAGCATCTGCTGCACCCTGGCCGGCGAATCCACTTCGGGCAACAACTCCAGAAAAACGCGCTGCGTTTCCTCATGGACGGTACACAGGGCACCGCGTCCACGCACATGCCAGTAGGTCTCGAGAATATGTATCGCCTGGCGCGGCGTGTCGGCACACATCAGGGCATATCCCAGATGGCCATGGGCGGTCAGCGGCATCCGTTGCCCGCAGGCAAAACCCAGGGAGTCATCGTCGGTATGCACCAGCACTGCGGCGGCGATGCGAATCACCGACCGCAATGACACCAGCCCCCCCGGTTCCTCCAGCCCCGCCAAATCCGCCTGGGAGAGCGCAGCGCTTTCCAGCACCCCCTGGCGTGACGCACCCGCCGCCACCGCCGCTTCCACGAAGGCATGCGGGTAAGTGGCTGACTGGGTGGGCTGACGAGTCCAGGGCGGCAGATTCGCCAGCAGCTTGTCTGTCTCCTCCATCAACTCACTGTGCACCATGTGGTCACCAATGATAATTATTCTGTCCGGGCAGAATCTCACGCTCCTCGCCGGGCAACCAGTACCGTATGGCCCATATTGAGACAAAAGGGCCGCCCACGGCCGCAAAGGAGCACAACCATGAATGCTAATGTTCCCATTAATCAGGATAAGAAACGCAAAGGGCTCACCGGTACCGTACGCAACGCCGTCAGCAAGACCCCCAAGGGCATGGTCCCGCAAATCCGTCGCCCCAAATTCGAATTCGCCGAGAATGACCTGCCTCGTTACTGGTGGGACAACCACCCGGTGAAGACGCTACTGCTGGCTGCCATGTCCGCTGGCTTCCCGCCTGGCGAGCGTTTCTTCATCGATTCCGTGCGCCACTACGAAAAGCAGATCACCGATCCGGAACTGAAAAAAGCCATCAAGGGGTTTATCGGCCAGGAAGCGCACCACTCCCGCGAGCACGAAATGCTGAACGGTTTCCTGCAGGAGCGCGGCGTCGACCTGGCGCGCCTGGAGAAAGAAGTCCTCGGCTTTATGAACTGGATGCGTAAAAACTTGAGCCCGGAACGTCAACTCGCCCATACCGTCGCAGTGGAACATTTCACCGCGATAATGTCCGAGGAATTTCTCCTCAAGTACGACGCACTGGACGAGATGGACCCGCGCATGGCACCGGTCTGGGCCTGGCACGCCATTGAGGAATCCGAGCACAAGGCCGTAGCCTTTGACGTCTACAAAGCCGTCGGAGGCAGTGAATTTGCTCGGGTGACCGAGATGATGCGAGTCAGCATGCTATTTCCGGTGTTGACCAGCGTGCATCTGATACAACTGATGAAGGCCGACGGCCAGCTCAGCAATGTGAAGGCATGGGTCAGCGCACTCAACTACATGTGGGGCAAACCCGGAATATTTCGCAGGCTGCTGCCCGCCTACGTCAAGTTCTACAGCCCGAAATTCCATCCGTGGAATCACGACGCCCGGGATCTGGTGGAGAACGCGAAGAAGAAATGGCTGGGTGACTGGGGCTGAGACCGGCCAAGGCTTACCGGGGACACGCACCCATTGCCGCGGCCAGCCCCCAAACCGGACTTCACGCCATCTTGCCTCGTCCGCCACCACGCTGGTGGTTTATCCGTGAAAAAAGGGCCGTACCATGACCGGAATGACTGCACTGCTGATTTACATCGTCTGGACGCTGATTCTGGCGCTCAGTTACGCCACCTACCGGTTACCGCTGGTGCTCACCGGCAAGAAGACAGCCAGCCACTGGGAGCGAGGCAAACCGGTTGATGACCCAGCTATTCTGGTCCGCGCCAAGGCTGCCCATCTGAATTGCCTGGAAAACCTGCCGCTATTTGCGGCCCTGGTGCTGGTCGCGGCGGCCACGGGGCAGAGCGAGACCGTGAATGCGGTAGCGGGCTTTATTGTGGCGGCACGCATCGGGCAAAGCCTGGTCCACCTGATCGGCACCAGTTTTCCCCTGGTATTCATCCGCGCCAGCCTGTTTCTCGCCCAGGTAGCCCTGATGCTGTATCTGGCCTTCGCGTTGATGTAATCCGAGCGGCCTTCCCAATCGGGGACACGCACCCATTCAAACCTGTGCGTGTCCCCGATCTCCCCCCCCAATCTCCACAATCTCCGCCCCTGTCCGCCACCAAAGGTATACAGAACAGGCCATAACGGGCCTCCCCCGTACAAAACCCTGCTTTATTCACTCTTTAGTGTGATAAATTTTGCACCTGCTTTATTCACAATAAAGCCTGATCCGGTCATTCCACCGGCATACAGGCAAGGGGAACAATATGGGGTTCAAACGGGGGTTACCGGCGCTGCTGGCGCTGGTGTGTTTACTGGGGTTTGGTCAACTCAGGGCCGACTTCATTCAGATTGACGGCTTTGTGCCGGTCATGCCGGAAGCCAGCCGGGGAATAACCCGCTATCCGCTGCCGGCAACGTCGACCACCACCAACGGGGCGACTTTCACCGAAACCGGTGGCCGCGCCAAGGTCACTCTGGGCGGCAACGGCAACACCGCCGGCGCCCTGCTGATGACCTACACGTTCCCCTCCCCCATCGATCTCACCGATGGCGGCACCAACACCCAGTTCTTCCTGGTCATGGACCGGATTGTCCGGGCCGAGGCCGCCGAAGGGGAAACTGCCCTGAGTGTCACCATTACCGCCCGCGACACCAGCGGCGTGAATGGCACCTACAATACCGGCATCGGCAATGTGCCCGACGGCCAGTCCCTGGCGCTGAACTTCAATTGCAGCGTCAACCCGACCTGCTTTTCACCGCAGCCGAATTTCGGTGCCATCAACCGGATCACCGTGCGGCTGGCGTTCCCGACCAACTACGCCGGCCCCACCGACATTACCGAGATCGACATGGACTCGGTGTATGTGACGCCGACCGGTGGCTCGTTCCCGCCGGTATTCACCAGCGGCGGTACCAGCGCCACCTTCCGGGAAGGCGCCGCTGCCACCCCGGTAGTATTTGCCGCCTCCGGGGTACCGGAACCGGTATTGAGCCAATCCGGCACCCTGCCCGCCGGCGTTACCTGGGACAGCGTCAATTACCGACTCACCGGCACCCCGGCCACCGGCAGCCAGGGCGTCTATCACCCGGTGATTACCGCCACCAACAGCGCCGGTAGCGCAGGCAGATCGTTCACGCTTTTCGTGGAAGGCCCGCCCACCCTTACCAGCGCCAACGCCACCACCTTCTCGGAAGGCCAGGCCAACAGCTTCAGCGTCACCGCAGACGGTTACCCGGCGCCCACCTATTCCGTCACCGCCGGCAGCTTGCCCGATGGCGTCACGCTCAGCAGTAACGGCACCCTCAGTGGCACACCGGTCAACGCCGAGGCCAGCTACCCGATCACCATTACCGCCGATAACGGCGTCAGCCCGGCGGACAGCCAGTCCTTCACGCTTACCGTGAACCGGGCACCCCGGGTCATCGGCTTTACCGTTAACGGCCAGGAAGACACCCCGCTGAATCTGTCAGCCGGCGACTTTACGGTTACCGAACCGGACGGCGAAAACCTGTCTGTTTCCATCGACACCCTGCCCGCCAACGGCACCCTGCTGCAGGCTGGCGTTGCGGTCAGCGCCGGCACCCTGATGCCCCTGGCCGACCTGAATACCCTTTCCTTCATGCCCGATGCCAACTGGCACGGCAGCAGCAGCTTCAACTGGCGGGCCAGCGATGGCACCCTGTTCAGCCCCACCGCCACGGCGACCCTGACCATCGCCAGCGTCAACGACGCACCGGTCATCAGTGAGGGAAGCGACGCCGATTACATCACCGACGAAGACAGCGCCCTGCTGACCACGCTGACTGCCAACGATGTGGAAAGTGATCCGCTGAGCTGGAGCGTGTCCAGCGCCGCAGCCAACGGCCAGGTAGAAGTGGCCGGCGGCAATGTGACCTACACCCCCGCCCTGAATTTCAATGGCACGGACACCTTCGCGGTGAGCGTCAGCGACGGTAACGGCGGCGCGGCCAGCCACACCTTCAACGTCACCATCAACCCGCTCAACGATGCCCCCGTGATCACCCAGGGCAATGCGGTGACCGTGGACATGGACGAAGACAGCTCACCCACCGCCTTTGCGCTGACACTGGAGGCCAGCGATATTGAGGATGACCTGCTGAGCTGGTCGCTACCGACCCCGGCCAGCGAAGGCACGGCCACCGTCAGCGGCACCGGCGCCAGCCCCGCTATCAATTACCAGCCCGCGCCCAACTACAGCGGCAGCGACAGCTTTGTGCTGCGTGTTGCCGATGGCAACGGCGGCAACGCCGATATCACCGTCACCGTGAATATTGCCGGAATCAACGACGCCCCGACCCTGGCCGGCCCGGCCAGCGTCAGCGCGGTGGAAAACGTGGCGCTCAGCGTGAGCCCCACCACCCTGACCGACGTGGAAGGTGACACCCTCACCGTCACCGCCAGCGGCCTGCCCGCCTGGGCCAGTGTGAACAGCAGCAGCGGCGAGATCAGCGGCACCCCGGGCTCCGACACCGTGGCCAGGTATCTGCCATCACCTTGACTGCCAGCGATGGGCAGGCGGACAGCACCCTGGAGATGACGATTGAAGTGCTCGCCGATCTGGATGGCGACACCATTGCCGATATCTATGACGATGACATCGACGGCGATGGCATGAGCAACGACTTTGAAACCACCGCCGGTCTGGACCCCAGAGATCCCGGCGACGCCGATACCGATCTGGATGGTGACGGCACCAGCAACCTGGACGAGTTCCTCGCCCATAGCGACCCCACCGTGGATGACTATGCGCCGCTGCTGGACGCCGCCACACCGGTGAGCACGGATTCCACCGGCCTGTTCACCCTGGTGCAGCTGGGCACTCTGGTAGCCCGCGACGGCCGGGACGGGGACATCAACACCTCTCCCGACCGGGGCTATTTCGCACCAGGGCAACACCTGGTTGAGCGCAGCGCCACCGACAACGCCGGCAATACCGCCAGCACCGATCAAACCGTCAGTGTGATCCCGCAGATCAGCTTCGGCCCTGACCCGGTCTCCGCCGAAGGCGCCAGCGTCACCCTGCGCGCCTACCTGAACGGCCCGGCCGCCCAGTATCCGGTCACCGTGCCCTATACCCTTAGCGGCAGCGCCGACTCCAGCGACCATGATCTGGTAGAAGGTGACCTGATCATCAACGCCGGCACCGAAGCCAACCTGGCCCTGCAACTGATTGCCGACGGCAGCAGCGAAGGCAGTGAAAACCTGCAGGTGATCTTCGGCACCCCCAGCAATGCAGTGCCCGGCTTCCTGACCACCCAGACCGTCACCATCCACGAAAGCAATGTGGTGCCGGCGGTTCAGCTGCACGCGGAACAGAATGGTGCGCAGGCACGCTGGCTGACTCCGGCCGGTGGCCCGGTCACGGTGACGGCCACCATCGAGGATGCCAACGGCGGCGACAGCCACACCCTGGACTGGTCCGCCACCAGCGGTGCGCTGGTGGACACTGACGGCGACCCGCAGAGCTTCACCTTTGACCCGGCGCTGCTGGGCCCGGGACAGTACACCCTGGCGGTCTCCGTCTCCGATGGCAGCGCTGCGGTGAGCAGCTCGCTGGCGCTGCGCCTGCTGGGCGAAGCGCCGGTGCTTGGCGATGATGACAGCGACGGCGACGGTCTGGACGACCTGAGCGAAGGCATGGCCGACAGTGACAACGATGGCGTGCCGGATTACCTGGATGCCATCGCTGCCGGCAATGTGCTGCAGGGCCAGCCCGCCATCGCCGACCAGCACCTGCTGGAAACCGAGCCCGGCCTGCTGCTCAGCCTCGGCGACACCGTTCTTGCAGCCGACAACAGCGCCGCCACCATAAGCGCCCAGGAACTGCTGGATGCCTTCAATGCGTCCCTCGACAGCGGTTTTGACCTGCAAGACGGCAACCGCTTTGTTGACGTGCGCATTGCCGCCCTGGGCGCACCGCAACGCACCGCTTACCTGGTGGTGCCCCAGGCCCGGGCGATCGGGTCCAACGCCAGCTTCCAGCTGTTCGCCAACGGCGGCTGGCACACTGCCGGCAACGTGGCGTCTGCCCCGGGCGCCAAAGGGTACTGCCCCTCCCCCGGCTCCGCCGCATACCGCAGCGGCCTGAACCCGGGCGACTGGTGTGTGCGCGTGGGCATCCGTGACGGCAGCGCCGCGGATGCGGACGGGCAGACCGATGCAAGGGTTGCCGTGCGTGGCGGCGTCGTAGCCGCACCCCGTAAAGGTCTGCTCGACGGCCTGCTTGACGGCGCAACAGGAAGCTCCAGCTCCTCTGGCATCGGCAGCGTCAATCTCAACGGCCTGCTGCTTCTGCTCGGCATGCTCGGCCTGGCCCGTCGCTATCGGCCAGGGCGGGCCAACTAACCACTATTTCCTGCAAACAAAAACAGCGGCCCAGGCCGCTGTTTTTTTATCACCGCAAAGTGCGTCGAGGTTACTCGGCGTCACCGGCAAGGAAGGCATCCAGCAACAAGGTGCTGTTGGCCTGCACCGCGGTGGTAATCGCCAGGCCCGGATTTTCGATGCGGAATTTCGGGTTGTGGTTGAGCGGCGGCAGTTCTCCGGTGCTCATGTACTTCTTCATCACATCCGGGGCGCCACCGCCCACTTCCACAAACAGGGTTTCGGCATCTTCAATGCCCGCCACCAGCATGGGGAAATCCTCGGAGCCCATCACCGGCGGAATGCCGGGCATGATCCGTTTTTTCCCCAGGGCCGCCACCAACGCTTCATTGGCCTTCGCAGCAAGGGCAGGCTCGTTAATCACCGGCTCCGCATACCCCAGCATGGTCATGGTGGGTTTGCGCTCCTCCGGCACACCCGCAGCAACGGCAATGCCCTGGGTTTCCCGCTCGATGGCATCCAGCATGGTCTGGCGCACGCCCTTGTCGAACCAGCGCAGGTTCAGTTTCAGGGTGCCGGTTTCCGGAATCACGTTATGGGTTTCACCCACCTGCATTGCGCCCACTGTCAGCACCGCCGGGTCCTGGGCCGGGATGTTTCGGCTGACGATGGTCTGGTAGGCCATCACCGCCCGCGCGCCCATCACCACCGGATCAATGGTGCCTTCCGGGCGAGAACCGTGGCCGCCAATCCCGGTGAGATGCACATCCAGCTGATCGCTGCCGGCCATGCGGCGGCCGGCTTTCACCGCCACCGTGCCTGCCGGCCACACCGGGTACACGTGGGCGGAAATCAGCAGGGAAGGCTTGGGCACCTTGTCGTAAAGACCATCGTCCACCATGGCCTGGGCACCGGCGATCAGCTCCTCCGCCGGCTGGCCGACCAGCACCAGGGTGCCGGACCAGGCATCGCGGGTTTCCATCATCACCTTGGCGATGCCCAGCAACCAGGCGGTATGGGAATCATGACCACAGGCATGGGACACATAGCTGGTGCTGCCATCATCCAGCTTCACCTGTTTCTTGCTGGCATAGGGCAAACCGCTTTCCTCTTTCACCGGCAGGGCATCCATGTCGCTGCGGAACATGATCACCGGGCCATCGCCGTTTTTCAGCACCGCGGCCAGGCCGGTTTCCGCAATGCCGGTATGCACCTGGTAACCGAGCTTCTTAAGACGCTTGGCCACCAGCGCAGAGGTATCGTGCAGGTCGAAGGCCAGCTCCGGATTGGCATGCAACTGGCGGAACACCTTCTCCAGCTCCGACTGCTGGTCCGCAGCCAGCTTGCCAACCTTTTCGCTCAGCGAGGTGGGAATACCAGCCTGTGCCAGGCCGCAGGCCATCACTGCGCCAGCCAGAAGGCTGCTGCGCAGCCCGTTGATAAGTGACATGTGCTCTCCCTTTATTTTTTTGGAATACAATTCCAATAATTGACCACAGCAGGGGCAATCAGGTCAAGCAGAGACTCTTCAATCGGGGACACGCATGAATACAGGCGCCGGGAAATGCCGGAATACCACTCACTTTACGCGGCATGGCATCGGGGGACAGGCACCGGTTCGTTGGAGCCTTGCTTGCGAGGCAAAGACGGTCAATCTGACGCAGGGCCTACGGTAGATGGCTCTTCGCTTTGCAAGCAAACCTCCAACGGAGGCGCCTTGATCGTTTGACATCATCCGCGAGCAACTCGGGGGACACGCATAAATTATCGTGAGGCGGCCTGCGGACTACGCTTACCCCACTTTCCATGTGGGTAACGGAATCGGCAACTGCATCGGCAGAGGCCTTGGGTCGTTGATCGGCCCATAAAAATGCAGGTCGCTCTCAAGGTCTGCCAGGGACCCCACACACAACATGCATTCGCCAGCCGCCGGCGCAGAACTTTCCACATAACGCACCCGGTGGCTGGCCCGGCCCCGGTTGCTGGAATACTGGAGTGTCCGGATGACCCCAGCTATTCGTGGTCCACGTGACTGGCAAAGGCTGGTCCATCTGAATTCGGCCTGAAAAACCCGCCGCTATTTGCGGCCCTGCAGATCAGCGACAGTAACGGCGGCGCGGCCAGCCAGCACCTTCAACGCGTCACCATCAACGCTCAACGATGCCCCCGTGATCACCCAGGGCAATGCGGTGACCGTGGACATGGACGAAGACAGCTCACCCACCGCCTTTGCGCTGACACTGGATGCCAGCGATATTGAGGATGACCTGCTGAGCTGGTCGCTACAGACCCCGGCCAGCGAAGGCACGGCCACCGTCAGCGGCACCGGCGCCAGCCCCGCCATCGATTACCAGCCTGCCCCCGACTACAGCGGCAGCGACAGCTTTGTGGTGCGCGTTGCCGACGGCAACGGCGGCATCACCGACATCACCGTCACCGTGAATATTGCCGGGATCAACGACGCCCCCACCCTGACCGGCCCGGCCAGCATCAGCGCGGTGGAAAACGTGGCGCTCAGCGTGAGCCCCACCACCCTGTCCGACGTGGAAGGTGACACCCTCACCGTCACCGCCAGCGGCCTGCCCGCCTGGGCCAGCGTGAACAGCAGCAGCGGCGAGATCACCGGCACCCCGGGCGCCGACACCGTGGGCCAGGTATCTGCCATCACCCTGACTGCCAGCGATGGGCAGGCGGACAGCACCCTGGAAATGACGATTGAAGTGCTCGCCGATCTGGATGGCGACACCATTGCCGATATCCATGACGATGACATCGATGGCGATGGCATGAGCAACGACTTTGAGACCACCGCCGGACTGGACCCCAGAGATCCCGGGGACGCCGATACCGATCTGGATGGTGACGGCACCAGCAACCTGGACGAGTTCCTCGCCAATAGCGACCCCACCGTGGATGACTATGCGCCGCTGCTGGGCGCGGCCACACCGGTGAGCACGGATTCCACCGGCCTGTTCACCCTAGTGCAGCTGGGCACTTTGGTGGCCAGCGACGGCCGGGACGGTGACATCAACACCACTCCCGACCGGGGCTATTTCGCACCGGGGCAACACCTGGTTGAGCGCAGCGCCACCGACAACGCCGGCAATACCGCCAGCACCGATCAAACCGTCAGCGTGATTCCGCAGATCAGCTTCGGCCCCGACCCGGTCTCCGCCGAAGGCGCCAGCGTCACCCTGCGCGCCTACCTGAACGGCCCGGCCGCCCAGTACCCGGTCACCGTGCCCTATACCCTGAGCGGCAGCGCCGACTCCAGCGACCATGATCTGGTCGAAGGCGACCTGATCATCAACGCCGGCACCGAAGCCAGCCTGGCCCTGCAACTGATCGCCGACGGCAGCAGCGAAGGCAGTGAAAACCTGCAGGTGATCTTCGGCACCCCCAGCAATGCGGTGACCGGCTTCCTCACCTCCCAGACCGTCACCATCCACGAAAGTAATGTGGTGCCGGCGGTTCAGCTGCACGCGGAACAGAACGGTGAGCAGACACGCTGGCTGACCCCGGCCGGTGGCCCGGTCACGGTGACGGCCACCATCGAGGATGCCAACGGCGGCGACAGCCACACCCTGGACTGGTCCGCCACCAGCGGTGCGTTGGTGGATACTGACGGCGACCCGCAAAGCTTCACCTTTGACCCGGCGCTGCTGGGCCCGGGCCAGTACACCCTGGCGGTCACCGTCTCCGATAGCAGCGCTGCGGTGAGCAGCTCGCTGGCATTGCGCCTGCTGGGCGAGGCGCCGGTGCTTGGCCATGATGACAGCGACGGCGACGGTCTGGACGACCCGAGCGAAGGCATTGCCGACACCGACAACGATGGCGTGCCGGATTACCTGGATGCCATCGCCACCGGCAATGTGCTGCAGGGCCAGCCCGCCATCGCCGACCAACACCTGCTGGAAACCGAGCCCGGCCTGCAGCTCAGCCTCGGCGACACCGTTCTGGCAGCCGACAACAGCGCCGCCACGATAAGCGCCCAGGAACTGCTGGATGCCTTCAATGTGTCCCTCGACAGCGGTTTTGACCTTCAAGACGGCAACCGCTTTGTGGACGTGCGCATTGCCGCCCTGGGCGCACCGCAACGCACCGCTTACCTGGTGGTGCCCCAGGCCCGGGCGATCGGGTCCAACGCCAGCTTCCAGCTGTTCGCCAACGGCGGCTGGCACACCGCCGGCAACGTGGCGTCTGCCCCGGGCGCCGAGGGGTACTGCCCCTCCCCCGGCTCCGCCGCATACCGCAGTGGCCTGAACCCGGGCCACTGGTGTGTGCGCGTGGGCATCCGTGACGGCAGCGCCGCAGATGCGGACGGCCAGGCCGATGCAAGGATTGCCGTGCGTGGCGGCGTCGTATCCGTATCCCGCCAGGGTCTGCTGGCCGATCTGCTAGACAGCGGCAGAGGAGGTTCCAGCTCCTCCGGCATCGGCAGCGTCAACCTGGGCGGCCTGCTGCTTCTGCTCGGCATGCTCGGCCTGGCCCGGCGCTATCGGCCAGGGCGGGCTAACTAACCGTTATCCCCTGCAAACAAAAACAGCGGCCTTGGCCGCTGTTTTTTTATCACCGCAAAGTGCGTCGAGGTTATTCGGCGTCACCGGCAAGAAAGGCATCCAGCAACAAGGTGCTGTTGGCCTGCACGGCGGTGGTAATCGCCAGGCCCGGATTGTCGATGCGGAATTTCGGGTTGTGATTGAGCGGCGGCAGTTCGCCGGTACTCATGTATTTCTTCATCACATCCGGGGCGCCACCGCCCACTTCCACAAACAGGGTTTCGGCATCTTCAATGCCCGCCACCAGCATGGGGAAATCCTCGGAGCCCATCATCACCGGCGGAATGCCGGGCATGATCCGTTTTTCCCCAGGGCCGCCACCAACGCTTCATTGGCCTTCGCAGCAAGGGCAGGCTCGTTAATCACCGGCTCCGCATACCCCAGCATGGTCATGGTGGGTTTGCGCTCCTCCGGCACACCCGCAGCAACGGCAATGCCCTGGGTTTCCCGCTCGATGGCATCCAGCATGGTCTGGCGCACGCCCTTGTCGAACCAGCGCAGGTTCAGTTTCAGGGTGCCGGTTTCCGGAATCACGTTATGGGTTTCACCCACCTGCATTGCGCCCACTGTCAGCACCGCCGGGTCCTGGGCCGGGATGTTTCGGCTGACGATGGTCTGGTAGGCCATCACCGCCCGCGCGCCCATGACCACCGGATCAATGGTGCCTTCCGGGCGGGAACCGTGCCGCCAATACCGGTGAGATGCACCGACCAACTACGCCGGCCCCACCGACATTACCGAGATCGACATGGACTCGGTGTATGTGACGCCGACCGGTGGCTCGTTCCCGCCGGTATTCACCAGCGGCGGTACCAGCGCCACCTTCCGGGAAGGCGCCGCTGC
Organism: Alcanivorax sp.; assembly: GCF_019431375.1. Lineage (NCBI taxonomy): Bacteria > Pseudomonadati > Pseudomonadota > Gammaproteobacteria > Oceanospirillales > Alcanivoracaceae > Alcanivorax > Alcanivorax sp. The sequence continues at coordinate 2,308,205 of NZ_CP080267.1, forward strand.
CACCCCGGTAGTATTTGCCGCCTCCGGGGTACCGGAACCGGTATTGAGCCAATCCGGCACCCTGCCCGCCGGCGTTACCTGGGACAGCGTCAATTACCGACTCACCGGCACCCCGGCCACCGGCAGCCAGGGCGTCTATCACCCGGTGATTACCGCCACCAACAGCGCCGGTAGCGCAGGCAGATCGTTCACGCTTTTCGTGGAAGGCCCGCCCACCCTTACCAGCGCCAACGCCACCACCTTCTCGGAAGGCCAGGCCAACAGCTTCAGCGTCACCGCAGACGGTTACCCGGCGCCCACCTATTCCGTCACCGCCGGCAGCTTGCCCGATGGCGTCACGCTCAGCAGTAACGGCACCCTCAGTGGCACACCGGTCAACGCCGAGGCCAGCTACCCGATCACCATTACCGCCGATAACGGCGTCAGCCCGGCGGACAGCCAGTCCTTCACGCTTACCGTGAACCGGGCACCCCGGGTCATCGGCTTTACCGTTAACGGCCAGGAAGACACCCCGCTGAATCTGTCAGCCGGCGACTTTACGGTTACCGAACCGGACGGCGAAAACCTGTCTGTTTCCATCGACACCCTGCCCGCCAACGGCACCCTGCTGCAGGCTGGCGTTGCGGTCAGCGCCGGCACCCTGATGCCCCTGGCCGACCTGAATACCCTTTCCTTCATGCCCGATGCCAACTGGCACGGCAGCAGCAGCTTCAACTGGCGGGCCAGCGATGGCACCCTGTTCAGCCCCACCGCCACGGCGACCCTGACCATCGCCAGCGTCAACGACGCACCGGTCATCAGTGAGGGAAGCGACGCCGATTACATCACCGACGAAGACAGCGCCCTGCTGACCACGCTGACTGCCAACGATGTGGAAAGTGATCCGCTGAACTGGAGCGTTTCCAGCGCCGCAGCCAACGGCCAGGTGGAAGTGGCCGGCGGCAATGTGACCTACACCCCCGCCCTGAATTTCAATGGCACGGACAACTTCGCGGTGAGCGTCAGCGACGGTAACGGCGGCGCGGCCAGCCACACCTTCAACGTCACCATCAACCCGCTCAACGATGCCCCCGTGATCACCCAGGGCAATGCGGTGACCGTGGACATGGACGAAGACAGCTCACCCACCGCCTTTGCGCTGACACTGGATGCCAGCGATATTGAGGATGACCTGCTGAGCTGGTCGCTACAGACCCCGGCCAGCGAAGGCACGGCCACCGTCAGCGGCACCGGCGCCAGCCCCGCCATCGATTACCAGCCTGCCCCCGACTACAGCGGCAGCGACAGCTTTGTGGTGCGCGTTGCCGACGGCAACGGCGGCATCACCGACATCACCGTCACCGTGAATATTGCCGGGATCAACGACGCCCCCACCCTGACCGGCCCGGCCAGCATCAGCGCGGTGGAAAACGTGGCGCTCAGCGTGAGCCCCACCACCCTGTCCGACGTGGAAGGTGACACCCTCACCGTCACCGCCAGCGGCCTGCCCGCCTGGGCCAGCGTGAACAGCAGCAGCGGCGAGATCACCGGCACCCCGGGCGCCGACACCGTGGGCCAGGTATCTGCCATCACCCTGACTGCCAGCGATGGGCAGGCGGACAGCACCCTGGAAATGACGATTGAAGTGCTCGCCGATCTGGATGGCGACACCATTGCCGATATCCATGACGATGACATCGATGGCGATGGCATGAGCAACGACTTTGAGACCACCGCCGGACTGGACCCCAGAGATCCCGGGGACGCCGATACCGATCTGGATGGTGACGGCACCAGCAACCTGGACGAGTTCCTCGCCAATAGCGACCCCACCGTGGATGACTATGCGCCGCTGCTGGGCGCGGCCACACCGGTGAGCACGGATTCCACCGGCCTGTTCACCCTAGTGCAGCTGGGCACTTTGGTGGCCAGCGACGGCCGGGACGGTGACATCAACACCACTCCCGACCGGGGCTATTTCGCACCGGGGCAACACCTGGTTGAGCGCAGCGCCACCGACAACGCCGGCAATACCGCCAGCACCGATCAAACCGTCAGCGTGATTCCGCAGATCAGCTTCGGCCCCGACCCGGTCTCCGCCGAAGGCGCCAGCGTCACCCTGCGCGCCTACCTGAACGGCCCGGCCGCCCAGTACCCGGTCACCGTGCCCTATACCCTGAGCGGCAGCGCCGACTCCAGCGACCATGATCTGGTCGAAGGCGACCTGATCATCAACGCCGGCACCGAAGCCAGCCTGGCCCTGCAACTGATCGCCGACGGCAGCAGCGAAGGCAGTGAAAACCTGCAGGTGATCTTCGGCACCCCCAGCAATGCGGTGACCGGCTTCCTCACCTCCCAGACCGTCACCATCCACGAAAGTAATGTGGTGCCGGCGGTTCAGCTGCACGCGGAACAGAACGGTGAGCAGACACGCTGGCTGACCCCGGCCGGTGGCCCGGTCACGGTGACGGCCACCATCGAGGATGCCAACGGCGGCGACAGCCACACCCTGGACTGGTCCGCCACCAGCGGTGCGTTGGTGGATACTGACGGCGACCCGCAAAGCTTCACCTTTGACCCGGCGCTGCTGGGCCCGGGCCAGTACACCCTGGCGGTCACCGTCTCCGATAGCAGCGCTGCGGTGAGCAGCTCGCTGGCATTGCGCCTGCTGGGCGAGGCGCCGGTGCTTGGCCATGATGACAGCGACGGCGACGGTCTGGACGACCCGAGCGAAGGCATTGCCGACACCGACAACGATGGCGTGCCGGATTACCTGGATGCCATCGCCACCGGCAATGTGCTGCAGGGCCAGCCCGCCATCGCCGACCAACACCTGCTGGAAACCGAGCCCGGCCTGCAGCTCAGCCTCGGCGACACCGTTCTGGCAGCCGACAACAGCGCCGCCACGATAAGCGCCCAGGAACTGCTGGATGCCTTCAATGTGTCCCTCGACAGCGGTTTTGACCTTCAAGACGGCAACCGCTTTGTGGACGTGCGCATTGCCGCCCTGGGCGCACCGCAACGCACCGCTTACCTGGTGGTGCCCCAGGCCCGGGCGATCGGGTCCAACGCCAGCTTCCAGCTGTTCGCCAACGGCGGCTGGCACACCGCCGGCAACGTGGCGTCTGCCCCGGGCGCCGAGGGGTACTGCCCCTCCCCCGGCTCCGCCGCATACCGCAGTGGCCTGAACCCGGGCCACTGGTGTGTGCGCGTGGGCATCCGTGACGGCAGCGCCGCAGATGCGGACGGCCAGGCCGATGCAAGGATTGCCGTGCGTGGCGGCGTCGTATCCGTATCCCGCCAGGGTCTGCTGGCCGATCTGCTAGACAGCGGCAGAGGAGGTTCCAGCTCCTCCGGCATCGGCAGCGTCAACCTGGGCGGCCTGCTGCTTCTGCTCGGCATGCTCGGCCTGGCCCGGCGCTATCGGCCAGGGCGGGCTAACTAACCGTTATCCCCTGCAAACAAAAACAGCGGCCTTGGCCGCTGTTTTTTTATCACCGCAAAGTGCGTCGAGGTTATTCGGCGTCACCGGCAAGAAAGGCATCCAGCAACAAGGTGCTGTTGGCCTGCACGGCGGTGGTAATCGCCAGGCCCGGATTGTCGATGCGGAATTTCGGGTTGTGATTGAGCGGCGGCAGTTCGCCGGTACTCATGTATTTCTTCATCACATCCGGGGCGCCACCGCCCACTTCCACAAACAGGGTTTCGGCATCTTCAATGCCCGCCACCAGCATGGGGAAATCCTCGGAGCCCATCACCGGCGGAATGCCGGGCATGATCCGTTTTTTCCCCAGGGCCGCCACCAACGCTTCATTGGCCTTCGCAGCAAGGGCAGGCTCGTTAATCACCGGCTCCGCATACCCCAGCATGGTCATGGTGGGTTTGCGCTCCTCCGGCACACCCGCAGCAACGGCAATGCCCTGGGTTTCCCGCTCGATGGCATCCAGCATGGTCTGGCGCACGCCCTTGTCGAACCAGCGCAGGTTCAGTTTCAGGGTGCCGGTTTCCGGAATCACGTTATGGGTTTCACCCACCTGCATTGCGCCCACTGTCAGCACCGCCGGGTCCTGGGCCGGGATGTTTCGGCTGACGATGGTCTGGTAGGCCATCACCGCCCGCGCGCCCATGACCACCGGATCAATGGTGCCTTCCGGGCGGGAACCGTGGCCGCCAATACCGGTGAGATGCACATCCAGCTGATCGCTGCCGGCCATGCGGCGGCCGGCTTTCACCGCCACCGTGCCCGCCGGCCACACCGGGTACACGTGGGCGGAAATCAGCAGAGACGGCTTGGGCACCTTGTCGTAAAGACCATCGTCCACCATGGCCTGGGCACCGGCGATCAGCTCCTCCGCCGGCTGGCCGACCAGCACCAAAGTGCCGGACCAGGCATCGCGGGTTTCCATCATCACCTTGGCAATGCCCAGCAACCAGGCGGTATGGGAATCATGACCACAGGCATGGGACACATAGCTGGTGCTGCCATCATCCAGCTCCACCTGTTTCTTGCTGGCATAGGACAGGCCGCTCTCCTCTTTCACCGGCAGGGCATCCATGTCGCTGCGGAACATGATCACCGGGCCATCGCCGTTTTTCAGCACCGCGGCGAGGCCGGTTTCCGCAATGCCGGTATGCACCTGGTAACCCAGTTTCTTCAGACGCTTGGCCACCAGCGCGGAGGTATCGTGCAGATCGAAGGCCAGCTCCGGGTTGGCGTGCAACTGGCGGAACACCTTCTCCAGCTCCGGCTGCTGGTCTGCAGCCAGCTTGCCGACCTTTTCGCTCAGCGGTGTGGGAATACCGGCCTGTGCCAGGCCGCAGGCCATCACTGCGCCAGCCAGAAGGCTGCTGCGCAGCCCATTGATAAGTGACATATGCTCTCCCTTTATTTTTTTGGAATACAATTCCAATAATTGACCACAGCAGGGGCAATCGGGTCAAGCAGAGACTTTTCAATCGGGGACACGCATAAATTATTCGCGAGGCGGCCTGCGAACGCCGCTTATCCCACCTTCATGTGGGTAACGGAATCGGTAACTGCATCGGCAGAGGCCTTGAGTCATTGACCGGCCCATAAAAATGCAGGTCGCCCTCAAGATCTGCCAGGGACCCTACACACAACATGCATTCGCCAGCCGCCGGCGCAGAACTTTCCACATAACGCACCCGGTGGCTGGCCCGGCCCCGGTTGCTGGAATACTGGAGTGTCCGGCCGCTATGTCGTGTTTCCTTGTCGCTCTGCTTCATCGTCACTCACTCCACGTAAACGCACACCCCAATCGGGGACACGCACAATTGTTACATCAGGGACAAAGGCAGCGTGATCAGCTCCCAGCGTGGCCCTTGCGCCATTCCCGGGGAGACAGGCCGGTCCAGGCCTTGAAGGCACGGGTGAAATTGGCCGGGTCGCCATAGCCAAGCGCCTCACCAATGCGGCGAATCTCCAGGTCCGGATCCGCCAGCATCTGACAGCTGTCCCTCCGCCGGGCGGCTTCCAGCAGCTGCTGATAACTGTAGCCCTGTTCCTGCAGGCGCCGCCGCAGGGTTCGGGGCGTCAGGTGCAGGCTGTCGGCCAGGGCCTCCGGAGATGGGTACCCGTCCGCGCCCAGGGTCAGGGCCGCACGGGCACGGCGCAGGGTGTCGTCGGCGTCATCCACCAGCGCGCTTTCCCGTTCGCACTGGGCTAGCGCCAGCGTCAGGGCTTCCGGGTTGGCGGTGGGCAGGGGCTGATCCAGCAACGCGATATCTCCCGCCAGGGAAATACCGGCCTGGGGCATGCCGAAACGGACCGTCGGCAGCAGCGCTCGCCAGCGATCAAACCCCGCCGGCTCGTCGCCATACACCCAGATTTCCCGTTGCTCGGGCAGGTGCGGAATCAGAAACTCCATGCCGCGATACATGCTGGTCAGCATGGAGCTCATCAGCATATCGCGCAGGGCATCCGGGGCGGAGAGCTCCAGCACCAGCTCCATGAACAGGCGATCCTCGCTCTCGCTCACCATCAACTGCGCCCCGCGCCCGCGCAGGTGCCAGAAGCGCTCCAGAATGGCGATGGCCTCGCGGGGACTACCGGCACACATCAGGGCATAACCCAGGTTACCGTGGGCGGTGAGAGGCATGCGATCACCGGAGGCAAACCCCAGGCTGCCATTGCCAGTGAGCGAGAGCGCCGCAGCACCCAGCTTCCAGGTTTCCTGCAACGACAACCGCCCGGCCGGATCGTCAATCTGATCGGGGGTAATACCGGCCGCCTGCAATAACTGCTCCCGGGAGGCGCCACTGTCTATGGCCGCTTCCATAAAGGCACGCGGGTAGGTAGCGGACTGATTACGCTGCCGTACCCAGGCCGGAAGCGCTGCCAGTTGCTGTGTGGTTGCTGCCAGGAGTTCGCTTTGCGGCATTTGGCCACCGATGACAAGTACAATGTCCGTGCAGAATCTCACGCCCTCCGCCCATTCACCAGTACCGTATGGGACATATTGAGCAAACACCTCAACGAGGAGTTCTGACATGAATGCTGTGGTCCCTGTTCGCCCGGGCAAGGCAAAGGCTCGCAAAGGCCTCGCCGGCTCCCTGCGAAACCTTGCCGGCAAAACCCCCAAGGACATGATCCCCAAGGTGCGTCGCCCCCAGTTCACCTTCAGCGAGGCCGAAGACCTGCCGCGCTATTGGTGGGACAACGACCCGGTAAAGACCTTGCTGCTGGCTGCCATGTCCGCCAGCTTCCCGCCCGGTGAGCGCTTTTTCATTGATTCGGTGCGTCACTATCAGAGCCAGATCACCGATCCGGAACTGAAGAAAGCCATCAAGGGCTTTATCGGCCAGGAAGCCCACCACTCACGCGAACACGAATTGATGAACGGCTTCCTGCAGGAACGCGGCGTGGATCTGGCGCGGCTGGAGCGTGAAATCCTGGGTTTCATGAATTTGCTGCGCAAACACCTGAGCCCGGAACGCCAGCTCGCCCACACCGTCGCCGTGGAGCACTTTACCGCGCTGATGGCCGAGGAGTTCCTGCTCAAGTACGACGCCCTGGAAGAGATGGACCCGCGCATCGCTCCGATCTGGGCCTGGCATGCCATCGAGGAATCCGAACACAAGGCGGTCGCCTTTGATGTTTACAAGGCCGTGGGCGGCAGCGAATTTGCCCGTGTCACCGAAATGATGGTCGTCAGCGTGCTGTTCCCGGTGTTCTCCGCAGTGCACCTGGTGCAACTGATGAAAGAGGACGGCCAGCTGGGCAATGTGAAATCCTGGCTGGGTGCCGTGAACTACATGTGGGGCCGTCCGGGGGTATTCCGCAAGCTGCTGCCCGCTTACTTCAAGTTCTACAGCCCGAACTTCCACCCGTGGGATCACGACGCCCGGGATCTGGTGGAGAAAGCGAAGAAGAAATGGCTGGGTGACTGGGGTTGAGACCGGCCAGGGACACGCACTCACTGATGCGTGTCCCTTTATTTCCTTTCCTGATTTCTCTCTTCTCTTATTGCTACACCGGCAAAGCGCTGTCAGCAAACCACTGCAGAATAGCCTCGCGCTGACGCTCACTGTGAGGGTGGGCCAGCAAACCCTCCACCAGAAAGGTGCCCACCGTGGCCAGCATGGTCGCGCGTTCCTGCGCCACACCATCCGCTTGCAGGGTATGGATCACCGCCGCCTCCACAAAACGGTGGAACTGGTCATGCCATTCGCGGATCACCGCGGACTGTTCCAGCCGGGCATGCACCGTGGTGACCAGTTCGCGGCTCTGCTCGAATTCCAGCAATGCCCAAGCCATCTTCTCCTTCAGGGGTTTGTTCACGATGGCCGGCAGGCGGACCAGGGTCTGTGACATCTGCCGGTTGAGCACAGCCACCAACAGCTCGTCCTTGCTGGCGTAATACCAGTACAGGGTATTCGGGGCGACCCCCAGCTCTCGGGCAATACGGCCCATGGACGTGCCATCGTAGCCCAGTGACAGGAACAGCCGAGCTGCTGTGCTCTCCAGCTCGTCCTGCTTTACCTTCAGATCAATATCGCGCTTGTTCTTGGCCAAGGGGCCCTCTCCCACAGTCTGTCCGGTCATCTTGTATGGTATTCAAGAATGCTAGTCTTTGCTCTTGAATGCCATACAAGAAACCCGGAGCCCGACCATGGATACCCTGCGACACAGCCCCCAGGACCTGACCTGCGACAGCCAGCGAACCGGTTTTTACTCCGGCGGGACCTGGTGTGCGGCCACCCTGCACCGGCCAGCAAAGGCCTCAGCAGAAACACTGCCAGCGATCCTCATGCTACACGGCTGGGGCGGGATTCAGGATGCGCTAACGGTGTCCTACTATGAGGAATTCACCCGCGCTGGCTACGCAGTGATGACCTTTGATTATCGCGGCTGGGGCGACAGTGCCGGCCTGCCGCGGCACGTGATTTCCGCCCGCCAGCGGGTAGCCGATGGCGACGCTGCCCTGGCCTTCCTGAAAAGCCAGCCGGGCATCGATCCCCATCGCATCGTGCTGTGGGGCTCGTCCTTTGGTGGCGGCCATGTGGTGGAACTGGCCGCCGAACATCCGGAATTGGCCGGGGCCATTGCCCAGGTCCCCATGCTCGATGGCATGGCCGCGGTGCGCGCCGTTCCCTTGCCACGACTGCTGCGCTTTGGGCTGTACGCCATGGCCGACCTGCTCAAGCCAGGCCAGCCGGTCTACCTGCCTGTGGTCAGCGAACCCGGGGCGTTTTCCTCCATGGACCGGGACGATGCCGGCAAGGCACTGCAACTGGCCGAAACCAGCATCGGTCGTCGCTACGATAACCGCATAGCGGCCCGCTCCATGATGACCATGGGCCCCTACCGTCCGTTCAAGCGCCTCAAGGACATCCGTATCCCGACCCTGCTGCTCGGCGCCAGCCAGGATTCCGTCGCCCCCTTTGCGGAAAGCGCCATCCGCAACGTCAACAACCCCAACCTGACCATCGCCAGCATTGACGCCAACCACTTCGAACCCTATTTCGAACCGGCATTCAGCAACGTGATCCGCCAGCAGCTGACGTTCCTGGAAGGGCTCGACGGCTTCATGCAGCCGGTGAACCACAGGCAGAGTGCGTAACGCCACTGCCGAGCTACTGCCGAGGGACACACACCTACTGATGCGTGTCCCTTCTTACGTGCCTTCTTACCCGTAGCTCACACGACGACCGCTACCTGCTACCGCCCTTTTCCACCCTTATTCGTGCCGAGGCAATGTTCATCAAACGCCGGAACTGTCCGCATTCCAGGTGACTGGGGGCCGGACATTTTGCCGCGTGGCGCAGGCCGTCACGCATGGCAGACAGTTTGCGGATGGTGTCATCCAGTTCATCGGCTTTCGCCGACAACATATCCCGATCAATACTTGGCTCGCCGCCGGCATCAAACATCTCGCCGATTTCATCCAGCGTAAATCCCGCTGCCCGCCCCAGGGCAATCAGCGCCAGTTGATCCAGCACCCTGGGTGCAAATATCCGCTTGAGCCCCCGGCGCCCGGTGGAGAGTATCAGCCCTTTCTCTTCGTAATAGCGCAGCGTCGACGCCGGCACGCCGGACTGGCGCACCACTTCGGTAATATCCAACACGACCTTGACCTCAAGCCAGCTTCAAGTTGTACGTTAGCATCAAATCCACCTTGAGGAAGCCCCATGGATAACGTTACGGAGTACCTGGCCAGCATGATCATCGTCGGGATCTGCGCCACCCTGGTCATGGACGCCTGGAGCTGGCTGCGCCAGCCGCTGCTCGGTGTGGCCCCGCCCAACTACGCCATGGTCGGCCGCTGGTTGCTGCACATGGGCCACGGGCAATTCGGCCACTCCGCCATTGCCACTTCGCCCGCCATGCCTGGAGAAAAAGCCGTCGGCTGGCTGGCCCATCATCTGACCGGTCTGGTCTTCGCCGGGATTCTGCTGGGCACCGTGGGACAAGGCTGGATCGACCAGCCCACTCTGGCACCGGCCTTGCTGGTCGGCATCGGCACCGTTGCCGCACCGTTTCTGTTGATGCAACCGGGCATGGGGGCCGGCATTGCCGCCTCGCGCACACCGGCCCCGAACGCCGCCCGCTTACAGAGCCTGCTGACCCATGGGATGTTCGGCGCCGGCCTGTACCTGGGCGGCTGGGTGTCACACGGCTTACTGGGTTGAGTGTAATGGCGATAAAACCGCGCGCGGAAGGGTGGTAACCACTGGCGCGCGCACCCATGTATCCTGTATGCACCTCTACGCCCTGCCCGGTGCTACCCGGCAGGCCAGGACACATCATCAGGAGCACCATGACCACCTTACTGCTGAATCTGCGCCGGGTTCCGGACGACGAGGCCGATGAAGTTCGTGCCTTGCTGGAACAGAACCAGATCCCGTTCTATGAAACCACCCCGAGCATGTGGGGAATTTCCTCCGGTGGTATCTGGCTGACCCAGCCCGAGGACCGGGAACGTGCCAAGGCATTGCTGGCCGACTACCAACAGGAGCGGGCCCGGCTACAGCGGGAAGCCTATGAGGAAGCACAACGGGACGGAACGGCCCCGACGCTGGGAGGGCGACTGCGTGAACAGCCGCTTCGCGTTGTGGGATTGTTCGTGGCGGTACTGGCGCTATTACTGGTAACGCTGCTGCCGTTTCTGACTCTGGGTTAGCGCGCTTTTTCTAATGTGGGAAGCGATGCTCGCATCGCGAATAACGGCGGTTATCCGCTACGCTCAGTGCTTGCGCGCACCCAGCACTTTTCGCCACAGGGGCCGCGGCTTTTCTTTACGCTCTTCATCCATTCGGGAGAGCATCCCGGTAATGGCATCGGACACCTGTTCGCGCAATTTCCAGAGCACCTTGGGGTCACTTTCCTGGCCTTTCAGATGAGCCGTTGAAATGGGCTTGCCGATGGCAAAGCGGAACGGCTCTGCCTTGGGCAGCAGGGTAGGACCGACCCCCTTTACCAGCGGCATGAACAGATCACCGCCGCGCATCAACGAATTGATCTTTTCGTTACCCAGTAACCGTTTGCCAAGCCAGCCATTGGCAAAATCATCACCGTCATAGACGATGTCATAGGCTTCATCACAGCCCAGCGACGCAAAGGGGATAATGTCAAAGCCCTGCTCAATAGCCATGTAGACAAAGCCGGTTCTTTTTTTCCATACCAGCTTGTTGATCTCGTCCCGGCGCTTGGCCACCTCGCGGGCACCGCCCGGAAAAACCAGCACATGCTGACCGCTTTCCATCAGCCGACGGCAGTTCTCACGGGTGCCGGGCACGGCACCAAACCGGGTCACCAGTTTTCCCCAAACCGGCGTCGGGAAGTGAAAGTGATCCCCCAGGGAACGCGGAAATACACCGGTCTGCCGATACAGCTCATAGACAAACAACGGTGAATCCAGCACCCCCATCAGCGCATGGTTACCCACAAACAGGCCCGGCCGTTGCGGATCCACGTTTTCCGCACCTTCCAGTGTCGCTGCGAAATAGCGACGCTGCAGGGCAGTCACCCGGGCCATGGTGCGCAGGGACGGCGGGCGGAAATTTTCGATGGGGATCTCGATATCGGACACGGTTACCTCGGTCTGTTTTCGCTGGTGTCAGCGCCAGGGTGGGCAAGACTAGCATTATACAGGCGGGAGACCATGGCAGGCCCGCCCCTGTCGGCCAGTCGATAAAGGCTTGAAATCCGCGCAAGAAAAGGTAAGGCGTTACCAGCCCTTGTTGGAGCGCCCGGAGCGCCGACAGCCGGCCGATCACTCGGCGCTATCCGCTGCCGCCAATTGCAGCAGGTCGCGGGCGTAAGCATTCACATCAAAGGACTTTTCGTCCTTCAGGGTGACCGCAATATGCGCCGCCAGCACATCTGCCATCTTCCCCAGGGCCTCTTCACGGTCCACACCCTGGCCAATCAGGTCCATGATCACCAGCCCCGCCTCGCGTGGGTGGCCATCGGCAATCTGGTTTTCCACCGCTTCCACCAGCGCTTGCTGCGCGAAATCGTCTTCTGCCTGTTCAAGTTCTTTCATTCGTACTTCCATTATCCAATCGGCGGGAACAACACACTGTGAACCATGATAGCAAAGACCGCGGTGAATCCTGCGGCCTGTGATCACGCATTGCGCAGAATAAGCGCATGGCAGACACAACAGCGCAGCGCGTTTGTTCTGATGGCGGATCGCAGCGTCTTCTTACCGATCTTTCACTCCGGCAAAGGCAATGCCGGCCAGCTCTGCCATTTCCTTGTGCCAGGTGGTCAGATCGTCGCGATTGAACTGATTCAGATGGGTATAGCCACAGGCCCGTGCCATCACCTGCATCAGTTCGGTGGAAGCGGTGAGGAAACGGGCCAGCCGCGCCGCCGCCGTTTCCACCAGCAGGCGCTCCCGCAGGTGCGGTTGCTGGGTCGCAATCCCCACCGGGCAGTTATTGGTATGACAGGCCCGCATGCCCAGACAACCGATGGCCTGCAGGGCACTGTTGGACAACGCCACTGCATCCGCCCCCAGCGCCAGGGCCTTGATAAAGTCCGCCGGCACCCGCAGGCCGCCGGTGATGATCAGGCTGATTTGATCCGCCTGGCAACGATCCAGGTGCGCCCGGGCCCGGGCCAGCGCGGGAATGGTGGGCACGGAAATATTGTCGCGGAACAACAGTGGCGCGGCACCGGTGCCACCACCTCGCCCATCCAGAATCAGGTAATCCACCCCCGCTTCCAGCGCCGCATCAATATCCTTTTCGATATGCTGGGCAGACAACTTGAAACCGATCGGAATTCCGCCGGTGGCTTCGCGCACCTGATTGCCAAAATCCCGAAAATCCGCCGGAGAAGTCCAGTCCGGAAAGCGCGCCGGTGACACGGCGGCCTCCCCTTCGGCCAGGTCCCGCACCTGGGCGATGCGGCCGATGACCTTGCTCCCGGGCAGGTGTCCGCCCGTGCCGGTCTTGGCGGCCTGGCCCCCCTTGAAATGAAAAGCCTGGCAGCGTGCCACCTTGTCCATGGAAAACCCGAAACGGGCCGAAGCCAGTTCGTAGAAATACCGGCTGTTGGCCGCCTGCTCTTCGTCCAGCATGCCACCCTCACCGGAGCAGATACCGGTCCCGGCCTGCTCGGCCCCCAGGGACAAGGCCGTCTTGGCTTCCTGGGACAGGGCACCGAAACTCATGTCCGAGACCATCAGTGGAATATCCAGGGTCAGCGGCCTGGCCGCCGCCGGGCCAATCACCACCTCGGTGCCCACCGGAGCCTCATCCAGCTGCGGCGGGCGATGCAATTGTGCTGTCAGCACCTGGATGTCATCCCAGCGTGGCAGGCTGCGCCCGGGCACGCCCATGGCCGCCATGGGCCCATGGTGTCCGGTCTTTTCCAGGCCGCTGTCGGCCAGCGCATGGATCGCCTTGACGTGGGGCTCATCGTCCGTGCCCTTGAAATCCGCGTAGCTGCCCTGGTAACGATCACGTTGAAACTTCTGCGGATTGGCCTGTTCCCAATCGGCAATTTCCCGGGCATCCACCCAGACGCCGCCTTACTCGATCCAGGCCTGGAATGACTTCAGGTCGGGTCGGCGCCGGGAAGCGACTGCGCGAGTATGCTTTCGCGCTGCGGATTGTTCGTGGCGGTGCTGGCGTCATTACTGGTAACGCTGCTGCCGTTTCTGACTCTGGGTTATACCGAATAGCGCTTCTTTCTACTGTGGAAGCGATGCTCGCACCGCGAATAATCGGCGGTTATCCGCTGCGCCCGCGCTTGCGCGCACCGAGCACTTTCCGCCACAGGGCCGTGGCTCTTCCTTGCGCTCTTCAGCCATGCGGGAAAGCATGGCCGGTAATGGCATCCGAGACCTGTTCGCGCAATTGCCAAGAGCACCGCAGGATCGTTTTCCTGCCTGCAGGTGCGCGGTCGGTATGGGCTTGCCGATGGCAAAGGAAAGGCTCTGCTTTGGGAAGCAAGGTCGGGCCGATGCCTTTACTACATGAACAGATCACCACCGCATCACAGTTGATTCTCTCGTTACCCAGTAACCGCTTGCCAAGCCAGCCATTGGCAAAATCGTCACCGTCATAGACGATGTCGTAGGCCTCATCACAACTCCAGTGACGCAAAGGAATAATAAAATGAACCCCCCTGCTCAATGGCCATGCAGGACGTGTCGGTTCTTTCTTCCACATGTACCTGCCAGCCGGTTGGGATCTCGTCCCGGCGCTTGGCCACTTCCTTCCGCGGGCGCCGCCCGGAAAATACCAGCATGCTGATCAGTTTCATTAGCTGGCGATAGTTTTCACGTAAAAGCTGGTACTGCGCTAAAATGGTGACTAGCTTGCCCCACACCGGTGTCGGGAAGTGGAAGTGATCCCCCAGGGAGCGTGGAAATACACCGGTCTGCCGATACAGTTCGTAGACGAACAGCGGCGAATCCAGTACCCCCATCAGCGCGAGATTCCCTACAAACAGGCCCGGCCTTTGCGGATCCACATTCTCGGCGCCTTCCAGCGTCGCGTCGAAATAGCGGCGCTGCAGGGCGGTCACCCGGGCCATGGTACGCAGGGACGGCGGGCGGAAATTTTCGATGGGGATCTCGATATCGGACACGGTTACCTCGGTCTGTTTTCGCTGGTGTCAGCGCCAGGTGGCGATTCACATTGGTACAGGCGGCGACCATGCAGATCTGCCGTTGACGGTTCAGCGTCGAAAGAGCTTTGAAATCAACGATGGGCACACCCGTGGAGGAGCACCCAGGCAATCACCGACAACAGCTTGCTTCACTGCAGCAGGTCGCGGGCGTAAGCATTCACATCAAAGGACTTTTCGTCCTTCAGGGTGACCGCAATATGCGCCGCCAGCACATCTGGCTATCTCCCAGGGCTTCTTCACGGTCCACACCGGCCAATTCAGGTCCATGATCACCTCAGCCCCGCCTCGCGCGGGGTGGCCATCGGCAATCTGGTTTTCCACCGCTTCACCAGCGCTTGCTGCGCGAAATCGTCTTCTGCCTGTTCAAGTTTTCATATCTGTACTTCCATTATCCAATCGGCGGGAACAACACACTGCAACCATGATAGCAAAGACCGCGGTGAATCCTGCGGCTCAGATCGCCTTGGCCGCAATGTTTTTGGCATGGCAGACACAACAGCGCATGCGCTTTGTTCTGATGGCGGATCGCAGCGTCTTCTTATCGATCTTCATACTCCGGCAAAGGCAATGCCGGCCAGCTCTGCCATTTCCTTGCCAGGTGGTCAGATCAGTCGCGATTGAACTGATTCAGATGGGTAGCCACAGGCCCGTGCCATCACCTGCATCAGTTCGGTGGAAGCGGTGAGAAACGCCAGCCGCGCCGCCGCCGTTTCCACCAGCAGGCGCCCTGCGTGCGCCGCTGGGTCGCAATCCCCACCATGAAATATTATATGACAGGCCCGCATGCCCAGACAACCGGGATGGCCTGCAGGGCACTGCTGGACAACGCCACTGCATCCGCCCCCAGCGCCAGGGCCTTGATAAGTCCGCCGGCACCCGCAGGCCGCCGGTGGTGATGATCAGGCTGGATTTTGATCCGCCTGGCAACGATCCAGGTGCGCCTGGGCCCGGGCCATCGGGATCTGCGCCACCCTGGTCATGGACGCCTGGAGCTGGCTGCGCCAGCCGCTGCTCGGTGTGGCCCCGCCCAACTACGCCATGGTCGGCCGCTGGTTGCTGCACATGGGCCACGGGCAATTCGGCCACTCCGCCATTGCCACTTCGCCCGCCATGCCTGGAGAAAAAGCCGTCGGCTGGCTGGCCCATCATCTGACCGGTCTGGTCTTCGCCGGGATTCTGCTGGGCACCGTGGGACAAGGCTGGATCGACCAGCCCACTCTGGCACCGGCCTTGCTGGTCGGCATCGGCACCGTTGCCGCACCGTTTCTGTTGATGCAACCGGGCATGGGGGCCGGCATTGCCGCCTCGCGCACACCGGCCCCGAACGCCGCCCGCTTACAGAGCCTGCTGACCCATGGGATGTTCGGCGCCGGCCTGTACCTGGGCGGCTGGGTGTCACACGGCTTACTGGGTTGAGTGTAATGGCGATAAAACCGCGCGGAAGGGTGGTAACCCTTGGCGCGCGCACCCATGTATCCTGTATGCACCTCTACGCCCTGCCCGGTGCTACCCGGCAGGCCAGGACACATCATCAGGAGCACCATGACCACCTTACTGCTGAATCTGCGCCGGGTTCCGGACGACGAGGCCGATGAAGTTCGTGCCTTGCTGGAACAGAACCAGATCCCGTTCTATGAAACCACCCCGAGCATGTGGGGAATTTCCTCCGGTGGTATCTGGCTGACCCAGCCCGAGGACCGGGAACGTGCCAAGGCATTGCTGGCCGACTACCAACAGGAGCGGGCCCGGCTACAGCGGGAAGCCTATGAGGAAGCACAACGGGACGGAACGGCCCCGACGCTGGGAGGGCGACTGCGTGAACAGCCGCTTCGCGTTGTGGGATTGTTCGTGGCGGTACTGGCGCTATTACTGGTAACGCTGCTGCCGTTTCTGACTCTGGGTTAGCGCGCTTTTTCTAATGTGGGAAGCGATGCTCGCATCGCGAATAACGGCGGTTATCCGCTACGCTCAGTGCTTGCGCGCACCCAGCACTTTTCGCCACAGGGGCCGCGGCTTTTCTTTACGCTCTTCATCCATTCGGGAGAGCATCCCGGTAATGGCATCGGACACCTGTTCGCGCAATTTCCAGAGCACCTTGGGGTCACTTTCCTGGCCTTTCAGATGAGCCGTTGAAATGGGCTTGCCGATGGCAAAGCGGAACGGCTCTGCCTTGGGCAGCAGGGTAGGACCGACCCCCTTTACCAGCGGCATGAACAGATCACCGCCGCGCATCAACGAATTGATCTTTTCGTTACCCAGTAACCGTTTGCCAAGCCAGCCATTGGCAAAATCATCACCGTCATAGACGATGTCATAGGCTTCATCACAGCCCAGCGACGCAAAGGGGATAATGTCAAAGCCCTGCTCAATAGCCATGTAGACAAAGCCGGTTCTTTTTTTCCATACCAGCTTGTTGATCTCGTCCCGGCGCTTGGCCACCTCGCGGGCACCGCCCGGAAAAACCAGCACATGCTGACCGCTTTCCATCAGCCGACGGCAGTTCTCACGGGTGCCGGGCACGGCACCAAACCGGGTCACCAGTTTTCCCCAAACCGGCGTCGGGAAGTGAAAGTGATCCCCCAGGGAACGCGGAAATACACCGGTCTGCCGATACAGCTCATAGACAAACAACGGTGAATCCAGCACCCCCATCAGCGCATGGTTACCCACAAACAGGCCCGGCCGTTGCGGATCCACGTTTTCCGCACCTTCCAGTGTCGCTGCGAAATAGCGACGCTGCAGGGCAGTCACCCGGGCCATGGTGCGCAGGGACGGCGGGCGGAAATTTTCGATGGGGATCTCGATGTCGGACACGGTTACCTCGGTCTGTATTCGCTGGCGTCATCGCCAGGGTGCGCAAGACTAGCATTATACAGGCTGGATACCATGGCAGGCCCGCCCCTGTCGGCCAGTCGATAAAGGCTTGAAATCCGCGCAAGAAAAGGTAATTGGGGAGGGAGTCGGCGTTACCAGCCTCTTGTTGGAGCGCCCGGAGCCGCCGACAGCCGGCCGATCACTCGGCGCTATCCGCTGCCGCCAGTTGCAACAGATCACGGGCATAGGCGTTCACATCAAAGGGCGTTTCGTCCTTCATGGTGAGTGCAATATGCGCTGCCAGCACATCCGCCATCTTCTCCAGCGCCTCTTCACGGTCCACGCCCTGGCCGATCAGATCCATGATCACCAGCCCCGCCTCACGGGGATGGCCATCGGCGATCTGGTTTTCCACCGCTTCCACCAGTGCCTGCTGCGCGAAATCGTCTTCTGCCTGTTCAAGTTCTTTCATTGATATTCCCGGGAGATCTGAAGTCATGTTTTCGCTTTCCGCACATGATAGCAGAGCCGGCAATCCAGGAACTCAGCCTGCTATCAGCCAATCCGACAGCTTCCCTGCCAGGGAATCCAGAATCGCCTCATGATCCAGTCCGGCCGGTGCCATCAGCACCAGATGCAACAGGCTGCCCGCCGTGGAGGTCGCCATCAGATACAGGGTATGGGGATGGACGTTCATCTGATAATGCTGACGGGTTTTCTGCAAGCCGGTCTGCAACACCTGCTGCAACTCTTTCTGCAACTGCCGGGTGGCCGGCAACTGGTGCAGATAGGGCACCTGAAACACCAGCACCCGCAACAGCTTGCGCTGCCTGCGCATCAGCGAATACAGGGCGCCCAGAAAATGGCGCATGGCCACATGCAGGTCGTTGCGGTTATCGGTCAGATCCAGGCGCTCATGCAGCAGGGAGGTAGTTTCCGCCAGCAGCTCCTCCGTAAGGCGCGCCACCACCGCTTCCTTGCCCGGGAAATACTCATACACCGAACCGATGCTGACCCCGGCCACCTCGGCGATGGCATTGGTGCTCAAGCCCGTGTAACCACTCCGCTCCAGAATCCGAGCACAGGCGCCCACCATGGCCGCCACCGAGGCTTTTGATCGCACCTGTTTCGGCTCTTTTTTCATTTTGAAATCAGAGGTTTGCCATTTTTCTGTGCGCATGGTCCGGGGGCCTGTTCCAGTCAGCAAATCCGAGTTTTTCCGAGTATATGCTCAGATTATAATGACTGCACGACGACACCCACAGCAAACCGCGAGACCCCCATGGCCAACGACATCCAGTTCAGACGCCCCAAAGTCGGCGCCTACTTCAGCCGTTTCCGCAATCACTGGGCCTGGAACGCCAAAAGCCTGCTGACGCCCGGGCAGGCCCTGCGTGATCGAGTGCAGGGAAAAGTGGTACTGCTCACCGGCGCCAGTTCCGGGATCGGGGAAGGCGTGGCAGAGAAACTGGCCGATGCCGGCGCCACCCTGCTGCTGCTGGCCCGTAATGCGGACAAGCTGGAGGCCATTGCCGCTGGTATCAGGAAACGTGGCGGCCGGGCCTTCATCTACCCGGGCGATCTGACCGACATGGAAGAGTGCGACCGCATCTGCCAGCAGGCCCTGGCCGACCATGGCCACGTGGATATCCTGATCAACAACGCGGGCCGCTCCATTCGCCGCTCGATCAAATTCACCGTGAACCGCTTCCACGATTACGAACGCACCATGCAGCTCAATTACTTTGCCGCCCTGCGTCTGGCCATGAACCTGCTGCCTGGCATGGAAGCCCGCGACGAGGGCCATATCATCAATGTGTCCACCGTGGGGGTGCAGGCCAATCCGGCGCGCTTTTCTGCCTATCTGGGTTCCAAGTGGGCGCTGGAGGGCTGGACCTGGGTGGCCGCCAACGAATATGCCCATACCAACCTGCGTTTTTCCTCCATCAACTACCCGCTGGTGCGCACGCCGATGATTGCGCCCACCAAAATCTACGACTACCTGCCGGTCATGTCGCCGGACACCGCGGTGAACTGGTTGCTGGATGTGGTCATCACCCAGAACAAACGCAAGCTGGGCATCTTCGGCAAGGGTGCCCTGGCCATGTATTACCTGCTGCCGAAGACCTCCGAGTCCATCGTCAACCTGAGCTACCAGAGCCTGCTTGAGGCACCGCCGGCGGATTATGTGTCCCGCAAGGCGGATGGGCCAAGTGACAGGAAGGTGGCACCGTTTCGTGCCAGAAAGGACAGGCGCCGGGCCTGATTTTTCTGCTGTAGAAAGCGAACTGGCATCGCGAATAACGGCGATCTTGCCGCAGAAAACCAAGGATTGCAGGGGTTCTTGGAGGCCAGGCCGGTCAGTGGACACCCCAACGGGAAGGGAGACGGCCTGAGCCGGAATACAGGCTCAGCGCCGTCACCGCCACCAGAATCAATGCCATACCGATCACCTGTGAACCGGCCAGGCTTTCATTCAATATCACCACGCCAAATAACGACGCGGTCACCGGCTCCACCATGGCCACGATGGACGCGATCGCCGGAGCCACCTCCCTGAGGCCAATCACATAAAACACAAACGACAACCCCGCACCCAGCACACCGATCCCGGCGAACAACGGCAAGTCCGCGGAGTTAATTGCCGCCACAATCTGGCCAGCATCCGCCGGCCACACCAGCATCGCGACCAGCACCGTAAACGCAATGGACAGAATCGCCTGGGGGCTGCCATGAGGGGCGGCATACTTGAATCCGAAAATGAAGAGCGCATAGCAGACCCCGGCCAGCAAACCTGCACCCACGCCAATAGCTGTCACCCCGTCCGCGCCCATGTCATAAACCCGGGTCAGCAGCACGATGCCCAGCATCACCACGGCAATCGCGGCCAGCTTCAACACAGAGGGACGCTCCAGACGAAGAGCAAACGAGACCAGATATACGAACACCGGGGCGCAGTACATCAAGGTGGCTGCCACCGCCACACTGCCCCGGGAAATACTGAAAAAATAGAAGGCGAAATTACCGGCCACACCCAGCCCGGCAATGAGCGACCAACCCCATAGTCGGCCACTGGTCAGGCCATGGCCCACCGGCTGCAATGCCAGCCAGATCAGCACAAAGAGCAGACCGATGGCGCCCCGGTAAAAAGACACCAGAAACGCGCCCCAGCCTTCGGCCATGAGAATACCGCCGAGGCCGCCTGACAGCCCCCAGCACAGCGCTGCCACGATCACCAACGCTGTGCTCAGGCGCGCCATCTGCCCTCCTGCCTGCCCGGTGACATTGAAAAAACCTGCACGCAAGCCTCATTTCATGGGCTCTCGTCTACCACTGAAACGCAGATTATTTCGCTGTGCAACAGCTGGGAGCGCTCACAGCATCGGACACAGGAGAGGAACGTGAACAGACAAGAAAGGCAGCGTCGGCTGACATCATGGTTTTCAGATCATGATGTCAGCCGGCCAAGAACAGGCGGGAAATATCAGGCGGAGGCGGCAGCTTCCTGCTCAGCCAGAAAACTGTCGATCTGCAGCAGGTATTCCCGGTTGTCGTGATCCCAGGGATGGAACCCTGGGCGGAAGTAATCTAGATAATTGCCAATCTGCTTTCGCAGCATGCCGATATCACCGAAGGTGTAGTGGAAAAACTTCTGCCACCCTTTCCAGTCCGTCAGCTTGCCCTGCTCGCGCAGCACTTCAATAAAGACCGGAATCACCAGCCCCCAGAACACCACCGTCGCCAGACCGAGTCCGAAACAGCGCAACCCGTAGGCACCCACGCCTTTGCCCATGACCGCCGTCCACACATCAAAGGCCACCGCCTTGTGTTCGGTTTCTTCCAGGGCATGCCAGCGCCACAACGCCGCATAGGCCGGGTCGGCCCCTTCCACCACTCGGGGGTCGCTCAACACGCTGTCTGCAAGCAGACCGGTAAAGTGCTCCAGGGCAATGGTACCGCTCAGGGACACCGGCGCACTGTACTTGTTGAACGTCTTCAGCACGCCCTCCACCAGACGCTCGAATTTGGGCGCCACCGACGACACCGCAAACAGGGCATCGTTATATTCTTCATGCTCGCGGCCATGCATGGCTTCCTGGCCGATAAAGGCGGTCACCGCCTTCTTGAGCTCCGGATCGGTAATCTGGTCCCGGTAGGCACGCACACTGTCGATAAAAAATCGTTCACCCACGGGCAGGATGGTGGAGAAGGTATTAAGAAACGCCGTCAGCACCGGCCCACCCTGGGTGTGCCAGTCAGAAATCCGCTTGGGGTCCAGGTTGAAACGCAGGCTCCTGCGCATCGGCACCAGCATGGGCTTTGCGCGGGTGTTATCTGCTACCAGGCGTAGCGCTGCAGACAGCTTTTTCATTGTTATCTCCATTCATCATCATGCCCTCGGGCACACGAAAAGCATGCCGGGAAAAGAAGGGCTTCATATAAACATACGCAGTGCCCCTTGGCACGATGCCAAAACTTGCATCGCAAGCACTGTTAATTATGAGGCGACATCAGCCGTTAAGGCCACGTGAGGCTTGATTCAGCATACAGGAGAGCGCTATTGGTCACACAAACAGTACTTACCACCACAAAAACCCGGTGATAATCTTTCCCCCTGAAGTTGTGATGGATGTCGGCACCAGCCCCTCACCAGCGAAAGCTCGCCGAAACAAATGCCTCTGTCGAGCCACACCGCAAATAACAGACAACAAAAGGGAAGCAGACATGGAAAACGACTTCGACTACCTCATTATCGGCGGAGGCTCCGCAGGGTGCGCCCTGGCCGGCAGGCTGAGCGAAGATCCGGACACCCACGTGTGTCTGCTCGAAGCCGGTGGCAGTGGTGATGGCCTGTTGGTCAATGTGCCCTCGGGCGCGGTGGCCATGCTCTCCAAACCCATCAACAACTGGGTCATGGAGACCGTGCCGCAAAAAGGACTCAATGGCCGGCAGGGGTTCCAGCCCCGGGGCAAGTGCCTGGGCGGCTCGTCGGCCATCAATGCCATGGTCTATATTCGTGGCCACCGCAAGGATTACGATCACTGGGCCGCGTTGGGCAATGACGGCTGGTCCTATGAGGATGTGCTGCCCTACTTCCGCCTCAACGAACACAACGAACGCCTCGACAACGAATACCACGGCTCCGACGGGCCACTCTGGGTCAGCGACAGCCGCACCGGCAACCCGTTCCAGAACTACTTTCTGGATGCCGCCAGAGAATGCGATATCCCCATTACCGATGACTTCAACGGTGCAGAGCAGGAAGGCGCCGGGGTCTATCAGGTCACCCAGAAAGACGGCGAGCGCTGGAGCAGTGCACGGGCTTACCTGTTCCCCCATATGGATCGCAGCAACCTGACCGTGGAAACCAATGCCCAGGTCCAGCGTATTGTCTTCGAAGGCAAACGCGCCGTGGGCGTGGAATTCAAGCAAGGCAAACAGGTGCGTACCGTCCGCGCCCGCAAGGAAGTGCTGTTGTCAGCCGGCGCCTTCCAGTCTCCTCAGCTGCTGATGCTGTCCGGGGTGGGCGATTCAGATGAACTGAAAAAACATGGCATACCCGTGGTCCACCATCTTCCCGGCGTGGGCAAGAACCTGCAGGACCACCCGGATTTCATTTTCGGCTACACCACCGACAGCCCGGCCACCTTCGGTCTGTCGCCGGGTGGCATGTGGCGGGCACTGATGGCCATGAGCACCTATCGCAAGGAACGGCGCGGCCTGTGGACTTCCAACTTTGCAGAAGCCGGCGCCTTCCTGAAAACCCGGCCAGAGCTTACCGCCCCAGACCTGCAGCTGCACATGGTCACCGCCCTGGTGGATGATCACGGCCGCAAGATGCACTTCACCCAGGGCTACTCCTGCCATGTCTGCCTGCTGCGCCCGCGCAGCCGGGGCAGCGTGCAACTGGCCAGCGCCAACCCGAACGACCTGCCCCTGATCGACCCGGCCTTCCTGGACGACCCTCAGGATCTGGAAGACATGGTGGCAGGCTACAAGATCACGCAGAAGATCATGGAAGCGCCGTCACTCAAGCGCTGGATGAAGAAAGACATGTTCACCGGGAACGTAAAAAGCGACGACGAGATCCGCGAAGTGATCCGGCAACGGGCCGACACGGTCTATCACCCGGTGGGGTCCTGCAAGATGGGCACCGATGAGGCCGCCGTGGTCGACCCGCAATTACGGGTTCACGGTATTGAGGGCCTGCGTGTCATCGATGCGTCCATCATGCCCACCCTGATCGGCGGCAACACCAATGCGCCGGCCATGATGATTGCGGAAAAGGCAGTGGATATGATTCGGGGGCAGAGCCGGATCGCTTAGGAGAATCACCTTCTATCAGGAATAAGCTGTCAACAACAGCTTATTCCTGATACCTGCGATGCTCCTTTCTTCATTATCTGATCCGAATCTCATAATCATCCATCAATGAATTCTGACATAGCCTCACCCAACATCCCCAGGCACTTTTCCGACGCTTGCAGCTCAGCACGCATACGCGTCTCGGATAGGTCTTCCTGGCTGCGCTGATGCTCAACCTGTTCCTTGACTGTCATCACATCAGTGTATGGCATGATGCCTGTTCGTGTATCCAGGATGGCGACCTCACAGGTGGCAAATCCTTTGACTTCAGTCGCTGAAAATAAGCGGGATTTTTCAAAAATATCACTTCGTAAGGCATAGATAACCAAGGCATCGATCTGCATCCTGACAGCAGCTTCACGAATCTGTGACAGGGTCATCTGCTTGTTGACAGTAAAAGACGGCATGGGAACAGCCGCTTTCACCTCATCAATTCCGGTTACAGGTAGCGATAATGCATCAAAATAACGCTGCTGCTGATTCATGTAGGCTTCCGAGCGCCAATAATTCGAGCCATAGTATCGATAGCTCTGCCGCTCGGGAGACACATCCAGAAGCGCCACTCTTGCCCGGGAAGGAAAGCGGACCACACCATCCAGCGCTTTCTTTACCGCCTCATCGGACATCACAGCCTTATCCGAGGCAAATAGGGACGTCGATATCTCATTTTTTGCTGGCTCAGAGGCAGTGCGATCTTCTGAGACCGGAACCGCAGCGCATCCACCCAAAAGCGCGCCGACCAAAATAAACAGGGAAAGTTTTTTCATTAAGTGTCCTTTTCAATACTTCACAGGCTGACTAAATCCGGGACAAGAATACATTACATCGCAAACGATCAGACAACTTCATGCATGCCCCGGTCTTTTCTTTCATCACTTTGATAGGCAGAACCCTCAGCAATCCTGGGGCGCACAGAGCTCTGCAACTCCCTCGGCCAGCTCTCTCGACCGGGAAAACAGCTGATCAATCCTGCCGCCGATAACATCAACATCGCCTTTCCAGAAACCACCATTAAAGCGGTCGTCCCCCAAACCAGGCTGCGTCTGCCCATAAGTCGGCGAACGAACCACCAAGACCACTGCGCCGCGCTGTTGATGATCGGGACCGACAAGGATCAGGGGGCCAAGGCCACCACCCTTTGAGCCCAGATCAATCTCTGGATCGTCGTTGCCAGCATCGCCAAGCCCCGGCTGAGTCGTCCCATCATTGGGGTCCGTGTCCGGCACTTCTCCCCCACCCGTATTACAGCCATCAATATTGGGGTCACAGGGCATTTCTTCATCGCCGCTTCCGGTGCCACTCTCTCCATCATCGCCTGTACCATCATCGGGGTCACTGCCACCACCACTGGTGCCGTTACCGTCACCACCGCTAGCGCCATCATCACCATCAGTACCGGCTCCGTCATCAGCACCGTCATTACCTGTGTCGCCAGTCTCTCCCTCATCCTTGTTTTTTTCGACACGGTCCAGATTGCCATCGCCATCCGTCCAAATGATCACTACATCACCGTCACCGACCTCGATCTCCTCACCGTCGCCTTCAGTGTCATTGCCACTGCCCTCATCAGGTCGGTCCGGGTCGGCACCCGGGGCGGCATCATCGTTCAGGTAGTCGTTCCAGGTATCACCGGTAGCGTCCACATCGGGGTCGTTCGGATCAGGGTCGGCGCCCTGGGGGACTCTGTCATTCAGATAATTCACCCAGGGGTCACTGCTTTCATTGTTTGCCCCCCGATCATTATCCTCCCCTTCACCAGGCCAGCCATCCGGGTCGCTCTGCATATAATCTGACAACGACCCCATCAGGCCACCCAGAGAGGACTCGAACTTCGACAGCCCCGGCGAATCTGAAAGCCCACTGGGGTTTCCTCGCCCCAGATCATTGCCACCCCGACGTTCACCCAGCAGTTCAGCAAGCCTGACATTGCCGCCGACTTCAGCGAGGAGCTCACCGGCCAGATCCGTCGACCAGCCCATCATGTCTATCGCAAGAGCCGGATCACGGGTATGCAGGGCAGCCTCGAGATCCGATCCCAGTACGCTTTCCAGCGAGACAATCACGTCGGCAAGACGCTCAAGCTCCCTGACATCATCCATACCGCCAGCATGCCCTCGAGACTGCACCAATTCGATGAAGTCACTCTTCGCAGCAACAAGGGCCGGCACAGTGACGGTAGCAACGGGATAAGCCTCTTTCTGAATGTCATTGTCACTGGATTTCTCTTCTTCCCGCGTACTCTCGCAAGCCGACAGCGCAAGCACTGCAGACACAACAAACACAGCGATCGTGAGTGGATTAAGCATCCTTTCTTTTAGTGACATCATTTTCACTCCTTGTGAAAAAAGGTGGCAAAATTTTTACCACTATTATTGTTATTCAATTCGGTGTTGGCGATTCACATCTACCGGGAGAACCCTTTATGAGCATAAAATGCCTGATGCAAAAGCGCCCAAATAACAAACAACAACGAGACAGGGCCGCCAACTTTCAGTTGGTCGGTGCATAAAGAAGGCTGGTTGCAGGCAGATCCCCGCCTGAACATGGCATTAATCCAATGCGGCACGCTCCCTGTGTTGCTCAGATTCCATGTTTTCGTCGCCGAATTCATATACTAACCGCGACACTTTCATGTAATAAAAAGGTGAGCTGTAATACCAGCACTTTCACTCCCGCCAAGAAGTTGAAATTGCTATGAGATATGTACAGCTCACCTACGAAGAAAGAGTAATGCTTTCCACACTAAAACGGCAAGGCCTGTCAGTCAGAGAGATCGCACGCCAGCTGGGGCGTCATTTCTCAACTCTCTATCGCGAGCTACAGCGCAACAGTTGCTTGCACATTGACGGTTCGTACAGGCCCAGCAAAGCCGAGCGCCGAACCCGTGCCCGCCGCAGTCGCTCCAGGCGCAATCGTCACTACACTGATGATCACTTCAAGTTGATCCGGAAACTGCTGAGACAGAAGTGGTCTCCAGAGCAAATATCCGGCCATATTCGTCGGTTCTCTCTAATGCACCGCCACATCAGTCATGAAACGATATATCAGTACCTTTGGCGCGATAAGGCAGAAGGTGGCGCTCTATGGATGCATCTTCGCCAGTCGAGCAAGCAGCGAAGAAAACGCTATCGAGCCTATGACAGCAGGGGGCGATTGGCCGACAAGAGACATATCTCAGAAAGGCCTGGCTCCGTCGAAACCCGCCGCTATAGAGGGCATTGGGAGATCGATACTGTGATGGGAACAGGTTCAACTGACTGCATTGTAACGATACTTGAGCGCAAGTCCGGGTTCATCCAGATCGGCAAGCTCAGAGACCGATCCACCAAATCACTTAACAAAAAAGTCATTCGATTGATTAGCAGAGACCCGATCTCGTTCAAGACAATTACTGCTGATAATGGCACCGAGTTCCATCAGTACAAGCTGGTTGAAAAGCGCACTGGCGTGAAATTCTACTTCGCAACACCTCATCACTCATGGGAGCGAGGCAGCAATGAAAACGCGAATGGGCTAATACGACAGTATCTCCCGAAAGGAACGAGTATGTCGGAGCTGACTCAGATTGAATGCGACAGGATCGCTGACAAACTTAATAGCCGACCAAGAAAGAGACACAACTACAAAACACCAGAGGAAATCTACTATGCCTACTGATATGGATTACTGTCGCGGTTCAAACTTGATACTAGGGTCCATGCTGCCTCACTCTCCAGCACGGAACAAGAGCATGTTTTCGAATCGGCGAATCCAAACGGATACTCGTCTCGGACCCGGGAAACACATAGAAAACCAGAAAGACAGGCAGTCCCCCTGCGTTTAACGGACCCCTCCTCTCACCATCTATTCCATGTCAGAAAAGATGAGGGTCAGCTTCAAATTTTCCAGCCCGGCCAGGCAGTAGCTATCGCGCCCCGGAGCGGGGTTTTCCACGCCGACCAGAACCGCATGGTAAGGGTCAGGCGAAATCCACTCCTCGGTGGCAAAGGTTTCAGCCAGTCTCCCCACTTCCCGATCACTCAAGGTATAAACGAAATTAGGCGCGCTGCCATGTCGCCCCCGGGTAAACTCTCTGGCTGCGGAAAGCCGCTCATGGTATTCGCGGAAGTTCAAGTGCTCGTCATCAATGATGGCCGTGGGCGCCT
Organism: Alcanivorax sp.; assembly: GCF_019431375.1. Classification (NCBI taxonomy): domain Bacteria; kingdom Pseudomonadati; phylum Pseudomonadota; class Gammaproteobacteria; order Oceanospirillales; family Alcanivoracaceae; genus Alcanivorax; species Alcanivorax sp. Next base: position 2,336,120 of record NZ_CP080267.1, read on the forward strand.
CTATCCCGTTATGTGGTGTGCCATCATCCATTGTCGGCACGGCTACCGACGGCGGCGCAAAATTGACCCAGGCAATGAAGGGAGTATCGGCCTGGCAGTTGGCGTTATCACTGTCAGGGTGCGCCTCGCCACTGAGCGTTGCCTTGATCAGGGTACGGGGCTCACCATCCCGGGTGATTTCGCTTAAATCAAACAGCAGCCATGCATGGTGCTCCACATTCACATCAACCCGGCACCGCGGCCGGGCGCTTTTGGGGAGATCCGTGCTTTCATAACCGACCACCGCCGACGTGGGTTCCGTCAGCCCGGGATAATCCTGCCCCGGCAGCCCCGACACATTCACCCCACAGAACACATCAATGCCAGCCATGTCGCCCTCGTCACGCATGTAAAGCTGCTGGCGTGCAGTAGGCTCCAGATATCTCACTTCATAACTGCGGCTCGGATGGTGGCAGGCGGTCAGAATCATCGCCGTCATCAATAACAGTGTGCTTCGCATTGGTCGCTCCTTGTACCCGTTTGCCCCATATCCCTGGGGTTTCGTATCGACCCATGGGAGGCGGATGCCCCCCACGGCCTTTCAAGCTACCACTGGTATAGCATCCGGATCGCCAGCCAATCCGTGACGCCTTCCGCTAATTCGGGACACACATATATTTGAGGGGTTATCGGTAAAACCAATAAATGAAGAAAGCCCCTACCCCGGCCTTCTGGTTAGCATAATCGCGGCCCGGCCAGGCGCTGTTTCTGTGCCCGGATCGCTTCGGTCAGGAAGTCCATCAAGGCATGAATTCTCACCACGCCACGCAGGTCCGGGTGCATGAGAAACCAGAGGCCGAATTCCAGCTCGGGAATGGGGTCGCTGAGCTGAACAATGTCCGGATCTGAATCCGCCAGATAGCACGGCAGGACGGCCAACCCCATCCGAGAGCGAATGGCACTGAGGATGCCTACCAGGGTATCCACGCGGTAGACGCAGGCTGGTTTTAACCCGTTACTGTCCATCCACTGATCCAGTTTTGAATCCAGCAACCGGGGCCCCGCACCAATCCACGGCTGATCCACAAGAGCGCTGATGGGCTCGCCCGGGGTCAGGCCGAGGCTTCGGTGCCCATATACCGCCTGGCCAATAGTGGTCAGGGGCCGGCCGATAAGATTTTCCGGGGGGCGGTTGGAGGGGCGGATGGCAACATCTGCTTCCCGACGTGTCAGGTTGAACAACTGGTTGGAGACCGCAACGTCCACCACGATGCCCGGATAATGTTGCCGAAACTCCGTGAACAACGGCGCCAACAGGCCCATTAGCAACGAATCCGTTGTGGTGGCCCAGATTTCCCCGCTCGGCTCCAGGTCACGCCCCGCGACTTTTCTCTCGGCAGCCAGAGCGGCCTGGTCCATCACCTTGGCCGTTTCGGCAAGCTCCTCCCCGGCGGGCGTCGGCCGATACCCGGTACGGCTCCTCTCAAAGAGCGTCACCCCCAGACGCTTTTCGATCTCCCCCAGGCGCCGAAACACCGTGGCGTGACTGACCCCCATGGCACGGGACGCCCCGGACAGGGAACCCGCCACCGCCACCGCGAGAACGATCTCAAAGTCATTCCACGCCAGATGACTGCGGGTTTTCGGATAGTCGTCAGAAGCGGGCTCGTTTGGCTTTCCTGTTCGTTTTTGCAAAGTCATTACTCGCCTTTAGGGAATAGTTTGCAGCATACGACAGGACTAGCATGCCCATAAATCCATTGGATGGCCAAGGCCCCTGCGATCAGGGGCCGGGTAACGGAGGTCAGGCATGTCAGTTTTCGAAGAGGTTCAATACGTTAACAGCGGCATACCTGTCGCTGTCCGCGACAGCGCTGATGCAGAAAGAAGCCGTGCCAGTCATCTGCCTAACGAATCTATCCCGGCCAGATACCGGGATGGGCGGGGCGGCATTAACCTGGAGCAGGTCAGACGGGATCAGTTGCGGGCCAGGCAGGAGTGGCTTCAGACAGTGGTGCGACGCTTGAACGCGTTGTGGGGACGCTGAGAAATGGTGGGAGGAAAGGCCGGCATTTGAATATTGAGTCAACTCTCGGTTAGCTGATGAATTGGGACATGCCCCGATTATACGTTCTCTCTCCAGCTTCAAGGCCAGCTTTGACGCCCGCCCTGTTACGCTCCGGTTGATTCTGACTAGCTTTCAGCTTGCCTGTCAGAGAATCTATTTTTATCTCTACACCCACAATAGCCTGCACCAAACGTTCGGTGAAGTCAGCTGGCGCATCATCTACGGACCAAGGAGCACTCATGCCGGATTCATTCTGCTCTGTCAGCCGATGAAGATGGTGCTTCAGCCAGCTTGAATCCTCGATAATCCGAGCCTGACCTTCTGCATGGACAGCCAGGTAGTTCCACGTTGGAACGACTCGGCCTGTTTCTGACTTGGTTTCGTACCACGAGGGTGAAATGTAAGCATCCGGCCCCTGAAAAACGACAAGAACCCGAGCCCCACCCTGCAGGCGCTGCCAAGCCGGGTTGCTTCTAGCCAGATGGCACTGCAAAAACCCAAGAGAACCGCTCTCTTCAGGACTCAAATAAAAAGGAACATGGTTCGCCTCAATTCCAGCATCATCAGCAACTACCAGCAAACCCAATCCGTAGTCACGAATATATTGCTGAAGCTTGTCGATGTCGTCTTCCTTGAAGTGGCTCGGGACATACATGCTGCGGGACTCCTCGATTGGGGGCTCGCCCATTCTAATCCGGAACACACATAAATTTAATCAAAAGAAATCCTCATCAATCAGTATGCGATTAGGTTTTGTCCCGACACCCATTTACGGCCTGTCGAGGCGGCATAGGCTTTCAATCTTTCCAGGCTGCCGACCGCGACAGGCAGTCTCTGCTTGCGCGGCTGCATATGCCGCAGCCAGGCCCTTTCATCAATACCAAGGCGATCCAGAATCCCTGCGGCTCGCTCCGAGATTGCGCCACGCTTGTCTGCACGCATCGCCCTTCCCGTACTGTCCACGAGCTCCAGATAGTCCATCAGCCGAAAACGGCAAACCGTATTATCGTGCTCAAATTCTACTGTCTCACTATCCACCATCGGTAGCAGGGGAGGCATTTTCTTCGTTGCGTGGCGACCATTAACATCTCGGGCTCGTTGTTTCACCGAGGTATAGTCCGAAGCTTCAGGAGTACTGGCCATATCTGCCCGAACAGGGTTGAGATCCACATAGGCCATACACTGCAATACGGCCTTTTCATCCAGTAGCGCCTGGCACTTGTAACGACCTTCCCAGAAGCGGCCCTTACAGCAATCCTCCTCGTTCGCCCGCCGGGCGAGGTATTCATTCAGGCATTTCATGAACCAGCCAAGATCATAAAGCCGCTCCCGCCATTGGCCGACGATCTCAAGTGCCTTCAATGCCTCGCCATCCTCTGACTGCCCGCTCAGCCAGCGCTTGACAATCAGTGGGCCACTGAATAACTGCATCCACCGATCAGCGACTTCAGTATCTGACCAGGCCTTCGCCTTTTTCTGATTGAGCCGAACAACAACGTGATAGTGATTGGACATTACCGCATAGGCACAGAGATCAATGGCAAACACCTCACCCAGCACCGCAAGGCGATCCACTACCCATTGCCGGCGATGTTCGTAATCCTGGCCGGAATAGTGGTCCTTGCCACACAGAAAGGCTCGCCGCACACAGCGACAGATGCAGTGATAGTAGGGAGTGGAATCAAGAGAAACCTGGGTATAGCGAGCACGAGTCATGGAACGCCTCCTTGCTTATCCATGACATCAATGTACTGGCCGTAAAGACAGACAAGTATCAGACATCGCGCATTTTCAGAGTAGGAGATCTTTCAATTTATGGGTGTCCACGATTATCTTCTCCTTCCCTAACGATTTTTCCTTTCGGTATATTACCTGCCAACCTTGGAAAGCCAACGTGTTCGCTTGCTAACCACCCGGAAGAACAAGAACATCCCTCCATTGATTGCCGCAATTATTAGCCAGCGACTATCCAGAATAATTTCCCCCTGGATCATTGTATCTTCGCCGACCTCCATAACAAACAGCAGCAACACTGTCATGGCGACAGTTATATATTCACGACGTAACACCGTTCTCCAACAAAAAGGCAATTCATCAGGCTGGTACTTTCGTAATATTAAAGGGAAGAAAGCCGGCGTTTTTTCTGCCCATTGGCGATATGAATCACCAAATTTTCTCAACAGAAATCTCTCCTCAACAAGAATTACACGTTCGAAGTAAAGCGCGAACGCCAGCACATAGTAAAGGGTTAACCATAAGGAGTGGAGCAATAGAATCACCCCCAAGGCTCCGACAAAATTCCCCAGGTAGAGAGGATTACGAACAATAGAATAAATACCGCGAGTGTTTAGTGAATCCGCCACCTGACTTTTGGTATTACGACCAGAGGTTCTTCGCGGGGTATGTCCAGTAGTCCAGACACGAATCCCAAGGCCCGCCACCACAAACGATATCGCGAACAAGTCCCACCACTGATCATAGGTGTGACTATCCAAAAAATATTGCACATCTATTAAGGCAACTATTACCGCGGGAATCATAAGCACCGCCGGAGCGATACTACGCCATCGAAAAGCCCAGTCACCTTGATTGCACAATGTAGAGTAAAGCATTTTTTCCTCCTAAACCCCCCGGCTGATAACCGCCGGGGGAAGATTAGATTATCGTTGTAACTCGACAGCTTTTTTGCTCGAGAAAAACGCATAAAGACTTGGCAGTACCAGCAACGTTAACCCCGTCGCCGACACTAGCCCCCCGACAATTACCACTGCCAGCGGCCTTTGCACCTCACTGCCCACCCCCGTGGCCAGTAACATGGGAATCAGACCCAGCATGGAAGTGAGCGCAGTCATCAGCACCGGGCGCAGGCGAGACACCGCCCCTTCGAAGATCGCCGTCTCCAGCGCCTCCCCATCACGCAGCCGATGATTGATGGCTTCCACCATCACCACCCCATTCAGCACTGCCACCCCGAACAGGGTGATAAAGCCTACGGAACTGGGCACCGACAGGTACTGGCCGCTGAGAGCCAGAGCGAGGATGCCGCCGATAAGGGCGAGGGGGACGTTGACCAGGATGAGGGCAGCCTGGGCCACGGAGCCGAAGGCGAAGTAGAGCAGCAAGGCAATGAGGCCCACGGCCACGGGCACCACCATGGCCAGGCGTTGCTGGGCGCGCTGCTGGTTTTCGTACTGGCCGCCGATGTCCACGCTGTAGCCGGCGGGCAGGTCTACCTCGCTGTCGATGGCTTGCTGGATGTCCGCCACTACGGAGCCCATGTCGCGACCGGCCACGTTGGCCTGGATTACCACACGGCGCTGCACGTCGTCGCGGCTGATCTGCGGTGGGCCGGAGACCAGGGATACGTCCGCCACATCCATAAGGCGCACCCAGGCTCCGTCGGCGGCTTTGAGGCGCAGGTTGCGGATGGCTTCGGCGTCCTTGCGGGCGTTTTGTTCCAGGCGCACGTAGATATCGTAGCGTTCGTTGCCGTTAATCACCTGCCCGGCGCTGCCGCCGCCCAGGCCGTTGCTGACCAGATCCATGACCTGATCCACACTCAGGCCGTAGCGACTGAGTGCGTTGCGGTCCGGAGTGACGACGAGCTGGGCTTCCCCGGCGATCTGCTCCAGTTGCACGTCGGTAGCGCCATCCACTTCCTTGACGGCCTGGGTGATGGCTTCGCCTTTTTCCTGGAGCACGTCGAGATCTGGGCCGAACAGTTTGATGGCCAGCTGGGCTTTGACGCCGGAGAGCAGTTCGTCCACGCGCATGGCGATGGGCTGGGAAAAGTTGAGTAGCAGGCCGGGATGTTTTTCCAGTTTCTGCTGGATCTTTTCCTGTAGCTCAAGACGTGTGCTGGCGCTTTCCCATTCGTCGATGGACTTGAGGCCGATATAGATTTCCACGTTGCTCACTGGCTCCGGGTCGCCGCCGATTTCCGCGCGCCCTACCCGACTGAGCGCGTAGGTGACTTCCGGGAAGGTCATGATTTCCTTCTCCAGTTTCTGACCCACTTCTAGCGCTGTATCGAGACTGGAGGACGGAGCCAGAGTGGCGCGCAAAGCCAGGGTGCCCTCTTCCAGTACCGGCACGAATTCCGTGCCGATAAAGGGCGTGGTGGCCAGCGCCAATGCAAACAGGCCCACCGCACCGCCGATGACCGCCTTGCGGGCCTGCATGGCTTTGGCCAGCAGTTTTCGATAGCGGGCCTCCAGCCACTGCATGAGTTTGTTGGGCTTTTCTTCCACGCCGTGACGGAACAGAAAACCGGCCAGCGCCGGCACCACGATCAACGCCACCAGCACGGCGGCGGTCATGGCGAGCATGATGCTGATGGCCATGGGCACGAACATTTTCGCTTCCACCCCTTCGAAGGCGAACAGGGGCAGGAACACCACCAGGATAATGCTGGCGGCGAAGAACACCGGGCGTGCCACTTCCTGGGCGGCGTCTTTTACCCTCAAGGCGATGCCTCCCTGTGAGTCGTGACTGCCCTCTTTGCGGCTCAGGTGTTTGAAGATGTTTTCCACCATCACCACGGAGCCATCCACCAGCATGCCGATGGCCACGGCCAGGCCACCCAGTGACATCAGGTTGGCGGACATGCCCAGACTTGCCATCGCCAACAAGGCCAGACCAATGGAAAGCGGAATCGGGCCCCTGAAAAACGACAAGAACCCGAGCCCCACCCTGCAGGCGCTGCCAAGCCGGGTTGCTTCTAGCCAGATGGCACTGCAAAAACCCAAGAGAACCGCTCTCTTCAGGACTCAAATAAAAAGGAACATGGTTCGCCTCAATTCCAGCATCATCAGCAACTACCAGCAAACCCAATCCGTAGTCACGAATATATTGCTGAAGCTTGTCGATGTCGTCTTCCTTGAAGTGGCTCGGGACATACATGCTGCGGGACTCCTCGATTGGGGGCTCGCCCATTCTAATCCGGAACACACATAAATTTAATCAAAAGAAATCCTCATCAATCAGTATGCGATTAGGTTTTGTCCCGACACCCATTTACGGCCTGTCGAGGCGGCATAGGCTTTCAATCTTTCCAGGCTGCCGACCGCGACAGGCAGTCTCTGCTTGCGCGGCTGCATATGCCGCAGCCAGGCCCTTTCATCAATACCAAGGCGATCCAGAATCCCTGCGGCTCGCTCCGAGATTGCGCCACGCTTGTCTGCACGCATCGCCCTTCCCGTACTGTCCACGAGCTCCAGATAGTCCATCAGCCGAAAACGGCAAACCGTATTATCGTGCTCAAATTCTACTGTCTCACTATCCACCATCGGTAGCAGGGGAGGCATTTTCTTCGTTGCGTGGCGACCATTAACATCTCGGGCTCGTTGTTTCACCGAGGTATAGTCCGAAGCTTCAGGAGTACTGGCCATATCTGCCCGAACAGGGTTGAGATCCACATAGGCCATACACTGCAATACGGCCTTTTCATCCAGTAGCGCCTGGCACTTGTAACGGCTCCCGCCATTGGCCGACGATCTCAAGTGCCTTCAATGCCTCGCCATCCTCTGACTGCCCGCTCAGCCAGCGCTTGACAATCAGTGGGCCACTGAATAACTGCATCCACCGATCAGCGACTTCAGTATCTGACCAGGCCTTCGCCTTTCTGATTGAGCCGAACAACAACGTGATAGTGATTGGACATTACCGCATAGGCACAGAGATCAATGGCAAACACCTCACCCAGCACCGCAAGGCGATCCACTACCCATTGCCGGCGATGTTCGTAATCCTGGCCGGAATAGTGGTCCTTGCCACACAGAAAGGCTCGCCGCACACAGCGACAGATGCAGTGATAGTAGGGAGTGGAATCAAGAGAAACCTGGGTATAGCGAGCACGAGTCATGGAACGCCTCCTTGCTTATCCATGACATCAATGTACTGGCCGTAAAGACAGACAAGTATCAGACATCGCGCATTTTCAGAGTAGGAGATCTTTCAATTTATGGGTGTCCACGATTATCTTCTCCTTCCCTAACGATTTTTCCTTTTCGGTATATTACCTGCCAACCTTTGGAAAGCCAACGTGTTCGCTTGCTAACCACCCGGAAGAACAAGAACATCCCTCCATTGATTGCCGCAATTATTAGCCAGCGACTATCCAGAATAATTTCCCCCTGGATCATTGTATCTTCGCCGACCTCCATAACAAACAGCAGCAACACTGTCATGGCGACAGTTATATATTCACGACGTAACACCGTTCTCCAACAAAAAGGCAATTCATCAGGCTGGTACTTTCGTAATATTAAAGGGAAGAAAGCCGGCGTTTTTTCTGCCCATTGGCGATATGAATCACCAAATTTTCTCAACAGAAATCTCTCCTCAACAAGAATTACACGTTCGAAGTAAAGCGCGAACGCCAGCACATAGTAAAGGGTTAACCATAAGGAGTGGAGCAATAGAATCACCCCCAAGGCTCCGACAAAATTCCCCAGGTAGAGAGGATTACGAACAATAGAATAAATACCGCGAGTGTTTAGTGAATCCGCCACCTGACTTTTGGTATTACGACCAGAGGTTCTTCGCGGGGTATGTCCAGTAGTCCAGACACGAATCCCAAGGCCCGCCACCACAAACGATATCGCGAACAAGTCCCACCACTGATCATAGGTGTGACTATCCAAAAAATATTGCACATCTATTAAGGCAACTATTACCGCGGGAATCATAAGCACCGCCGGAGCGATACTACGCCATCGAAAAGCCCAGTCACCTTGATTGCACAATGTAGAGTAAAGCATTTTTTCCTCCTAAACCCCCCGGCTGATAACCGCCGGGGGAAGATTAGATTATCGTTGTAACTCGACAGCTTTTTTGCTCGAGAAAAACGCATAAAGACTTGGCAGTACCAGCAACGTTAACCCCGTCGCCGACACTAGCCCCCCGACAATTACCACTGCCAGCGGCCTTTGCACCTCACTGCCCACCCCCGTGGCCAGTAACATGGGAATCAGACCCAGCATGGAAGTGAGCGCAGTCATCAGCACCGGGCGCAGGCGAGACACCGCCCCTTCGAAGATCGCCGTCTCCAGCGCCTCCCCATCACGCAGCCGATGATTGATGGCTTCCACCATCACCACCCCATTCAGCACTGCCACCCCGAACAGGGTGATAAAGCCTACGGAACTGGGCACCGACAGGTACTGGCCGCTGAGAGCCAGAGCGAGGATGCCGCCGATAAGGGCGAGGGGGACGTTGACCAGGATGAGGGCAGCCTGGGCCACGGAGCCGAAGGCGAAGTAGAGCAGCAAGGCAATGAGGCCCACGGCCACGGGCACCACCATGGCCAGGCGTTGCTGGGCGCGCTGCTGGTTTTCGTACTGGCCGCCGATGTCCACGCTGTAGCCGGCGGGCAGGTCTACCTCGCTGTCGATGGCTTGCCGGATGTCCGCCACTACGGGAAAGCCCATGTCGCGACTCTCCTGGCCGTTGGCCTGGATTACCACACGGCGCTGCACGTCGTCGCGGCTGATCTGCGGTGGGCCGGAGAGATCAGGGATACGTCCGCCAAGATCCATAAGTACCCAGGCTCCGTCGGCGGCTTTGAGGCGCAGGCTGTGGATGGCTTCGGCGTCCTTGCGGGCGTTTTTGTTCCAGGCGCACGTAGATATCAGCGTTCGTTGCCGTTAATCACCTGCCTGGCGCTGCCGCCGCCCAGGCCGTTGCTGACCAGATCCATGACTCCGATCCACACTCAGGCCGTAGCGGGAATAGTTTGCAGCATACGACAGGACTAGCATGCCCATAAATCCATTGGATGGCCAAGGCCCCTGCGATCAGGGGCCGGGTAACGGAGGTCGGGCATGTCAGTTTTCGAAGAGGTTCAATACGTTAACAGCGGCATCCCTGTCGCTCTGCGCGACAGCGCTGACGCAGAAAAAGGCCGTGCCAATAATCTACCTAACGAACCCATCCCGGCCCGATACCGGAATGGGCGGGGCGGCATTAACCTGGAGCAGGTCAGACGAGACCAGTTGCGGGCCCGGCAGGAGTGGCTTCGGGCAGGGGTGCGACACTTGAAAGCGCTGTGGGGACGCTGAGAAATGGCGGGAGGAAAGGCCGTTATTTGAATATTGAGTCAACTCTCGGTTAGCGGATGAATTTGGACATGCCCCGATTATGCGTTCTCTCTCCAGCTTCAAGGCCAGCTTTGACGCCCACCCTGTTACGCTCCGGCTGATTCTGACTAGCTTTCAGCTTGCCTGTCAGAGAATCTATTTTTATCTCTACACCCACAATAGCCTGCACCAGACGTTCGGTGAAGTCAGCTGGCGCATCATCTACGGACCAAGGATCACTCATGCCGGACTCATTCTGCTCTGTCAGCCGATGAAGATGGTGCTTCAGCCAGCTTGAATCCTCGATAATCCGAGCCTGTCCTTCTGCATGGACAGCCAGGTAGTTCCACGTTGGAACGACTCGGCCTGTTTCAGACTTGGTTTCGTACCACGAGGGTGAAATGTATGCATCCGGCCCCTGAAAAACGACAAGAACCCGAGCCCCACCCTGCAGGCGCTGCCAAACCGGGTTGCTTCTAGCCAGATGGCACTGCAGAACCCCAAGAGAACCGCTTTCTTCAGGGCTCAAATAAAAAGGGACATGGTTCGCTTCAATTCCAGCATCATCAGCAACTACCAGCAAACCCAATCCGTAGTCACGAATATATTGCTGAAGCTTGCCAATGTCGTCTTCCTTGAAGTGGCTCGGGACATACATGCTGCGGAACTCCTCGATTGGGGGCGCGTCCATTCTAATCCGGGACACGCATAAATTTAATCAAAAGAAAGTCGGATCAATCAGCATGCGATCAGGCTTTGTCCCGCCACCCATTTACGACCTGTCGAGTCTGCATAGGCTTTCAGTCTTTTCAGGCTGCCGACCGCGACAGGCAGTCTCTGCTTGCGCTTCTGCATATGCTGCAGCCAGGCCCTTTTATCAATGCCGAGTCGATCCAGAATCCCCGCCGCCCGCTCCGAAATTGCTCCACGCTTGTCTGCACGCACCGCCCTTCCCGTACTGTCCACGAGATCCAGATAGTCCATCAGCCGAAAGCGGCAAACCGTATCACCGTCTTCAACTTCCACTGTCTCACTATCTACCATCGGGAGTAGTCGGGGCATTTTCTTCGTTGTGTGGCGATCCTTAACCTCGCTGGTTCGTTGTTGAATCGAGGTATAATCCGAAGCTTCAGGAGTACTGGCCATATCCGCCCGAACAGGATTGAGATCCACATAGGCCATACACTGCAACACGGCCTTTTCATCCAGTAACGCCTGACATTTGTAACGGCCTTCCCAGAAGCGGCCCTTACAGCAATCCTCCTCGTTCGCCCGCCGGGCGAGGTATTCATTCAGGCATTTCATGAACCAGCCAAGATCATAAAGCCGCTCCCGCCATTGGCCGACGATCTCAAGTGCCTTCAACGCCTCACCATCCTCTGACTGCCCGCTCAGCCAGCGCTTCACAATCAGTGGCCCACTGAATAACTGCATCCATCGCTCAGCAACTTCAGCATCTGACCAGGCCTGCGCCTGCTTCTGATTGAGTCGAACAACAACGTGATAGTGATTGGACATTACCGCATAGGCACAGAGATCAATGGCAAACACCTGGCCCAGCACTGCAAGGTGATCCACCGCCCATTGGCGGCGATGCTCGTAATCCTGGCCAGAATAGTGGTCCTGGCCACACAGAAAGGCTCGCCGCACACAGCGACAGATGCAGTGATAGTAGGGAGTGGAGTCCAGAGAAACCTGGGTATAGCGAGCACGAGTCATGGAACGCCTCCTTGCTTATCCATGACTCAAAAGATACTGATCATCCCGACAGACCAATATCAGACATCGTGCATTTTCAGCGTAGGCGATCTTCCAATTTATGGGTGTCCCCGACTTCGCCCTAGTGTCCGAAACTCAAGGACAGCCGGCCCGTATGTCCTCGCAGAGTTGCCATTTGCCTGAGCGGTCGGTATAGGCGCGTGCGGAGTGGTAGTGGAAGCTGAGTTTTGTCGCGCCATCAGGCCCGGCATCGTCCACCAGTCGTTGGTCGGCATCAGCATATCCCGGTTCTCCCGGCTTCTTAAGCCAGCGATCGAACCAGGCCAGGGTGTAATGTTCTATTACCCCGATGCCCCAGCCCCCTTCACAGTTGCCGCTGCTGGTGTCCGGGCACCAGGAAGTGGCCGGAAAAGTAGGGACCTGACTGAAATCGAAATGGGTCGCGCCGGCGATGGTCAGAGAGTACACGGGGATGCCAGCCGCCACGTAGTCGTTGTAGGCCAGCTTCAGGTTCTGTTTCGGATTGGGCGGGACGACATTAGGGATCAGCGTAAATACGCCGGTCAGTAAATCCCGGTTGATACCGTCCGCGCTGATGTAGTCGCCGACCAGCCCCAGGCCAGGCACGCGTGGCACTGCAAACCGACTGGGCAGTAAGAGGGTGGAACCTGAGACCAGCGGGTCCCAGGCTACCAGTGCATCAACCGGGTTGTCGGTATCCAACAGGCCGGGCCAGACATCCGCGCCAGGCGCACCGAAACCGGCGACGATCGAGGCACCGATGGCGCCTGCCGAATGTCCGGTAATACCTAGCCGCTCGGGATCGATGCGGTCATGGAAGGGATTGTGTTCGTTCACCGCGGTGGGATAGGTAGCGGCGCAGCTCTGATTCCAGGGATAGGGCGTGGCGGGCGTCGAGCGGAAGAAATCGATGGCGTTGACCAGGCCCGTGACGAACACATCCGCATTGATGTTGCCGCCCTGGCTCAGGGTGGGTGTCTGTAAATCAGATCGCCCTTGGCCGCGTGGGTCGAAGGTCAGCACCACATAACCGGCACGCACGAGCAGTTGTGCCGCCCACCAGTAGGCGGTTTCAGGCGCCTGGACGGAGCCGTTTTCGATAACTACGGCGGGCAGCCGTTTTCCAGTCGAACCTTTGGGTGCCCAGACCCGGCCGCTGAGGCGTGCACAGCCGTCGTCGTAGAACACGACCGGGATGACCTCGGCTTCGTTTTCATAAAAAGTCCGGCCATCTGGCCCGTCGACTGTGGGGTAGCGGAACGGATCGCCGGTACATTGCAGTGACCAAGTGGTGCACAGCGGGGTGACAGGGGTATTGCCGGCGAGTGGGCTCAACCAGCTTGGATCAGCCAGTGAACGCTCAGTCCAGGCCTGCAGGTTGGCTGCCGATTGCATGACCCAACGCGAATCGAAATCCGGTGATAATTGCTCTGTAGTGGCTTCCTGCACCTTGGCGTAATTGGCTGCTTCGCAGGCTGTCCATTTCGCTGACGGGTAGGCTGCTTCATCACAGCTGCGATCCAGATTCTGCGGCTGGCTGGGCGTTACGCCACGCTCAGTGACGATGCCAGCCGAATCATCACTTGACGATCCGTTGTTGTCACAGCCGACCAACAGCAGCGTGGCAACGAAAAGCACTGAAAACGACTGCCGTTTGATCAACATCTCGACTCTCCCTTGGTAAATCCCGCAGTGGGCTTCAATCTAACCAACAAACTCTGGTCTAGGTCCTGCGCCCGCGTGCGGCCGTCTTCGGACCGGTCGATGCCTGCGCATCCTCAATGGCCGCACCCAGGCTGCGAACAACTGCCGCCGCACCACGGGCCAGCTGGCGCCCCCCCTCTCTCGGCTCCGGGAATCGCCGCCACCAGGGCCGTTCCACGCGGGGTAGATATTGAAACCATCAACCAGTCGCGGAAGCCCGGGGTCGCGGATCTCATGTCTTTTGCCATCCCAGGCACGGGGCAAGACCTGATACTCATGTTCGGTGGCTCAGTCACATCCTGAACCTAAAACTCACCGTGATGGCATACCACTGCTTTCATGTTCATTCCTTTGGAAAAGGCTGGGGGTTGGAGACCAAGTTTCGCAATCTACGCCTGCCACAACAGGTCGAAAGGAGCCAATTGTCAGCCCTTGAAATACTGTGGCGGGTGCCGCCACCCGCATCATTGGCTCAAAAGGAATACCCTGGGCATTCATCTGCCACACCTGCCGTTTGCGCGGACTCTTCATCCGGGACACGCATCACTTTTTCAGACATCACGCATTTTCAGCGTAGGAGATCTTCCAATTGATGGGTGTCCCCTACTGCTCTATTACCCCAAAGATACTGACCATACGAACAGACCAATATCAGACATCGTGCATTTTCAGCGTAGGCGATCTTCCAATTTATGGGTGTCCCCGATTATTTATGTTCCGATTATCTTGCGCCTCTCACCATTCAAGACGAAGAGCGTGACCTAGCCATGGATTAAAAAATCAAACCCAAAACGGATATCAAAAATGCCAAAAAAGCGATGGTCGAACTAATCTGAAATTTAAACCCAGCATCAAAACCAGAAATGGCCGTTTCGTAATTCCCAATGGCATCCACCGCCATCTTTCTTGACAAGGTAAGAATGCCAAGCTGAGCATTCCGCATATTCAGATCGTTTATTGCTCCTCGAGGCCGCAAATATCCTTGATATTCTCGATCAAGTTCAGCAAGCCTCGAAAAATGGCCATCTATCCTCCTCTTATTTTTATTCAATATCTTAGACCCGAACAAACTTAAATTTTCAGAAGCCAATATCTTATTATCATCATTCACTGCTTCTGAAAGTCGGATATAGCTCTCATTCAACACTTCCAACTTTACTACCCATTAGGTTATATGGAAAATTACAGAACCCTTTCCCAAGGTTCCAGCCAAGCCTCGCCAGCATCATCAGAGAAAAAAATCATGAGTAAAAGGCTGAGTAAAGCGCCCTCTCAGGATAAAGCCTGGAGAAAAACTGAGGGGGCTGAAAGTTTTCTTCATAACGCCTCATTGTATTCAAACAAACACCCCTTTCTAAGGCACTTACATTTCTCAAACCTATTGCCACAACCATCTCTCTATCATTCGTATAATCATCAAACTCTGATTTAGTGATGCAGATATCTTTACCATGCTTTTCCCACATTAAATCTGGAGGAAGACACTCAATAAAATCTATTTCTGCAGACAAACTCACTTTGCCAACAGGAAGCGTTGTATAAATCCACAACTTAGCCCCTTCAGGAAGGTTAATTCCTCTAGTTCTTAGCTCGACAGTTTTAGCACCAGACAACACATTGTCAGCATGCCTTGGCTTAAGAGAAATTATGGCATCATGCATAGAAAGCCGCTCCAATTAGAGACCTTAGCTGCTTAAAATCAATCCGTTCCGGCGAAACAAGGTTGGCATCACTAATAAGCCCAAGCTTCTTTGCCTTTGAAAAAGACACTCTATTATCGAGTGCCAAAAAATTATCAAATGTGAACGCATGTATCATACCACGCTTATCCGACACACCAATTAATTCATCACGCGACAACACTCCCTGTCTGTCTAACCTAACTATCGCCTCATGAATTGGAACAACATCAGAATAAGTTATTCTTGCGAATCCAATAATTTCCTGAATACTACTGCCACCCGAAACGTAAAAAGCCACAACACCACCTTTCTTAAAGATGGAAGCCCTCGAAGGAGACCTAAAGTAGGCTTTTTCAAGCAACAGCGATTGATCGTGATTTGAAAGAAGTGAAAGTTGATTTTTCACATCTCCTATTAGCCCGCTTGCATAATTCTCTCGGATGGGAACCAAAATGCAGTCCCTATCATGATTCAATATAAATCTCGGACCAATAAGCGTCTCAAATTCAAACCATGAAAATTCCTGAACCATATTTTCTTCATCTGAAATGCAAACACCTGTATTTATAAGCTCTTTCTTAGAAGGCAACTTTTTGGGCACATGAAATCCACACAACAACTTAACGTCACGAGAGAAATCAGCCCAATTCTTATAGCTCACAAAATCATTGAAAATGATTTTTGAAAAACACTCTCCCTGATCAAAAAATCCCTTTCTGGCCAAGGTCTCTTGCGTGACATCCTGACCTTTACCAACATACAAATCTATGCGATACGAAAAACCACTTTTGTGCCTAATAGCTATTTCAAGAAAATGATCAATCGCAGCTATTGACTTTGGATTGCTTTCATCCAAGTAAAGCGCAGCCAAAGCTCTCCCCGTAGTTTTTTGAGGTTTTTGCGAAAAATATACACCAAATAAACGGCCATCATACCTTGCCTCATATACGCTTAAATCATTAAAATTAAGCGCATTTACACTCAGCAAGTCCATGATGTTTTTTGGCGGAATAAAATCCTCTACAAATCTTACAATTTCACGGGATACCGAAGCACATGAGGGAACAAATCCAGCACTTGCCGGATTAGAAAAATCGAGCCAATCACCATCATCAAGAACAATTTCTTCTGGCGAAACAATAGCAACACCATGCATTTCACGAATTGATTCGCAAGCTCTTAACAAGGCTTTTTCTCGAGTCACAAACCCCGCAACCCCTGCGGAAATACAATGAGCCAAGTGCATTAAATCAGAAGCATCATTAACAGCCCCCCTCCGGTTCAGTGATCGAGAAGGGAAAACGATCTCACCAAGTGAACTTGCAATTTTATATGCTTCGCTGCCGGATTCTAGCTCAGGAAATGCATACGCCAACTTCATAACAGGATCGTTTAGAAATTTTTCAGACTCTCGCGCCAGCTCTTTTTTGAACTCAGGGGTAACACAAATAGAAAATTTCCCTTGAAACCCTTCCTGCATTAACTTAACAACTTTTTCACTTCCCGGGCGACTCTTAACTATATCCAAAAGAAGATTAAGATCTAAGGCATAGATCGGCTTCTCTAGAACAGGGCCCGTGGGGCGAATGCCAGAACCCCCAGCCACACTGTCACCAAAAAGATCATTATCGTGAAGCCGATAGCCTCTAACGTTAATGGTTCGCTTTGTTGTCTCCCCTCCTTTTTCCTGCTTATATACGGAAAAACCAACTTTCCCCCAAAATTTATTAGCAGGGAGATCAGATGCAACTCTCGCTATAATGGAGTGATAATTCATATTTCCAGCATAACTCTTGAGCTCGTCAATCAGATTCTTACCTATCCCCTCCCCCCTTATCGAATCACATATATAAACTTGAAATACTTTCAATGTCGGCATGGTTCCACCAAACATCAAATAGCCGACAACCCTATTTATATCGTTTACAACAACCCACAACTGTCCTTTTGAAGCCATCTGCTCATACGCCGAAGCAGACAAAAAACCAAATGAAGCCCTATTCTTATCAGCCATATCGGAAATCTCT
Organism: Alcanivorax sp.; assembly: GCF_019431375.1. NCBI lineage: Bacteria > Pseudomonadati > Pseudomonadota > Gammaproteobacteria > Oceanospirillales > Alcanivoracaceae > Alcanivorax > Alcanivorax sp. Next base: position 2,353,398 of record NZ_CP080267.1, read on the forward strand.
TTTACATAGCCAAGAGATCGATCTGCTTCTTTTATAATTTCGTATTCCATTACGCCCCCGAACACTACTTAATCATTAAAAACCCAAAATTACACTTGAAGGCCCACGAACCGCTCGAAAACACCCCATAAAGACTGGCAGTACCAGCAACGTTAACCCCGTCGCCGACACTAGCCCCCCGACAATTACCACTGCCAGCGGCCGCTGCACTCACTGCCCACCCGGTGGCCAGTAACATGGGAATCAGACCCAGCATGGAAGTGAGCGCAGTCATCAGCACCGGGCGCAGGCGAGACACCGCCTTCGAAGATCGCCGTCTCCAGCGCCTCCCCATCACGCAGCCGATGATTGATGGCTTCCACCATCACCACCCCATTCAGCACTGCCACCCCGAACAGGGTGATAAAGCCTACGGAACTGGGCACCGACAGGTACTGGCCGCTGAGAGCCAGAGCGAGGATGCCGCCGATAAGGCCAGGGGACGTTGACCAGGATGAGGGCAGCCTGGGCCACGGAGCCGAAGGCGAAGTAGAGCAGCAAGGCAATGAGGCCCACGGCCACGGGCACCACCATGGCCAGGCGTTGCTGGGCGCGCTGCTGGTTTTCGTACTGGCCGCCGATGTCCACGCTGTAGCCGGCGGGCAGGTCTACCTCGCTGTCGATGGCTTGCTGGATGTCCGCCACTACGGAGCCCATGTCGCGACCGGCCACGTTGGCCTGGATTACCACACGGCGCTGCACGTCGTCGCGGCTGATCTGCGGTGGGCCGGAGACCAGGGATACGTCCGCCACATCCATAAGGCGCACCCAGGCTCCGTCGGCGGCTTTGAGGCGCAGGTTGCGGATGGCTTCGGCGTCCTTGCGGGCGTTTTGTTCCAGGCGCACGTAGATATCGTAGCGTTCGTTGCCGTTAATCACCTGCCCGGCGCTGCCGCCGCCCAGGCCGTTGCTGACCAGATCCATGACCTGATCCACACTCAGGCCGTAGCGACTGAGTGCGTTGCGGTCCGGAGTGACGACGAGCTGGGCTTCCCCGGCGATCTGCTCCAGTTGCACGTCGGTAGCGCCATCCACTTCCTTGACGGCCTGGGTGATGGCTTCGCCTTTTTCCTGGAGCACGTCGAGATCTGGGCCGAACAGTTTGATGGCCAGCTGGGCTTTGACGCCGGAGAGCAGTTCGTCCACGCGCATGGCGATGGGCTGGGAAAAGTTGAGTAGCAGGCCGGGATGTTTTTCCAGTTTCTGCTGGATCTTTTCCTGTAGCTCAAGACGTGTGCTGGCGCTTTCCCATTCGTCGATGGACTTGAGGCCGATATAGATTTCCACGTTGCTCACTGGCTCCGGGTCGCCGCCGATTTCCGCGCGCCCTACCCGACTGAGCGCGTAGGTGACTTCCGGGAAGGTCATGATTTCCTTCTCCAGTTTCTGACCCACTTCTAGCGCTGTATCGAGACTGGAGGACGGAGCCAGAGTGGCGCGCAAAGCCAGGGTGCCCTCTTCCAGTACCGGCACGAATTCCGTGCCGATAAAGGGCGTGGTGGCCAGCGCCAATGCAAACAGGCCCACCGCACCGCCGATGACCGCCTTGCGGGCCTGCATGGCTTTGGCCAGCAGTTTTCGATAGCGGGCCTCCAGCCACTGCATGAGTTTGTTGGGCTTTTCTTCCACGCCGTGACGGAACAGAAAACCGGCCAGCGCCGGCACCACGATCAACGCCACCAGCACGGCGGCGGTCATGGCGAGCATGATGCTGATGGCCATGGGCACGAACATTTTCGCTTCCACCCCTTCGAAGGCGAACAGGGGCAGGAACACCACCAGGATAATGCTGGCGGCGAAGAACACCGGGCGTGCCACTTCCTGGGCGGCGTCTTTTACCCTCAAGGCGATGCCTCCCTGTGAGTCGTGACTGCCCTCTTTGCGGCTCAGGTGTTTGAAGATGTTTTCCACCATCACCACGGAGCCATCCACCAGCATGCCGATGGCCACGGCCAGGCCACCCAGTGACATCAGGTTGGCGGACATGCCCAGACTTGCCATCGCCAACAAGGCCAGACCAATGGAAAGCGGAATGGACAACAGCACCAGCGCGGTGGCGCGGAGGTTCATCAGGAACAGGGCCAACACGATGACGATAAACACGAAGGCCAGCAGCAAGGCGGTGACCACGGTGCTGACGGCTTTTTCCACCAGATCGGCCTGGTCGTAAAACACCTGGAATTCCACACCGTCGGGCAGGGCCTGCTGGATGCGCGCTTCGCGTTCCTTGATGCCATCGATGGTGGCCTTGGTGTTGGCGCCCATGCGCTTGAGCACGATGCCGGCTACCACTTCGCCCAGCGCTTCCGGTTCGCCGTTGGCATCTCGGCGGGTCATGGTCAGAGCGCCCTGACGGATCTCGCCACCGAACGCCACTTTTGCCACATCGCTGACGCGCACCTGGGTGCCGTCCACTTCCTTGAGGGGAATGGCGGCAATGTCACCAAGCCCTTGCTCGCCGCTGCCAACCCAGCCCATGCCGCGAATCACCAGTTGCTCTGCACCCCGATCCAGATACCAGCCACCGGCGTTGCGGTTGTTGGCGGCGATGGCGTCCATGACCTGTTGCAGTGACAAGTCGTAGGCCAGCAACCGGGTGGGGTTCACGTTGACCTGATATTGGCGTACTTCGCCGCCATAGCTGAGCACATCGGTGACACCGCCCACGGGCATTAGCAGCAGCTTCACCACCCAGTCGTTGAGGCTGCGCAGTTGCATGGCATCCACATTGGAGCCGGGTTCGGCGGTGAGCAGGTATTGGTAGACCTGGCCCAGGCCGGAGGTGTTGGGGCCCATTTCCGGGGTACCGACGCCGTCGGGAATATCTTCCCGTGCCGCCTGCAAGCGTTCGAACACCAACTGGCGAGCGAAGTAGATATCGGTGCCCTCTTCAAACACCACGGTGACGATGGACAGGCCGGTCTTGGAGATAGAGCGCACCTCGGCCACCTGGGGCAGCGCGTACATCACGGCCTCGATGGGATAGGTGATCAGTTGCTCCACTTCTTCCGCGGCCAGGCCTTCGGCTTCGGTGTTCACCTGCACCTGGACGTTGGTCACGTCCGGGAAAGCATCCAGTTTCAGGTTGGGCAATTGCCAGCCGATCACGCCGATGGTGATGACCAGTAGTAGCAAGACAATGAGGCGGTTGTTTACCGCCCAGTCGATTAGTTTGTTGAACATGGTGGTCTCCTGGACCTGCCGGTGTTTTTTGCTAGCGAAGCATTCGGGGCTTGAGATAGAGGAGAAAAAGGAAAAACGCATGATTATTTCCCTGCGTCTGGCGCCTCTCACCCTCTCCCTGTCCCTCTCCCCTCAAGGGAGAGGGGACCCTCCAGCACGACTCTGCTAATTGAAAACACTGGCAATTCAATTAGTGGTTGTGGACTTCAAAGCCGGATTTGGCCATTTCACTGGCCAGGAAAAAGGCACCACGGGTGACCACGCGCGTTCCCGGGTCGATGCCGGTAACGATGCGGCGGTTTTCCAGTTGGCCATTCAGTTCGATTTCCACGGGTTTGTAGTGGCCCGGCTCTTCTTCCACAAACAGTTGCCAGTCGCCATCCGGGCCACGGGTTAGCGCTTCCTCCGGTACGGTGAGGGCGTTATCCGGGGCCGGCAGTGACAAGGCCACATCGGCGAACATGCCCGGGTGCAGCAGGTGGCCGGCATTGGGGATGGCCACGCGCACAGCTAGGGTGCGGGTGACCGGGTTGAGGCGGTGGCCGGATTGGATCACTTGGCCGTCCACGGTGGTGTCACCCACAATGACCCGCGCCGGGGTGCCGGTGGCGATCTGCAGACCCGGCGAGGGAGGTAACGCCGCTTCTGCCCACAGTTCGGATTCATCCACCAGGGTCACCAGGGCGCTGCCGGCGATGAGCCACTGGCCTTGCTGGAAGGCATCTTCCAGCACCAGGCCGTCATCCGGAGCAGTAAGGGTGTAGACGCCCTTTTCGCTGTTGCCGGCTTCGATATCTGCTATGGCACTGTCGCTAAGGCCGTAGCCCTTGGCGCTGGCACGCAGGGATTGATACTGACCTTGAGCATCCAGGTAGCGCTGGTTGCCCACGGTGCGACGGCCCAGGTTGTTCACCCGCCGCCAGGCGTCGGCGGCCACCTGCAGGTCGCTTTGTAGTTGTGCCATGGTCGGGCTGAACAGGGTGGCGATGGGGTCGCCCTTCTTCAGGTGCTGGCCCAAGGTGGCGCTGCGCGATTGCACCTGGGAGTTGATACGCACCGGCACCACCCAGGTACGGTACTGGTTACTGGTGATTTCTGCCGGAACAGTCATGGTCCGGGTGGCGTTTGCTTTCGGCTGCAAGGTGATGACTTGCAGGCTCAGCATGCTTTGCTGTTCGGCGGTTAGCTCCAGGCCCGTGTCTTCCTCATGGGCGTCTTCAGATACGCCGCCGTGATCATGTCTATCATGGTCAGCATTCTCGTCCGGGGCCGGTTGCTGTGCATGTTGCTGTGTTTCGTTGCTTTCGTTATGGGCATGGACGTGGTTGTCTTCGGCCCAGGCGGGGCTGACCAGGGTTGCCAGCAGGGCAAGGGCCAGTGGGGATTGTTTGAAAAACGATTTGGTTTTCATAAAAAATTTCCAAATTTTTTGTAGGAGCGGCGCTTGATCCGCGAACCTGCTTTCGACAGGCCGTGCCAAGTAAATTCGCGGCTCAAGCGCCACTCCTACAGGGACATTGTTAGTTAGCGAGGCTATTCAACCAGTCGTTGAGCTGGGCGCTTTCCTGGAGCCATTGAACCCAGGCCTGTTGCATGGCTTGGCGCAGGGCGATGCCAGACAGGCGGGTATCCAGGCTCTGGTTGAGGGCCTGCAGGTAGTTCTGGGTGGTGAGTTCACCCTGCTGCCAGACCCGTTCCAGTAGCGCATCGCTGCGCCCCAGGGTGTCGCCGGTGAGTTGCTGCCAGGTTTGCCAGCGCTCGCGCCGTTGCTGGTAATTGCGCAGGGCGCCGTCCAGGCGGGCGGCGATGTCGGCGCGGGTTTTCTCCAGCAGGGCGCGGCGGGCATCGCTGTCGGCCAGGGCAGCCTGGTAACCGGCTTCGCCGGTATTGAACAGTTTCAGGGGCAGACTGATATCCACACCCCACAGGTTGTCGTCGCCTTCCTTGCCGACACTGAAACCCAGGGTGGGATCGGCCCGGCGCTGCCGGCTCGCCACGGCGGCACCCTGCTCGGCCAGGGCCAGCTGCAGCTGCGCCAGACGCAGATCAAAGCTTGCCGGCAACCGTTGTGACGCATCGGTGCTGACCGCAACCCCCTGCCAGTGGCGAGCCGACGGCAGGGACTGGCCCGGCTGTTCACTGGCCAATACCTGTCGCAACTGTGTCGCGGCAGCGGTGGCGTCACTTTCCGCATCCGCCAAGGCTTGCTGGGTCTGAGCCAGGGACAGCCAGGCCAGTTGTGCATCCACCTGCCCCAGGTCACCGGCCTGTTCTCGGCGGCGAATCAGGTCGCTGAGTGCAGACAGCTGCTGTTCCTGTTGCCGGGTGGCAGCCAGGCGGGCACGGGCGGCGTCGAATGCCACCAGGGCATTCAGGCTGTCGGCCAGCAGGTTGGCGCGGGCCTTGTCGGCGCGCAGTTGCGCCAGGGTATCGCGCACCGACACCGCATCGCGTCGGGCGCGAGCCTTGCCAGACCAGTCCAGGGTCTGACTGAGGCCCACAGTTTTGGTGGTGTCGGCACTGTCTTCATAGCTGATATTCAAGGCCGGGTTATAGAGGGGCTGGGCCTCATCGCGGTTTTCCGCCAGCCAGCGTTCCTGTTCGGCAGTGATGGCCCGGCTGGCGGGCAGGCTGTTGATCTGTTGTTGCAGCCAGCCGGCCCACTGGCCGGGGGCGGTTTCTGCCTGTGCACCGGTGGCGCACAGCAGCATTAGCAGTGCGCAACGGCGCACTACTGCGGACAGACTTTCCATGGGAAAGCTCCTGATCGGTTATCCGGAATCTGTCGCGCTCAGGCGCGACACAAGGTCGGGAAAACGATCAGGCGATGGGAGGGCGGAACGGATTATCGGCCGGGGCATCCGGCAAGGGGGGACGCAGGGCCAGCACCCGGGCCGGGGGTGCGGGTAACCGTGCAGGATCGCAATCTGCACTGGCCATGAAACCATGGCACTGGCAGCAATGATCACCGCCGGCATCCAGCACATCCAGCTGGGCGGGAGCGGCGTCGAGCTGCTCCACGGCCACGTCGGCATCGTGCTCGTGATGCATGGCATCAAGCACCAGCACGTGAGTGCAGATGATCAGCAGCAATGTCCAGACCAGTGCCTTCATGGTGCCTGCCGTGGATTAGGGGTTTCTACTCTGCGAATAGTGAAGACCCCGGTCAAGGGATTTAGTTTCATCCGGTCATTCACAGGGGCAGCAGCAAGAGGCACAGTATCGACCCCGTTTTCTGACGAGAGATACCATGAGCCGCCTGGAAGAAGTCCGTGATTCCGTTCTTGCCCACCCCCTGCACAGCGCCTGCCAGCTGGAGCTGCTGAGCGCCGGCGAAGGCCGCAGCGAGGTGCGCTTTGCGGTGAACGATTTCACCGCCAACCCCATGGGCGCCCTGCACGGCGGCATCCTCTATGCATTGATGGACGTAGCCTGCTTCTTTGCGGTGGTGCCATCCCTGTCCGCCGACCAGCAACCGGTCACCGTGGAAACCCACAGCAGCGTGCTGCGCGCCGCCATGAAAGGCGAAAGTGTAGTGATTCGCGCACGACTGGATCGGCTGGGCCGCACCCTGGCGGCCATGCGCGCAGAAGCCTTGGCGGTAAATGCCAGCGGCGAAGAACGATTGATTGCCACCGGCTCGGTGACCAAAGCGATTACCGATATTCGCTAGCCAACAGCACCGAAATTTTTTTCCTACGGCGGAAAGCGATACTTGCATCGCGAAGGTGTCAGCAATAACGCTGTTATTCGCAATACAAGCCCACAGAAAATGAGGTCTTGATGGGTATTTGCTGGCGGTAAGCGCCATATTCGAACATGCCGGACAAACGGCAGAACAGGCGGCATGACTGGAACCCCCCGTGGCCTGCCATCAATTGTCAGCACCGATACCCGAGGGTATCGTCAAAGGTGACGGTCCGGCCGGCGAAGCCTCCCTCTCAAGGGTAGCCACGCTGCACCCGGAACAGCATGGATGAGGATCGTGATATGTATCAGGTCATGCTTGTTGATGATGAGGATTACATCCTCAAGGCTCTGAAGCGCACCATCAACATGTACACCGACTGGGAAGTGGAAACCTACCAGGACCCGCGGGAAGCCCTGCGCCGGGCGCGCACTACCGTTTTTGATGCGGTTATTACCGACTACATGATGCCGGAGATCAACGGCCTGGAGCTGTTGCAGGAACTTCGTGATATCCAGCCGGATACCATTCGCATTCTTCTCACCGGGGTGATCGATATCGAAACCGTCATGTCCGCCATCAACAAGGCCGGCGCATTCCGTTTTATCCCCAAACCCTGGGATGACGAACAACTGCTCGACAATATCCGTGAAGGGCTCAAGTTCCGCGATATTTTGCTGGAAAACCGCATCCTCGCGGAGACCGTTCGCGAACAACGCAAGACACTGCGCAGTCTTGGCTATGAGGACTGATCTCGGCTAGCCAAACACAGGAAGACCCGCTCCATGGAAAGCATTATTAACAACACCGAAATCGGTTTCGGTATGGAAGCGCAAGGATTGTTCCTGGTCTCTTCCACTGTGATTCTTCTTGTCATCATTTTCTTTCTTTACAAAACCTACCGCACCTCCATCAATGTGGAAGCCAAATTGGCGGAGTTTGCCTCCCTGACGGATAACCGGTTCGGGCGCAAGATGCACCTGATCGAGGTCAATGCGGATGAATACAAACTCAACAAGGCCCTGCTCGGCCCCCTGGCCCGCATCATCGATGAGTACTGTGTACTGACTACGGACAGCCAGGGCACCATTACCTTTGCCAACGACAAGTTCCTGTCTCTCAGCGGCCACGCCTTTTCCCAGCTGATTGGCAAAGATGAAAGCGTCAACCACCCGGATAGCCATGACAGCCTGCCCATCATGCAATGCAAGCATGCGGCGTCCGGAGTCTGGAATGGAGAGGTATGCAATCAGCGGGCGGATGGCAGCCTTTACTGGATGAACATGTTCCTGTTTCCTCTTTCCTATATTTCTGACGAGGATGACGGCTTTATCTACTTCGGCACGGACATTACCGATATCAAGACGGAGAACAATCAGCTGATTCAGGAGGTAAAAGAGAAAGATCAGAAACTGAGCCATGTGGAAACCATGCTTCTGCATTCTGAAAAAATGGCTTCCCTGGGCACCATTTCAGCAGGCATTGCCCATGAGATTAACAACCCCATTGCCATGCTGTCTTCCAACCTGAATCGCTCGCGGGAATACCTGGACACCATGTCCAGCGTGATCAAGGGCCTGCAGAAAAGAATCAACGAGGAGAAGTTCCAGCAGTTTCTTCAGGCAGAAGCCAACCTGAAAATTGATCACCGAAAACTCAGCTTCATGCTGGAAGATCACCCGGCGCTGATCGATGAAACCCGTGAGGGGATTGAACGCATCAAGCAAATCATCCGCGATCTGAAAAATTTCTCTCACAATCAGCCGGAATCGTTTTCTCCCACCAACATTGCTTCCTGCATCGCCACATCACTGAACCTGGCCAAGCACGAGCTGAAGAATCGCATCAACGTCAGTCACAGCAACCTGGAATCACTGCCACTGATCCCCGGCTCGGAAAGCCAGCTTTCACAAGTGTTCATGAATCTTTTCGTCAACGCAGCCCAGGCCATTGAAGGCAGAGGCACCATCACCATTAGCGCAGAGTGTGACGACCAGTGGTGCACACTGAAAGTAGCCGATGACGGGCCGGGGATCCCGAGCGAGAATCTGGAGCAAATCTTCGAGCCTTTCTACACCACCAAACCCATCGGCAAGGGAACCGGTCTGGGCCTGTCGATCTGTCATGACATTATTCGCCACCATGGCGGGACCATGACGGTGGAGAGCCAACCCGGCGCCGGCACCACCTTCATCATCAAGCTGCCGCTGAAACAGTCTGAAAGAGTCCATGCAGCCTGATTATGTGTACACCCTCACCACACCGGAAGGCGGGCAACAACGCATCGCCATCGAGATGGTGGATGATGCCATCGCCATTCCTCCCGATTTCGAGCCACCAGCCTGGGCAGAACTGACTTACCATCAATGCAGCCACTGTCCGCTTGATAAAGATACCCATCGCTATTGCCCCATCGCGCTCAACCTGGCGTTTTTGCTGCCGGACTCTGCGTTGGGAGACTCGTTTCAGCCTGTTTCCGTGCAAGTCGATACCCCGCAGCGACAGTACAACCAAACGAGCACGCTGCAGCGAGCACTGAGCTCTCTGTTCGGTTTGATCTGTGGTCTCAGCGACTGTCCGCACACGCGTTTTCTGCGTCCGATGGCAAGATTTCATCTTCCGCTCAGCAATGAAACGGAAACCCTGGTGCGCACCGCCAGCCTTTACTTGCTGCAACGGCATATGAATCAACACCAGGATAGCGATGTCTCACTGGCCGATCTCAACGCACGCTATGCGGCGCTCAATGAACTGAACCGCTGCTTCACCAAACGCCTGCGCGGAAAACGCCAGTCCGATGCATCGGTGAATGCACTGATACTACTGCACGTGACCGCCAAGGAAATGCACTGGAATCTGGAAGAGGAGCTGGCAAGCCTGGCGCCGCTGTTACGTGATGACAGCGACGCCTGAGACCTGTTGATAACGAAAGGACAGAGGCTACTGATCTGAACCGAGATAACGGTTCAACACCAATCGCCATTCCTGGGAAGGCAGGATATCAAGCATGGCCTGGTCGATGGGCTCGCGCAGTTTGCTGCCGTTGGCCACGGCAAACGCATAACTTTCCTCGCGGACCATTTTCGGCAGCACCAGTACCTGGGAGGTTTCCCGTTCGCGCAGCATGTAGCGCATCACCGGCGCATCCGCTACCAGCGCATCCACCTCACCGAGCACCACCGCACGCATGGCCTTTTCCAGGTTCGGGTAAGGGCGATAACTGAGACCTTCAGCCACCAGCCACTGCTCGCCACTGGTGTTTTCCACTACGGCGGTATCCACGCGGGGCAGATCACCAGCCCCCGCCACCCGGGTCTGCAACTGGTTGACAGTAACGCTGGATGCGATGGCGGCGGTGAAACCGGAAATGGTGATGATGCTGACAAACATCCACACCAACCCGATGAAGCGCCCTGCCGTACTCACCGGCGCCTTGTCACCATAGCCCACGGTGGTCATGGTCACCGCCGACCACCAGAAACCACTGCCGATACCCTTGCTCACAGAGCCGCCAAACTGCTCCGGATTTTTCTTTCGTTCGAACAGCCACACCAGCAGCCCTACCAGCAACAACACCAGCCCCAGGGCCAGCACGGCGGAGAAGAACTTCCAGGAAAACAGGCCGCGCAGGGTGGTCATCCAGCCGCTGGCTTCCGTGCGGGTGGCAATGCCCAACCCACCCCGGTACATGGGCTGGGTGAAATCCAGCCGACGCTCCCTATCTCCGGTGACACTGATCGCACCGATGGCCACATCCGCCTGACCCAGCTCCACCGCCGCAAGCATGTCGGACACCGTCTTGTAGGGGCGGAAGCGGTATTCATAGCCAGCCTGCTCAGCGATCTGTTCCCACAGCTCAACGCTGACACCATCCCAGCGGTCACCATTCTGGAAGCTGAATGGTGGCGAGGCCTTCACTGCCACAGTGAGCGGTGCGGCACTGGCGGACGCCAGCCAGATGCACAGGCACGTCATCAGTAAAACGCGTATTCTTGTTCTCACAGAGATCCCTCCATTTCATACACGATGCCATGCCTGACCGACTGAAATACCCTATTCTTTTGCTGCTGGCCGGCACGCTGTCTTTATCGCAGGGTAGCGGGGCCCATGGCTTTCTGCCAGACGAGATCCCCATGGCGGCAGGCACGGCACTGCGAAACCCGGCGGATTTACCGATCCTGGCGGTGAGTTTTTACAATTCCTGGACGCCCGCCAGCCTGTCCATCCCCTACCAAAATAGTGTGCGGTTGAGTCTGACAAACCACAGTGAAGACTGGCATCTGTTTGCTCTGGGCGATGACACCGCCCTCCGCGACCAGGATCTGATCCACAAGCTGATGCCCGATCTACGCAAGGATTACCCCAACACCCGACTGAGCGAGCCGGGCACTACGGTAACCTTGCCGTGGCGATTTGACCGGGAAGGAACGTTCAGCTTGCGGTGTGTGCGGGCGGCGCATCAGGGGCAGAGCGAGGCGCTGACTATCCAGGTGGCAATGCGCACGCACTGATTTATCCAGGAGCAGGCGCAGCGAAGCCACGACCGAAGGTCGGTCCGCAGGGTGAGCGTAGCGAATAACGTCGCTGGCGGCGCGATTTCATGGGTTACGTTATCGCGCCGCCAGCCACGCTCCTACGGCAGTGTTTTTTCCAAAAAAAACCCCGGAAGAACCGGGGCGAGGGGACGCCGGCGATGACCGGCGTTTCATCAGCGTTCGTTGTGAGTGGCAGGGGCGTGTTCTTCCTTGACCCGGAACCAGGCGGCATAGAGCGCCGGCAGGAACAGCAAGGTCAGTGCCGTTGCCACGATCAGCCCTCCCATGATGGCCACCGCCATCGGACCGAAGAAGACGCTGCGTGACAGCGGGATCATGGCCAGTACCGCGGTGAGCGCTGTGAGCACGATGGGCCGGAAACGACGTACCGTCGATTCGATGATGGCATCCCAGGTACTGAGTCCCTGGTCCATGTCCTGGCCAATCTGGTCTACCAGAATTACCGCATTGCGCATGATCATGCCCGCCAGCGCGATGGTGCCGAGCATGGCCACAAACCCGAACGGCTTCTGGAAAATCAGCAGGAAGAAGGTCACCCCGATCAGCCCCAGTGGTGCAGTGATAAACACCATCAGCGACAGGGGCATGCTGCGCAGTTGCAGCATCAGCAAAGTGATCACCACCAGGATGAACAGCGGCATGCCCGCGTTGACGGATTTCTGCCCACGGGCGGATTCCTCCACCGTGCCACCCACTTCCAGCAGATAGCCCGGCGGCAAGTCAGCGCGTACGTCAGCCAGCTGCGGCATGATCTGATTCACCAGAGTAGCCGGCAGGGCATCGCCCTTCACATCCGCCAGGATGGTCACTGTGGGCAGGCGGTCCCGGTGCCAGATAATGCCTTCCTCGAAACCGTACTCCAGGGTAGCAATCTGGTTCAGCGGCACGCTGCGGCCATTGCTGGTCTGTACCGCCAGATTGCCGAGCAGACCCAGGGCGTGACGCTCCTGGCTGTCGCCGCGCACTTCCACATTGATCAGCTCGTTATCCTCCCGATACTGGCTTACCGCCACCCCGGATAGTGACGCCTGCAGCGCAGTAGACAGATCCGCAGTGGTAATACCCAGGGTCCGTGCCCGGTCCTGGTCTACATTCAGACGCACCACCTTGCTGGGTTCTTCCCAGTCCAGGTGCACGTTCTGGGTAGCCGGATTGTCGCGAACATGGTCTGCCACGCGCCGGGCCAGTTCCCGGACCTGGGGAATGTGTTCCCCGGAGACCCGGAACTGCAACGGGTAGCCCACCGGCGGACCGTTTTCCAGCCGCGACACACGGGTGCGCACGGTGGGAAAATCCCGCTTGAGAGTATCTTCCAGCCAGCTTAATACCTGTTCCCGTTCGTCGATATTGCGGGTCAGGATAACGAACTGGGCCACCGATGCCGCCGGCAGTTTCTGATCCAGGGACAGATAGAAACGGGGGGAACCACTGCCCATATAGCCCACATAATTTTCGATCAGTTCGTTCTCGCCGAGCATGGCTTCCAGTCGCAGGGCCTGCTCCTGGGTGGCGGTCAGCGACGCGCCCTCTTCCAGCTTCATGTCCACCATCAACTCAAGCCGGTTGGACGCCGGGAAGAATTGCTGGGGCACCAGGCTGAACAGCAGCAGGGAAAACACGAAGATGCCCACGGTCAGACCAATGACCGTTTTGCGATAACGCACGCACCATTCCACTACACCACGAAAACGCTGGTAAAAGGGTTTCTGATAGGGATCGTGCACATCCCCGCTGGCATCCCGCTTGGCCAGGTTGGGCAGCAGCTTTTCCCCCAGATAAGGCACGAACACCACCGCCGCAATCCAGGATGCCAGCAGGGCAATGGTCACCACCTGGAAGATCGAACGGGTATATTCACCGGTACTGGATTGCGCCGTGGCGATGGGCAAGAACCCGGCGGCGGTGATCAGGGTGCCGGTAAGCATGGGAAAAGCGGTGCTTTTCCAGGCAAAGCCGGCGGCTTTCAAGCGACTGAAGCCCTGCTCCATCTTGATCGCCATCATTTCCACGGCAATGATGGCATCGTCCACCATCAGACCCAGCGCCAACACCAGGGCCCCCAGAGAAATCTTGTGCAGGCCGATATCGAAATACTTCATGGACGCAAAGGTCATGGCCAACACCAACGGAATGGACAGCGCCACCACCATGCCGGTTCGCCATCCCAGCGAGAAGAAACTCACCAGCAACACGATCACCAGGGCTTCCATCAGCACCTGGACAAACTCGCCCACCCCGGCTTCCACCGCCGCTGGCTGATCGGAGACCTTGCGCAACTCCATGCCCAGGGGCAGGGATTGCTGCAGTTCGCGGAAGGCCTGATCCAGGTTTTCACCCAGGGCAAGGATGTCGCCACCATCCTTCATGGACACGGCAATGCCGATGGCATTCTCGCCCATGAAACGCATACGCGGCTGAGGCGGGTCACTGAAGCCACGATAAACGGTGGCAATATCACCCAGCTTGATAGTGCGGTTTCCCACCTGAATGGGGAAGTGGCGGATATCCTCCACACTGGTGAATTCTCCGGACACTCGCAGGCGCACTCGACTGCTGGGCGTCTCAAAGAAGCCGGCATCGGCCACCGCATTTTGCGATTGCAGCGCCTGCTGCACAGTGACCAGGGGAATGCCCAGGGACGCCAGCTTGGTGTTGGAAATTTCCACCCAGATTTTTTCATCCTGCAGGCCGACCAGCTCCACCTTGCCCACATCGTCCACCCGCTGCAGGGCCAGCTGCAGGCGGTCGGCGTAGTCTTTCATGATGGCGTAGTCGAAACCCGGGCCCGTCAGCGCATAGATGTTGCCGAAGGTGGTACCGAATTCATCGTTGAAGAACGGCCCCCGCGCATCCCGGGGCAAGGTATGCCGAATATCGCCCACTTTCTTGCGCACCTGGTACCAGAGATCCTTGATCTCCTTGGAGCGCATTTCATCCCGGGCCATGAACATAACCAGGGATTCGCCGGGGCGGGAGTAGGAAGTGATGCGCTCGAAGTCGCCGGTTTCCATCAGCTTCTTTTCGATGCGCTCAGTAATCTGCCGTGAGACTTCTTCGGCGCTGGCACCGGGCCACTGGGTATTGATGGTCATCAGCTTGAAGGTGAACGGCGGGTCTTCGCTCTGCCCCAGGCTGGCGTAGGAAATGGCCCCCATGGCACCGAGCAGGATCATGGCGTAGAGCACAAGAGCGCGATTCTTGAGCGCCCATTCCGAGAGATTGAATGACATGGTGGTGCTCCCTATTCGCTCTCGGTCTCGGCGTCATCGGCCGGGGATCGGGTGTCTGCTGCCGCCAGTTCGATCTGCCGATTCTGGCGATCCACGGGGATCACCGTCTGCCCTTCACGAAGCAAATGGGTACCGGCGGCTACCACCCAGGTATCCGCTTGCAGGCCTGACAGCACAGGGATGGTTTCCGCACCATAGGCACCAGTTTCCACCGGGGTTTTTATCAGGCTGGAATCTGCAGGGTTCACCGCCCAGACATATCGCTCATCCCCCTCCGCAGTAACCGCAGCCAGGGGCAGCGTGAGCACACCATTGCCGGCGGCGCCACTGGCCACCACCCGAGCTGACTGGCCCAGGTCCGCACCCACATCATCGTTATCAAAGGCCACCCGGGCTTCAAAGGTGCGTGAACGCGGGTCTGCGGACGGGGAAAGCTCCCGCAGGGTGCCCGGGAACACCTTGCCCTTGCGTGACCACAGTTCGATGGCCACTGGCATGCCGATGACGAACCGGCCCACATCCTGCTCGGGCAGGTCGATGCGCACTTCCCGGTCGCCATCCACCGCCAGCACAAACACTGGCTGGCCGGCGGCCACCACCTGGCCGGCTTCCGCCAGACGCTGGGCGATCACCCCGTCCTGGGGCGCCTTGAGAGTGGCGTAGTCGGTCTGGTTGCGGGCCACATTCAGGTTGGCGCGGGCCTGGCGCAGCTGGGCCTGGGCCGCATCGAAACGGCTTTCCACACTGTCATACTGGGAGCGGCTGATGACCTGGCGTTCGAGCAGGGCCTGGTGACGATCCAGCTCGCTGCGGGCCAGCTTGTGATCAGCCTGGGCAGAGGCAAAGCGGGCACGGGCGGCGTCCAGCTGCAGGTTCACGTCATCGGTGTCCAGGGTGGCCAGCACATCGCCCTTGCTGACGCGATCACCCACATCCACCTTGCGCTGACTGATCTTGCCGGCGATGCGAAAGCCCAGCTCCGGCTCGTAGCGGGCACGGACTTCGCCGGGAAACACATCCTGACTGGCACCGGCGGTCAACGGCTGGACCACCAGGGCCGGGCGCGGTGCTTCGGTTTTCCCGGATTCCGCATCGGAGCAGGCCTGCAGGCTGAGGGCCCCAACGACCCCGATAACCAGACCCGGTATCAACAGTGAACGAAACATGGCAACGACCCTCTCCCCTTGCTAACCCGTGTTGCACCTTGAAGGCCACCGACGGTGCCTTCCCTTTATGCTATACTGTCCAGTATAGTAATTTTATTAAACTAAACCGTCCAGTATTGAAATGTGAGCCAGATGACAGAGACTTCAGCCCCCGCCACCCGCGGCCGCCCCAAGGATCCGGCCAAGCGCGCCGCCATCCTGGATTCCGCCAAGAAACTCTTTGTTTCCCAAGGATTTGCGGGCACCAGCATGGATGCGGTGGCCAAGGAAGCCGGGGTCTCCAAACTGACGGTTTATAGCCATTTCAGCGACAAGGAAACGTTGTTTTCCGCCGCCATTGAGGCGAAATGCCAGAATATGCTGCCGGTGCCAATCTTCGAGCTGGACGAGAAACAGCCCCTGCGCACCACCCTTACCAAGATCGGGCTGGCCTTTCTCGAGCTGATCCACAGCCCGGACGCCGTGGAGCTGCAACGGCTGATGAACAGCCAGGCCACTCAGGACCCGGAAATGGCACGCCTGTTTTTCGAGGCCGGCCCGCAACGTACGCTCACCGCCATGGAAAACCTGATCCGCAGCGCCAATGCCGCCGGTCAGCTTGATGTCAGTGATCCCAAGCAGGCATCGGAAAACTTCTTTGCCCTGCTGCAGGGCTGTCAACACATGCGCGTCATGATCGGCTATCAGCAGCCGATGACGGCCAGCGAAGCACAGCCCCATGCGGAACAGGTGGTGGCGTTGTTTTTACGGGCATACGGGAAAAGCAGTTAATAGTTAACAGTGAATAGTTAATAGTTCGCGCAATAGCATTTGTCGATACTGGAAACAAAGAGGCCGCGTTCCTGGATGGAGGAGCGCGGCCTCTTTTTTAAAACTCAAAAGGTATTCGATCACTAAACACGTGAAAGAAAATTTTCCGTTGACTCATAAGGATGGAAGTATTTTTCCTGGAGCAAGAAGAAAAACGGGATCCGCAAGCGGATCCCGGGTCAGGACGATCAGAAGGATTTTCTTACACCAATGGAGAAGTGATCGTAATCCAGGTCAAGTTTATCGTTGTCAATCTCGAGTTCGTGGGTCGCATCAACGTACCCCAATACCAGCTCTGGCGCATCCGGGGCGAAGGAGATGGCCACATCCAGCCCCAGTAATTCCGGGTCAATATCCAGGGAATCCGCACCGATCTTGGTATCCGTATCAGCCATGTTGTACCAAAGTGATGCAGTCACCATTTCAAAGTTGGCACGGGCGCCGACTTCCAGGCCATACCCCTCACCGGCAATACCAATGAACGTTGGCCGGCTGAACCCGACTGCACCATAAAGGTCGATCATATCCGCCACCGGGATATGCGCACCGACACCAATAAACGTCATGTCGTTAAACACGGCATTTTCAGCTTCACCCAATGCAAAACCCAGGTCATCCTCATAGTCCAGCGACAAATGCCGGCCCATGACCATGACATAGTCACCGATTTCGAAACCGCCTTGTAGACCAAACCCCTGTTCAAGATCAAAGGACTCGGACAGGCCGCCCTCACTAACTTCCGAGTCACCGGATACAACATAGTCGAACTGCACGTAGTTGAAAGAAGGCGCTTCAGCCATGGCAGTCTGGCTGATGGCACCGGCAAGCGCGGCAATCGCAAATACTGGAATTTTCTTATTCATGAATTTCTCCCTGATTAATAAAAATGAACCAAGGCCATCCTGAACCCGTTCATGGGCTCCCTCGATCCGCGTTAAGTAGTAACCCAATTGTAAAAAAACCGCAATATCCACAAGATTGCCCTACTTGTGCTGTTGTTAATCGGCATCGCAGGGAAACCCGGCTTAACTAAATCGAATGATGTACTGCTCTTAAAATCGCCCTACCACGACGGCGCGCCCCCAATTGCCACCAAATGATTCCCAGCCATAACAGGGCTTCACAATCCTCGGCGTTGCCGGCAAGAGCCTGCTGGGACAGGCGCAGGGCCCGTTCCAGCAAACCGCGGCGTTGGGCAGGAAAACGTCGGCTGGCCCGTAGCAAACGTGCGATGCGATTACTCGTCATGCCAACCACTCGGTTCCGCGTTTGTTTTCGCCATGGCCTTGCCGGGTACCGCGAAGGCATACCAGTCCAGATTACGAGTAACCACCATCACCAGGGCCAGGGCGGCGAACAGTAACAGGGCGCCCAGCAGCAGGGCGTAATCTTCTGCCATCAGGATGCCGTAGATCAGGCCCTGCACCAGTAGCAGACTGACAGCGAAGATCCAGCCGGATTTCGGTGATCGCAGTACCGCCATCAAATAGACGCCGATCAAGGCACAGCAGGACAGCGCTGCGGCCAGATACGCCAGGGCGAAATCGATGTGCTCGCTAAGGGCAACCAGCAGCAGGTAGAACATGGCCAGCGCCAGACCCACCAGCAGATACTGCATGGCGTGCAACGGGTAGCGACGCAATATCTCGAACAGGAAGAAAGCGGCGAACGTCAGGCCGACAATCAGGTAGCTGTATTTCAGTGCCCGTTCGCTGGACAACAACCCGGTCACCGGCTGCACCAGTCTTACTCGCAGGGCTTGACTGGCATCGCCACAGGCGCCGTCACCCCTGGCGCAGAGGATGGCGCTGGCTGCCGCCAGGCTGTTGGTGCGCCACTGGCTGGTGAAGCCGTCGGCATTGATCTCTCTTTCCACAGGTAATACCAGCCCTTCGAAGCTGGGGTGCGGCCAATCTGCGCGCAGCCCGATTCGGGTTTCCTTGGCCAGCGGCAAGGCAGCCAGGGATTCTGTGCCGTTCAGGTTCAACCGCACCTTGACGGTAAAGGCTCCCGCCAGTTCATCGGGCAATTGCACTGCCACCGCGTTGGCGCCCAGCCCGGACGGTAGCTGTTCGGTTTCCACCAGCGCCAGAGGCACATCGTTGACCAGGATCTGTGGACGCTCTACCAGCCCGCGCAGATCGCTGATCTGCAACACAAGCAACGATGGCCGCGACGCCACCACCTGCTCCGGTTGTTTGACGTGCTGCCAGTTGGCTGGAAAGACCGCTTCCAGATGCAGCAGGCTGCGATAGACCGGCGTGCCGTAGATCCCCCGGTAACGCATCTGTGTCTGTAGCTGACCATCCACATTCAGGGCGTCAGGAATCTGGCTTTCCAGCACAGTGCGTTTTTCCACCACGGTACAGCTGTCGCCGCGGCGACAATCCGTCTTTTCCACCAATTGCTTACGGACACGTTGGGTAACAATCACCGGGCCACTGATCTGTTGTTCGCCGCTGACCTGGCGAGCGATCTGTTGTTTGACTTGCCAGGCTTCATTGCTGCGGTCGCGGACCTTGTCCTGGATCATCAACAGGGGAATCACCAGCACCATCAGCAGGCCGGCGATGGTGAGCATTTTCAATAACAGGTTGGGTCGCATGGTTCCTCTCCCTCATATGGAGAGAGCAGTGTGCGAAGTCAGGTTGGGGGTTTTGTGGGGATTGTGTGGGGGGAGATAGCTACAAGCTTCAAGCAGCGAGCTACAAGGAAAATCAAACCCTAAACCTGGCTGTAGGAACTAAGCTCGCGAAGGTAAGCCCGCAGGGTGCACGAAGTGCATAAACCCAATACCTGACTGACTTACTACAGAGGTCACAGAGGAGAAGGCAGGTTCTTCTCTGTGTACTCTGTGCCCTCTGTGGTGAAATGCTTTTGATCTCGCCGCCAGCGACGCTCCTACGGAAAGCGTTTTTAGTGCTGGGGAATTATCAGGGTGGCGCGGACGCCGTTGTCGGTGTTGGTTAATGTCAGGCTGCCGCCGTGGAGGCTGGCGACTTCGTTAACCATCGCCAGCCCCAGGCCGGAGCTTTTGTCTTGGCCTGGGGCTGGCAGGGAATAGAAGCGTTCGGTGACGCGGTCCAGTGCGTAATCAGGGATGGGCGGACCGATGTTTTCCACAGTCAGGCGATCTCCTGCCACTTGCACTGTGAGGGTGGTTTCCGCGTTGGCAAACCGCAGGGCGTTATCCAGCAGGTTGAACAGAGCCAGCTTGAGGGTTTCGGCTTCGGCCTGAAGAACACCGTCGTTGACGCTGACCTCCAGATGCTTGTCCGCCACTAGAGAAAAACGACTGCGCTGCCACTCTTCCACCAGCGCAGAAATAGTGACACGACTCTTGCGGGCGGGCAGGCTTTCCAGCTTTTCCAGTTTGGCCATGGCCAGCAGTCGATCCAACAGGTCGCTGAGTCGCTGGCTTTCGTGGATCACGTTATCGGTAAAGCGGGTCAGTGACGGGTCGCTGATTTCATCGTGAAGAATTTCCCCGGCGCCGCGAATGGCCGCCAGCGGGCTTTTCATTTCGTGGGTCAGCAGACTGACGTTATCTTCCAGCCGTGCCCGCTCTTCCAGGCGCCGGCGCATTGCAGTGACCGCATCGGCCAGATCGCGAATTTCGTCGTTGCCTCGAAACACCGGCGGCGCCGGGCGTTCGTTGTTGGCCACCGCCTCCGCATAGCGGCGCAAGCGATTGACCCGACGACTGAGCCACCAGGCCAGCAGCACCCCCAGCACCAGGCAACCCAACAGGGCCAGGCCGCCATACAACATCAGATGGCGTTCCGCCAGTTGCACAAAGGGCTCGATAGCCCGGCCCGGTTTACCCAGGCTGATCACCCCGATCAGGCTGCCGCCATCGCGGATCGGCGCGGCCACATACATCACCGAGGTGGACGGATCATCCGGGTCGCTGCGGGTGGTGCGCGCCCCATAGCGCCCTTGCAGGGTCAGGTGCACATCGTTCCAGCGGGAAAAATCCTGGCCTTCATCCTGGCCCTTCGAATCGAACAACACGGTGCCAGTGGGGCCGGTAATATAAATATGGGTATGGATGCGATCTTTTTTCAGGCCCCAGATATTCGCATCCGGGGTGCGGCCGGCATAACGGTTGAGCGCCTGGCGCAGGGACGGCGTAATCACAATCTCGCCGTTATTCGTATCTTCAGCGACGATTTCCGCCAGCAGGTTGGCGGCGTCCACCAGGGTTTCCTCAGCGGACTGACGCACCAACGGTTTGGCCTGGCCGAACACCAGATCGAGCACGAACCAGCCCACCAGCCCGAGAATCAGGAAGTAGAACACCAGTAGGCGCTGCCCGAGCTTCATTCCGCGACGCTCTCCAGGTAGTAGCCAATACCCCGGCGGGTGGCGACAAGATGCTCGCCGTCCAGTGGCCGCAATTTCCCGCGCAGGGTCTTGATATGGGTATCCACACTGCGTTCGAAGCTGTCTTCATCACTGTCGCAGATATCCAGCAATTGCGCCCGGGTGAACACCTGGCCGGGATGTTTCAGCAAGGCGGAGAGAATACGGAATTCGGAACGGGTGAGTGTCAGTGCGGTGCCACGGAACAGAATCTGCGCACCGGCCTCATCCAGTTGCCACAGGCTGGCGGCACGATCATCCGCACGCGGGGAAAGCCGTTTAAGAATGGCGCGAACGCGTGCCACCACTTCGCGGGGGCTGAAGGGTTTGGTGACATAATCATCGCCGCCCAGTTCCAGACCGAGGATTCGATCCACCTCATCCTGGCGGGCGGTCAGGAACAACACCGGCACCTGGCTGGACTGGCGCAGTTGCTTGAGCACCTCGAAGCCGTTCAGGTCCGGCAGGCCCACATCCAGCACTACCAGATCAAAGGCCCGGGTGGCGAGACGTTCCAGCGCTTGCTGACCCAGCGGCACATGGTCCACCGAGAAATGCTCGCGTTCCAGCGCAAACATCAACGGCTCCGCAATGCGCGGTTCATCATCCACAATCAAGATTCGGCTCACAGCCATTCCCCTGCCAAGACCATCGCATCATAACCAGAGAGGACAGTCAGCCCAAGGAAGGAGGTCTCGGCCCATCACAATGACGGGATCAGGATGCCTGGCGCGTGACCAGCTTCAGTGCATCGAGCAGATCCTTGCCGGCACTGTGCAGCTCACGGATATCCTTCAGAAAGAACGTTTTCTTCGCTTCGGTCTGCACCACCAGCACCCCGTAGAGGCGCCCTGCCTGCTCCAGGGGAATACCCAGGTAGCTCTGGAAACGTTCCTCATCGGAGCCGGGCACATAGTGGTATTCGGCGTGAGCCTTGATGTCCCGGGCCACCACCGGGCTCCGGCTGCGGGCCACCTTGCCGGTAAGCCCCTGCTGGAACGACAGGGTGGCCCCCAGGGCGTTGCGGTTGAGGCCACTGGTGGCCACGATCTCCAGGCTCTCATGGATCTCATCCGCCTGGTAAAGGCTGCACACCTGCACATCAAGACGGTTCTTCACCGCGTCCACGCGGGCCTGCATAAAATCGGGAGGTAGAGGCACAACGCCACCTTATTGTCGCCATCAGGAATTTATCAGGATTCATTCAATTTATGTGCCGGTTTCGGTTGTAAGGCCCACATCGTTTACACTGTAAGCCTGAATTCCGGCCCCGGAGCGACACGCTTGGCGAAGAAGCCCAAAACCGACGAAGAAATTGCCGCCTTCCGCGACAAGGTCTGTGATGTGGCCACCCGGCTGTTTATCGAACGGGGGCCGCAGAATGTGACCATGCGTCAGATCGCCAGCACCCTCGGCGTCAGCCCCATGACCCCCTACCGCTATTTCCAGGACAAGGACGAGATTCTTGCCACCGTGCGCGCAGAAGCCTTCCACCGCTTTTCCGCCAACCTGGAACAGGCGGTGCAGCAGGCCCCGGATGCCCGCGCCAAGGCCCGGGCGGTGGGCGATGCCTATGTGACCTTTGCCAAGACCTACCCGGCGGCCTATCAGCTGATCTTTTCCTTCACCCAGCCCGACGAAGAACGTTACCCGGAGCTGCGCCAGGCCAATCTGCGCGCCCAGGAAACCATGGTGGCCTATGTGCGCGAGATGATTGACGCCGGCCTGCTGGAAGGGGACGCCCAGCTGATCGGCTATATGTTCTGGGCCACCCTGCACGGCATCGTTGTGCTGGAGCTGGCCAGCGGCCTGCGTGGCATGGATGGCGACACCCTGCGCGAAAAGATTATGCGCACCCTGTATGCGGGCATGCGCGTGAATCCCCCCACCCTGGATCACTGACCATTTCGCTCACCGGCTTGGACGGGGCTTGACCTTTAACTTATACGGTGTAAATTTTACAGAGTAAATCAATTACTGGAGGACCCGTCATGTCCCTGCCCGCTTCTATTGCTGACCGCCTGCGCCTTCCGGTGATGGGCTCACCCCTGTTCATTATTTCCAACCCGGATCTGGTGCTGGCCCAGTGCAAGGCCGGCATCATCGGCTCCTTTCCTTCCCTCAATGCACGCCCCCTGTCGCAACTGGACGAGTGGCTGCACCGCATCACCGAAGAGCTGGCCGCCTGGGACCGGGATCACCCGGACCAGCCCGCCGCCCCCTTTGCGGTGAACCAGATCGTGCACCGCTCCAACGACCGGCTGGAGAAGGATCTGGAGCTGTGTGAAAAGTACCAGGTGCCCATGGTGATCACCTCGCTGGGAGCCCGCGAGGAAGTGAACCAGGCGGTACATGGCTGGGGTGGAATGGTGATGCACGACGTGATCAATGACCGCTTCGGCCGCAAGGCCATCGAGAAAGGCGCCGACGGCCTGATCGCCGTGGCCGCCGGTGCCGGTGGCCACGCCGGCACCCAGTCGCCGTTTGCGCTGATCCAGGAACTGCGCACCTGGTTCGACGGCCCGCTGGCCCTGTCCGGCTCCATCGCCAGCGGCCACAGCGTGCTGGCCGCCCAGGCCATGGGCGCCGACCTGGCCTATATCGGCTCCATGTTCATTGCCACCGAAGAAGCCAATGCCGCCCAGGGCTACAAGCAGATGATCGTAGACAGCCGCGCAGAGGATATTGTCTACAGCAACCTGTTCACCGGGGTGCACGGCAACTACCTGGCACCGTCCATCGTCAATGCCGGCATGGACCCGAACAACCTGCCGGAAAGCGATCCGTCCGCCATGAACTTCGGCTCCGGTGGTGATTCCGACAAGAAGGCCTGGAAGGATATCTGGGGCTGCGGCCAAGGCATTGGCGCGGTGGACGCCATCCAGAGCGCCGGCGATGCCATCGCCCGACTGGCGGACGAATATGACCAGGCCCGCCGCGCACTGAGTGCAGCCTGAAGGAGACATCCCATGGCGAATATTGATGCCTGGCACGCAGTGGTAAAAACCCGCGACCCGCAGGCGCTCAGTGACCTGATTGCCGATCAGGCGGTGTTCCATTCACCGCTGGTGCATACCCCGCAAACCGGCAAGGCACTGACCACTACCTACCTGACAGCGGCACTGCACGTGCTGCTGAACGACAGCTTCCGTTATGTCCGTGAAGTGAACGATGGCGAGCATTCGGTGCTGGAATTTGCTCTGGAGCTGGACGGCATCGCTGTCAACGGCGTGGACATGATCCAGTGGAATGAGGACGGGAAAATCGCCGATTTCAAGGTGATGATCCGCCCATACAAGGCCATTGAGGTGGTGCGAACCCGAATGGCAGCCATGCTAAGAAAACTGCAATAACGACTTCCTGCGCGGCCAGAAAGACAGCACCACAGCACTAACGACGTCGCCACTGTCCAGCTTGGCCAGTGGCGATTTACAGACTGAAATTCACCCGACAGAACCAGCTCTTCAGGTAGGAGGTCTCGGCAATGGCCGGGTGTATCGGATGATCCGGCCCCTGCCCCTGGTAGCCAATCACCTGCACACTGCGGTCAATGTGTCGGGCACTGCTGTGGACCACTTCCAGCAAACGATCCGCCGGCATGTGCATGGAGCAAGACGCGGAGATCAGGTAACCGCCCGGCTTGATCAGCCGCAGGGCCAGCTCATTGATGGCGTGGTAACCGGCCAGGCCGTTCTTGAAATCCTTTTTGCGTTTCACGAAGGCCGGCGGATCCAGCACCAGCAGATCGTACTTTTCGCCATCGGCAATCAGCTGCTTCATGGCGGCAAAGGCATCACCCTGAATGCTGCCCACCTTGTCCGCCACCCCGTTCAGCTCCGCATTGCGATGCACATAGTCGGTGGCGGTTTCCGAGGCATCCACACAGGTGACCGATTCGGCCCCGGCCAGTGCCGCCTGAATACCCCAGCCGCCACAGTAGGAAAACACGTCCAGCACCCGCGCCCCTTTTGCCAGCGGCGCCATGGCCTGGCGGGCACTGCGGTGGTCGTAGAACCAGCCTGTTTTCTGCCCTTCTGCCAGCGGTGCCACAAAGTTAGCGCCGTTTTCGGTAAGCGATACCTCGTCAAGAAGATCGCCTTTCAATGCCTTGGTGTAACGCTCCATGCCCTCAATTTCCCGGGCCGCAGCTTCGTTCTTGGCAATGATATGGGTCGGGTTAAGCACCGCATCCAGGGCGCTGACGATAGTGTCCAGGTGCGCTTCCATGGCGCCGGAACCGGTTTGCACCACCAGCACATCACCGAAACGATCCACCACCAGCCCGGGCAGGCCGTCGGCTTCGCCGAAGATCAGCCGGTAGCTGGGCGCATCGAACAGGGTCTCGCGCAGGGCCAGTGCCTGTTCGATGCGTTTCTTGAAGAAACTGCGCGACAGCTCCTGTTTCACGTCACGGCTATAGAGACGGGCGGCAATCAACGAATGGGGGCTGAGCAGGGCCCGGCCCAGCGGCTTGCCGCGGCTGTCTTCGACCACGCAGGCAACGCCGGCGGGCAGGTCCCGCAGTGGTGTATGGCGGGTGTCGATTTCATTGGCGTAGACCCAAAGGTGGCCGGCCTTGAGGCGGCGTTCTTCGTTTTTACGAAGCCGGATTACTGTCTGCTCTGTCATTGGGTCTGCCACTCGCCATTAAAAGGCGAATGATAACACGCCAACAATCGATACAACCTTGCCAGCAAACCCCAATCTGCCAAACAAAAAAAGGGCGCCCGGAGGCGCCCTTTAATCTCAGGGAAATCGTTGAGAAGGATTAACCTTTCACGAATTCCGGGTAGGCTTCCATGCCGCAGTCGGCGATGTCCATGCCTTCGTACTCGTCTTCCTCGGAAACCCGGATGCCCATGACGGCTTTCAGGATGCCCCAGACGATCAGGCTGGCCACGAATACCCAGATGAAGATGGTAGCTGCACCGATGATCTGGCCGGAGAAGGACACATCAGCGTTGGTAACCGGTACCAGCAGCAGACCCAGCAGACCAACCACACCGTGGACGGAGATGGCACCGACCGGATCGTCGATCTTCAGCTTGTCCAGAGTCAGGATGCTGAACACGACCAGCACACCACCAGCGGCACCGAACAGGGTAGCCAACAGCGGAGTCGGAGTGGACGGCTCGGCAGTGATGGCAACCAGGCCAGCCAGGGCACCGTTGAGCAGCATGGTCAGGTCAGCCTTGCCGAACAGGATGCGGCCAACGATCAGGGCAGCAACCGCACCACCCGCAGCAGCGGCGTTGGTGTTCAGGAAGACCATGGCCACAGAGTGTGCGTTGGCAGCATCACCCAGCTTCAGTACGGAACCACCGTTGAAGCCGAACCAGCCCATCCACAGGATGAAGGTACCCAGGGTAGCCAGCGGCAGGTTGGCACCGGGGATAGCGTGCACTTCACCGTTCGGGCCGTACTTGCCTTTACGGGCACCCAGCAGCAGTACACCTGCCAGGGCAGCAGCCGCACCGGCCATGTGCACGATGCCGGAACCGGCGAAGTCAGAGAAGCCCAGGTCGCCCAGGTTGTACAGACCGAATACGTCGGCACCACCCCAGGTCCAGGAGCCTTCCAGCGGGTAGATCACACCGGTCATGACCACTGCGAAAGCCAGGAAGGCCCACAGCTTCATGCGCTCGGCAACCGCACCGGAGACAATGGACATGGCTGTCGCCACGAACACCACCTGGAAGAAGAAGTCAGACGCGCCGGAATATACGGAATCACCGTCGAAACCGTTCTCCGCAGAGGCACTCAGCACACCGGCCAGATCGAAGGCTTCGATACCGTCCAGGAAGATGCCGCCGCCGTACATGATGGCGTAACCACACACCAGGTACATGATGCAGCTAATGGCAAACAGCGCCACGTTTTTGGTCAGGATTTCGGTGGTGTTTTTGGCACGCACCAGACCGGCTTCCAGCATGGCAAAACCGGCAGCCATCCACATTACCAATGCGCCACACACCAGAAAGTAAAAGGTGTCCATGGCGTACTGAAGTTCAAAAATTTGATTTTCCACAATGCAACCCTCCGAAAATGGAAGCGTGTTCTCTAAACCCTGGCATGGGTCGATTTACAACACGGTAAAACTTAAATCGCGTCCTCACCGGTCTCGCCGGTACGGATACGAATGGCTTGCTCCAGGGAGGTGACAAAGATCTTGCCGTCACCAATCTTGCCGGTATTGGCAGCTTTCGCGATGGCTTCAATCACCTGATCCAGAGAGGACTCGGCGATGGCCACCTCGATTTTTACCTTGGGCAGAAAATCCACCACGTACTCGGCACCCCGGTACAGCTCGGTGTGACCTTTCTGGCGTCCAAAGCCTTTCACCTCGGTAACGGTGATGCCTTGCACGCCGATCTCGGAGAGTGCTTCACGCACGTCATCCAATTTGAACGGCTTAATTACGGCAGTAACCAGTTTCATTTCATTCTCCTCAGCTTTCACCGCGTCCGGTGTCGTCCGTTTCACTTCGAGCCCCGTTATGGTTCCCGATCCACAGTATGCTCGAACGCTCTGACCCAACAAGTGCACGACCCATGCCAGTTTTAGAAAATCATGCATTTTCAGTGGGTTATACCCCGATCCCGATTCAGGAAACGGGCTCGGCGCGCCATTATAGCGCACCACCTTGGGGCGGGTTCCAACTTGGTGCAACGCCTCTGCCCTGCACCGCCGGTGCCGCGCCCCCGGACACCGTGCTACCATCCGCCCACCAATACAAGGACCGCCGCCAAAGACCGCATTCCCGGCGGCCCGGGCCCACCAGTGCCCCTTGTCCCCGATGGAGATTCGAGATGCCTGATCAACCCTTTATCGACCGCCTGATGGCCGACATCAGCGGTCGCCTGCCCACCGATCTGGGCGGCCTGCGCAACGAAGTGGAGCGCAATGTGCGCAGCGTGCTGGCAGAAGCCGTCAGCCGCCTGGATCTGATTACCCGGGAGGAGTTCGATATTCAGCAGCAGGTGTTAATGCGCACCCGGGAAAAGCTGGAAGCGCTGGAGAAGCAGGTGGCGGAGCTGGAGAAAACCACGGACGCCTGACGCCCGGTATTTTTCCGTAGGCGCCATGCTCGCATGACGCCTACGAAAGTCCGATTTCCTACATCTGCCGCTGCCAACCTCGCACACGTACCTCGCCCCCCTCCCCGTACACTGCCTCGCACACCCTGAATTCTGCGAGGCAACGTGACACACGCATTGCTGTACAGCCGCTCGCCAGTGGGCATCCAGGCGCGTGAGGTGCGGGTGGAAACCCATCTGGCGCCGGGACTCCCCGCCTTTACCATTGTCGGCATGGGTGACACCGCGGTGCGGGAAAGCCGTGACCGGGTACGTTCGGCACTGGTCAACAGCGGCTTTGAGTTTCCCCAGCGGCGCATCACCGTGAGCCTGGCTCCGGCAGATCTGCCCAAGGATGGTGGTCGGTTTGATCTGCCCATTGCCCTGGGCATCTTGCTGGCCAGTGGCCAGCTCGGAAAGCTGGACAGCAACCAATACGAATTTATCGGTGAGTTGGCATTAAATGGCGCCCTGAGCCCGGTGCCCGGCATGCTGCCCTGCGCCCTGGCCTGCCAGCCCACTGGCCGCACCCTGATCGTTCCCCGCGACAACGCGGATGAAGCTGCCCTGGCAGGTGCCCACACCGTGGCCGGTGACCAACTTGCCCAGGTGGCAGCCCATTTGGTGGGCCAGTCTCCTTTGCCATTCCACGATCACCCGGCACCGGAAACCACCACTTATGAGGGCGGCTGCCTCTCCGAAATCCGCGGCCAGGCCGCTGCCAAGCGGATATTGGAGATTGCCGCCGCTGGCGGCCATTCCCTGTTGCTCAGCGGCCCTCCCGGCGCCGGTAAAAGCATGCTCGCCTCACGACTGCCGGGTCTGGTGCCGCCATTGCACCCGAAACAGGCACTGGAAGTAGCGGCCATTCATTCCCTGAAGCAACCCCGCCCGGCCCGCCTGTTTCATCAACGCCCCTACCGGGCGCCCCACCACACGGCTTCGGCCACCGCCCTGGTGGGCGGCGGCAGCCATCCGCGCCCGGGAGAAATTTCCCTGGCTCACCACGGCATCCTGTTTCTTGATGAGTTGCCGGAATTCGACCGACGGGTGCTGGAGGTATTACGCGAACCGCTGGAAACCGGAGAGGTGAGTATTGCCCGTGCCGTCCAGCAGCTGACCTTTCCGGCCCGCTTTCAACTGATCGCCGCCATGAACCCCTGCCCCTGCGGGTATCTGGGCGACCCGGAAAAGGGATGCGGCTATCGTTGCGACAAGGCCAAACGCTATCAGAACAAGCTGTCGGGCCCCTTGCTGGACCGCATTGACCTGCACCTGGACGTGCCCGCGGTGGAAGCCCGGGAATTGCTCGGTGATCGGCAGGGGGAAACCAGTGACACGGTCCGCGCCCGGGTCCGCCAGGCCTGGCAACGGCAATGGCAACGCCAGCGACGGCTGAACCGGGAACTGGGCAGCGATGATCTGGACCCGCTGCTACGCCACCACCGGGACTGGCTGGCCAACGTCATGACCCGCATGGGATTGTCCGCCCGCGCCCTGCACCGCAGCGCCCGGGTGGCACGGACTATCGCCGACCTGGCCGGGACAGACACCGTCGACCGGGACCATCTACGCGAAGCCCTGAGCTACCGGCAAACGGTAGCGGATACCCAATAACCCAACCCGGATTTGCTGCCGCCACCGCGCTGCCAGTCAGCCAGCGATCAGTATCGCCACCAGCGCAGCCAGCAAAGACAGTGGCACGATGATAATCGCGCTCTTGAGGCATTTCTCCATATAGAGATGCCTAGTGTATTGATCCAGCATGATGCATTTCCCCACAACCCGTTAAAATGACAACCGCGCGACTACCCCCGTAGAACTGCGCTTTTCTTTTTTTATTGTTCCTGACTCGCCCCGGCCCATTGCCAGACAGGGGCCGATTCGCGGCCGACCGTTCTGACTGTCACCTGGTCCGAAGAAATTCGCGACCTGAGTCACATCAATTTTTTGCAGATTATCACAGTTATGAAAAAACAAGCACTGGAAGATTGACATTATCTTGCAGCCAGAATTGACCGTAGAGAACAGCAGGAAAACTGCGGGGCATCGATATGATCGGCAGGGGCAGGCGCGGCGTCCGGGCAGCCCGGTTACACGCCCGAAGGCGGGGTCACATCAGCGGCACAACCAGGAAAAGGGTTGCCTGCCAATGCATTTCCTGGCGGCTTTCAGCCGTTAACAGGGTGTGCCCTGCCGCCTCGCCCGAAGGACGGCACGCGGCGGCAGGGACGGGGTTAACCCCACTGGAAGAAATCGCGTTTCTCTTTCAGGTAGAACCGTGACAGCACCATCTTGTGTACTTCGCTGGCGCCGTCCACCAGGCGCGCCTGGCGGGCGTAGCGGTAGATCCACTCCAGCAGGGTGTCCTTGGAATAGCCACGGGCACCGCACAGCTGGATCGCGGTATCGGCGGCCTTATGCAGGGTGTCGGCCACGTGGATCTTGGCCATGGAAATTTCCTTTTTGGCAAAGTCCCCCTGGTCCAGTTTCCAGGCGGCCTGCATGGTGAGCAGACGCCCCACTTCGATGTCCTTGGCCACGTCACCCAACATCCACTGCACGCCTTCGTGCTCGGCGAGAGTAGTACCGAAGCTCATGCGGTTTTCCACATAGTCGGCCGCTTCTTCCATACAACGCTTGGCCAGGCCCAGCCAGCGCATGCAGTGCGTCAGGCGGGCGGTGCCGAGACGAATCTGGGTGACTTTCAGGCCATCGCCCACTTCCAACAGACGGTTCTGATCGGGAATCACCAGGCCATCGAACTTCAGTTCGCAGTGACCACCGTGCTCTTCCGGCCCCATGATCGGGATACGGCGCACCAATTCCCAGCCAGGCTGGTCCGCATCAAACAGGAAGGCAGTGAGCCCCTTGCGCGGGTCGTCACTGGTCTTGGCGATCAGAATAAACGTTTGCGCACCTTCTGCCCCGGTGATGAACCACTTCCGGCCCTTGATGATCCAGTTGTCACCGTCCCTGGTGGCGGAGGTATAGGTCAGAGACGGGTCGGAGCCACAGCCACCATCGGGCTCAGTCATGGCAAAGGCGGAACGCACCTTGCCGTCGATCATGGGCTGTAACCAGCGTTCTTTCTGCTCGTCGTTGAGGATCTTGTTGAGCAGGATCATGGTGCCGTCATCCGGCGGCGCACAGTTGAATACCACCGGGCCGAACGGACTGCGAGCGGCTTCTTCATAGAGCACCGCCATACCGGCCACGCCCACATCCAGGCCGCCGCGCGCTTTCGGTAACTGGAAGCCCCACAGGCCAGCCTCTTTGGCTTTTTCTCGCAGGGCGTCGACCACGCTTTCCTTGAAGTTTTCATGGTCGTCGTAATTGGCCTTGTCGTTTTCCAGCGGCATGATTTCCGCTTCCACAAACGCCGCCACTTTGCGGCGCAGGCTTTCCAGCTCCGGGCTCAGGGAAAAATCCATGATCTGTCCTCGGTGAATTCAGTTAGAGAGTGTTGCAGAGATGACCGCCGTCCACTGCGATCACCGAACCGGTCATGTAGGACGACGCATCGGACGCCAGCAGCAACAGGGGACCGACCAGTTCGTCAATCTGCCCCAGGCGTCGATAGGGAATGCGCTTGAGCATTTTTTCCGCCAGCGGGCTGTTGAAGAAATCCCGGTTGATATCGGTTTCCACGTAGCCGGGGCAGATGGCATTGCAGCGGATGTGGTAGCGGGCAAAGTCCAGCGCCAGGGATTTGGTGAGCTGCACCACCGCCGCCTTGGAGGCAGTATAGGGCGCCACCCGGCCACCCACACGCAGGCCGAGAATGGAGGCAATATTGATCAGGCTGCCCGGACGCCCGTCACGCTTCCATTGCTGGATAGCGAACTTGGAGACGGCCCAGACACCCTTCAGGTTGGTATCTACCACCGCATCCCAGTCTTCCTCGCTGAGTTCGTCGGTGGGGCCTTCATGGGACACACCCGCATTGTTGACCACCACATCCACCGCCGGCATATCGGCAAAGGCGGCCTCCACACTGCTGTAGTCACTCACGTCCATGGGCACCACGGTGGCCTCACGGCCCAGTTCCCGTACCGCCTCGGCGGTGGCTTCCAGTTTGTCCACCCGGCGGGCCGCCAGCACCACGTCGGCCCCTTCTTCGGCCAGGGCAATGGCAAAGTGGGCACCAAAGCCACTGGACGCACCGGTGATCAAAATACGCTTTCCGGTCACACTGAATCGCTGGGACATAACTTCCTCACCCTTTTCTGCATCTGGGAGAGAAGCTACCCAGCCTACCTGTCGGCCACAAGGACGAAAACGCTCAGAAGGAGGATGACAACAGCAAGGAAAGTGCGTGGCGGGTATCAGGAGTGGCATCTGGCAATAGCAGCGCGTCCCGGACCGGCAACCATTCAATGGCGACCACTTCATCGCTCAACGACACCGCATCCGGGCAAACCACCACGGACGCCAGCGCACCCCACACCCGGTGATGGGGATTGGAGAAAAAGAACCACTGCCAGCGGGAAAACTGCCGTCGCACACCCACTTCCTCGAACAATTCCCGCGACAGGTTTTCGCCCACGGTTTCATTGGGTCGCATCACACCACCGGCAGCCAGATCCCAACTGCCCGGGTAAAAATGTTTGTCGGCGGCACGTTGTTGTACACATACCTGCCCGGCCAGATCACGCACCACCACGTAGGACGCACGATGGATCAGGCGCTGACGCTGCATGCGCCCACGCTGACAACTGCCACGGGGTTGGTTGTGCCGGCTGACCAGAAGGACCGGTTCGCTGTTGCTCATGGGGTGTTGTTTTTGGCTGACGCGGACAGGAACACTATCGTCATGAGAAAGGGATTGCTACAGGGAAAGACAAGATGCGAGCCCGGAGGATACAAGCCGCAAGGCAAGCTACAAGCTACAAGCTACAACACGAATCAATGTCTTGGGATAAGTCCAGGGCCGTGCCCGCGCACCACCTCACTTTCAGTTCGCGGGCACGGCGTTTCAGATAATGAAGGTCTCGCTCGTGTTGTAGCTTGAGGCTTGTAGCTTCCCCCTGGTTCGCGACTCGGGCGCTGCTGCTACAGCGGCTTCGTCGAGAGTCGCAGGATTACGGCTGGAAGTGACTGGGCGGGTGGCCGGTCCATTTACGGAAAGCACGGGCGAAATTACTGGGATCGGCGTAGCCCAGTTTCGAGGCCACCTGCTGCACAGTGATATTGGCCTGCAGGTAGGCCATGGCCTTGGTCATGCGCACCTCTTCCAGCAGGGACCGGTAGCTCACGCCCAAAGCATTGAGATAACGGCGCAGGGTGCGCGAGGTAACGTGGAAATTGCTGGCCAGCTGTTCCAGGCTGGGCAGCATGCCCTCCGCCTGCATCAGCCGGGCGCGCACGCGGCTGGCCCAGTCCTGATCGGCTTCCAACCGTTGCAGCTCTTCCTCACATTTCTGCGCGGCCATCTGCCGGGACGCCGGGTCGGACAGGGTAAAGCGCTCGCTGAGCAGGGCCTTGGGTAGCCGCAGCGCCGCCACCTCGGCTTCGAATTCCACCGGCATGGCCAGCAGTTCCCGGTAGCGATCCGCATGGGCCGGCGCCGGGTAAGGCAGCTCCAGCACCGCCCCCTGGAAACGATCGCCCAGCAGATAGCGAATCCCGCCGACCACCGCAGCTACCACTACTTCCAGGTAGGTTTCACGAATATCGCCCAGGGGAACGCTTTCCACCAGGCAGAAACGCACACCGTCCTGAAACGGCTCGATACGGGGAACACACAGGCGGGTACGGGTACGGAAATAACGTTCCAGCAACCGCAAGGCATCGCCCAGATCGGCACTGCTGATGGCGGCATAGCCGAGCAGGCCATGGGCTGTCAGTGTTAGTTGCTGCCCCAGGGCCAGCCCCAGAGCCGGATCACCGGTCATTTCACGGGCGCCCACCATGACACGGCGGAACTGCTCGAAGCGCAGAGCCGGCTGCGGGTTATAGACCTCGTCTTCCCTCAAACCCACCTGAGAGAGTAATCGACGGGTATCCACGCCAACCTCGGCAATCAGTTCCACCAGATTGCGCACGTAGTTGACGGGGACCGGGGAACGGCCGGTGCCAGGATCCAGTTGTATAAAGCGCTCGTGAGTCATGCCCCTACTATACGCCAATTTTTCACCTGTCCGAAAATGACTTATTTCTGTCCAGCCCTGCACTTCGCCCAAGCACAACTGTTCACCAGAATGCCTGCATCCGAATTTCCCGGCCTGACAGCCAAGGACAACCATGACCATGCAAGAACCTGCGTACAGCCGACACTTTGGCGCCGATGATGCCCGCGCCATCCGCGATGCGGTGAAAAAGGATCTGGGCCCGGCCACCTTCAAGGCCCGCCCGCTGCGCGCCCTGTGGTTTATACCCATGAGCGCCGTGATCATCGGCAGCATCGCTGCCATCCTGATGCTGAGCCTGCCCTGGTGGGGCAACCTGCTGCTGGGCATCCTGGCCGGGCACACCCTCGCCTGCCAGGCCCTGCTGGCCCACGAAGTGCTGCACGGCGCGCTGGGCATGAGTCGTCGCATGCAGGATTTCCTCGGCTGGATCGGCTTTGGCCCGGCCCTGATCGCTCCGGAATTCTGGCGCCGCTGGCATAATGTGGCCCACCACGCCCACACCAACCTGGGCGACAAGGACCCGGACTCCTTCGGCACCCTGTACCGCTACGAGAAACACCCCAAGACCGCCAACTTTACCAAGCTGGCCCCCGGCGGACGCACCTGGTACAGCTTCCTGTTCCTGTTCTATTCCTTCATGTTCCACGGTCAGCTGGTGCTGCGCATGCAGACCCGCAAGCGTGAGGAATTCAAGGGATTCAACCGCAAGAAAGCGATCCGCCAATCCTACCTGTGCATGGCGGCATGGATAACGCTGGCCATCGTGTCCGGCCCACTGGCGATCTTCACCGTGCTGATCCCCATGGCGATCATCAACTTCATCGGCCAGAGCTACATTCTCACCAACCACATGCTGCGCCCGCAGATGGACAACAACCATCCGGTGGACAATTCCATGAGCGTGCGCGCCTGGCGCTGGATCGATCCGCTGCACTTCCACTTCAGCCACCATGTGGAGCACCACCTGTTTCCCAAGATGGGCTCCGATCAGGCACCGAAAGTGCGCGCCTGGCTGCAGCGGGAAATGCCCGAACGTTACGTTTGCCCCAGCCATGTGAAAGCGGTGGCCATGCTCTACAAGACCCCGCGCGTCTATCAGGATGCCCATACCCTGGTCGACCCCCTTAACCGGGAGCGGACCGTGGATGTGATGGAGCTGCAGGGGCAGTTGAACTAAGCGGGCTGCCGCAGCATCTACAGAGCCGCTGTAGGCGTCCCTCAAGAGGAACGCCTACAGGCGCTTCGCTTTAGACGTGTGATTCGTGTTTTTTGACGCGGGTGATCGCGCCGCCAGCGACGCTCCTACGGCGGGCGGAGATTCACGGACCGTCATAGGCCCGCAGGATTTTCACCACTTCCACTTTGTAGTGTTTGTACCAGCCTTCCTTGCCCAACTGCTGGGCAACCCGGTGTTCCGCCTGCTGTTTCCAGTCTTTGATGGCGTCTTCATCCGGCCAGTAGGAGATGGCAATTTCCTGCTCCCCTTCCGTGACGCTGATGAATTCCGTGCAGCCGAAATCGGTCATGGCCAGATCCCGTAGCTGCCCAGCCATCTGCCGGTACCGGCTGTCCTGATCGGCCATGATAGCGGTGAAAATCACGGCGTACATTGACTCTCCCTGTTTTGTAGGAGCTATGCTCGCATGGCGAACACCTACTCTTTCGCTATACCAGCACGGCATTCCCTTGGGGCGCGCCGAACGCGATACGTTACTGCGCTGCGTTCCGTTCCTACAGTTCCTTTAATACCTTATCGAAAACAGCCAGATCCGCATCGCTGAACAGCACGAAGCGTATCAGGCTCACCCTCTTCAGGGCTGGTGCGGTATCACGGATCGTCTGCAGCGCCACCTGCGCCGCCTCCGCCAGCGGATAACCGAATACCCCGGTGGAAATGGCCGGAAAGCCGAGGCGGGCGATGCCGTGCTGGTCCGCCAGCTGCAACGCCTGCCGATAACAGGACGCCAGCAACTGGTCCGACGGTTCATCCCGGCCATACACCGGGCCGAGACAATGAATCACGTGGCTATTGGGCAGGTTGTGGCCACTGGAGATCACCGCGTCACCCGGGCGAATAGGGCCCAGCGGGATGCATTCCTTCTCCAGCCCCGGACCGGCGGCGCGGTGAATGGCGCCAGCCACACCACCGCCGATGCGCAACTCGGCATTGGCCGCATTGACGATGGCATCCAGATCCGGCTGGTTGGCAATGTCGCCCTGTACCGTTTCCACGGTAACGGCACCGAATTGGCGTTGTGTCATGACAACCTCCCTTTGTGCTTTTCTGTAGGAGCGTCGCTGGCGGCGCGATAGCCCAAAACCTGGAAAGACCGATTTTTCTCTGCGTGCTCTGTGGCCTCTGTGGTGAAAAGGCTTTTGATTCTGGGTTGGTTATCGCGCCGCCTGCGACGCTCCTACGGAAAACCTTACAGACTTTGAATCTCTTCCTCGCTCAGGGCCCGAAACTCTCCGGGCGCCAGTGCCGCATCCAGCGCAATCTCGCCGATCCGCTCCCGGTGCAGGGCCACCACCTTGTTGCCCCGTGCTGCCAGCATCCGTTTTACCTGATGGTAACGCCCTTCACGGATGGTCAGCAGCAACTGGTCGGCATGCACCCGTTCTGCCCGGGCTGGCAAGGTGGGCGAGTCTTCACCGCGCAGCAGGATGCCATCGCGCAGGGCCTGCAGATCCTGGTCACTGACCGGGTCGGCGCAGGTTACCCGGTAGCGTTTGTCGCAATGGTGATTCGGGGAGGTGAGCCGGTGGGACCACTGGCCATCCGAGGTCAACAGCACCAGGCCAGTGGTGTCCCGATCCAGGCGGCCCGCCGGGTGCAGGTCCTGGCGCAGTTCCGCAGGCAGCAGGTCCAGTACGGTGCGATGCTCAGGGTCGTCCGTGGAGCACACCACCCCCGCCGGTTTATGCAGCATCAGGTAACGGTGGCCCGGCAATTGCAGCGGCTGGTCATGCAGCCAGACGCCCTGCCCGTCCCGCAGTTGCAGGTTGGCTTTCGGGCGCGCCTCGCCGTCCACGGTGACCGCCCCGCGGCTGATCAGCTGTTTGGCCTCCTTGCGGGTGAGGCCGGCACTGTGGGCAAGAAAATAGTCCAGACGCATGGGCAAAACCGTTACCGGGAAAACCGCCATGATAACCGACATAAGGTGTCTGGAGTGCAGCGCCATCGCTGGTATCATAGCGGCCCGATTTCACACCCCCAGATTTTCCGGAGCCCTATGAGCAAGCTCAACCCCCGCCAGCAGGAAGCCGTGCATTATGCCGATGGCCCACTGCTGGTACTGGCCGGGGCAGGTTCCGGGAAGACCAGCGTGATCACCCGTAAGATCGCCTGGCTGATCCAGGAAAGGGGCATGTCCGCCCGCCATATCGCTGCGGTGACCTTCACCAACAAGGCCGCCCGGGAAATGAAGGAGCGGGTGCAATCGCTGGTGAGCCGGGACCTGACCCGCGGGCTGATCGTCTCCACCTTCCACAATCTGGGTCTGCGCATTCTCAAGTCGGAGCTGAAAGCCTGCGGCCTGCGTAACGGCTTTTCCATTCTCGACGGCGCCGACAGCAAGGAGATCCTCAAGGAGATCCTGCGTCAGGGCGAATCGGAACGGGACCTGGACGCCGTGGATGTGATCCACAAGCGTATTTCCGACTGGAAAAACGCCCTGGTGCTGCCTGAGGAAGCGGTAAGTACCGCCGACACCGATGAGGACCTGCGTGCCGCCATGGCCTACGGTGGCTACGACCGCATGCTGCGGGTCTGCAACGCGGTAGATTTCGATGACCTGATCCTGATGCCGGCGCGCATGTTCCGCGAACAGCCGCGCATCCTGGAAAAGTGGCGCAACCGCATCCAGTACCTGCTGGTGGATGAATACCAGGACACCAACGGTGCCCAGTACGAAATGGTGAAGATGCTCACCCTGCCGGCGGGCAAGTTCACCGTAGTGGGCGATGACGACCAGTCCATTTACGCCTGGCGCGGCGCCCGCCCGGAAAACCTGGCGCAACTGCAACAGGACTGGCCCACCCTGAAAGTGGTCAAGCTGGAGCAGAATTACCGCTCCACCGGGCGCATCCTGAAAGCCGCCAACACGGTCATCGCCAACAACCCCCACGAGTTCGAGAAGAGCCTGTGGTCCGACTATGGTTACGGCGAGCCGATTCGCTTTTCCGCCCTGCGCGATGAAGAAGCAGAAACCGAATGGATCGCCAGCGATATCTTTCACCGCCGCCTTCAACAGGGTCTCAAGTGGAAAGACTTTGCCGTGCTGTATCGCGGCAATTTCCAGTCACGGATTCTGGAAATGAAACTGCAGAGCCTGTCGATTCCCTACAAGGTGTCCGGGGGCAAAAGTTTCTTCTCGCGCAGCGAGATCAAGGATTTGATGTGCTACCTGCGCTTGCTGGTGAACCCGGACGATGACAACGCCTTTCTGCGCATCATCAACACCCCGCGTCGGGAGATCGGCCCCGCCACCCTGGAAAAACTCGCCACCTGGGCGCTGAAACGGGAACAGGGGCTCTACCATGTGTGTGACGACATTGCCCTCAGCGAAGTCATGAACCCCAAGGCCGCTGAGAAGCTGCAGAAGTTCAAGGCATGGCTGGATGACAAGCGCCAGTTCTGTTTTGGCCATAACAGCCTGCAGGCAGTGACCGAGCTGATCTCTGACATGGATTACGAAGGCTGGCTGATGCAGAACGCCTCCAGCCCGCGCATCGGTGAGAAAAATATCGAGAATATCTGGCAATTGGTGCGCAGCATCGAGCGCATGCTGGAAAAACAGGAAGACGAAGAAGACGGCGCCAGCGATCTGGAGGCAGTGATCAAGAAACTGGTACTGCTGGATATGCTCGAACAGCAACAGGAAGAAGACGATTCCGACCGGGTACAACTGATGACCCTGCACGCCTCCAAGGGGCTGGAGTTCCCCCACGTCTACATGATGGGCGTGGAAGAGGAGTTTCTCCCCCACCGCACCAGCATCGAGGAAGACAACATCGTCGAGGAACGTCGACTCATGTACGTGGGCATCACCCGTGCCCGGGAAACCCTGGCCATGACCCAGGCACTGACCCGCAAACAGTACGGCGAAAAGATCGACACCACCGCCAGCCGCTTCGTGGACGAAATGCCCCAGGAGGATATCGACTATCTGGGCATCGGTATTCAGAAGGATGAAGCCAAGGAAGATGCGGTGGCAGAAGCCAGCATCGCCAATCTCAGGGCACTGCTGGATTAATAGCTCGCCAACTGACCACCGCTCGTTTGCATCGAAAATCCGTTTGGCATGCCGCAAAACAATGAATAAAACGGATAGCAATGAAGGTCATCCTGCCCCGGCTCGCTCTGCCAAATGGCAATATTTGTTATCCCAGCGGTAACAATAGTCCTGTCAGCAGCAGCAGGCTCTTGGGATAATTATCACTTTGCCCTTGATTTTCCAGTGTTGCTTAGCGCCCTGGGGGCACAGAATCGACC
Organism: Alcanivorax sp.; assembly: GCF_019431375.1. NCBI lineage: Bacteria > Pseudomonadati > Pseudomonadota > Gammaproteobacteria > Oceanospirillales > Alcanivoracaceae > Alcanivorax > Alcanivorax sp. The sequence goes on from NZ_CP080267.1 coordinate 2,393,139, forward strand.
AGCGACAGCAGGACACCCGCCCGATGACCACAAGCAGTCCCGAATTTTATGTCAGTGGTATCGCTATCGCACAAATGTTCTATGGCGCACAACGACTTGGATTGCCTGCCCAACAGGCAATGGTTCGGGCCGGAATTGATATCCAGAAGGCCCTCCAGCCCACCTGCCAGGTTCCTAACGAGCAGCACGAAAACTTTCTTCGTGAACTGCTTCTTGCCAGTAATGATGAGCTCCTTGGCCTGCATATTGGCGAACAGACCATGCCCGCCATCTACGGCATCATTACCTCATTGGCCATCAACACCTCCTCATTGCAGCAAGCCATCCAGATTACCCATCAGTATCAAGCGCTGATTGGTGGCAACTCGGGCGGCCTGCGTATTGAAGAAGACGCCAACGGCAGCATGTTGCTAAAACCCTTCATGGTGACCGAGCACCCCATTCTGCGCCGCCACCTCACCTTGACACTGCTTACCCTGGTGCTGGGCATGGGACGCATGGTCACCGGCAAACCGCAACTGGCCCCTCAGCAACTCTGGCTGGACTTCGAGCCGGCCAGCGATAACGAAAAGAAGCATATCGAAGCGCTCCTGCTCTGCCCGGTAAAATTCGGGCAACAGCAAACCATGTTCAAGCTGGATGCGGAAACCCTTGCCCTTCCCGTCAATCTGTTTGGCGATAGCGGCCTGGCAGAACTGGAAGCCACCGCGAAACGCCAACTACTTGAACAGCAACAGCAGCAAGGGCTTGCCGGAAAAATCAAATGGCTGATTCGCGACCAGATGATCAATGGTATGCCACGGCGCAAGACGGTAGCCGACCGGCTCAACATGTCCGCCCGTACCCTCGATCGACGCCTGGCCGATGAGGGGCTGGCCTGGCAGGACCTTCTCGACGAGACCCGCCTGCAACTGGCCCATGACTATCTCACTCTGACCGAATTGACCGTCGCTGAAATCAGCCAACGCCTCGGCTTTTCCGACCCACGCTCCTTCCAGCGCCGCTTCCGTCAACTGTGCGGCAGAAGCCCAGCTGAAATCCGGCAGCAGCTAACCTGACCCCTGTCTACATTTGTCACTGCCGTGACAGGGTTTGCCCCTGCCTAAGCGATAGCCAGTAACGCAACAATAGTCCCTCGTTGCAGACATGTGCGCATGTCTTCCAACCGGGGACTCCCATGAAAACAACAATAACAAGTGCCCTGCTGCTGGCCGTTGGCGCGATCAGCCAGGCTGCAATGCAACCCATGGACGAAGCAGAAATGTCTGCCGCCCATGGGGCCGGCATTGCCGTGGCACTGGATGACTTTGCCTACCTGATGGCGCCTACCAGCTATCTGGAACAGGTGGGCTCCACACCAGCCGATGCCTGCACCGGCAGCGGTACTGTAGCGTCCAATCTCGATTGCTGGCGTCGCGGCGACCTGCGCTGGTATGGACTCAACCTGAGTAGCGCAGTCAATGTGGCCGGCGCTGGTCTGCATTGGGACGACACCTCGGCTTGCAACCCTGGCGCCACTGCCATGAACTGCCCACGGGGCGGACAGATCGCCAATTTCTCACCGTTCGACAACCCCTATCTGATGCGCGCCTGGTCCCCCAAAGGTATGGATTATCAGGGCAACCTGGTCAACAACGACCCGGGCAACCCGGACAAGACCATCTACGAATACCTGGCCCCCACCAGCCAGCCGGATTACCTGATGTCCTTCTGGGGCGAAATCGAAGCCGGCGCCACCCGCGATCCATCCACCCAGGCCCTGGCTGCCGGCACGGGCGTGGCCAATGACGGCGGCCTGCTGAAAAGCCAGACCATTATCCGCGGCAATGCGGCAGGCAGCGTGTTCCGCATGTTCCGTTTTACCGATTCCGGCACCAGCCCCCTTTACGGTGAGACGTTTGCCATGCTGTATCACTCTTACCTGCAAGGAGACTTCCGCTTCAGCGTGGCCCAGCACGACAATGACAATAACCCGGGCACCCCCAGCTCCTTTGCTAGCGACACCATCGGCCAGGCGCCACGGTTCGGCAATAATGAAGGCCTGCACTTCCGCAACTTGGATGCCTTTTTGCCATTGGGCCAGCTCTACTACCAGGCACTGGTACTCAATGCGGTAGGCAACAGCGGCAACTTTTCCCTGGAGCTGACCCGGATACCCAACAACCCTACCGTCTACAACCGCTACTACGGCCTGAATGACGGCGATGTACTGGGCTACGAAACCGCCCGACTGGCGCTGGCCAATCTGGGGCAGCCCTGTGCCGCCGATGACCAGAATTGTCTGAATTACCGTAGTTCCCACGGGCATATCCGCTACGGCGACTGGCACCCCGGTGCCGCTACCGGCCGCAACAGTATCAACAACACCAACGACGGCATTTTCTTTCGTGCCTGCATTGACTGCGCCCCCTTCAATGCCTACGCGGCACGGTCGCTGGTTATCGACAAAAGAGGACCCACAAATAGCCGGCAACGCACACAAAACTACCAGTGCAACACCGGCAACGCAGGCGGTTGTACCGTGGATGGCAGTGGCCCTGTGATTACTCAGAGCATCGGCGACTACACCCGTACCTTTCCCACCAAAAACGTGAACCTGGGCGATGCCCGAATGGAAGGGCTGCTGATCAATCGTTTCGAACTGATCAGCTGTCAGTCAGGGGGGTGCTGATGATTTTTCGGATGCTGCCATTTTTGACCGCAATACTGCTCGCCAGCCACACAGTCTTCGCACTGGAACCGGTTGGCGATGATGAATTGGCCGCGATCACCGGTGCCGAAGGGATGCAGCTGAGCCTGCGTCTGCGCAACAACATTGATGCAAGCGGCTCGCCAATAAATTGCACCGGCAATCTCAACGGCTGTCGCATGGGGCTGGAATTTTCCGGCCGGGAAGGCATATGGCTGATGCTCAAGGATTATTACGGCGCCCTTGAAATCAATGATATCCGTCTCGATGGCGATGTACTCCCAGACACTGCCACCAGCTATGCGGATCCGGACCGTTTTCGAGCGCTCACGGATGGTGACGCAGATGGCCAGGGTGATTGCCTGCTAGACGGTTGCAGCCCCTCAGGCCTGCAGGCCGTTCGTGTTTCCTACCCGGCCAGCAAAGCCCCCGGGGAATACAACGACCTTAACCTGCTGATGAACATCGGCCGCACAGCCCTGGAATTTGATGACGGCGCCACTCCGGGCTATATGCGCGATGCCGCTGACGGTAGCGTGCTCGGTTTTCGCATGGCCGATAGCGCAGCACTCAATGCGCCTTCACGTTCGAAATTTATGGGGGATGCCCATGTGTTCGGTTTCTGACACAGGCTGGCGCACGGGCATGCTGATTTCCCTGATCAGCCTCACAGCAATGCTGCTGCCCTATTCGGGACTGGCCATGACCGCCATGGATGACAACGCCCTGGCCCGTGTTACCGGCCAGAACGGCAGCCTGTTTCTCGCCGACCATATCAGCCCCAATGAACTGGAAGGAGCCCCCACCGATGGCACCGCCAATTTCGATTTTTACCGCATGGGACTGGACGCCAAGCTCAACCTGAACCTGAACATTGCCAAATTTCAGCTGGGGTGTGGCGGCGTCAACGATCTACTCACCACCAGCCCTGCCTGCGATCTGGATGTGGACTACCTGGGCTTCATGGGCATCAATGCTGCCGGTAACCGCCCTGCCTATAACGCAGACAATGCCGATGACAGCGGCAACTGGGGGCCGGAGAGCGCCTTCGAACTGATTCGCCCCTACATGGAGCTGGCGATAAAGAACGATGACAACCCTACTCTGCGGGAAGTGGTCGGCATCAAGCTGGGGGCGCAAACCATCAATGGTGCACTGCGCATGGGCCGGGATTATCTCAACAAGGGGTATCCCAATGAAGTGGCCTCCGGGGCGGGCAATATCATCAACCAGGAGCATGGCAGCACTTGCGTTCCCGGCGCTACAACCGGTGCCGGCGTGCTGGGCTGCCATTCCGGCCTCAACTCGATCAGCGGGTATTTGCCCGGCCTGGAGCTTTCCGCTGGCTTCAGGGCACGGGCAAGGATATGCGACCCTATACTTCTGTGTGTCTGGCCTTTTTATCCATCCATAACCGCAAATATTGACGGCTGTATCGGCCGCATCAATTTCTCCCCATGCTCCTCCAGTGACACGCCGTTTTTTATCGATGCTGGAGGCACACGGCTAAGCAGTCTTTATGTGGCCGCGGCACAACTCAGGATGAAGGCAGATGTGACTTTGGGCATCGCCCTGGAAGGCTATGGCTCACTGGAGATAGACACCCGCCAGATTCATTACCTGCTCACCCCCAACAGCTCTGGCTTCTTCCTCTCTCTGCAGAGGGAACCCGTTTCCTGGCCACATTACGAAAAGACACCACCAGCAACCAGGTTGGGCAGCTTTGACGCATGCGACCCCCAGTATGGGCAGGTAACCGGGCGTTGCAGCAGCGCCTATTCTTCCCGCGCCAATACCGGCTGGTGGCTGAGTGCCGCCAACGCAAAAGTGCTCGATCTGCGCCCCTCCGACCGCATCGTATTACCCGGCTCTTTCAACCTTATCGGGCTGATCAGCGCCCTGGGGCCAAACAATAGTCCCATCCATATCGACAACCCCAAGCTGGATTTTGTCGCGGCGCAGAATTGTTACGGCTCGGCCCGGTTCTGCTAGGAGGCTCCATGACACAGCCCCGCCACACCTTGCTGCTACTGTTGTGCCCCTCCCTGACATGGGCCGGGCTGGAACCGCTCAACGACGCCAGTCTATCAGCCATCAACGGACAAGATGGCCTCTCAGCCACGCTGAGTCATGCCGGCATCAGCGCCGATCAGCTTAACTGGGTCACCGACGACAATGGACTTAATGATTTTTCCTGCACAGGCGGCGCCGCAAATCAGCATGCCTGCACCCTGATTCAGGACATCCAGATCACCGGCGCCAATGGCAGCAGTGGTGGCATCACCCAGCTCGACCTTGATGTGGGAACCGATACCGGCGGCAATCCGCTGATGGCCCTGGCTGGCAGCTGGTCGCCACAGCGACTGGTGCTGGGTGGACTGACATACAACACTCCCGCCATGGACGCGGCGGCCAGCTCGCTGGGCACCTTTGCGGTTCAGTCCCATGGCAACTTCAACCTGGTCAACCGGGGCGGCCCCTTCAACAGCGCTGGCAATTTTGCTCAGCTGACATTTCACGCCGAGGGTGACCTGTTCTACCGCCAGGGCAATGCCAGCGCCGCCGAACTGAGCCTGGCCGACTTTCTGGTAGACACCCGCTTCACTAACGGTGCGGCCGGTGGCCACGCCCCGGCAACAGGGCGGCTGGGCATCGATGACGCCGGCCTGTTCCTTAGCGCACCCTATGCAAGGACGGACATCGCCTTTGACCTGGCCTTCAAAAACACACCCACGGATTTCGACATAACCGGCCGCCAGCGCCTGTTGCACTTCGGCTGGCATGGCGGTCTGGCCAATCCACTGCTGCGCATCGGCAGTGGCGGCTTCGGGTACAACACCTACATGGATGGACCCAACACTTTCCAGGATTACGATGGCAACCAGACGGGCAACCGTTCCCAGGGCATAAACCTGCTCAGCCAATGGGATTTCGACAACGATTTCCGTCTGGACATCGGCGAAGCCGGTGGTAACGGCACCGTCACCTCCCTGTCCAACTGGCGTCGTCTGGGGAATGCGCCCGGACCGATGTTTTCCTTTCCGGTGATTTTCGATGTCATTCAGGGAGGCAGCGGCCCCACCGGACTCTGTGCCGGCGGCTTCACCTCGGGTATACCGGACCAGAACTCCTGCATTGCCTCCGGCGGGGAATGGCTGGCCAGCGATGGACCGGGAGCCAATGAGGCCTCTTTTGCCACCCTGATACGCGATGCACAGTTGCTGGCCTATGGCTCTCATATACGGGTCAACGACCCGGCGGCAGAAGGCAACGTCACTCCTGTCAACTGGGGGCTGGCGTTTACCTACGGAAAACTGGATGCGGATATTTTCCTCTATCCCGAAGGTCGTGGCGACGGCGTCCCTGTTAGCACTACCAGCACCGGCATCCGCGCCGACATTACCCTCATTGCCCAGTCCCCAGATGCCTGGCGACGAGCCAATAGCAGCAGTGCCACCATTCGCAGCAGCGCCGGCAATGGTTGGCAGAGCAATACGCATTTTATGGTGGTTGATACCAATTCCGGCATCCCCGGCAGTAGCGGCCATAATGGCGTCGGCATCGTCAACGGCGACATTCTGTACCAGGCCCGTGACCTGTTTCTGCGCGTCACCGACGGTGACAGCGGTTACCCGGACCTGCCTGGCGGGCTCTGGCTGCAAACCGACAACAAGGCGCAATACCGTTTCCGCGGCATCTTCGGCGGCGGCGACATGGCGGACTTGAGTTATGACGCGCTGACCAAGATTTCACTGGTGGATATCAATCTCAGCACCGACCGGTTTCTCTTCGTTCTCAACCCGTTAACGGTCAACACCTTCACTGGTGCCGCCCCCATCGGCTTTAACGGTCTGCTCAACTTCGACGGCGATGCGTATATGCGTTTCGGCGAAATTTCCAGCCCGCAGTCCACCTTCTACGTGAATCAGGTATCCGGCACGGTAGCCTGGAAAGATGGCGAAGTGGCACTAATGTCAGGCCAGAACACCGCTGACAGCCTGCCACAATTATCCATCCGCAATGATCTGCTGCTGGGCCAGTCCGCTCACTTTGGCGACAACGGAGGACAGCCCCTGGTTGGCACTGTCGGCTTCGGCACCGAAGACTTTGGCCGGATCGCCATCCCCGAAGGGCACTGGAACAGCGAAATCATCATGAAGATACCCAACTAGCGAAACCTTCACCTCCGCGACAATAACAATGAAGAGAAGTGAGCCACAGCCATGAAGCATCACCAACCGATATCCTTTCCGTTTTTTATCCTTCTCATTTTCTGCTCCCTGTTGCAGGGCTGTTCCATGTTTTCCCTGTCGCCGGATCTCAACCCTCCGCCACAGGAATACTTGGCGGCACCCGGTGCGCAGCCGGTGATTCTGGAAAGTGAAGACAACTTGGCTCTGTTCAGCCAGTGGTGGCTGCCAGACACACCACAAACACCCAAAGCGGTATTGCTGTTTCTCCACGGCACTATTGCCCATTCCGGATTTTATTCCCCCATGGCTAACCATTTTTCCCAACAGGGTTATGCCGTTCTGGGGGTGGATTTTCGTGGTTGGGGGCAATCACAGGGCTATGGTCGCAACGGCGTCATCGACAGCTACGATGACTACCTGCTGGACCTGAATGCGGCCTATCAACAAGTGAAAACCCGTTACCCGGATCTGCCGGTCTATCTGCAAGGTGAATCCATGGGCGGCACCATCGCCTTGCTATCGCAGATTGAAGGCACCATTGCCGTGGACGGGCTGATTCTCAATGCCCCCGCGGTTCGACCGGGCCTTAGCTTCGGGCCATTGAACTCACCGAACTGGCTGTCTGATGCCGGCCTGTGGATGTTGTCGCAACCCGGCAAGGTTTTCCCCAACATGCCGGCTTTTTACCATGGAGGCCTTATGGAGCGGCTCGGCGTCGGACTGATGCTAAAGGAGAAAGATAACCGGCAACGCTTTCTTGACGACCCGCACAATACTCACAAAGCGCTGCCCTTTGGGTACTTTACCGGTCTTCACAAAGCCACCGCCCGTGTCGAAGACGGTCTTGAGAAAGTCACCACGCCGGTTCTGATTCAGCAGGGCACCCGGGACGTGTTGGTGCCGCCACAATCCAGCGAATTTACCCTGGGACAACTGGGCAGCAAGGACAAGACCCTGAATGTCTACGACAAACTTACCCATGCCACACTCCATGATCGACGCCGTGAAACCGTCTGGGGAGACATTCTCCTTTGGGTGGAAGAACGCTTGCCGGAGATTACCGAAGAGCCCGTCAGCAACGACCAGCCTGAAGCACGGAAAGCGCCAGCCAGCACTCCGCTGCATGCCATGAACCCCGGAAAAACAATAGCGGGGGAAAACAGCGGCCAGCCGCAGCCCGAACAGCTTCAGCCTTAAAAGACACGAGGGGAAATGAGGGGTGGAGTAATTACTTCGCGCCGCTCAGCTGCAGCATGTAGATCACGGTGTTACGGATTTCGTCGTCGCTGCAGTCGAAACAGCCTCCACGGGGGGGCATGGAGTTGATGCCGTCGATGGCTTCCTGGACCAGGGTGTCGAAACCTTCTTCTTCGATTTCGTGGGACCAGTAGAGGCGGTGTTCCTTGCCCACACGGGGCGCCCCCAGGGCGCCGGAACCGTGGCAGGTTACGCAATATTGGCGATACAACTGCGCCCCGTCGCGGGCCTGCGAAGCATCCGCAGCGGCCGGGGCGCTATCGTCGGAACAGGCTGCCAGCCACAGGACCGACAGCATAATGAACAGCAGTCGCAGCAAGATTACTGACTCTGCCCAACCATGTACTCGACGGCAGCCTTGATCTCATCGTCAGAGCAATCCATGCACATGCCCTTGGGCGGCATGGCGTTGAAGCCTTCGATGGCGTGCTTGACCAGAGTGGCATTGCCCTTGGCGATACGCGGGGCCCAGGCAGCGGCATCACCGGTTTTGGGTGCACCCGCGGCACCAGTGGCATGACAGGCTGCACAGGCAGACTGGTGCACTTGTTCACCACTGCGCGGACCACTGGCCACTTCTTCAGCAGCAGCGGCAGCGCTGCCGCAATCTTCACCTTCGACACACACAGAACCTACCGGCTGAATACGCTCGGCGATGGCCCGCTCGCTGAATACAGAGCGCTCACCCAACGGGTAAGGGGAGATTTCCTTGGTGCTCTTTGCAGCCACGCTACCGGCGGCAAACAGGGTAGCGACCAGTACCAGGCTGGCAGTCAGCATCTTTTTCACGATTCCACCTCTATTCTCTGTGTTTCGCCCGAAGGCGCTGCGCCGGCGATTATACCCGCTCAGGGCGTGGGGACAAAATGCTTGATGTTGTTCCTGACACCGAACATCGGACAGCGAAGGGAAAACCGACACTGCATGCCGTTACCGGATCTGGCGTCTGACGCTGTTAGTGTATTTCCACACGGGGTAATGACAGGGTGAAGCGACTGCCTTCGTTGACCACACTTTCGACCTGAATGTCGCCGCCGTGACGCTCGGTGACCACCTTGACGAAGCGCAGCCCCATGCCCGCGCCCCGGGTGCGGGCGCCACCGCTGGTGCTGGCACGGCTGAAGCGCTGGAACAGCCGCTCCTGGAATTCCGGCGGAATGCCCACACCCCGGTCGCGCACTTCACAAACCACGCTTTCCTCCCGGGCATACAGGCGCACATCCACGGAACTGCCCGCATGGCTGTATTTGATGGCATTGGTGAGCAGATTCACCATCAGCCGCTCGAGCAATTCGTTATTGCCCAGCACCCAGACTTCCTGATCGGGATCATAATCAAAGCGCAGGATGATATCGGCCTGCTGGGCCTGGATCTGCACCATATCGATGGCACTCTCCACCACATCGAGCATGTCCTGCTCGTTCATTTCCACCGATTCCACCGCTTCCACCCGGGCCAGCTGCAGGAACTGCTCGGCAATATTCAGGTTGCGCTGGGCATAGTGCTGCACGTTATCGAGAAACCCCTCCAGGGACTGGCCATTACCCTGCTGGCGCATTTTCTCGGTGAGCGCCAGCACCGACACCATGGGAGAACGCAGGTCATGGGAAAGGAAATCCAGCATTTCCGATCGGGCCCGCAGGGCCTGTTTCACGTCGCTGATGTCCTTGAAGGAGATGATCATCATCCGCCCCGGGTTGTCACCGGCATGCACCAGCAGGATATCCAGGTAGAGGTCCGCACCCTGCCGATTGCGGCATTCCAGCTGGGTACGCCCCTCAGCCAGGGACTGGCGCAACAGATCGTCCCAGCCATGCTCACGAAGATCCAGCTCTCGCCCCAGGTCCGTGACCATGGGCTGCCCCGCATCCAGCGCCCCCATTTCCAGGCCAAGCAGGAAAGAGGCCTGCGGGTTGGCATAAACGATCACGCCACAGGCATCGGCGATGATCACCCCTTCCCGGATCTGCGCCAGGGTCACCTGGAAGAACCGGGTCAAGGCTTCCTGGCGATCCTCTTCCCGACGCAGCCGGTCGATATGTTTTTCCAGCACTTCATAGCGAGGCCCCACAGTGGGTGCATGGGTGCGCACCCGTACCAGCATGGCCCGCACCCAGTAATCATAGGTATCCGCATGCAGGGCCTGGTGCCACACCAGATCCAGCTCATAGCGACGCCCGTCATGCTTGAAACGATACTGACGCGCCAGGGCGCCTTTCCAGGTGGCCGCCGGGAGGCTGTCGCCACCTCGCCAGGTTTTTTCACCACCCAGTAACCGCCAGGCGCGCACCGGCAGCACCTGATCAAACATGCGCCCCATCTGCTCCAGGGTGGACGGCCGGGTCAGGCGCTGATTCAGATCACTGTATTCGGACAGCCGCTCCAAGGCATGGCGCATATAGGACAGGGAATATTCCAAGCGCCGCCAGGTCCACAGCGGGTAGGCCATCAACGCCGCCGCCATGGCCCCGGAAGGCGGGAACCACAGGCGCAGCACGATCAGCACCACCATGCTTGCCAGCAGGCAAAGCAAAATCACCCCGCCCACCAGGGGAATACTCCAGCGCGGCAACACATAGGGCAGCAGCAAGGGCGCCAGCAGCGCCAACATGGACCCCAGCACCAGCACACTGGTCATGGGCAGCTCGCGGATCAACCGGTCGGCGCGCAGGGCATCCAGCAGGTTGGCATTGACTTCCACCCCGGCCATCAACTCGCCCTGACTGGCCATGGGCGTGGGCAGCATGTCACCCAGACCGGCCGCGGTGGCACCAATCAGCACAATCTTGTCGCGGATCAACTGTTCCGGAATCAGGTTATTCAGCAACTCCACCGCGGACACCTGCGGGTAGCTGTTGGGGCCGCTGACAAAGGGCACGTAACGATGGTAGCGGCGCACATTGGCCAGCCCGGAGAACTCCTCGCCCTTGTTGGCCGGGAAGGTATTCTCCGACAACATGCCCTCCTGAATCAGCAAGGTCTGGGTGATATGGGGCCACCAGGCCTGGCCAATCCCCGAGCGCATGTACACGGAGCGGGCCACCCCGTCGCTGTCCAGCTCCAGGTCCACGTGGCCAAGCCCCGCGGCAGCACGGGCAAACGGCGCGTAGGGCAGCACTTCGATAAGCTGGCCACCAGCACGCAACTGTTCCACGTGCACCGGCAGGTAGACATGACCATTGGCCGCCATGGCCTGAACCAGAGCGAGATCGGAAGCCGGGTTGTTGCGGTCCGGCTCGGACAAAATCAGGTCCACCAGTATCGCCCGCGCGCCCATCTCGGTGAGACGGTTGATCAACTGGGCATGGACCTTGCGATCCCAGGGCCAACGACCGATTTCCCGAAGGCTGTATTCGTCGATGCCGACGATGACCAGATCCGGGGACGGCTCGTCCGGGAGGGTTTTGAGAAGGTTGTCGTAGATGTAGCGGTCAACGAAGGACAAGGCCCCGCTGATACTCAGCAGGGCGCACAGGCCAACCACCAGAAACAGCACCGAAATGTGTTCCGCCAGATAGCGGCGCTGGTAGGCATTCAGACGCGAGCGCATCCGTTACAGCGCCAGCAACAACGCGGCCCCGCCCAGAAAGACCCACAGGTCCCATTTTGACTCTTTTTCTGGCACGGGCTCCGGTGCCGGCTCGATGGAGAAATGGGTCCAGCTTTCATGGCCCCGCAGGCCATTTTCGTCCACGGCGCGCACCAGCAGACGATAATCCCCCACCGGCAGATCCTGCTGCCACTGCCCGGTCTGCAAGGACGCCTGGCCGAGCAACATCGCATCGCTCTGCCGGTACCATTCCAGCCAGTAGCTGGCCGCGTCCGCCTGGGTGGGCCACGCCGCCGTCACATCCTCATGGGTCACTGACAGCTCCACCGCCGGGGCCGGCAACAGGGGAACCGGTTCGATGGGCGCCTCATCAAGACGCGCCAGGGTGGCAAAGCCGGCTTGCACATCACGGCGGGTGCCGCGGGCACTGACATCCACCCGACCATCCACCACTTCGTTGCGGGTGGTTTCGCCAGCGTCCACGCTGACGTAGTACTCGGTACCTCGCACCGCCGCCACCGCACCGGGAGTAAAGACCCGGAAGGTGCGATCATCGTTGCCGGCCGGAGTTACCGTGTTACGAATATTGCCGCGCTGCAGACGCAGCTCGGTCTGCTCGCCCTGTTGATCAAGAAACCGGCGATAGCGGTTAACCACCAGCAGACTGCCGGGCTTGATCACCACTTCTGACTGGTCGGCAAACTGCAACCGGGCACTGGCGCCAGTAGCGGTTTCCAGCGCATCACCAAAGGCCACCGTCTCGCCACTCTGCACCTGACGAGCCTCACCACCAGCAGCAGGGTACAGCATCACCTCACCCGTCACGGCCAGTATTCGCGCCGGAATCGGCTTTTCCTTCAACCAGGAAATCGGCACCCGCAGGCTTTGCCCGGGGCTGATGCTGTGCGGGTTATCCAGGGAATTATGGCTGGCCAGGTCCCGCCAGCAGGCTGCCGGTTCCTGGGCAAACTGCTGGCAGACCTTCCACAGGGTATCCCCGGGGCGCAGGGTGTAATGCCAATCATCGGATGCCGCTGCGGCAGTCGTCAGCCCCAGCAGCAGGGCTGCACACAACCAGACCCTCATAGTGATGTCCTTATTCTTCAATCGGCTCCAGCCGGTAACCATGCTGGTAGACCGTCTTGATGCGGTAGCCCTGTTCCGGGCGTATCTGCAGGCTGCGCCTGATGCGGCTGATATGCACATCCACCGTGCGGGATTCGATAGGGGTCATGATACCCCAGACTTTTTCCAGCAAGTGGGCGCGACTCATCAGCTTGCCCACATTCTGGAACAAGTAGCTGGCGAGCTCATAATCCTTGTCAGTCAGCTTCACCGGCTCGTCCGCCAGCAGGATCTGCCGCCGCGACCGGTCCACTGTCCAGGGCCCCACTGTCAGGGCAGTTTCATCATCCATATCCGATACCCCCGCCCGGCGCCCGAGAGCGGCTATCCGGGCCAGCAATTCCGCTTGCTTGGTAGGCTTGACCATGTAGTCGTCCGCGCCCTGGGTGAGAGCTCCCACAATGGAAGATTCATCATCCCGCTGAGTGGCAAATAGCACCGGGGTGCGGTTGCCACTGGCCCGAACTTCCTCCAGCACGGCATAGCCGTTCATATCCGGCACTTCCCAATCGAGCACCAGGATGTCGAAAGTGTCGCGCCGTAACAGGGACATGAACTCGCGCCCGCTGGCCAGGTGAATACAGTTATGGCCCGCTTCCTTAAGCCAGTGAGTGACAAGCTCAGCCTGAGCCATGTCATCTTCCAGATAAGCAATGCGCACAGTTTTCTCCATCAGTTGGCGGCCAACATCTGCCCGCAGAGGGTACCGATTTATCGGGGGTATCACGGGAAAAGATTGTAAAATGGACGGCACCGGCGTGCGAGCCCGAATCTGCCATCAGGCCGCTGAAGCGGTCAGTTTGAGGCCGATAATGCCGACCACCACCAGCCCCATGAAGGCCAGCCGTGACAGGGTGGCCGGGTCTTTGAAGAACAGGATACCCAGCACGGTAATGCCCACCGCCCCGAGTCCGGTCCAGACCGCATAGGCAGTGCCAACCGGAATCCCTTTCATGGCATAGGAGAGCATCAGCATGTTCAGCGCGGTGAGCACCAGCGACGTGCCGATGGACGCCACCCCTGGCTGCATCTGGATCCACTTGAGGCTCATGGCCCAGGCAATTTCCACAATTACTGCCAGTAATAGCACAATCCAGTACAGGTTCATCCTGTTTCCTCCGATACGCTTGTCTGGTCACAGACACGGGCTCGTAAGGAAAGGCAGCACTGCCGGAAACCCGAAAGAGGCAGACTGCCGCGTAGTGACGGCCGTGATGGCACGGCGCGCGCAGATTATAAGCATCTGCGCGCGCAATGCACCCCATCCATGGACGCCAACGCCACAACCGGCTATCATTCGCGCCCGTTGAACCCCCAAGTTCTTCATCCGCAGACAGCAGGAACTGATTCACCGCATTCGGCTGTCTGCAACAAGTTTTGCGCCCGTAGCTCAGCTGGATAGAGCGTTGCCCTCCGGAGGCAAAGGTCAGAGGTTCGAATCCTCTCGGGCGTGCCATATAAAAGAAAGGGGCCTCCCAGCCGGGAGGCCCCTTTTTTGTGCCCCATCGCGGCTATCACCCAGACGAATCTCCCCTGTACTCACTGGGCGAGCACCCCTGCCAACGCCGAAAGGCGCGGACAAAGCTGCCGGCATCGGTATAGGCCAGATGGGCGGCAACCTCTTCGATTTTCATGATGGTGTTGCTGAGCAGCTGCAAGGCCAGCTGGCGGCGCTCCTCTTCAACCAGATCGCGGTAGCTGGTGCCTTCCTGTTCCAGTTTGCGACGCAGACTGCGCGAAGAGAGGGCCAGCTCGCTGGCCATGTCGTTCAGGGTGGCACCCAGGCCCAGCTCTCCGAGCAGTTTCTGGCGAACCTTGCCGGCAACGCCACTGCTTTCCACGGTGTCCATACGCTGCCGACATTGCTGCTCGAGCATGCGGGTCAGCACCGGATCGTAGCAGGGGAACGGCTGGTTGGCCCCGACCCGGTTGACCAGGATTCGGTTTTCATGGGCCTGAAAGGTGGGCGCCACACCGCACAGCTCCGCCACCACAGACGCCGCCACATGCGGCTCTCCGGTGAATTTGATGCCCGTAAACTCCACCCCCTGAAGCGTGATTTCCCTGACCAGATTGAGGGCCGTGGCCATGTCCCGCTCGAGCAGAAACTGGCGCAGGTGTGACGGTATCGGGTCCGGGTCGAATATCATGCTGAAGCTATCGCCTTCCTCACAAACCGAAATCCGGCAGTAGGCGGTACTCAGTGGCAGATAGCGTATGCCGAGGGTGACAGCATCGCGCAGGGTCTTGCAGGTACGCAGGGCAAACCCCCATACCCCGAACGTCGCCAGGTTGTATTGCAGACCCAGCTCGAAGCCTCCCACACCCACAGATGGCAGGGCCAGCATGAGGTTTTCGATAAGACGCATTTCCTGGGTGCGGGTCACCAGCCCCTCGCCACTGGACAATGCAGCCTCGGCAATGCCGGTGCCAAGCAGGCAGGTTTGCCGGTCAATGCCATGACGCTGGGCAAAGTTGAGCATGACCTGACTGATGGCCACTGGATGGAACTTGTCGTCTGAATGCTGCATTACCGATCCCGCAGATACCGCCCGGTCACACTCTGGCCACTAATGCAGGGCGATTGGCCACGGTGGCTATTCTGGTTGTTGTGGCAGCTCCGTAGTGTTGAGCCTGATGATACCCACAAGAGGCAAGACCATGGATCCAGCCACATTGAACAAGCAGGCCATTGCCTGCGCCAAGCACTATATGGGCAAAACCGCCTGGCCGACAATGTTACTGACCGCGGCCGTAGTCACCGCCTTCGTTGCCACTCTTGCACTGTTCGCCAGTGGCTCCCTGCCCGCCTGGGGCGCCTGCCTGTTGGTAGGGGCACTGACCTATATGTCCTACACACCGCTGCACGAGGCGGCCCACGGCAACATCCACGGGCACAACGACAGCCATAAATGGATCAATGACCTGTGCGGGTATCTGGTGGCGCCGATCATCGCCATCCCCTATGCCTCTCACCGCATTGAGCACTTCACCCACCATCGCTATACCAACCAGCCAGACAAGGACCCGGATTTCATTATCAGCGGAATGCAGAAAGGGCCGCTGGGCTTCCTGGTTGCCGGACTACGTTTCCAGTTGGTGCAGAATACGTTTTTTGTGCAGCACAGCTGGGCCAGTGCATCCCTGAGAGAAAAGCTGATTTATAGCACCGAGCTCCTGGTATCACTGGGCTGGCGCATTGCCTTTCTGGCCATGGTAGACCAGCCCGGCGCGGTGGCGGTGATTCTGCTCGGCTACTATCTCGGCGCCCTCTTCACGGCCTACTGGTTTGCCTATCGCCCGCACCACCCCTACAAGGTCAGCGAACGTTACCGCAATACCAACAGCCTGATCATGCCCCGCTGGATGAAACCACTGGAGTGGTTCTGGTTAGGCCAGAACCTGCATTCCATCCATCACCTGTTCCCACGAGTGCCGTTTTACCGGTACCACGCCTTGCACCGGGACATCGAGCCGATTCTGCAGGCACAGGGCACACCGATGATCGGGATGTTTTCGCGCAAACCGGTAACCGGTCGCCCCTGACAACAGCCCCCTCTCCAATGTCCAAATCCGGCGCGGCACCCCCATTACCGCCGCGCCCATGCCTCCTCGCTGCCCCGAGCAACGCATCCGCAAATACGTTACTGGCGCCGAACAGGGTTTCCTCCCTTCCAGGCTAATCGCCCATCTCTCTGCCATTTCGCAACAGCTGCGAGCCCACCCGCAAAGCCCAAAAGCGGTAAACACTTAATTTATATTCGAACCACCTTCACAACAATAAACATCATGCTTCCATGAAAATGGCGATTTATTGCTATTTTTCGGCGACGTTGATGATAAACATCCTGTAATAATTTGTGTCTGAATGTTAACTTGCGCGCGCAAAAAACAACTCGGGAAAGTTATCATGAAGTATTCGAACAACGTCCTGTTGGCAGCAGCCATTGCCGCGGCTTCCGGCCAGGCCTTGGCCAATGGCCTGGCCCTCAACGAACAAAGCGCCAGCAGCGCTGGCTCCGCCTACGCCGGTCGCGCTTCCAGCGCCGCCAACGCCAGCACCCTGTATGGCAACCCGGCCGGCATGAGCCGCCTCAAGCGCGCCGAGATCAGTGGCGGCCTGGCCTTTATCGACGCCCGCACCGACATCCATAACCCCCAGGGAAAGCGGGGCCAGGGCGGCAGCAACGACGGTGACATGGTGCCCTTCACCACCATTCCGTTCGGCTATTACGTCACTCCGCTCAACAACAAATGGCATGCCGGCATCGGCGTATACGCCCCCTTTGGCGTCATCAGTGATTACGAGGATGGCTGGCAGGGCCGCTACAACGGCCTGAAAAGCGAAGTGCAGGTTGTGACCATCCAGCCGACCCTGAGCTACGCCTTCACCGACAAGGTATCCGTCGGCTTTGGCCCCACCCTCAACCGCATCGACGGCGCCCTCAGCAGCAATGTGCCGAACGCGGCCGTGCCCGGCCCGGTTCCCGGTAGCGGCGACGCCGAGGTAGATATCGAAGGCGACGATCTGGCCGTGGGCTACACCCTGGGCCTGCTGATAGCGGTCAACGATCGGCTGGACTGGGGTCTGACCTACCACTCCAAGACCGATTACACCCTGGAAGGCCACACCAAAGTCAGTGGCGCCAACGGCATGCTGGGCCCGATCCCGCCCAACCCGATGATCCCCACCGGGCTGCCCGGCCTCAATGGCAGTTACGATGCGGAGCTGGACATCACCATGCCGGAGTCCGTGGATACCTCGGTCAGCTTCCGCGCCACCGACAAGCTGACACTGAACCTGGGCACCACCTGGACCCGCTGGAGCCGCCTGCGCGGCATTGAAGTGAACAACAGCGGCGTGCATCCGGCCTACGCCGGCAGCTTCGCCACCATTTCAGAAGAACTGAAGTGGGAAGACACCTGGGCGGTTGCCTTTGGTGGTGCTTACCAGCTGAACCCGCAATGGGTGGTGCGTGCCGGCTACGCCCGGGACAACTCGCCCACCAACGACGCCCACCGCACCGTGCGGATTCCGGTCAGCGACCGGGACATCTTCACCCTGGGCGCCGGCTGGAGCCCCACCGCCGACCTGACCATCGATGCGGCCTACGCCTATCTGCAAGAGAAGAAGGGCAAGGTGGACCAGTCCAGCTACAGCGCAGAGTTTGAAAACAGCGCCCATGGGCTGAGCCTGCAGGCCACCTACCGCTTCTGAAGTGAGAAAAAGGGCCGGATATCCGGCCCTTTTTGGGTTAAGGAGCTTCTGAATAACTCCGATCCACTAATCCGTTACCGCCGCCTCGTTTTCCAACTCGGTGTCAGTCAGATGCTTGGGATGATCAGCGGACACCTTGCCCACCCACAGGGGATGAGGCTCCGCCTGACGGATCCGCTTGCGGAACTGCCGACGCACCACCCACAGGCAGGCCGCCACCGCCAGCAACAACAGATTCACCAGCCGGTTATCCGCTTCCAGCCAGGCATGACCACCCTCCAACCCGGTGTGCAGCAAGGGAATGGCGAGATAGCAGAACGGCGCGATGCGCAGCATCTGGCTACTGAACCGCAATGGCGATGCGCGCAGGCTCCAGGCCACCAACACCACCAGGATCAAGGCAAACAGACCCCGTTCTGCCACTGCCACCAGCCCCGCCAGCGGGGTATGCGGCAACAGTTTGCTGGCCAGGAAGCTGAAGGCAATGCCGATCACCACGCCAGCACAAACCCCCAACGTCAGGCGCAGCAAGAAGGCCGAAGAACGGCTGGGGCCAGTGCGGTCCGAGCGACGCTCGCACCAGAGAATATTGCCGGACACAAACAGCAAAGAGCCCAGCAGCCCCAGGGCAAAGTACAGCAGTTTCACCAACAAGCCGCCATAGTCGCCGAAGTGCAGGGAATAGACCGGCGACAGGCTGGCAAAGTTGACACTGCGCTGCCCCGGCGCGATCACCCGCAACGGCCCCAGGGTCGGGTCCAGCACCACATGGGCATGGTGCCCCAGATAACCGGGCACGGAGCCGGCCACATCAATCCAGCCGGCGGCGTCGCCGTAGCCGCGAATTTCCAGCCAGTCCACGGTCAGCTCCGGTAGCTCATGGCGGGCAGCGGACAGCACATCGTCCATCAACGGCATGGTCACAGTGTCGCCCTGGCTGTCCACCGCCGGCCACACATCGGTTTCCTCGCTGATCACTCCGCGCAGCTGGGGGCCGAACACCAGCACCCCCAACAGCACCGCCACCACCGTGAACATGCCCATGGCTGCACCGGTAACAGACATGATCAGGTGGAACGGGAAGCTGATAATGCCGATCACGTTGTGCAGGTTTTTCCAGTATCGGCGCATGTTGCCCTCATGTTTGAGAGCAAAGAATTCCTTGCGGATTTTCGGCCAGTGAATCAGCAACCCGCTGAACAGCGCCACCCCGTACATCACCGAGATCAGCCCCATGAACGTCATGCCGATATTGATCGGCCAGCCCGGGTTGGGAATGCCCAGGGCGAAGTGCAGCTCGTTGATAAAATCCGCCAGCGCCGAGCGGGGGACCTCTTCGCGCACCCCCTCGGTATTGAAATCCTTAGCGTGGGCGGTGACCCAGTCGTCCTCGGCGGACTCGAACCACATCACCCCCGGGTCTTCTGCATCAGGAAGCAGATAAAGACGCTTGCGGGCATCCGGGTACTGGTCAGTGACCTGCTCCAGCAGCCGGTCCATCCCCATGGGGGCAGCCGCCGGCTCACCGTGATACGCCTCCTGCCAGTGGTGCAGCTCGTGATGAAACACATTGATGGCGCCAGCAAAAAACGCCACAAACAGGGCCAGACCGCTGACCATGCCCAGCCAGGCATGCAGGTCGATCATCCGGCGCAAGCGCTCTCCTTTCATGCGCCGACTCCGTATAACGGGGTGGCCTGCAGGGCCAGCCAGGCGGCCAGATTGGCCACCAGCAGGGCAACCAGAGGCTGCCAGGTCTTTGCCGGCAGAGCGACCAGTAGCGCCAATAGCATCCACAGCACCATGGCAGTGATCAGCTGCAGCACCAGCCAGCCCTGCCAGGGCATCGGCAGGGCCGCTGCCAACAGGCCGATCAGCATGAGTGACAAGGGCAGGCTGAGCAGGATACCCAGAAAATATCTCATCCGCGCGGCCCCCGCTGGAAGCTGTCGCGGTAGTGTCCGGCCACCAACGGCAACAATAGCGCCGGCAGGGTAACCACCCAGAGCCCCACAAAGAGCCCCACGCCCACGCCCAGACTCACCACCCAGAGAGCGGCCGCCGCAGCCAGCAACAACAGGGCCAGCAGCCGGGCCAGGCCCGGCAGCGGCTGATCCAGCCAACGCTGCTGGCGATCACTGAGATAAAAGAGGACAACGCTGACCAGGGAGGCCAGAACGGCAAACCACATGGGAGAAGAATCCTGAAAACCTGATAATGGTTCTCATTTAATAACAGTGCGGCAGGCTCCGTCAATCCGCGCGGACACCACTCTCCTCACGGAGCGGCAACAAGTGTTGGGTAGCTTCGCTGAGCTTGGCAGTGGACAACTGGTTCCAGTCCACCGCTTCCCGGTCCGGCATCCATACATCCCGAAACGCGGCTGCATCAGCCAGGGCCATTTCCGGGGTCAGCATGGCCACGCCATGATGGTCTCCGGCAATACCCCCGGCCTGCCGCACCGCCGCCCACCAGGCCGGAGGCCGCCAGCGCAGGGCCACACCAGGCAAACTGCAATTCAGTTCTTTTTCCGACACGCAGCATTCCAGCGAGGTGTCACGCTGGGCACTGAGCCCCTGTCTCCATAGAACCGAACCCGCCACCATCACCAGCGAAGGGAAAGCCCGCAAAAGCGCGCGACAGCGATCCGCTTCGTCCAGCTCTTCACCAAGAATCACCTTGAAGAATACTGGCCGAGGCGGCGCCACCTGCTTGATGACACCGGCTTCCAGCCAGCGCAGCGCCACATCCAGCGCCTGACCTTCTTCACCGGGCAGCAATTGCTTCAGATCGGACAAGGCAAACACACGCGGCAGGCTTTCCAGGGCCGGGGCAAGTCGATTGGCAGCCAACATTAACGGTCCGCTAGGTTAGCCAGAGGCAACTGCAAACCCAGCCACTGGCGCACCGTCATTACCCGGTGCAGAACATGACAGATAGCGGTCAGGCGGCGTGGCTCAGGCAACCCACTGGCACGCAGGACCGCCACTTCCTCCAGTTGCCGCTGCAACATATTGATCTCCCGGCCACGGCTATCGGTGGGGCGCTGATATTGGGCCAGTCGCAAGGTCAGCAATTGGCCTTGCAGATCATCCTCCAGCGCTGCATAGGCCCGCTCAATCAGGCTGTGACTGCTCAGATGACGCAGCATTCCGGAAGAATGGCGACGACTCCCGCCCCGCCGAACGGGGCTGACAAACACCGCCAACAAACCGACCACCCGCTCAAGCAGCGGCAACCAGGACGCCCCTCTACGGGTTGCCTGCAGGTACCACCACCAGGCACGCAAACGGCCGATATCCTTGCGCAACATTCGCACCCTGGCGTAATGCCGACCCTCACCGCTGGAGGCATAACTGGCCCGATACACTGCCAGATACTCACCCAGCGCCTGAAGGCGATGCTCTACGGCAGTAAGCGCCAACTCCTGTTGACGCCATCGCTCCGCTTCCGACTGGCTTGCCATACCCGAGACTCCTGCAACTGCTACTGCTCAAAATGCACTGCAAAACAACACCTTGGCTGACCGCACGCATGAAACGGCCACAACCCGGCAGCTTCACTCTAGCGACCACCTGACGCTATCCACAGTGGAATTTCGTTTTGCCTCGTTGCCGTTTGTATCTCGGTGCTACTGGATGGTTGCCTGAATTTGCACTGTAAGATATCGCCTACATATTCGCACGCTGATATCCTAGTCAGATTGCCGTTTTTCCCGTAGGACCCCCTTTTGCCCACCCGACACCTTACCGTCTTGCTAATCGTTGTTGCCAACCTTGCCCATGGCCACCCCGGAGGCCTGGACAAGCAGGGCGGCCACAGCGACCGGGCCACCGGCGCCTATCATTGCCACCGCGAACCCTGCCTGACCCTGCACCGTCAGCAACGGCAGGCGGAGCAGGAGGCCCGCCAGCAGCAACGGGCCTTTTCCGGTCTGTATGAGCGCAGTGACTGGCCCCACTGGCTGGATGAGGATGGCGACTGCCAGGACACCCGCGCGGAGATACTGATTGCCACCAGCCAGGTGCCGGTGACCTTCACCCAGGATGATCGCTGCACCGTGGCCACCGGCCGCTGGCTCGATCCCTACAGCGACCACATCTTTACCTCCGCCGGCGACCTGGATATCGACCATCTGGTACCCCTTCGCCATGCTCACGGCCATGGCGGCGATAGCTGGGATGAGCGCCATCGGCGCCAGTTTGCCAATGATCCGGCTAATCTGTTGCCGGTGTCTGCCAGCGCCAACCGCAGCAAGGGTGCCAGCAGCCCGGACCAGTGGCTGCCGGACAATAGGGGCTACTGGTGCCAGTACGGGCAGCACTGGCAACGGATCAAGCAGCGCTACCGACTCCTGATTACGCCACCGGAGCAACAGGCCATCGACGAACTGCTAAGCACCTGCCAAGTGGCAGAAAGGCACCCATAAAAAAAGCCGCCCGAAGGCGGCTTTTTCAACATCTTGGTATAGCCTTTATTGCTCGGCCGCATCCTTCATGCTTTCAGCGGATTCTTCGGCGCTCTCATAGGCGTTGTCCAGATCCTCGCCCATTTCTTCCATGGGACCTTGCGGGTTCATGGAGTCTACGGCTTCATCCATTTTTTCACCGGCTTTTTCCACCGGGCCATCGTTACTGTCGCAACCGGCCAGCAGGGCGGAAGAGGCGAACAGGCCAGCCAGAACTGCTTTACTGAAAGTATGCATAGACTCACTCCTTGAAGTATCAGTCATTCAGACTGTATCGCCATCATGGGCCGCACACCAAGAAGAAACACGCAAAGCCCTGGCATTTTACGAATCATTACGCTGCCTGCTCAATCCGGCGAAGGGTTTTTACGCAACCACTCCCAGCCACTTCCGACAGACTGGTAGCACCCTGCTATGATGCGGACAAGACAAGGAGAACCCATGAAGCAATTTGGCCGTAATGTGGGCGGGCTGGCGCAGCTGGTCACCCGTGTGGGCAACGAAATCACCCAGGTGGTGCAGGATATTCACGGCACCGTGGCCAACCCGTTTGGTCTGCGCGGCAACGACTACACCCCCGCACCCATGATCTACAACCTGATCCGTTACGGTTTTCGCCAGGCGGGCAATGTGGCGGGTATGGCAGATCTGCTGGCAGATCCGAACCGGGAACTGCGCGACAGCCTGGACCTGCAAAGCATCGTCAACGGCGTTTTCGGCCAGCTGCTGGCCGAACAGCACAGCCCCTATGCCCTGCCCATGAAGCTGCTGCCCACCGGCCCGGCTGAAGGCGACACCCTGGTGGTGTTTTTGCACGGCCTGTGCATGAACGATGCCTGCTGGAATAACCCGGCGGCAGATGCCTTCAGCCACTGGGCCCGGGGTGAACTGAAAGCCGATGTGCGCTACCTGCGCTACAACACCGGCCTACATATCTCCGACAACGGCCGCAAGCTGGCCGGGCTGCTGGCCCATACCGCCTTGCCCCAACAAGTCATCCTGATCGGCCACTCCATGGGTGGCCTGGTGGCCCGCAGTGCCCTGCATCAGGGCCGCCAGCGCGGCGATGCCTGGACCGACAAGGTTACCCACCTGGCCTGCCTGGGTTCACCCCATCAGGGGGCCATGCTGGAACGCGCCGGCAATCAGGTTAACCGCCTGCTGGGTGCCACTCCCTACTCGCGCCCGCTGATGCGGCTGGCCAACCTGCGCTCCGATGGCATCCGCGACCTGCGTTTCGGTTATGTACTGGAAGACCAGTGGCGAGACCGGCCCCTGGACGAACCACGCCCCAGCAGCAAGGTGCCGCTGGATACCCAGGTGGAACAGTTATTCATCGCCGGCAGTGTCAGTGAACCGGGCCACCCCCAACCGCGCGGCGACTGGCTGGTAACCGTGGACAGCGGCCTGGCCACGCGCCTCTACCCTGAGGCGGAACGGCTGACCCGGGAGCTGTTCTACCAGATGGGGCATATGACCATGATTGAGGAAAGCCGCACCTATGCGCGTATCCAGCGGTGGCTGGAGTCATAAATGCGCTGCACGCTCTGCGACAACCTGGCTCGACCTTTCTCCCGGGTGGAGCATCGCGACTATTTTCGTTGCGACACCTGCCGCCTGACCTTTGAAGATCCGGCCACACTGCCAGACAGGGAAACGGAAAAGACCCAGTACGACTTGCACGACAACAATCCGGCAGACCCCGGCTACCGGACATTTCTGGCGCAGCTGGCCGACCCCCTGTGTGAACGACTGAGGCCAGGTGACCGCGGCCTGGACTTCGGCTGCGGGCCGGGCCCGGCTCTGTCCCAGATGCTGAATGAGCGAGGCTTTCCCTGCCGCACCTATGACCCGATTTATGCGCCCGACCCGACATCACTGAATCAACAATACGACTTCGTGACCTGCACGGAAGTGGTTGAACACCTGCATCGCCCCTCGCGGGAATGGCTGCAGTTCGCCCAACTGGTTAAACCGGGCGGCTGGCTGGGCATCATGACCCGCTGGCTGATCGACGATGGCGCCTTTGCCCACTGGCATTACCGTCGCGACCCCACCCATGTCTGTTTCTGGCAGCCGGACACCTTTGCCTGGCTGGCCCGTGAACAGGGCTGGCAGCTCACCCTGGTGGGCAATCCAGTGGTATTGATGCAAAAGATGGCTGACACCTGACGTCGATCAGGTGCAAGGGCGCTCTACTCAGGTCGAGCGCGCTAACGGTTTTGTATCCGCCCGGCGTCAAGCACCCAGCATCAAACCGAGCCCTCTACCCCACCACTAACACCGCCATCGGTACTCGTATTTCATGGCACTTCCCCGGACATTCAGGGCCGGCAGTATAGGAAGACGTCCCGGTGACGGGAGTACCGGGGTAACGGAAATGTCTGTACGCATAAGCAGGCGGGCGATGTCGCAGAACCACAGCCCGGCATACCCATTCGGTCAGCCTGCCACCATCACGGCCACTGCCACCGCCAATAACGCCAGCGGAACAATGATCATGGCCTGTCGCGCAACACGCGCAGCCCAGTGCTGGTGAGTGCGATAATAACGTTCCATGAAGCCCCCTTCACAACAAATTCACACTCGAGGCACCGAGTATAGGGAGCACATGTTGACGATTAATCACCCATATGGGTGAAAGTTTAATGGCAATGCCACGCAAGCCAATGCTGTATAGCAACAGCACAACGCGATGTCAGGGAAAGACAGCTACTAGCAAGCGCCCCCCTGGGGTAACGACATGGTCCTTCACGCTTTTTCATTAACGTGTCACAGGCTGTGCAACCAGAACTGCATGGCCTTGCGGCTGGGACTCTCTTCACCCACGTCTGTCCAGTCGAAATGGGCTACCAGTTGGTTCTGGGGAAAATAGCCCCGGCCTCGCCAGAAATCATCCAGAGGTCGGTAACCGTCAGGACGCAAGGGGTGATCCTCCGACCGCTGTACCGCGCAGAACGCCGTATGCAGGAATCCGAAATCAGCGGCATATTGCTCACGCAGATCAAAGAAACGATGACCCACCCCTTCACCCCGATAGGGTTTCAGCAACACCGACTCACCGAAATAAAACACCGAGCCCAGCTCGGCGCCCAGTTGCCGGAACGGGGCCTGGAATTCGCCATCCGCCTCCAGCAGCGGCAACGCCGTGGCCGCCCCCACCAGCCGGTTGAACTCCAGCGCCAGCACAAAGACGCTGCGATCAGACTGGGCATACCGATCCAGATAACGACGCTCGTAATCCCGGTTGCCCTCGTACAAATAGGGAAAGTCCCGAAACACCTGAATGCGCAATTCAGCCAGCTCATCCAGCCAGGGCTCCACGGCAAAACCGGTCACCGGACGAATTTCCAGATGGGACATGGCAGCTCCTGAATGCCTGTAAACAAGACATGTCATGAATACCACGTCAGAGGGGCGGTGGCGATGCAGGGAGAGTGGCAAGAGGCAAGTTTCAAGTTGCAACGCGAGGGAAAGATCCTGGCGTTTTGAGATCCCGAGCCCGCGTCATTA
The DNA here is from genome assembly GCF_019431375.1 of Alcanivorax sp. Lineage (NCBI taxonomy): Bacteria > Pseudomonadati > Pseudomonadota > Gammaproteobacteria > Oceanospirillales > Alcanivoracaceae > Alcanivorax > Alcanivorax sp. Next base: position 2,419,152 of record NZ_CP080267.1, read on the forward strand.
CCGTTAATCGCGGGAACGACCTGCCATCAATTGACAGGCCAGCCCGCGTTGAAACTTGTAGCTTGCAACTTGTAGCTCATTTCAACCCGGCCAGGCCAGAATACCTCCGGTTACCGCCAGCACCACAAACACCGCCTGACGAAACCGCTGCTCGTTGACCCGGTGATGCAGCACTTCCCCCAACACCATGGCAGCAATTACCACCGGCACCAGCATGGCAATTCGCGGCGCCGCCGGCAGCAGGCTGCCATCCAGCAGGAATACCAGGGTGAGCAGGCTGTTGAGGGCCAGCCATACCAGAATCAGAGTGGCGCGGAAACGTTGCTTGTCCAGAGAAAGACCGCTGAGGGCATAGACCAGCAGCGGGCCACCGGAGGCAAACAGACCATGGGTGATACCCGCCAGAAACATCCACACCCGGGTCCACAGGCCGCCATGGGCTGAAACGATGGCGCCATGCCACATTCGCCACAGCTCCCGGACGCTGAACCACAGCACCAGCACCCCAAAAGCATTCTTGAGCAACTGGTCTCCCAGCCAGGGACGTAGCCCGTAGCCGGCCAGGGTCCCCACCACCATCAAGGGCAGGATCAGTTTCCACAGGGTGGGCCAGTGAATGGCGTGGCGGTGCCGCCAGCTCAGAGTGCTGCTCATGACAATATTGAGCGGCACCAGCACCGGCAGAATCTCCGTCATCGGCAACACCAGCGCCCCCAGAGACAGGGCGATAACGATACTGCCAAAGCCGGTGGCGGCTTCGGTGGTGAAGGCCAGGAAGATAAACAGCCCCAGCAACAGCCAGGGCAGGGTGATCATTTCTGCCATTTAACGGGGTTCCAGCTCGGAGGCGAACTTGCGCACCATCATGCGCTGGTAGACATCCGGCGCCAGCCGCCACAACAGGCTGGCGAACCAGGTAAAGCGATCCGGGAACAGGCGCTTTTTCTTGCGATAGTAGGCCTCGAACACCCGCTCGGCCATCCACTCCGGCGTCTGCATGGCACCCACCATGGAACGGGGATGCGCGGCGGGCTGGCCATCGTGCCCCAGGGCATTGGTTTCAATGGGCGTGTCCAGGAAGCTGGGATACACCATCAGGATATGCACCCCGTATTGCGCCACCTCGCCGCGCAGCACCTCGAAAAACTGGCTCAGAGCACTTTTCGCGCTGCAGTAACCGGCCCGCCCCAGCACCGGCATCCAGCCAGCCATGGAGCCGATATTGATGATGCCTCCACCACTGCGCTTGAGCAGGGGCAGGCAGGCCACTGCCATTTCCACCGGCGCCTGCCAGTCCACCGCCATGACCTTGCGGAACACGGCGATGTCAGTCTTGTCCGCCAGGGAGCGATGGGTAATGCCGGCGTTGTTGATCAGCACATCCAGGCCACCTTCCCTTTCCTTGAGCAAGGCCACCAGTGCGGTGATCGCCTCGCTGTCAGTCACATCAAGCTGGTGGAAGGTAACCCGGGACGGATCCTGATTGGCCAGCACATCTGCCCGCGCCGCCAGCTGCAAGGCATTCATATCGGTCATGATGACACGATGGCCCAGCGCGAAGGCCCGCTGGGACAGGGCCCAGCCGAGGCCGGAAGCGGCACCGGTAATCAGTACGGTTTTCATTGGTCCTTCCTCTGTGTCTGGTTGGCCATATAGAAGCGAAACACCTGCTCCGAGGTCTTGCGCGGGATATAGCCGAACTCTTCCTTGAGTCGTCGATTGGCCAGCACCGGCCGATAGCGCAGGAAGTTCACCTGTGCCGGGGTGTAGTTGGTGAGGCCCAGGCGATTGCCCATCCACAGGGCAGCGCGAATCAACCCGGCAGGAACCGAGATCACCGGTTTACCCAGCAGACGACCCAGTTCATGAATGCTGAGAGCGCCATCGCCGGCCAGGTTGTAGCAACCAGCCTTGCCCTCCAGCACCCCTTTGTGAATGATCGCCACCACATCCTGATCCCAGATAAATACGAACGGCGAAGGCGAACCGGCTACTGCCACCAGGCGCGGTTTCTCGAACAGCCGGGTGATCAGGTTGCGGGTATTGGCGCCCAGCACGGTGCCCGGACGCAGTATCAGCTGCTTCAGTGCCGGGTGTTTCTGGCGATACTCCGCCAGCAGGGTTTCCACCTGGCGCTTGTGATCCGAGTAGGCAAACTCCGGGTTACCGCGCAGGGCATCGTCTTCGTCCAGCCAGGCAGGATTGTCCGGGTGATAGCCATAAGCGGCGCCGGAACTGGTCACCACCAACTGCTCCACGCCTGCAGCCACACAAGCATCCAGCACGTTGCGGGTACCGTTCACATCGATATCAAAATCCCGCTCCCTGTCGCCGGAATCCTCCAGCACAGCGGCCAGGTGAACCACCTGCTGAATACCTTGCTCACTTATCAACCTGCCCAACGCCGGATCGCGAATATCCATCACGAAGAAAGGGAAATCGGCACTGTCATCAGCGCGAATATCCACCCCCACCACATGGTGCTCCTGGCTTAGCCGCCGGGCGACCTGGCTGCCGATATAACCGGCGGCGCCGGTTATCAGGATGCGTCGTCGCATGCCGCCTCCTCTGGGTTTTGGCGGTCTTCATGGCCCCGTGACCACCACCAGGCCAGCAGCAGGCCGGAAATCAGATGCCAGACACCCCAGAAGGCGGCGATCAGGATCATGCCGCTGGCCTCCGGGAAAAAGGTGAACAGAATCGCCAGCCCCAGACCGGAATTCTGGATGCCCACTTCCATGGTGATGGCCCGGCGGTCCTGCCGGGGCAAGCCGGTGAGGGCGCCGGCAAAGGCGCCCATGCCCAGCGCCAGCAGATTCTGCAGCACCACCAGGATGACGATCCGGTCCGCCGTGGCCAGAAACACATCCATGTTGTTGCCAAAGGCCACGCCCACAAACAGCAACAACACCAGCAGGGTAATCACCCGCATGGGTTTCTCGGCCCTGGCGGCAAAGCGGGGAAACAGCTTGCCGGTCATCATTCCCAGTAGCAGCGGCAGCCCCAGCACCAGCACCACCAGAATCAGAATATTCATACTGTCCAGCTGGATTGCCGTGAGCATCGACCGGGTATGCGGGTTAAGCCAGCCGTACAGAGCAAAGTTGAACGGTGTCATCACCATGGCCACCAGGCTGGAGATGGCAGTCATGCTTACCGATACCGCCACATTGGCCCGGGCCAACCAGGTCATGATGTTGGAAAACGAACCACCCGGGCAGGACGCCACCAGAATCATGCCCAGCGCCATTTCCGGCTCCACTTCAAAAAACCAGGTGGTCAGGCAGGTGGCGGCGGGCAGCAGGACGAACTGGGCAAGCAGACCGACAATGGGCGCATCCGGGCGTTTGAGCACGCGCCGGAAATCCTCACCGGTGAGCGACAGGGACACCCCGAACATCATGAACGCCAGGATGACGTTGAGAATCAGCAGATTCTCGCTACTGAACTGAACCTCCACCTCACACCCCCTGTTTCAGGTCGGCGATGTGGGCGTTGACCGCCTTGCGATAGCTGTCCTTGTGCACGTAGTAGGCCATACGTTCCAGCTTCAGGTAGTCGAAGCCGCCGTCCAGGGTCTGGCCGGCTTCCGCGCTGGCTTTCTTCTCCAGCTTGTCTGCCTCCGGGTGTTGGTTCTGCCGGGCCTTGATGTAGAGCGCCACCATCTCCGCCTGCTCATTGCGCCCTTCCCAGCCCAGCCCGGCCGCTTCCACCATGCCCATCATGAACAGGTTACGGTATTGCGGGTGGAACACATTCAAGTACAGCTGCGGCGCATCGGCGTTGTGCCAGTTCAGTTCCGAGGCATCGATAAAGGGGTAGTCGAGCTTGTAACCGGTGGCCATCAGAACCAGGTCATAAACCCGGGACTGGCCATCGGCGAAGGTCACCGTATCGCCCACCACTCCGACAATGTCACCGTGGGGCGTGATGTCACCATGGCCGAGGTGGTGCAGCACCAGGGAATTGATCACCGGGTGGGATTCGTACATCCGGTATGACGGCTCCGGCAGGCCGTAATCGCTGGGCTTGCCGACAATAAGGCGAATCAGCCTGGCATCCAGACGCTGCTTGAGTCCCCGAGGCAGCTTGAGCTTGCCGCCGATGCTGTCGGTGGGTTTGCCGCCGATAAACTTGGGCAGAAAGTAATACCCCCGGCGCACGGACAGATCCACACTGGCCGCCCGGTGCACCGCGTCCACGGCGATATCACAGGCAGAGTTGCCACAACCCACGATCAGCACCCGCTTGCCATCAAACACCGACGCATCCCGATAGTCGCAGGAATGCATCAGCTCACCCTCGAACTTGCCCGGCAGGCTGGGCTGGTTGGGTGTGTGCAGGGTGCCATTGGCGATCAGCACGCCCTGAAAATAACGGCGTTGCATTTCCCCGTCCCGTTCGGTGGTCACCTGCCAACCATCACCATCGCGTTCCACCCGCACCACCCGGGTGGAAAATTCGTAGTGGCGATACAGATCGAAATGGCGCGCATAACTCTGGAAATAGCGCTTCATTTCACTGTGATGGGGATAAGTGGCCACCTCATCGGGCATGGGGAATTCACTGAATTCGGTCATTCCCTTGGAGGAAATCAGGTGCGCGGACTGATACATGGTGCTGTGGGGATTATCGATGTCCCACAGGCCCCCCACATCGCTGTTCAGATCGAACCCGATGAAAGGAATATCGTACTTGTTAAGATTTCTGGCGGTGGCCAGGCCCATGGGGCCGGCGCCTATCACTGCGTACATGGCTGTCCCGATAACTATTATTATGAACCCGGATCCGGGTTTGCCGAGTTGGACTCAGCATTTGGTATGATGTCTACTCTACGGTTCACCGGTTGCAGGCTCACGGCCAATTCGGGACCTTGCCACGGTTAATTCGGGACCTCTTACCTCTGTTTACCACTATGGCGCACACCCCATGACGCACACCCCCACCGTGACAGTGCGCTTTACCCAGGCCATCAGCCAGGCGGCAGAACAGCTGGGTTTTGCCCTGCCCGTCAGGCTGCAACAGGCCATCGGCGAACAGGACCGTGTCAGCCTGGCGCTGCAGGGGGAAATCTGGGAAAGCTTCTGCGAACAGGCCCGCGACCCGCTGGTGGGCATCCAGTTTGGGCTGGCCTTGCAGGTGGGGCATCTGGATACCGTGGGCATGGTGCTGATGAGCTGCGACACCGTGGAAGAGGCGCTGGATTCGCTGATGGATTACTACCCCATCGTCGGCGAGGGGGGCACCTTCTCGTATCAAGTACACGACAGCGAATGCGAGATTCGCTACCAGCCCCAGTACACCGTGCGCCAGCGGGAACGGGTGGAAGCGGCCATGACCGCCCTGCTGCAACTGTCACGCTGGACCACCGGCGATCATCTGCATGCCAGCCGCATTACCTTCGCCCACCCGGCGCTGGACGACAATCGCCGCTACGAATCCCTGCTCGGTTTGCCGGTACGCTTTGCCGCCGAGCACAACACCCTGGTGCTACCTGCCAGCGATCTGAGCCTGCCGCTGATCCATGCCAACCCGTCCCTGTGCCACCACCTGCGCACCCTAGCCGACCAGCTGCTGGACAACCTGGGCAGCCAGTCTCTCAGCGCCACCGTCCGCGACCTGCTCCGCCAGTACCCGCACTGGGGCAAGGAAAAAGTCGCCGACCAGTTGGCCATGAGCGGGCGCCATCTGGTGCGCAAACTGGGCGAGGAAGGCAGCAGCTTCAAACTGCTGCGCGATGCCCTGCTGCAAGGCATGGCAGAAACGGAATTACAGGCAGGCACCCGGCTGGCCGATATCGCCGACAAACTGGGCTTTTCCGATGAGAGCGCCTTTTCCAAGGCATTCAAACGCTGGACCGGCATGACACCGGCGCAGTACAGGGAAAAGGCAGTTAATAGTGAATAGTTAACAGTGAACAGCGGCGCGGGGCAAAGCGCCGCAGTGTTTCAAACGCAGGAGGCCGCGACCAAAGTTTGGTCGCGGCCTCCTGGCTTTCAGCCATCACGCATCATGATCGCGGAGCTATTAACTGTTCACTGTTCACTGTTCACTGTTCACTGTTCACTGATCTTCTCTTCTTTCCAGAAATCAAACTGCTGCGGAATATCCGCCATTGGCGTTTCAAAACGCGGTTCGCGTTTTTCCAGGAAGGCGGTGAAGCCGTCGCGACCATCCCAGAATTCGTTGGACCAATAGATCATTTTTGATTCCACCGCATGGGCCTGCATGGGGTGGGCAAAGTTGGGGTTGCGCCAGAGCATCTGTTTGGCCAGGGCCGCCGCCACCGGGGAACTCTTGGCGATCATCTTACGGGCAATGCAGCGGGCCACATCCACCACTTCACCCTTGTCATGGACACTGTGGAACAGCCCGGCCTCCACGCCTTCTTCGGCCATGAAGATATCACCACTGATAACCCATTCCATGGCTTTCTGAATACCCACCACTCGCGGCAGGAACCAGGAGGAACAAGCTTCCGGGGTCAGCCCCCGCTGGGTGAACACAAAACCGATCTTGCTGTTGGCCGCCACCAGACGAATATCCATGGGCAGGGTCATGGTGATACCCACCCCCACGGCAGCGCCATTGATAGCGCCGATTACCGGTTTGCGGCAGTTGTAGATGGCCAGGGACACCTCACCACCGGAATCACGAATCTGTTCCAGCGGCGGGTTCATCCCTTCGGCGTCATCATAACCGAACACATTGCCGCCCTCTTCAGGCTGCATTTCCATGCCGGCGCAGAACACCTTGCCGGCACCGGTAACGATCACCGCGCGCACCGCATCATTGCGGTCCGCCTCACCAAAGGCATGGACCAGCTCGTCTTTCATGCGCAAGGTGAACGCGTTCAGCCGATCCGGACGGTTGAGGGTAATGGTAAGAATCTTTTCATCCAGATCAGTGGAAATATGCTGGTAATCCATGGGGCCTCCATCATTATTCTTTCAGGTGCACCACTTGCACCGGTAGACCCCGAGCATACCGCGATGGCAGGGAGTCGAACATGGCACGCAGGGTGCGATTGAGGTGGGGCTGATCGTAGAAGCCGGCGGCCACCGCCAGCTCGGTGAAATTCATGCCGCTACGCCACAGGGCCAGCGCCCGCTGACACTTGAGATGCAGCTGATAACGCTTGAGTGAAACACCTAGCTGTTCACGAAACAGGTGCCGGAATCGGGAAGCGGAAAGGTTGGCGTGCTCCGCCAGGGCATCCATGGAGGGAGCCATCTCCCCTGCACGCATCAGACCACAGGCATCGGCGATGCGAGGATCCAGCGGCAGGGGCTCTGCCAGACGTCGCAGACCGTGCAGAAATTGCCGGGCCCGGGCTTCACTGCCGGTCTGCACCAGTGCCGCAATCTGCTCAACACACCAGCGTTGCTGCTTTTCATCCAGCCCACCCAGACGAGCCAGGGCTCGCCAGGCGGGCTCATCCGGGTCCAGGTGAATCACCGCCACCGGCCCCCGGCTGTTCAAGCTCTGGGGCATATCCGGCGGCACCAGCACCACCCGCTCCTGGCGCGGACGGCCATCCACCGTTACTCGAATCGGCTGGTGAACCCCCACCAACAGGGAGGCCGCCACATGCTGGTGGGGCTGATTATCGATGGCAGGCATCACCATCAACCAGCCGCCCGGCCAGAGAAACAGGGGCGTTAACGGCAAGTCTGATGAAGGTGAGTGTGTGGCATCCATAACCGCCGATCATGCCCGCCCGGCCGCTGGCGAGCAATGGATTATCAGGCCGATTCGCGGGAGCGAACGCCGAGTTTGTGGGCCAGCTCAATACTGACGAACATGGGCCCCACCAGCAGAAACACCAGATCATCCACAAAAGATGGCTTCTTGCCTTCCACCTTGTGACCCCATACCTGCACCGCCCAGGCCAGCAGCCACACCACCGCGGCACTCCAGGCCAGTGACAGACCACTGCGATCCACCGCCACGATGATCGCCAGGGCCGCGGCCAGCCAGACTGCCATCAGCACCGTCATGCCCACAGACATGCGCAAGTAAAACGGCATGCAGATTACCGCCAGCAGGGTGCCACCATTGACCCAGTAGGCCGCAGCCCCTTCCAGGCCCAGCCAGCGCCCCAGGGGCAGTAGCCAGAACAGGCCGATGGTGGAAATAAAAATGGCCGGCACACAGAGGATATGAACCCACTGGTTGACCGGGTTCTGGTGACTCTCGCCGTAATCGGCCAGAAAAGTTTGCAGGTTACGCATGACAGCTCTCCCGAGTTGTTGTTTTGAGCTGTCGTCGAATGTAATGCGGGGGATGAACGCGGGATTGTACGCAGGGGTCACGGGTTCAAGGTTCGAGAACAGCCCGCACCCCGCCGTCGCTCCTTGTCACTCGCGATTGGCTACCGACGTGATCAATCGCAGCCGCGGCGGCTGTCCTTGAGGGCCCGCAGTACCTGCTCCCGGGTCAGCAGCCCCACCAGAATGCCCTTGTCATCCACCACCGGGTAGATCTTCGGTTTCTGGGTGACCATCAGTTCCGCCACATTCACCGCCGAGTCCTCTTCGTGAACAGTGAGAGGCTGGTCATGCATGAACTCTTCCACCACCAGACTGCCCTCACAGTGGTAGCTGGACACCAGCAGCTTACGCAGACAATCCTGCTCGGACACGAAGCCCACCACCTTGTTGTGATCATCCACCACCGGCAGACCAGTGAATTTGTGCTGCAACAGAATATCCACCACCGCCGTCAGCTCCGTGCCGATTTTCACTGCCGCCGGGTGTTTGGCCATCAGGGCCCGCACAATCAATTCGCTCATGGCTGCCTCCTTGGAACCGTTTTGAGCCTTTCTTGACTATAGCACTCTGTTATCTTGGTATCCTCTTGACTGGCTGTCCGCCCCTATGGGCAATATCAATGGATGACGGCATGGCTACCGGTTCCTACAATGGACGCTGCTGAGGAGAAGGAATTGCGAATGGTATCGCCATGTTTACGGCTGTGTATTGCTGTTATTTTTCTGGCCCTGGCCGCCATGGCGCACGCCAACGGTGTGGCCGCCTGCGAAGCAGCCCGCCAGACCCTGGAGCAGCTCCAACAGGAAAAACAGCAGCAAGCCGCCCAGCGTCAGCAGCTACAGACCTACCTGAATGGTAACGTTCCCGATCCCCGTCAGCTGGCAGATCTGCTTGGCCACCCCCTTGAGGAAACCCCCGCCCTGCCGCAGCCCGAACCCGGCGAGCGCAGCGTGCCGGTCAACAAGTGCGAGGCCCTGCAAAACGATATCGATACCCTGGTCGGACAACTGCACCAGCAGGACCAGAAACTGCATGCCCTGCGCCAGCAATTCACCCAGCTGCCCAGCACCCAGCGTCAGGCATTCTCGGCCCTGGCTGCGCTCTACCAGCACCTGCAGACGCTCACCGATACGGAAGACTCTCTGGAACCGGTCAGCCAGGCGGCCAGCACACTCAGCAATCATGTCCAGCAAACCTGGGCCATCCTGCCCCTGCTCGGAGCATCACCAAAACAGGCGCTGCAACAACTGGATCAACTCTGGTACCAGAGCCCGGCACTGACCCTGCCACCGCAGCCCACTGCACAATGGCGTGACCTGCTGCGAACACGCCTGGAAATCCAGAGCCAACTACGCCAGCTGCGCGCCGATCTGTGGCAGCGCCACTCCCTGTGGAGCCAGATTGACGCCATGGGGGGGCCCGCCCAGGCGCCGGCATTACTCAGCCACGAAGTCGAGCGCATCGGCCAGCGATTGCTGGATACCGCCCATGTGATCGACCTTGATCTGCAGGAATCAGCAAAGAACAAACGCTTTCTGCCGCTGGTGCAGAACAGCGTGGCGCTGATTCTCGGCATTGCCGGCTTCATGTTGTTGATACGACTGGCCCGGCGCACCCGCCAATGGACTCTGACCCTGCACGAATCCGTGGTCCGCGCCAGTGGTGAGCACCGCTGGCTGCGCAACGCCAGCCGCCTGATCAGCGGCCTGGCGCCAATGCTGCCCTGGGTGCTGTTATGGCTGATGCTGGATCTGCTGGCACCGCTTCTGGACACCCCCTCCACCCGCATTCTTGTCTGGCTGCTACCGCTGGCCCGGCTTTATGTGATTTACGGATTGCTCTGCCTGATCGGTGAATGGCTGGTGATCCGGGTAGCACAGAGTGCCAACGCCTATCTGAGCAGCGATCAGTCACGACAGGTCCACGACCACGCCAGGCTCATTTCACGCTGGTTGATACTGCCCTGGTTGCCGTTGTTGATCGTGTGGGAAAGCCTGGGCCCGTCATTGCTCTATTACCTCTGCCTTGGCATTTTGCTGGTAGCCATTTACTGGGGGCTGGGCCGACTACTGGCGCTTCGTCCCGAGGATTATCAGCGTTGCCTGCAAGCGATTCTCCCTTCGCGGCTGGATCCGCTGGCGGAGAAACTGCTCACCCCGGTCCTGTTCTGGCTGTTTGCGCCGCTGCTGTTACCGGTGGCGCTGGCCAGTTTTCTGGTGGGCTTCGTGGATCGGGTGCTGGCGGACTTCGATTGGTATATGCGCTTCAAGGCTCGCCTGTTCCGGCTGCGCACCCGCATCAACAACGATGAAGATGATGCCGACAATGAACAGCCAGTGGATGAACATTACGAACGCTGGTTTGCCACCGCCCTGCCAGAAGGCAGCAAAACGCCCTTTGTGGATACCGGCCTGGTGACGGCCATGGAAAAAAACATCCAGCGCTGGCATGAGGACAAGACCGACGAAAATGCCCAGGTGGTGGTGGGCGAAAAGGGCTGCGGGAAAACGGTCAGTATCGACCGGCTGGAACGGGCGCTGGCGGAAAGCTGCAAAGGCCTCAATCTGGTCAAGCTGACGGTGCCGGCCAAGACCATGGACCCGGATGCCATTCTTTCCCTGGTGGGCGATGCCCTGGATGTGGACCTGGCCGGGGAAGGTCCGGCGGCACTGGTGAAAAGTGACGAGGAGCGCCAGCCCACCCTGGTGGTGCTGGACGAGGCGCAGAACTTTTTCCTCAAGGAAATCGGCGGCCTGGAAGGCTGGCGCACGGTGCTCAGCCTGGTCAATGCACGGCTGGATAATGTGTTCTGGCTGCTGATGATCAACAACCAGAGCTGGGCCTATTTGTGCAATGTATTCGGCCGTGATTACCAGTTCCGCAACGTGGTGAAAGTGAAGCGCTGGGGTCAGACCGATATCCGCTCACTGATCCTGGCGCGCAACCACCTCAGTGGTCATCGGGTCCGCTACGACGAGGTGCTGCTCTCTTCCCGCGGACCGGAAGCGGGCAATGTTCGCAACGCGGAGCAACGCTATTTCAGCCTGCTCTGGGATGCCTGCCGCGGCAATCCCATGGTGGCCCTGCGATTATGGCTGACCTCGGTGAAGCCCAAGGGCCGACAGGTGCTGGTGGGCCTGCCCACGCCGCCTTCTGCCAGCATTCTCGACAGCATGGGCGAGAATGCCCTGTTCGTGTACGCCGCCATTGCCACCCATGAAAATCTGACCAGCCAGGAAATCTGTCATGTGACCAACCTGCCGGGCAATGTGGTGCGCTACGCTCTCAAGGGCGGTTTCGATGCCGGTTTCCTGAATAAATCCGAGGACGGCCGCTACCGGCTGAAACCCCTGTGGTATCAGCAGGTGATCAGTTACCTGACAAGGAAGAATCTGCTCAATGAATGAAGGCAATATCGTCAATGATCTGGCGGTGGTGGTTGAGCTGTTCAACATCTACGCCCTGTTGCTGCTGTTTATCGGCGGCTTTGTGCTGTGGGCACTGAACTGGGGTATCAGCAAGGCCAGCCTGAAGATCACCGAAAAGCTGCCCACCCGGCGCTTCCTGATTCTGCAGATCACCACCCTGATCGGCTTTGTGCTCTACACCGTGGGTACCGCCGCGCTGATCATCGGGGTGCTGCAACCGCCCAAGGAATTCATGCTGGCTGCCGGTGGCTCCATCGCCGTGGCCCTGGGTTTCGCCCTCAAGGACATCGCCGCCTCCCTGGTGGCCGGCCTGCTGCTGTTGTTCGACCGCCCCTTCCGGGTGGGCGACCGGGTCAGCTTTGCGGATGTCTACGGGGAAATCGTGTCCATCGGCCTGCGCACCGTGCGCCTGCAGACCCTGGACGACAACCTGGTAACCATCCCTAACTCCCGCTTCATCACCGATGTGGTGGCCTCCGGCAATGCCGGCGAGCTGGACATGATGATCGTCACCGACTTTCACGTGGGGCTGGATGCGGACCTGGAAGCCGCGAAAAGCATTATCGAGGAAGTGATTGTCACCAGCCGCTACGCCTACCTGAAAAAGCCGGTGTCTTTCGCTATCGAGGAAGTGGAAATCGGTAACCTGCTGGCGATCCGCCTGCGCTCCAAGGCCTATGTGCTGGACGTGCATTACGAGAAGGCCTTCCAGAGCGATATCGTGGTGCGGGTTTCCCGGCGGTTTCAGGAACAGCAGATACCCCGCCCCCGGCGCGGCGGCGACATTTGACCCGGTTCGCCGCCTACTTTTGCTCTTTATCCTTGCGGTTTTTCGACAACGCCTCTTCCAGCTCTTCGCGGGGCAGATAGTCCAGATCCCAGTGGCTGGTAAAGGTTTCCTTGATACGGTGCCGGCCACGATGCAGATCGTCCGGTGTTTCCCCTTCATGGGCCGGGTGATAATCCAGCGGCTCGTGGGCGGGCTGTTCATCCTTGTGCTGATGACGAGAAGGGAACAGCTTTTCTTTCAGTGTATGAAACCAGTGCATAAACACCTCCATGGTGTTTCTCCACCGTAACACGCCAGTACGACAGGAAAACATGAAGGGCCACGCAGGGTGCATCAGGCCGAATGCCATAATCCACCGCGCCTTGCTCAGCCAAGCAGATCCGGTCGATCCAGCAGACGCGCCAGTTTCTTCAACCCCTGCTTGCGCAGGAAGGTGCTGTCGCGCTTGGCAGGATGAAAATCCCGCTTGTAATAGGCCAGGTAGGACTTGCCCAGTTTGCGTAGCCAGCCCGGTTTGCCAAGCAGCCAGTTAACGCCACCGCGCACGGATCGCCAATCGGTGGGATCATCCATGCCCTTGCGCAGCTGGTAGTAATGGAAAATGGTGAAACTGATGAATTCCACGGTGGTAAAGGCCATTTCCGAGGTGCGCACCCAGTAGTTGTCCACCTGGTCCTGATACACATCAAAGGCCACCGCCTTGTGCTCGCTTTCTTCCACCGCATGCCATAACCACAGTGGCAACATGCGCTCGTCCATGCCCTTGAAGAAGTCCGGGTGCTCCAGCATCAGTTCCGCCAGCATGGCGGTGAAGTGTTCCAGCGCGCAGGTCTTGGCCAGCTGTCGTTGCGGCGACAGGTGCTTGGCCATGAAACGCATGCCGCGATTAACGAATTCATCCACCTGGCGGGTGGGCACACCCTTGGATTCCATAAAGTGGTTGAAGGCATCGTGCTCGTTGCCGTGGTGGGCTTCCTGGCCGATAAAGCCTTTCACCTGCTCGCGCAGCAGCGGGTCCTGGATCTGCTTTTGATAATGCCGCACGGAACGGACAAAAAAGCGCTCACCTTCCGGAAAGGTGCAGGACAGGGCCGTCAGCAGAATGGTCTTGAACTGATCGCCGTCGAACCAGTAACGGGGCATGGCCGGGTCGAAGGCAAAATCCATCTTGCGGGGCTGAATATCACTGTTGTTCAGTTTTTTTGGCGTGTTCGGCGACGTCGCAACCGCTTTGCTATTCATGGCAAATCCTCCTGCGTATGGACACAGTATTCGCCAGTCACAAATGGGGCTCTAGTTCAGGTTGTGCCATTTCCTGCTTGTGGATTGCCGCCAAGCCGCACAGGTTGTGGATAGCCACATCCTGATTGTGCCTGGGCGCCACATTAGCCGGCATCGGCTCTGGGAGGATCTGACTGGGCAGAAAGGGCCCCATGTACTGCCTGGTCACGGCCCCGTTGCTTGGCCAGATAAAGGCTGCGGTCGGCCTCACGCATCAGGTCGCGGCCGGTGGTCATCTGATCGGGAAGTCGTGTGGCCACCCCCACGGACAGGGTCACCGGGTGCCAGCTGTCACCAGCCGGACATCCCACATTGTAGTGCCGCAGGGTCATCACCAGCCGCCAGGCCACTTTCAGGGAGGCATGGATATCCGCCCCGGGCAACAACACACCGAACTCCTCGCCACCGATGCGCGCCACCTGATCGCCACGCCGGGTGAGCGCACCGCCAAGCAACCGCGCCACGCGCTTGAGCACCTGGTCGCCCAGATCATGACCATGGGTGTCATTGATGGCTTTGAAATAGTCCAGATCCACAATCATCACCGACAGCCAGTCCTGCTGCTGATCCGCCTGAATCAGGGCCGCCGCCAGCCAGTCATCGAAGGCCCGCCGATTGGCAATGCCGGTAAGGGAATCCCGGGACGCCTGGGTCAGCGCCATTCGGGCGGTCTTTTCCGCTACCGCCCGTTCCCGTTTCAGCACCGTGGTGCGCTGAATCATCTGGGAAAGCTGATACATGCCACCCACCACCAGTTGCCGGGGCAACAGCTCCAGCAGCCAGCAATCCAGAAACTCCCCCTGCCGGGCAATGCGGGTACTGGCAATATAGCTGTCCTGCAATGGTGGTCGCAGGTGCACCGCCAGGTGGGAAAATGCCTGGTTGCGGCGCATGACGCGCAGAAATTCCTCGCTTCGCGAAGGTGACACCAGCAGGTTCTTGATGGTTTGCGGCGCGCTGCCAGCCAGCACCCGTCGAGCCCGGCGGTTCAGCCACTCCAGCCGGCCATCGCCATGGACCACGAACACCGGCATGGATAACGCATCAATCAGGGCGCGGCAATCCGCGGACAAAGGCATCATTCCCCGGAGCGAAAGTACTCCCGCCCCGCCTCCATATCGCTGCCGTCCAGGGAGATGACCACATGACAGTGGCCGTCACCATTGGCGATGGCCTTCTGGATGTCCACCCGGGCATAACCGGCATTTTCCGCTGCGATCACGCCGAACACATTGGACGTCATCATGCACAGGGCCGGGCGACCGATCACCTTGTCGCCGAACGGACAACGGCGGTTGCCCAGCACCAGTTGCCGCTCATCCGCATGGATCAGATAGAAATCCCCGTCGATACGACGCTTGAGATCCACCAGCACTGCGGCGATCTGGTGGCGGTCCAGTTGAGTCAGTTTGAGGGCTTGCAGATAGTGCGCGTTCAGTTCGTCACCGATTTTCTGGCCCACCAGGGAGATGAAGCCTTCGGCCTGATCCATGCCGGTGACTTCCTGCAGGGACTCGGCCAGATAGCCAAGCAACTGCCGCAGAAACCGGTCCTTGTCCAGGCCGATGGATGCCGTCTGAATCCGTTCCGAGACCTTTTCCATATTCGCCCCCGTCCTTGAGCCGGTGACGGTGTCAGTTATGTGCCGTCGTCAGCAGCCACCCCCAATGGCTTCATATACATAATTCAACGGAGCGACTGCGACTTCAATCACACTGACATACCCCCGCATACCATTTACCCCCTTTAGAGAGCCGACTGTCCCCTTTCTCCGCCACAAACCGACGAATGGGAATCAAGCCGTTTCACGGCGAAACAATCGGGCGAGAATGTCACCTCCGCTTTTCTCCCGATACAGCTGCCAGTTCGCCGGTACCGAAGGGGACTCCCCGTGACGACGGCTTTCCACATAGACCCAGGCGCCTTCTGCCAAAAGCCCCTGCTGTTCCAGCGCCGCACAGGCCGGCTCCGCCAGCCCCAGGTCGTAGGGCGGGTCCACAAACACCAGATCAAACTGCAGGGCGCTGTGGGCCAGCCACTGCAGGGCATCCGCGTTGTGAATCTCGATACGGTCGTCAAACAACGGCAGTAACTGGCGTTTCAGGTCGGCGGCACGCTCGCGCTTTTTTTCCACCAGTACTGCCCGCTTTGCACCGCGGCTCAAGGCCTCTGCGCCGAGCACCCCGGAACCGGCAAACAGATCCAGCACCCGCAGGCCGGGCAATTCGAACTGCAGCCAGTTGAACAGGGTTTCGCGCATGCGATCGGACGAGGGGCGCAGATCGCCCCCCTGATCGACAAACTGCAAACGGTGGCCCCGTCGTTCACCGCCAATGATACGCACCTGGCCCTTGCTGGTGGCGCCGCCTTTGCGGCCCTGACCTCTAGTCGCCACGGCGCGCTTCCTCCACCTCCGGGGCATCACTGCCCTGATCCTGCAAGATCTGTGGTGCCTCCGGGCCGATACTGACGATGGCCAGATCATCCACATCCAGGGTTCGCTGGAAGGCCTCGCGGATATCCGTCACGGTGACCTGCCGCACCTGGCGGTTGAACCACTGCAGGTAATCCAGCGGCAGATCGTAGAAACCGATGGCGCCCAGCTGGCCGATGATGTCGCTATTGTCGGCGGTGCTCAGGGCAAAGCTGCCAAGAATATTGGCCCGCGCCTGCTCCAGCTGCGCGTCAGTGGGACCGTCTTCAACAAATTTGCCAATCAGATCCAGCGTCAAGCTCAGCGCCTCATCCGCATTCTCGTTGGCGGTCTTGAACTGCACCTGGAAAGGGCCGCCCGCCGCCATGGCCGAGAAGCCGCTGCCGATGCCGTAGACAAAGCCGCGCTGCTGGCGCACCTCGTCGGTGAGAATGGAGGCAAAGCCGCCACCGCCGAGAATCTGGTTGCCCACGTGCAGGGCCACATGATCCGGGTTGCCCCGCCAGGTGGCCTGGTTGCCCAGCAGAATATGGGTCTGGGCGGAAGGGAAATCGATGTGCTCGCGTTTGCGTTCGCTGAGCACCTCTGCCCGGGGCAGCTCTGGCGCCGCCGGGCCCTCTGGCAGTGCCGCACTGATCCGTGCGGCTATCTCCTCGGCCTCACTGCGCGACAGGTCCCCCACCATGGCGATTACGGTATTGCCAGCGGCGTAATAGCTCTCATAGAAATCCACCAGCTGCTGCCGCTGGATCTGCGGCAAGCTCTCCAGCGTTCCTTCACTGGGCTGACCATAGGGATGGTCGGCAAACAGAGTGGCCATGAACGCCTTGCTGACCTGCGGGCCCGGCACCTGCTGCTCCATGCGCAGCCCCTGCATGGCGCGGGTGCGCAGACGGTCCAGCGCGTCCTGGGGGAAGTTGGGTGAACCGATCACCCGGTTGAACAGCGCCACCACCGGCTGGCGATATTCCACCGCCGACAGGGTGCGCAGGCTGATAATGCCCATGTCCCGGTAACTGCTGGAGGAAAAGCTGGCGCCGCGATCTTCAAAGCCGCGGGCGATGTGATCCACACTCAGGGCGTCGGCGCCCTGGCCGATCAGGGCGCTGGTCAGCGAGGCTACGCCGGGCAAGCCGTCATCCCGGGAACTGCCGGCGGCCATCACCAGACGAATATCCAGCATGGGCAAGGCATCGCTGTGCACGAACATGACCTTGGCACCCTGCTCCGTCTGCCATGACTGGATGTCCAACTGCGGCGCCTGGGGCTCACTGGCCGCCACCTGTTTTTCCGTAGTCGGGAAGCTGGCGCAGGCGCTGAGCAGCAACGCTGCCGACACTGCCAGAAGGCGAAAGCTGCAAGCTACAGGCTGCAACGCGCGCAAACCTTTCAGCCAATCGAATAGCGCAGGCGCCGCGCCCTCGACACCGGCAGCGCGGAACGCCGCCCTGCGAGGAGAGTAAGCCGCCATCTTCACCCCTTGTAGCTTGTAACTTGTAGCTTGTAGCTCGCTTTTCATTGCTGCTCCCCCTGCTCAGGCACCACATGGGCCACTGCCAGCCGCTCCGGCACCAGCCACTGGCGGGCCACCCGCTGCACATCCTCAGCGGTGACCTTGCCCAGCTGCTCTTCAAACTGCTCGGCCAGATCGATATCCAGCCCCAGGGTACTGAGCATGCCCAGCTCCATGGCCTGACCCATCACCGAATCCTTTTCGAACACCTGGCTGGCCAGCACACCGGCTCGCACTCGTGCCATTTCGTCCTCACTCGGCAAGGTGGTCTGCAGGGTCCTGATCTGCTCACGCAGGGCCTGCTCTACCTGCTCCAGAGTGACCCCCGGGTTCGGGGTCGCGGTAAGGGTAAAGGTGCCATCGCCGCGCTGGATGCCGCTGTAGCTGGCACCGGCCCCGGCCACCAGCTTCTCTCCGCGCACCAGCTCCGTTTCGATGCGGGCACTCATGCCGCCATCCAGCACCCCGGCGAGCATGGTCAGGGCATAGAAATCCCGCTTCTGTTCCGCAGTCACTAGGGAGGGAACGTTATAGAGCATGTAGAGAGCGGGCACCTGCACGGCCATGGTCAGGTCCAGACGTCGCTCACCGGCGGGAGGAGTCACCGTCTGTGTCGGCCGTGGCGGCGTGGTACCGGCAGGCAAGTCGCTGAAGAATCGGCGCACCAGCGGCTCCACCTGGTCGCGGGTCACGTCACCGGCAACCACCAGGGTGGCATTGCCCGGTACATAGAAGCGCTCGTACCAGCTACGTGCCTGTTCCGGCTGCAGCTGGGCCAGCAGCGAACGCCAGCCGATGATCGGGTGGGCATAGCCGGTGCCCGGCCGGGCCACCGCCTGGAATTTTTCCCAGGCCAGGGCATTGGGGTTATCGTCGGTGCGCATACGACGCTCTTCCAGCACCACCTGCAACTCGCGATGGAACTCGTCATCGTCGATCTTCAGGTTGCCCAGCCGCTCCGCCTCCAGCTCCAGGGCCAGCGGCAGGCGCGACACCTCGTACTGCTGGAAATAGGCGGTGTAGTCATAACTGGTGAAGGCATTGTCGCTGCCCCCATAACGGGCCACCAGTTTGGAGAAATCCCCCGGGCCCAGTCGCTCGGTCCCCTTGAACATCATGTGCTCAAGCACGTGGGCCAGGCCGGTTTCATAGGGCGCTTCATCGAAGCTGCCGGCCTTGAACCAGACCATCACGGTAACCACAGGGGCCCGATGATCCTCACGGATCAGCACCTTGAGGCCGTTATCCAGGGTAAAGGCATGGGTGGGCAGCTCGGCCCGGGCGGTCAGACTCCAGAGAATGGCCGCCAGTGCCACCATGAGTTTTCTCATCCATTGTCCTCATTGTGTTGCGCTACCGCCCCCGGAAGCTGCTCCCCCGTGAGCGAAGTGTTAGGATAGCCGCGCGTTCGCTAGCAGGCAGTTGAAAGCCCGCCAGGCGAACTCAAGCCTGCAGGAGGGCGCATTTTTGTTATCGCCGGCATAGCATACCGGTTTACCGCCCTGTCCTTGCAGCCTCATTGCAAAGGAAGAGGCTCGATTTACCCTCTTCGCGATTGGATAAGACTGAACATGAGCGACGAAGTTTCCCGCGACGACGACAACGCACCCAAGCCGGAAGACAAGAAGACCGGCTTCTGGAAGCGCATGTTCACCGGTGTGGATGCCGATGAACTGAACGAGGCTGGCGCTGAGCCCGAACCGGAAGCGACCGGCCCCGCTGGGCCCCGAACCGAGCCGACGCTCCCGGCAACGCCCCAGCCGGAAACACCCCCCGTCACCCCGGAAGCGGCACCACAGGCAGAAAACCAGCCTGAAACGGCGGATGATGGCGACGAAGGCGGAAACTTCTGGACGCGCATGAAGCAGGGCCTGGGCAAGACCCGCAAGGGCCTGGGCAAGGGTCTGGCAGACCTGCTGGTGGGCGCCAAGGAAATCGACGACGAGATTTTCGAGGAAATCGAAACCCAGCTGCTGGTGGCGGATGTGGGCGTGGAAGCCACCGACGTGATCATCGAGGCACTGACCGGCCAGGTCAGCCGCGAGGAACTGGTAGATGCTGACGCCCTGTACGAGTCCCTGCAGAACGAACTGCGCAAGCTGCTGGTGCCGGTGGACCAACCGCTCAACATCGACGGCAGCAAGAAACCCTATGTGATCCTGATGGTCGGCGTGAACGGGGTCGGCAAGACCACCACCATCGGCAAGCTGGCCTGCCGCTTCAAGGCGGAAGGCAAGAGCGTGATGCTGGCGGCCGGCGACACCTTCCGCGCCGCCGCCGTGGAGCAGCTGCAGGTATGGGGCGAGCGTAACGATATTCCCGTGGTGGCCCAGCACACCGGCGCAGACTCTGCATCCGTGGTCTATGACGCGGTCCAGGCTGCCCAGTCCCGCGGTGCGGACGTGCTGATCGCCGACACCGCCGGCCGCCTGCACACCCGCGGCAACCTGATGGAAGAGCTGACCAAGGTCACCCGGGTGATGAAGAAACTGATCCCGGATGCACCCCACGAAGTGCTGCTGGTACTGGACGCCGGCACCGGCCAGAATGCCATCCAGCAGGCGGAACAGTTCCGCGATGCCGCCGGCGTGACCGGGTTGGCACTGACCAAGCTCGACGGCACCGCCAAAGGCGGTATCCTGTTCGCCCTGGCCAAACGCACCGGCCTGCCGATCCGCTTTATCGGCGTGGGGGAGCGGCTGGAAGACCTGCGACCCTTCCATGCGGAAGAGTTTGTGCAGGCGTTGTTTGAAGATATCGTCTGACGTCAGACGTCGGACGTCCGTCCCCCTGAAGGGACGCGCCAACGGCAGGCCGGGCACCCAACAATAATCGAGCAGACTTCATGATTCAGTTTGACCGGGTCAGCAAACGCTACCCGAATGGCAAAGACGCACTCAGCAAGGTGAGCTTCACGCTCCCTGCCGGGCAGCTGACGTTTTTGA
Source organism: Alcanivorax sp. (assembly GCF_019431375.1). NCBI lineage: Bacteria > Pseudomonadati > Pseudomonadota > Gammaproteobacteria > Oceanospirillales > Alcanivoracaceae > Alcanivorax > Alcanivorax sp. The sequence goes on from NZ_CP080267.1 coordinate 2,439,816, forward strand.
CCGGTCACTCCGGGGCGGGCAAGTCCACCCTGCTGAAGCTGCTGATGATGCTCGAGCGTCCTACCCAGGGGCAGGTGTTAATCGACGGCCAGAACCTGAACGGTTTCGGCAACCGCCATATTCCCCTGCTGCGCCGCAAGATCGGCATGGTGCATCAGAACCACCAGCTGCTGTTCGACCGCACCGTGTTCGACAACGTGGCCTTGCCCCTGATCATCGCCGGCTACGCCCGCAGCGACATCGGCAAGCGGGTACGCGCCGCCCTGGACAAGGTCGGCCTGCTGGACAAGGAAAAGCTCAACCCGATCATGCTGTCCGGCGGCGAACAACAGCGTGTAGGTATCGCCCGTGCGGTGGTCAACAAGCCTCCGTTGCTGCTGGCGGACGAGCCCACCGGCAACCTGGACCCGGCCCTTTCCGAGGAGATCATGGATCTGTTCAAGGATTTTGCCCGGGTCGGCGTCGCCGTGCTGATCGCCACCCACGACCTGAGCCTGATCGCCCGCTATAACCACCGCCTGCTGACCCTGCGTGAGGGGCGCCTGATCCACGACGGCGACGAAGGGGGCCACCATGGCAGCTAACAAGGGGCCAAGAAACGCCACCCCGATCAAGGCCAGTCGCCAGAAACCGGAGCGAGTGCGCCGGGTGGCCGGGGCACACAGTGCCCGCACCTCCCTGCAGGACCGTTTCCGCAGTTGGCGCCAGCACCACCAGGACTCTTTCAAGGATGCCCTGCAACGGCTCAATGCAGCCCGCGCCAGCAGCGCCATGACCATCCTGGTTATCGCCATTGCCCTGGCCCTGCCCGCAGGCCTGGCAGTGCTGCTGGACAATGCCCGCGCCATTACTCGCGGCTGGGACGGCAATGCCCATCTGTCCGTGTTTCTGGAAATGAACATCGCTGAGCAGCGCCAGCGGGAGCTGGCCCGGGACTGGCAAGGGCTGGATAACATTACCCGCACCGAGGTGATCACCCGGGAACAGGCACTGGCGGAATTCAAGACCCTGTCCGGCTTCGGTGACGTGCTGGAGGCCCTGCCGGACAACCCGCTACCACCATTGATCGTGGTTTACCCGGACGACACCGACCCGGTCACCCTGCGTGCCCTGGAAAACCGCCTGGCGGAGGCGGACGGCGTCGATCTGGTGCAGTTGGACGTGGAATGGGTGCGCCGCCTGCATGCTCTGATCGAGCTGGGCGAACGGCTGATTTCCGCCCTCACCCTGGCGCTGGCCGCCGCTGTGGTACTGGTGGTGGTGAACACCATCCGGCTGGCCATCGAAAGCCGCCGGGAGGAGATCGTGGTGGTGAAAATCGTCGGCGGCACCGATGGCTTCGTGCGCCGCCCCTTCCTCTACTCCGGGTTCTGCTTCGGCTTTGCCGGCGGCGCAGCGGCGGTAATCCTGGTACAGATAGCCCTGTGGTGGCTGGGCGGGCCCATCGACGAACTGCTGGCCCTGTACAATAGTGAGGAATCACTCACTTCCATGGCCGCATCCAGTCTGATCATCCTGCCCGTATTCAGTGGCATCCTGGGGCTGCTCGGCGCCTGGCTGGCGGTGGGCCGGCATCTGGGCGATATCGAGCCGAATTTCTGAGCTACCCCCAGCCCCCCTGTAGGAGCGGCACTTGAGCCGCGAATGCCTGGCACGGCTTGTGGCAAGCATGTTCGCGGCTCAAGCGCCACTCCTACAGCAGCCTCCCCCCGGAACCTTGCTCCTTTGTCCGAGTCCAATTCCTTGTTCATCCCCGGTTCACATGGCCCATCTAGACTCAACGATTGCCCCATCGACCCTCTCAATCGCCGGGAACCTTTTTGCCTATTAGCACTCCAATCAACCGAGTGCTAATATCATGGCACACAAGGATAGAGACTGGTCTTCAACGAGGAGACAACGCGCATGACAACCCCTTCAACACAAGCACAGGCGCTTATGCTGGCCGTACCGGGTAACAACCTGGACGCCTACATGCGAGCCGTTAATGCCGTGCCGGTACTCAGCGCAGACGACGAACAACGTTTGGCGGAACAGTATTACTACGAGCAAGATCTTGATGCCGCCCGCAACCTGGTGCTGTCGCATCTGCGTTTTGTGGTGCATATCGCCCGCAGCTACACCGGCTACGGCCTGCCTCTGGGCGACCTGGTCCAGGAAGGCAATGTGGGTCTGATGAAAGCGGTGAAGCGTTTCGACCCCACCAAGGGCGTGCGTTTGGTGAGTTTTGCGGTGCACTGGATCAAGGCGGAAATTCACGAATATGTGATCAAGAACTGGCGCATCGTCAAGGTGGCCACCACCAAGGCCCAGCGCAAACTGTTCTTCAACCTGCGCGGGCAGAAGAAGCGTCTGGGTCGCCTGAGCATGGAAGAAGCCCAGCGAGTGGCTGATGATCTGGGTGTTACCGCTGCCCAGGTGAAAGATATGGAAGGCCGTCTGGGTGCCTATGACGCCAGCTTCGACGGCCCCACCAACGATGACGAGGACAGCCCCGTGGTGTCCCCGGCTGCCTACCTGCACAGCGACAACAGCGATCCGGCGGATCTGCTGGCCGAGCAGGACCAACAGGAACGGGAAAGTCGCCAGCTGAGCTCTGCCCTGATGGCACTGGACGAACGCAGCCGCGACATCCTTGAGCGCCGCTGGCTGGCTGATCAGAAGTCCACCCTGCAGGACCTGGCCAACGAATACGGCGTGTCCGCCGAGCGTATCCGCCAGCTGGAAAACAACGCCATCAAGAAACTGCGCAACGCCATCGCGGCGTAAAAAGAGACGCTGCACGCCACACGCGGCCAGCAACACGCAAAGCCCCTTTCGAGGGGCTTTTCATTTTCCGTCTGTTGCGTGCTGCGTGTATGCCTGCAAGCGAGTAACATACCGTCCATGAAAACTCTGCTACTACTCGGCGCCCTGAACGGCGCACTGGCCGTTATCCTCGGCGCCTTCGGTGCCCATGGTCTGAAATCCCGCGTGGACGAATCCATGCTGGCCGTGTGGTCCACCGCCAGCGAATACCATTTCTACCATGCCCTGGCCATGCTGCTGTGTGGGCTGCTGGCCAAGGCGTTTGCTGCCAGCGGCATGATCACCGCCGGCTGGGTGCTGTTTGCCGGCACTCTGGTGTTCAGTGGTAGCCTGTATGTACTGGTGCTCAGCGGTCAGAAATGGCTCGGCGCCATTACCCCGCTGGGCGGCACCGCGCTGATCATCGGCTGGCTGATGCTGGCCTGGTCCCTGTTCAAGGCAGTTTGATCTCTATCATGAAGCTTACCGTCAACGGCGATATCCTTACCCTGGATGGCTCCACCATCGCGGATCTGGTGACTCAGCTGAATCTGGCCGGCCGGCGGCTGGCCGTGGAAGTGAACCGGGACATTGTTCCGAAGAGCCGGCATGCCGATTTCGTTCTGAAAGACGGCGACGTGGTGGAAATTGTTCATGCCATCGGTGGTGGCTGACATCACCCAGACCCTATTCCATTTGCAGTAACCTGACCCCGAGGCCCCCATGTCCGATCTGTTGACCATTGCCGGTAACACCTATTCTTCCCGACTGCTGATCGGCACCGGCAAGTACAAGGATTTCGACGAAACCCGCGAGGCCATCGAAACCAGCGGCGCCGAGATCGTCACCGTGGCCATTCGTCGTACCAATATTGGCCAGAATGCGGATGAGCCCAACCTGCTGGATTTCATCAGCCCGGACAAATACACCATCCTGCCCAACACCGCCGGCTGCTTCTCTGCCGAGGATGCGGTGCGCTGCTGCAAGCTGGCTCGGGAACTGCTGGATGGTCACGATCTGGTCAAGCTGGAAGTGCTGGGCGACCAGAAAACCCTGTACCCGAACATCCCCCACACCCTGAAGGCCGCTCAGGAGCTGATCGACGACGGCTTCAAGGTGATGGTGTACACCAACGACGACCCGATTGTGGCCAAGGAACTGGAAACCATGGGTTGCGTGGCGGTAATGCCGCTGGGCTCCCTGATCGGCTCCGGGCTGGGCATTCTCAACCCGCACAACATCCGCCTGATCATGGAAGAGGCCAAGGTGCCAATCATCGTGGATGCCGGCGTCGGCACCGCCTCCGATGCGGCCATTGCCATGGAAATGGGCTGTGACGGCGTGCTGCTCAACTCTGCGGTGGCCCATGCGCAGAAGCCGGTATTAATGGCCTCGGCCATGAAGAAAGCCATCGAAGCTGGACGGGAGGCTTTCCTGGCCGGGCGCATGCCCCGCAAGGCCTATGCCTCTGCCTCATCGCCGCTGGACGGCATCAGCCGCTAGCAAAAAAAATGGCGCCGCTCTGGGGGAGAGTCGGCGCCAGGGGTAACGGGGTTTCAATACCATGACTTGCAGGATCATGGTCACCCGCCAGCCATCAAGATGACGTGAACTCCCCCCTGCCACGGTTTTTGCTACAATCGCCCCCCGCTCAACTCACCTGGCAACCCCATGCTCGACTTCATCAAACAGGATAAAGACCCGGAAACCGGCAAGGTCATGCGCAAGGTGCGCAGCTTTGTGTTGCGCGAAGGCCGTCTCACCGCCGGTCAGCGCAATGCGCTGGATACCCTCTGGCCGCAGTTTGGCCTGGAACGTGCCGACGGCCTGCTCGACCCGCAAGCGGTGTTCGGCCGTGATGCACCACGGGTGCTGGAGATCGGCTACGGCATGGGCCACTCCCTGGCGGATATGGCCCAGGCCGATCCGGACAAGGACTTTATCGGTATCGAAGTGCATCGCCCCGGTGTCGGCGCCCTGCTGATGGAGATCCAGCAGCGCGGTCTGAGCAACCTGCGCAGCTACTGCGATGACGCGGTGGAGATTCTTGAGCTGTGTATCCCCGATAACAGCCTGGCCCGGGTACAGCTTTATTTTCCCGATCCCTGGCACAAGAAAAAGCACCACAAGCGCCGCATCGTCCAGCCCGCCTGGGTGGCCCTGGTGCATCGCAAGCTGCAACCCGGCGGCGTACTACACATGGCCACGGACTGGGAAAACTATTCCGAACACATGATGGATGTGATGAACGGTGCCGACGGCTTCACCAATCTGGCCGGTATCGGCCAGTTTTCACCGCGACCAGCATGGCGCCCGGAAACCAAGTTTGAACGGCGCGGGGAGAAGCTCGGGCACGGGGTGTGGGATCTGCTGTTTGAGAAGGGCTGAGCTGCAAGCGACAAGTTTCAAGCTACAAGGCGCGGGCCAGACCATTCTGAACGGAAACACTCTGCCCGCGATCCCGACTGATTTTCCACATAAAACCTTATCTCGCCGGGTTGCCAGCGGCCTGCATCTCGCGGTGTAGCTTGAAGCCTGCCTCTTCCTCAAACGTCCTTCAGTGACAACGCGCTAAATACCCCGATAGCCCCCATGCTCCCCAGCACCAACAAGGCCCAGTCATTGCCCAGCATCGCCACCCCCGCACTGATGCCACCCACCGCCAGCAACAGAACACCGATAACGGTATTACTGACCGCGGTATAGTCCGTGCGTTTGGTGCCACCGGCCATATCCACCATGTAGGTCTTGCGGCCGATGCGCACGCCGGCATGGGCGATGGCGAGCACGAAGAAGGCCAGCGGATACAGCCAGTGGAGCCAGTCAGCCTGGGGTCCCCAGGCGGCAAAACCACCGGCCAGCAGACAGACCAGCGCCGCCAGCCCGCCGCCGCGCACCATCACGTTGCGGCTGGAGGTGTCAGCCATATACCCCCAGACCGTGGCGCTGACGGTGCTGGCCAAACTGGAGGCGAGTACGAAGCTGCCCAGCAACAGCGGCAGGGAAGCCTGCTCCTGGGCCACCAGCACCAGGAACGGTGAGGCCAGCGACGAGGCCATCAGCAAGGCACGGGTGATCACAAAACGGCGGAAAGGGGCATCGGTTTTCAGCAAGCCAAGGCTGGCCAGCGCTTCCTTGAAGGCGTTATTGCCGCCTTCGCTGGCCCCCGGATACTCGTCGACGGTGAAGAACACACCAGCAGCCACTAACCACGCCACCCCGGCCGACGCCAACAACGCGCCATAAAACGCCATGGACGGGTCCTCACCACCGCGAAAGATCACCAGTGACAGCGCGAACGTGATGGCGCCCGACAGCGTGGCAGACAACCCGGTAAGGCGGCCGCGGCGGGATTTGGGAATGCATTTGCCCTGCACATCCTTCATGGCCACCGAGCAGAAGCCGCGACTGATACTGAACAGGACCAGCAAGCCCACAATGGTCAGGCCCGCCTGCATGCCCTCCAGCATCCACACAGCGACCCCCATCCCCAGTACGGCCAGTCCCTGCAAGACTGCCCCCAGTGCCCAGAACCCCTTACGCACCGGATAGCGACGCACCAGGGCGCCAATCATCAACTGGGGAATCAGCGAGCCCGACTCCCGGATGGGGACCAGCAATGCCGCCAGCGACGACGGCGCGCCCACCGCGGCGATCAGCCAGGCCAGCACAGTTTTCGGGTTAATCAGCAGATCGCCGATCTTGGTCAGGGTATTGGCACTGATAATGCGAAAGAAATTCCCGGGCACCTCCCGGCAGGCAGCCTCACTGATATCCGTGCAGGTGCGCGCATCTTCCTCGTTGGCCACCTGGGCGTAGAGGCGCTCGAGAAGATCCTGTTTTGCCATGCTTCACCCCGAATTGATGACTTTTTGACCCGACCCTCACTGTGGCAGGCTTAGCGTGAACCCAACATATAACGATGGAGGGTAAGACGCATGTATCGTGTTTACTATCTCGTCCCCAACCTGCAACAGGTTCGCAACGCGATCTCCCGCCTGGACACCGCCGGAATCGGTGGTGACCGCATCCATGTGATGGCCCGGGATGCGGGCGAGCTGGATCGTCACGGCATCAATGCCACCACCCCCTGGGAAGACACCGACATCATGAGCAACGGCTACAGCGGCGCCACCCGCGGGCTGCTGATCGGCCTGATCGCCGGTTACGCCATTGCCTTTATTGACCCCTGGGGTGTGGACGCTCACCTTGGCGTATGGCTACTCACTGCCCTGTTCTTCACCTGTTTCGGCGCCTGGGCCGGTGGTCTGCGCGGCATTTCCCAGGCCAATCATCATTTATCTCCGTACCTGCAGTCGGTGAAGAACGGCAATTACCTGATCCTTATCGATGTGGATCGCAAGCATGAACGTAATCGCGTCCACCAGGCGCTGGACCACCACATCGAGATCCGCAATCAGGGCGAAGAGGACCATTTCTCACCCCTGGCGTGAATATAGGAGGAGGAATTACCCAGCCTGTCGCCCGGTAGTCGATTGCACGGCTACCGGGCGGGCTTTAGACTTTGCGGCATCCTTTGCAAGCGAGTCATCATGCCGCAACAGATCCCCCACGACGCTCCATGGTCTGCCGAAGACTCTGTCGGTCTGGTCGAGGCCAAGACGCTCCAGTTTGATACCGCCCTCGAACTGGAATGCGGTCGTACCCTGTCGTCCTACGAGCTGGTCTACGAAACCTACGGCACCCTCAACAGCGACGCCTCCAATGCGGTGCTGATCTGTCATGCCCTGTCCGGCCATCACCATGCCGCCGGATACCACAGCACTGACGACAAGCGCCCTGGCTGGTGGGATACCTGCATCGGCCCCGGCAAGGTGATCGATACCAACCGTTTTTTCGTGGTCAGCCTGAACAATCTGGGTGGCTGCCACGGCTCCACCGGCCCGTCATCCATCAACCCGGAAAGTGGTCAGCCCTGGGGCCCGGATTTTCCCATGATGACGGTGAAGGACTGGGTGAACAGCCAGGCCAGACTGGCGGATGTGCTGGGTATTACCCGCTGGGCCGCTGTGATCGGCGGCAGCATGGGCGGCATGCAGGCATTGCAGTGGTCCATCGACTATCCGGACCGGCTCAGCCATGCGGTGGTGATCGCGGCGGCACCCAAACTGTCTGCCCAGAACATTGCCTTCAATGAAGTGGCGCGCCAGTCCATCCTTACCGACCCCAACTTCCACGGCGGCCGTTATTACCTGCATGACACCTACCCCCGTCAGGGGCTGATCCTGGCGCGCATGGTCGGCCACATCACCTACCTGAGCGACGACGCCATGCGCATGAAGTTCGGCCGCGACCTGCGTGCCGGCCGCTTCCATTTCGGCTTTGACGTGGAATTCCAGGTGGAATCCTATCTGCGCCACCAGGGCGAAGTGTTCTCGCGCAACTTCGACGCCAACACCTACCTGCTGATGACCAAGGCGCTGGACTATTTCGATCCGGCCCGGGAGTTCGATAACTCTCTGGAAACCGCCCTGGCAAAGCCGGAGTGCAAGTTCCTGGTCATGTCATTCACTTCGGATTGGCGTTTTGCGCCGGAGCGCAGCCGGGAAATCGTCAACGGCCTGGTCCATGCCGGCCGCGATGTGAGCTACGCGGAAATCGATACCCCCAAAGGCCACGACGCCTTCCTGCTGGATATCCCCGAATACACCAAGCTGTTTGGCGCCTACATGCACAGGGTCGCCAACGAGGTGGAAAACGGCGTCAACAATGTGGAGGCAGGCAACCATGCGTGATGACCTGCAACTGATCAGTGACTGGATCCCCGCTGACGCCAGCCTGCTGGATCTGGGCTGTGGTGACGGCACCCTGCTGGCCCACCTGCAGCACCATAAACAGATTCGTGGCTACGGCCTGGAGATCAACCAGGACAACCTGGCAGCCTGTTTCGAAAAAGGCGTCAACGTGCTGGAGCAGGATCTGGACGAAGGGCTGGGCAACTTCCAGAACCATCGCTTTGACTATGTGGTGATGACCCAGGCGCTACAGGCGGTACTGCGCCCGGACCAGATCCTCAATGAAATGCTGCGCGTGGGCCGCGAGGCCATTATCACCTTTCCCAACTTCGGTCACTGGCGGGTACGCGCCTACCTGGGCCTGAAGGGGCGCATGCCGGTGTCTTCCGCGCTGCCCTACGAATGGTACAACACCCCGAATATCCACCTGTGCACGGTTCAGGATTTCGAAACCCATTGTCGCAAAAGCAACATCCGCATCCTGGAACGGCAGGTGATCAACCGCCGTCACCGCAGCGGCGTACTGGCACGGCTATGGCCGAACCTGTTCGGGGAAATTGCGATTTACCGGGTGACGGTATAAAAGCAGCTGCAAGCAACAAGCTTCAAGCTGCAACGCGATTGCAGATTCTTTTTTGGTTGAACCTCGGAGCCGCGCCCAAATCCCCGGCGCGGCTCCTGAATTACTAAACAGACAAAACCCGGATTCGCGTTGTAGCTTGCAGCTTGAAGCTCGCCGCTAACGACGTCAGGAGTTTTCATGGAAAAAATCGTTCTCGCCTCCGGCAACGCCAAGAAACTCGCCGAAATGCAGCGCCTGCTGGAGCCGCTTAATATCCAGGTGGTCGCCCAAAGTGAATTTTCCGTGCCGGAAGCGGATGAGACCGGCACCACCTTTGTGGAAAACGCCATCATCAAGGCCCGCAATGCCAGCAAACATACCGGCCTGCCCGCCATCGCCGATGACTCGGGGATTGAAGTGGCTGCACTGAACGGCGCCCCCGGGGTGTACTCGGCACGGTTTTCCGGGGTCGGCGCCACCGACGCCAAGAACAACGCCCTGCTGGTGGAGATGCTGGCTGATGCACCGGACGTTTCCCGCAGCGCCCGCTATGTGGCCGTGATCGTACTGATGCGCCACGAGGACGATGCCACGCCGCTGATCTGCCAGGGTACCTGGGACGGGGAAATCGTACTGGAGCCCCAGGGGGATCAGGGTTTTGGCTATGACCCGCATTTCTTCGTGAGAGAAAAGAACTGCACCGCCGCCCAGCTACCCGCGGAAGAGAAAAACGCCATCAGCCATCGGGGCAAGGCCATGGCCCAGCTGATCCAGGCACTACAGTAAGCGCCACAAGCCGCCTTCACCCGGATATCGCCCCTGCCTGCTAACATGTTCAGAAAATGCAGCAGGGATGCCATCTATGCGAAAACAACAACTTGCCACTGCCAGCGCGCTGGCATTGTCCGTTTCGCTCACACACGGTAGTGGCCTGGAAGGCACCTTCCAGTCACAGTGGCAGAGTCGCTACGTGAGCGAAGGGCGGGACAACCTGGACAGCAACCCGCTGGTCTCCGCGGCCGTTGACCTGACCCGCCAGGAACTCACCGCCGGGGTCTGGCAGGCTTGGGCCAACGGCAGCGATTACCGGGAAAACAACATCTTCGTGGAATACGCTCCCTTTTTTGAGCACTGGAGCCCCTACCTCAACGTCACCTACCTGCAGTTTCATCCACAAGGGGCTGACGATGTGGAGACCGGCGCCGGTTTTCATGCACCGATCCAGCCCTGGTTGTCCCTGTCACTGGATGGTACCTGGAGCAAGCAAGCCTCCGGCGCTTTCACTGACGCTGCACACCCAACGCGAACTGTTTTCCGGGTGGACCGGCAAGCTGTATATCACCCAAACCTACGATGACGGCTACGCCAGTGAAGACTACAACGGTCCGAACCATCGGCAAGTGGGGGCCCAGCTACTCTGGAACATTATGCCAGCATTGGAACTCCACGCTGGCTGGCAGCATAGCTGGGCCGGGGAGGACGTGCGCCGGGACGGTGGCGATGACTTAAGCTGGGGCCAGATCGGCCTGGTCAGCTATTTCTGAATGCGGGCCAGCCAGCGGTCCAGGGCATTGGCAAAACGGCCCTTGTCCTGGCTGGAATAACTGCTCGGCCCGCCGGTCTGCATGCCGGCGGAGCGCATCTCCTCCATGAAATCGCGCATGTTCAGCCGCTCGCGCACGGTATCCTTGTCCAGCCAGTGGCCGTGGGGCGTCACTGCCTCCGCACCCTTCGCCACGACTTCCGCCGCCAACGGAATATCCTGGGTGACCACCAGATCCCCCGGCTGACAACGGCGAACAATCTCGTTATCCGCCACATCAAAACCCTGCCCCACCTGAATGGCACGGATCAACGGAGAACGGGGCACCGCCACCTGCTGATTGGCCACCAGGGTGCAGGGAATCTGTACTCGCTGCGCCGCCCGAAACAACACCTCTTTCACCGGCCGCGGACAGGCGTCCGCATCTACCCAGATATGCATAAATCAGTGAACAGTCAAAAGTGAATAGTTAACAGCGAAGGCCAAAAGACACACACCTCCACCTCGGCAGTTTGCTACCATACTCGAACCAGGTGAATTTTAGCTGTTCACTGTTCACTTTTAACTGTTCATTGCCCTCATGCCCCTCAAGAACCCTCCGCTCTCCCTCTACATCCACACTCCGTGGTGTGTGCGCAAATGCCCCTATTGCGACTTTAATTCCCATGAACGGGGCGAGTTGCCGGAGGCGGCTTATCTACAGGCACTGCTGGCGGACCTGGATCAGGACCTGCCGCTGATTGGAGATCGTCCGGTGGAAACCGTCTTTATTGGCGGCGGCACACCAAGTCTGCTGTCCGGGGATTTTTATCGGCAGCTGTTCCAGGGTATCCGGCAACGGCTGTCTCTGAGTGACCAGGCCGAGATCACCCTGGAGGCCAACCCCGGCACTGTGGAAGCCGGTCGTTTCGCCGGTTTTCGGGAAGCCGGTATCAACCGGTTGTCGATCGGGGTGCAAAGCTTCAACAATACCCATCTGCAGGCCCTGGGGCGCATTCATGACGCCGGGGCCGCTATCCAGGCCGCCCACCAGGCCAGGGAGGCCGGCTTCACTACCTTCAATCTGGATATCATGCATGCCCTGCCCGGCCAGAGCCGGGAGCAGGCCCTGGCCGATCTTGAGCAGGCCATGGATCTGCAACCCACACACCTGAGCTGGTACGAGCTCACCATTGAACCCAACACGGTGTTCTACCGCTCCCCCCCCGATCAACCAAGCCCTGATCACATGGCCGACACCGAGCAAGCCGGCTTTGCCCTATTGGCCAGCCAGGGTTACCGCCGCTACGAAGTGTCGGCCTTTGCAAAAGACGGCCATGCCTGCCGGCATAACCTGAATTACTGGGGGTTCGGCGATTACCTGGGGATCGGCGCCGGCGCCCACGGCAAGATCACCAATGCGAGCCGAGGCACCATCCACCGCTACCAGAAAACCCGTAAGCCGGAAGACTATCTGGCCAACCCGGAAGAAGCCCGCCGCCAGTACCAACCAGTGGCAGAAGACGACCGCTTGTTTGAAGCCCTGATGAATGGCTTGCGACTAGTGGCCGGTATCCGGTTACAGACTGTAGAGGACAACACCGGGCTTCCTGCGGCACAATGGATTAACAATCTGGGGGAACTCCAGCAACAGGGATTGCTGGAGGTCACCGCTCAGCGGCTGCACTGCACCGAGAAGGGCATGCATCACCTGAACGGGGTATTAGAAAGGCTGGCAGAGGCGCTATCACAAAGCGCTTGAACCACCCTCTAATGCTATTCACACTGTTTCCATGCATCACAACAGATACCGACTATGATCAAGACACGGAGCGGGCGCGAACAGGCGCTGGCAGAACGCGAACAACTGTTTATCGAAGCTACTCGCCAGCAACTGTGCAACGAAGGCCTGCTCGGCATTCAGATGGCCGCCATTGCCCGAAGCTGCAATTTTGCCACCGGCACCCTTTACCACCATTTTGCCTCCAAAGAAGATTTGCTGATCGCGGTCTGCACGGAACTGACCACCACCCGCCGGGAATACTTCCAGCGCGTCGCCGACTCAGACCTGAGCACCCGTGACAAGATGCTGGCCTTTGCCGTGGCCTATGCCCTGTTCGCCCAGCACTACCCTGAGCATTTCCGGCTGGAACAATATGTGATGACCGAAGTGGTCTGGCAGGCAGCATCTGCCAACCGCCGGGAACAACTGCTGGAGGCGACCCAGCCCATCGGACGCATGGTAGAACAGGTGGTCAAGGACGCCATGGAAAACGGCGAACTGCAAACCCACGGTCTGGCACCGTTGGCTTTCAGCATCGGCCAGTGGTCCATGAGCATGGGCATGCACACCCTGATCCACGCGGAAGGGATTCTGGACATGTATGACCTGAAAGACCCGTACCGGATGCTGCTGCGCAACATTCAGCTACAGCTCAATGCCATGCAGTGGCAACCATTGGCAGACGACCCTTTCGATGACAATGCGCTTGACCAGAAGGTGAACGGTCTGTGTAAAACGCTTTTCAACGATCTTTGCAGCGAAAAGAAGCACTGCCTGACCTTGGGTTAAGCACGGCGCTGTTTGCCGATTGCTCCACAAAACCGCACCTGCAGACAAAAAAAACCTGCTCCCCTCTGGAATACTTTCGCGGGGAGCAGATTTTCTTCTGGGCCAGAAAGATGTTTCTAGAAGCGCCAAACCAGAGAAGCGGCCGGCCCTTTGATCGTCACATTGTCCTTATCACGATACAAAACGTATTCTGCATTGATCGCCAGACTGTCAGTAATATCCAGATCCACACCTGCCCCATAAGACGAATCGGTCCAGTCATCATTGAAAGAACCCATCGGGGTATCCAGGGTTTCTTTTGCGCGGGCAATGCCCAGTACCGCATAGGGAGTCAGCGCAGTCTTGTTGGACCAGCGGGCTCGCACATAACCACCATAGAAATAATTCTGACGATATTCCAGGTCACCGCCAGCTACGGACTCCTCATTGCTGATTACCGTCGTCCCCAACCGCATCTCAGCACCGAAGTACTCATTAATGTCAGCGCCCAACTTGACGACCAGGTCACCAGTATCAAAACGATCATCACCAAAAAAGCGATCATTCTGCTCAAGCTGGGCATAACCCACGGCAAGGTAACCATCTGCATAGGAGTTGGCCGATACGACCCCCAAACCGCACAACACCAGTGAGGCACAAAGCTTTTTCATGTTAACTCCTTGTTTATCAGCCTACCGGCTTACTTATTCTCTTGAGCGTCTTTTCTTGTTTTTTCAGCAGCAAGCTGATCGTGCTGGGCCGGGGTGCAACCCAGGCAGCGCAGAAACGTACTACGGGCCGGGGCCCTTACCAGCTTCTCGGCAGCCTCGTCTTCATTGCCCCCCAGCAGGCTGACCGGCAGCGTGACGGTAAAGAGCGCGAATCCCACCAGGGTTGAAGCCGCCAGCACAGGGCGGGCAATCAGGGCATCCCCGATCATGGCCACTTCGCCTGGGCGATTATCCACGTCCCCCATGGATCGGGCATGAGTAGCAAGCGGCGTCATTGCACTCAGCACCAGGGTGGAGGCGAGAACAGATGCCACTACCGGGCGCTTTGCTCGCTTCATGGTGAATCCCTCTTGTATTTTTATAGTTAAAGTATCGCTGACATTGTTTCAGCTAAGTCGTTAATATTCCGACAATTGCATCACAATCTACACCTTTGTTCGTACCCCAGCAATAGGCGGCATGGTCAATTCGTGACCAGCTCTCACTTCGCAGTCACACCCTACCGCTGGCATTGCGGGCAATAGCTGGTACTGCGCTGCCCGTGGCGATCAGCCTTGAGCAGGCTCGCACATTGTGGGCAGGGCAAGCCCGCACGACCATAGACGCTCAGGGACTGGGCAAAATAGCCCGGCTGCCCCTCTGCACTGGTGAAATCCTTAAGGGTGGTGCCGCCAGCCTCAATGGCTCGGGCCAGTACCGCTTTGATGGCACCTGCCAGGCGCTGATAACGTTCCCGGGAAATGCGCCCTGCCGCTCGGGAAGGATGGATACCGGCAAGAAACAGGCTTTCCTGCGCATAAATATTCCCTACCCCGACCACCGTGGCGTTATCCATGATGAAGCTTTTCACCGCTACCTTTCGCCCCCGTGAGCGGGCGAACAACCAGTCGCCATCGAACTCATCCCCCAGCGGCTCCGGACCCAGCGCGGCCAGTAATGCATGGGGCTCAGCGCCGGGCTGATATAACACACTGCCGAAACGACGGGGGTCGTTGAAACGCAGCACCTTGCCACTGTCGAGCAGCAGATCCACATGATCATGCTTGCGCAACGGCAACGCCGCCTCCACCACACGCAGGGTGCCGGACATGCCCAGGTGGATCATCACCTGGCCTGCCTCCAGCTCGATCAGCAGGTACTTGGCCCGGCGCCGCAAGGCGATTACCGGGCAATCCTTCAGCGCATACAGGGCGTCACTGACCGGCCAGCGCAGCCGCGGGTCACGCACGGTAACCGCTTTCAGGATGCGCCCTTCCAGATGGGGGCGAATGCCTCTGAGGGTGGTTTCCACTTCGGGTAGTTCGGGCATGAAGAAAGCAGTGAATAGTTAATAGTTAACAGTGAATAGTTAAAATTCACCCGCTTCGGGTATGGTAGCACCACCGGGGCCAACAGATACGCCCTGTTTGTCGCTGTTAACTTTTCACGGTTCACTATTCACTGCTATGTCCCTTTCCTATTGGCTCGGTGTCGACACCGGCGGCACCTTTACCGACTTTGTACTGCTCGGCGACGGTGAGCCGCGCATTCACAAGGTACTGTCCACGCCCTCGGCCCCCGAGCAGGCTATCCTGCAAGGCATTGACGAGCTTGGGCTCGGCGATGCCATGGCCGCAGGACAGCTTGCCATCGTCCACGGCACCACGGTGGCCACCAATGCGGCACTGGAAGGCAAGGGCGCTAACACCTTGCTGATTACCAACCAGGGGCTTGAGGACATTCTGCGCATCGGCCGCCAGAACCGGGCAGAACTCTATAACCTGACACCGACTCCACCGCCCTCGGTGCTGGAAACTCTGGAAGTTGTAGGCATTCCTGCCCGGCTCGATGCCCAGGGAAAGGAAGTAACACCGCTCGAAGAAGCGGACCTGACGGCACTGGTTGAAAAGGTGCTTGGCCACCAGCCCCAATCTGTGGCCCTGTGCCTGTTATTTTCCTATCTGAACTCATCCCACGAGCAGCGCATCCGCCAGGCCCTGCAGGCAGCTGGCCTGACCGTCAGTGCTTCCCACGCCATTCTGGCGACTCGGGGAGAATACGAGCGCGGCATGGCCACCTGGCTGAATGCCTGGCTAGCGCCGAAAGTGGCGGACTATCTGCAGCGCCTTCAGCAAGCGACAACGCCCGCACCTCTGGCCATCATGCAATCCCACGGCGGCACCATCGCTTCCGAGCAGGCCGCCGGGCTGGCGGTGAATCTTCTGTTGTCCGGGCCTGCCGGCGGCCTTGCTGCCGCCCGACGCCTGGGTGAGCAACTTCAGCAACCACAACTGATGACCTTCGACATGGGCGGCACTTCTACGGACGTGGCACTGCTGGACGGCGACCTGCGCCTCACCCAGCAGGGCCACATTGGCCCCTATCCGGTGGCGGTGCCCATGGTCGACATGCACACCATCGGCGCCGGTGGTGGCTCGCTGGCCTATGTGGATGATGCCGGCCTCTTACATGTGGGCCCACATTCCGCCGGCGCCGACCCGGGCCCGGCCTGTTATGGCCGTGGCGGCGACCGGGTTACGGTCACCGACGCCAATGTGGTACTCGGCCGGCTGCAACCGGATTTCGCCCTGGGCGGCTCCCTGACACTGGATACCGCCGCCGCCCGAAACGCCATGGAGACACTGGCAACACAGCTGGGCCTGGGCGTGGAAGACACCGCTGAAGGAGTACTGGCGCTGGCCAATGAACACATGACCCAGGCGCTACGGGTGATTTCCATCCAGAAAGGCTTCGACCCGGCGGATTTCGCCCTGCTCAGTTTTGGCGGCGCTGGCGGCCTGCACGTCTGCGCCCTGGCAGACAACCTGGGCATGCAGCGGGCCATTGTCCCCCGCCGTGCCGGGGTCCTGTCCGCCGAGGGGCTGGTCTATGCGCCACGCAAACGAGAACAACTCCAGGCCCTGCCCGAGGCATCTGACCACACCGTGCTGCAATCGCAAATCGAGATCCTGCAACAGCAAGGCCATGAAGAGCTGATCCGCGAGGGCGTGCCCGCCAGCCACATCCAGCACCGGGTCTTTGTGGATATGTGCTACCAGGGCCAGTCATCGGTGCTGCAGATTCCCTGGCAGGACGAGGCAGCGGAGCGGGAACGGTTATTTCATGATGCCCATGAGCAGCGCTTCGGCCACCGGCTGGCCTTACCGGTACGGCAGGTGAACATCAGGGTGCAAAGCCTGGCCACCACCTCACCACCCACCCAACCGCCCCTGCCGGCCCTCACCGTAGCGGCGACCCGGCACGCGCAGCTGCCCGGCGTGGACCAGCAGGTGACCATTTATGATCGCGACGCCCTGGGCGCCGGCCAGATCCTGCAAGGCCCGGCGCTGATTGCCGAAGCGGTGGGCACGACCTGGCTGGCCCCGGGCTGGCAGGCATCGGTGGATCCCCATGGACACCTGTTGCTGGAGCGCCCTGACCCCTGCCTATAAAAGCCTGGATCGACGTAGCGAGTGACGAGGTGCGAGTTTCGAAAAGCAAACCCGGGAACCTTTCACCCCTTTGCCGTCGCCCATAGCCTTCCGTTTCCGGCCTGCAATTGCTCTCCGGGTCAAACCCCGGGGGCCTTGCGCGCTTTCTCCTACCGTTTATCCGCCCCTGGCCAACCCTTGGCCCGAAAGTCCGAATTTGACCTATCCGGCACCTTCTTCCTGTCACCCCGACTGGGCACAATAGGAACTCCGTTTTTACCTTGTGCGACTTTCATGCTGAATTATCTGAGCAACGGCCTGTTGGCCCCCAGCCTGGGTGCCCTGATTCTGATCACCCTGGCCATGACCCACATCACCATTGTCGGCGTCACCGTCTACCTGCACCGCTATTCCGCCCACCGGGCTCTGGAACTACACCCGGTGCTGAAACACTTTTTCCGTTTCTGGCTGTGGCTGACCACCGGCCAGAATACCCTCGAGTGGACCGCTATCCACCGCAAACACCACGCCAAGTGCGAAACCGAAGACGACCCGCACAGCCCGCAGGTCAAAGGTATCCAGAAAGTCCTGCGCGAAGGTGCCGAACTGTACCGCGAAGAAGCGGAAAACCAGGAAACCCTGAGTAAATACGGGGCGGGCTGCCCGGACGACTGGATTGAGCGAAACGTCTATTCCCGCTTTCCCATGGGTGGCGTCACCCTGATGGCCGTGATCGACCTGCTGCTGTTTGGCGCTGCCGGCATCACTGTTTGGGCCGTTCAGATGATGTGGATCCCGCTGTTCGCCGCCGGCGTCATCAACGGTATCGGTCATTACTGGGGCTACCGCAACTTCGAATGTGCCGATGCGTCACGCAATATTTCTCCCTGGGGCATCCTGATTGGTGGCGAAGAGCTGCATAACAACCACCACACCTACCCCAACTCCGCCAAGCTGTCCGTGCGCCGTTTCGAGTTCGACATGGGCTGGGCCTGGATTCGTCTGTTCGAGATACTTGGCCTGGCCAAGGTGAAAAAGGTCGCTCCCAAGCCGGCCTTCGAGAAAAGCGCCAGCAAAGTGGATCTGGATGCCCTTCGCGGCATCATGCAGCACCGCTTCCAGGTAATGGCCAACTACCGCAAGACCGTGATCTTGCCGGTGTTCAAGCAGGAACAGGCCCGCGCCTGCGACGCTACCCGCGATTTGTATGCCCGTGCCCATGCCCTGTTCCACCGCGACATCAGCCTGATCAAGCCCGGACAGAAAAAGCGCCTGCAGACACTGACGGAAAGCAACGAAACCCTGGATGCCATCTACCAGTTCCGCCTGCGCCTGCAGGACATCTGGTCCCAGACCAGCCGTAACTCGTCAGAAATGGTGGAAGCCCTGGAGCAGTGGTACCACGATGCCCGCGAGTCCGGCATTGCTGCCCTGCAAGAGTTTGCCGATCAGCTGACCCGTTACCGGCCGGCCGCAGTTGCCCACTGAGCCTTAGCCATATCAAGGCACCGTAAAAAAGGCCGCTTTTGCGGCCTTTTTTATGGTTTCAGATTGCCAACGATAGAATAAGAGTTACAGCCGGACGGCAAACAGGCGAGGCAATGCACGCTACATGGTGCAGGATCGAAACCCGCCTGCATCAGACGTGTCGCTGAATGGCCGCGAGCGGCAGCGACGGCCATCATCACTGACCCAGCGGCTCAACCGTAATGTTCTCGATGAGTTGAATGCCATCCTGGTTGGCAGCGCTGATATTGACACTGATCCCCCCCAAGCCGACACCCAGGGTTCTCAGCAAAGGGTTAATCACTGCCTGAGCCAGACTCAATATCACGTCGTCCAACAACGCCAGCACCGGATCCAGAATAGGCTTCAATAGCGGCGTCAGGTTGATCAAACCAAAACTGCTTTTAAGCAATGAGGCCTCATTAACCTCTACATCCAGATCAAGACCGGACAACCCATCACCCAGGTCGCTGTATCTCAACTGATCACACCCATCGACAGGATCACAATACAAATCATAGCGCGGATCCATGAATACCGTTTCTTCCACGCCGGGCGCCAGACCATCCACTTCCGCATTCAGGTAAAGTATGCCTTCAATGGGAGGGAGCAGCCCTGACAACAAGGTCAACCTGCCGACAGTCGCTTCCAGCGGCTCAGGCTGTAACTCGCCATCCGAGGTCAATGTCCCAGTTACGATACGAGCCACTTCCCGCTCAAGATTAACGCCGAACTCGACGGTGTTTGCCGTACCACGGGCACAGTCAGCAGACACCAGCTGGCCTCTGCCACCACCGGCATTCACTGCCAGAGGAATGGTCAAATCAGCCAGCGAAAACGACAAAAGCCCACCAATGTTTATTGGCAACAGTTCCACATCAGCCGACAACTGAAGAGTCAGGTCCGGGGCATAGAAACTGGTTACCCATTCACCGTCCGCATTCTGTCGGGCCGGCCCCACGGCCACCGTAGGCGGCTCCCCCACATTCAAGCCCAGGTCCACAGCCGTAATATTGGCAATCAACGGAATGGAAAGATTGTTGATATTCAGCGGCAATGACAGCACCCCACCTTCTCCAGCTTGCTGCTGCTCCGCCAGATTGAGCACCAGACTGATGACCAGGTCATAGACAGGAAATTCGCTGGAGTCCGGGACAGAGGCATTCTCCGCAACACTGATAATATCGGCCACCTTGATAGTCTCTATCCCCTCAGCCGTTACCAGGTCATCGAGCATATCCGCCACCGGCGCAGCAATCCCACCAACATCACTGAGTGCAGCCGCCAGGGCAGATGCCTCAAGCGGCAAGAGCTCCACCAGGTCATCAACCCCCGCTGCAGAGAGCAAATCTCCCAGTTGTACCGTGGCGTTTTCTAGACTGTTCAGATCGGTCGGGTCCAGTCCGAACCCCGGCTGATTAAGAACCACACCAAGAAGAGTGCCGAGCAAGGTGGCATCACCACCTACGCCGGCTGTACCCCCGGCAGCACTGATGGTTGCCTCCACTTCCTTACGCACGGCGGCGTTGACTGAAATGTCGATACCTCCGAACACCGATTGCGGCAGCAGCATGGATATCGGTTCGGTGCGTGTATAACTCACCAGTACTGCATTACTTTCTTCAATGAAGCTAACAGGTGCGAAAGCCACTACCCCATCATTGTCGCCATCTTCAATGACACCGAGCTGCACCTGCAGGGCAGCAGCATCACCCTGGAACCCCTGGGCGGCGGCGGCTGCCTGCGCACGCTGTTGCACCACGGCAGAGCTGGGTGCCTGCCCGCCGCATGTCTGTGTCTCCCCCGCCGCAGCCTGGGCGGCCACATTCACCTGGGCCTGCATCTCGCTGCGCAGGCTGTACAGACGTGCGCCATCCAGCGCCATTACCGTGAGAATAATGACGATCAGCAGCAATAGCGGGGTGATGACCGACAGGGCCCCGCGCTGCCGGAAACGATTAATTGTCGTCTCGGGTCTGTTCACCGAAACTTTCCGGAATCGCGGTACGGAAGGAATCTGCCAGGCGGCGCTGGGTATCCACATAAAGCGGTGCCGCCAGCTCACTCTGCCCTGCAGGGCGGGAGTCCCTCTGCTGATTGAGCAGCCAGTCAGTGACCGTCTCGGATTTATTACTGACGACCTGCCCGGAAACACCAAAGGTATAGGCTTGCCGGGGCTCCGCCGCCAGCACCGTTCCCGGCAACATCAGTATCAAGGCCAGTTTTTTCATTGTCGGGTCCTCCCGAACTGTTCACTGAGTTTCTCGGCATAGGCGATTTCATCCTCCGAAAAACCATAATTCGACTGTAACGCCCGAAGGCCCTCACGGTCATCGGTCATCAGATAGGCCACAGCCAGATTCTGACGAACCGGCCCCTTGCCATTGGCCAGCTCCAGGGCGGTGCGCAGCTCGAAAGCCGCATCCTCGTAGCGACCTACCAGCATCAAGGCATAGCCGTAATCATTACGCACCTGGGAAGTGGCCGGAGCCAGGCTGCGAGCCCGCTCCAGGTGGGAGAGTGCCGCCATGACTTCATGGCGCTTGAGCAACACCATACCCAGGCCATGACGACTACGACCATCATCACAGCGGTTGGCCAGGGCACGATACACCTGCTCAGCCTCATCCAGCTTGCCGGAGGCCGCCAACAACTGGCCGTAGCGTAACCAGTGATCGATGGCGCTCATCGGTTTACTTTCCAGCTGGGCCAGAGCTGCATAATTGCGCCCCTTGGCCATCAGGGTATCCACCATTTCCAGATCCACGCGCTGTTCTGGCTGCAATGCCTCCTTGCAGGCAATTGATGACACATCCACTGTTCCCGGGGCCGACTCCGGCACTGACTGATGGGCACACCCCGCCAGTAGTACCAGTGCTCCCCAAACCATGCCACGCATGTCGTTACTCCCTTTGTTATCGTGCCAATGCATCGGCAATGGAAATCACCGCCGGGCCGCCTATCAAGATGAACAGTGCCGGCAGCATGAACGCCATCATTACCACCGTCATCTTGGCGCCGATCCGATTGGTTTCCTCCCGAATGCGGTTACGTTCCACGTTCTGGGCTTCTTCAATAATTTGATCCAGGCTGGCGGATACTCCGGCACCCAATTGACTGCTTTGCTTCATCAGTACTACATAACTTCGCAGCACCGGAATGCGTTTGTTTTCGCCCAACTCATCCAGTGCCTGCGTGCGCTCTGCACCGGATTTCATCAATCGATTAAAACGGTCTATCCGCATGATCAGAATAGGTAGAAGCGGACGCCCCTGGCGACCGATGATGCGCAATACGCGCTCAAGTGAGAGCCCCGCCTCCATCAGCATCCGTGTCATATGGCAAAGCTCTACGGCTTCCAGATTCTGCCTGAGCTCTGCCTGAGCCCCCATGCCGCGAATGACCCTACGCGGTACAATGAATCCCGCCGCCGACGCCAACAGACCGCCCAGCAAACCAAACACCAGAAACCCCACCAGCGCCACCAGAGCCGGCAACAGCCAGCAAGACAGCAGGTAAATGACCTGGGATTGCTCTCGGCTCTTACCCATGCCTGCCAATGCCTGGCGAATCTCCTGATAATCGCCCGAAGCGATAGAGGATTCCGTCAGCGAACTGGACAGCTTCCACAGCCAGAAACCCCGATCCTCATCATCCCGATGGTTGCCGCTATCTTGCAAACGCTGGCTGACCCGCGCACGTAACGCCCAATCCCGAGTCTTGTATACCAGCCACACAGACAAGACCGACAGCAAAATAGCGAGAATCAGCAGCACATTATTCACGGCCGACCCCCTGTATCATTCGCCAGATAACAAGCACACCAAGGCCCTGCAGGATACCGGCAATCATCAACATGGTATGGCCGGTGTCCGTATTCAGTAGCACCTCGGCATACTTCTCGTTAATCAGCATCATGTAGGCAGCCATACCCAGCGGCAGCAGGGTAAAGGCGCCAGCGGTAAAGCGAGTCTCTGCGGTGGAGGCAAGAAACTCCCGACGCAGCTCTTGCTGAGAACGCAGCGATGTAGCCACCTGCTCCAGGACTGGCCGAATGGAGGAGCCGAACCGCGCGGAAGTCCGTAGCGCAATGGAAACCAGTACCAGCGATGACACTTGGTAAAGCCGGGAAAAGTCTTCAAACAAACCCGTGTAATCGCGCCCGGATTCAATCGCACTACGCAGCCTGAAGGTCAGCGGCGCAAACACCGGCGGAGCATCCTGAAAGGACTCCATCAACGACGCCTCCAGCGACCGGCCGGCACTCATATAGCGCAGGGTCGACTCCATGATTCCCGGCAGTGATTCAAAAATCATCCGCCGCTGTTGCTGGAAGCGAAACCGCCAGTACATCCACAGGCTCGCTGCCACCAGCGCCAACACCACCGCCGCCGCAATGAGCCCGGAGGACGCCAACACCAGCACCAAAAGCAAAAAAATGACGATACCAAGCAGCGACAGCTGCGTTCTGGACAGGCGAATATCGGCACGCAACAGCAGTCGCTCCAACGGACCCGCAACCACTCGCACTTGCCCCGGTTCGCCGCCGATTTCCATCCGTTGCTGCAAACGCTGACGCACTCGCTCGGTCAACAGGCTGCGCTGCCGATAACGAAACCAGACGAGCTGCATAAGCACCGTCAGCACGGCAATAATGCCGAGCAGCTGTGCCATGCCAAGCAGCTCTACCGCACTCATGTCTGGCTCCGATACAGGTAATCCATGTGGTACAGATCGTTTTCCGTCGGCGTCAGCGCGACCACTTCGCTGACGCGACGGCGACCATCGGGCAACCTTTCCAGTTGAATGATGATATCCAGCGCCGAACCGATCAGTCGTCCGATGG
The DNA here is from genome assembly GCF_019431375.1 of Alcanivorax sp. Lineage (NCBI taxonomy): Bacteria > Pseudomonadati > Pseudomonadota > Gammaproteobacteria > Oceanospirillales > Alcanivoracaceae > Alcanivorax > Alcanivorax sp. The sequence continues at coordinate 2,463,487 of NZ_CP080267.1, forward strand.
CAGTTTCACTGGCCTCATAGCCACTCACCGCCAGCAATGTTTCGATACGCACAAGCGCGTCACGGGTGCTATTGGCGTGAATGGTACTCATGGAACCGTCATGACCTGTATTCATGGCCTGGAGCAATTCGATGATCTCGTTGGAGCGTACCTCGCCGAGAATAATCCGGTCCGGGCGCATTCGCAGGGCATTGATTACCAACTCTCGCGCACTGATGCGCCCCTTGCCTTCAGTATTCGCCGGACGAGTTTCCAGACGCACTACATGAGGATGATTGAGAACCAGCTCGGCGGAATCCTCAATGGTGAGGATACGTTCCTGACGGGGAATGTACTGGCTGATCAGGTTCAGCATGGTGGTCTTGCCGGTGCCGGTACCACCGCTGATGATGATGTTACGCCGCGACTCCACGGCCTTGACCATGGTATCCAGACACGCCTCTGTCAGGGAGCCGCTATCAATCAGCTCCTGAGCACCAAGATGGTGACGGGTGAATTTACGGATACTGATGCTGGGGCCATCCAGGGCCAGCGGCGGAATGATCGCATTGACCCGGGACCCGTCCGGCAGACGAGCATCCACCATGGGACTGGACTCGTCCAGCCGCCGCCCCAGGGGAGCGAGCATACGACGAATTACCCGCACCACATGATCGTCGTTGATGAATCGCACCGATGCCTTTTGCAGGACCCCGGCCACCTCAATGAAGACGCTGTCCGGGCCATTTACCAGGATATCGTTGATACGGGGATCGGCCAGCAAAGGCTCCAATGGCCCATAACCGGTTACCTCGTCCAGTGTATCGCGAACCAGCTGATTAAGATCCTGCGTGGACAGGGGCACCCGATTCAGGGCGATATGCTGCCCAACCGCAGTGCGGACAAAATCGGCAAGCTGATCGCGGCCGGCATTGCCAACCTCGATGCCTTCCTCATCCAGCCGCTCCACCACCCAGCGATGGGTGCGATCCTTGAGATGCTGGTATTCTGCGTCGATCCGTCCCGCCACAAGCGCTCCTGCTATCCGTTACTGCGCAGTCGTTGCCACCAGCTCTCACCGGCACTCACTTCCTGCTGTGATTCCAGCTTGTTAATCATGGCCTGCAGGCCGCGGCTGTAACGACAGCGGGGAGACTGCTCCTGAATCGGCAGGCCACTGTTCATGGACATCAGACGGTGACGCCAGTCCATCGGCAGCCCTCCTAGCAGGCCAACTCCTGCTGTCTCCGATAGCTCATCAAGATCGGGAGGCACCTTGCTCTCCATGCCGTCCACCACCAGATGAACCTGGCTGTCCCGCCCCAGATGGGAGCGCCACTCATTACCCAGGGTCCGCACTGCATGGGCCTGATCCACCAGCGGCTGCATGGTGATCAGCAGGTGGCGAGCATGAATGCCCAGGGCTCTTACCCAGTGGCGACCCTCCAGGGTGCCCACATTGATCACGATACGATCGAACATCTGCATCAGGTGATTGAGCGCAATGAACAGATCCGCACTGCGATCTCCTTCCAACTCGCGGCTATCAATACCGCCAGCCAGCAACCGCAAACCCGGTCGATACTCTTCCAGAGCAGTGCCGATCAGAGTTTCATCCAGGGTTTCCGGGCTCGCCAACAGGTTCTCCAGGGTGTACTCGTTATGCACATCCAGATAGAAAATACCCCGTTCGGCGGGCTGGGTATCAATGGCCAGGCAACGTTCATTGGGGAACAGGCGATTCAGCCCGAGTGCCACATTCTGGGCCAGAAAGCGGGTATCCACCGTGGGGCTGGCGGACGCCACCAGAGTGAGATTATTGGTCGCCGAGCGAACCTGGTCATCATAGTGTCCGACTCTCAGCAACTGGTGGCGCCGCAGGCGGTCACGCACATCCCCCGCCTCACTGCCTGCCACAAAGCAATCCCGGGCACCGGCGCGCATGGACTGCAGCAACAATTCCTGATTGGCACGGGCACAAACGGTGATCACGGTTACCCAGGGACGGGCACTGGTCAGAGCCGTAATGATGGCCAGCGACTGATCCATATCCGCTTCAGAAATTTCCACCATCACCACATGGGCGGTAGTCGCTTCCAGCAATCGCAGTACACGGGTCAAATCGCTTCTGCTGACCTGTTCAAGACGGAATGGCTCATCCACCACCCGCTCCAGCCAGGCTTCAATACCTTCATCGTCGACAACAGAAAGAACAATGTCATGATCACTCATAGCATCACCAGCTCAAGCCGTGGCGAATTGGCTGCGAACCACGACGACTTTCCGTGGCCATATCCAGCCAGCCCGTACTGCTACTGTGATAGCCCGCACCTGGCAGCGTCACCGGGGGCTCGGTGCTCTGTTGTGGTGTCACCAGATGTGGCGTCACCACCATCACCAGTTCCTTGTCATTTTTCTCAATGCGCGAGGAGCGGAAGAAGGCGCCCAACAACGGAATATTACCGATGCCCGGCAGGCGGTCACTGTTGTTGATGGTGTTACGGCTAACCAGACCACTGATGATAAAGGTCTCACCCGGCGCCAGAGACACCGTGGTTTCCGCACGCCGCACCCTCAGGCCCGGCACAGCAACCCCCCCGGTTTCAACCCCGGCAGAAAAATCCAGTTCGGAAACCTCCGGTGCTACCTTGAGAATAATTTGACCGGCATCAATCACCGTTGGGGTAAGGCTAAGACCGATACCGAATTCCTTGAATTCAATTTGCACCCCGCTGTTATCACTGCGAATGGGGACAGGGAACTCCCCCCCGGACAGGAAACTGGCGCTCTGCCCTGACAGACTGGTCAGGGAGGGCTCGGCCAGGGTATAGGCAAAGCCACCCGCCTCCAGCGCATTGATGGCCAGTACCGAATTGGGGCCAAAGCCAAACAGGTTAAATCCATTGGAGCTCAAGGGCGCCGGCACCACGCCCGGCACCTGAAAGCCGGTACCGGGAGGCGCAATCCCTACTGCTGACTGGCCATCGTTGAACACATTGCTGTAGCTCATACCCAGTTGGTTGAGCTCCGAGCGACTGACTTCCAATACCCGGATATCTGTCTGCACCTGGGTGCCAAAAGGCAGCGAGGAACCCAGCGTCGTCGCCACTACCACCGTACTGCGCAGCGGCTTGGCCTTGCCGCGTAACCACACCGATATCACCGCCGAGCCCTCAGCCTTGGCGGTCAGCAACAACTCCTCACTGCCCGTCACGGTAAGTGCCGCCACCTTCGGATCCGAGGTCGCCACCTTGGCCACCGATTCCGGGAAGTTCAGCACTTTCTGATCCCCGGGCGCCACCCGCATGGTGCCTTCTAGAGCATCTGCCTGCGCCACGACCACAAGCGACAGGGAGAACCACAGAACCAGCAATGCCCCGGCTCTCTTCCACAACCCCTTAACGCACATAGGTGCTCCTTGACTCTGATCCCTCATACACTTCCACTTTCTGGCCCGGTGTCGCCCGTGGTGCTGGTGCGCGGGCCGCCGGGAACAGATCCTTGTAGTAAACCGGTTTGGCTTTCTTTCCTGCGTCGCTGTCGTCAGCAGCCTTGTCCTGGCTGGCCACAACCGCCAAACGCAGCGTACCTTCTTCCGAGGCAAGCAACAGCGTCGGCACTTTGTCCTTGGGCACCGCCAGCACCACGGTATTGTTGCGACGCTGGGCCTCGCGATCCTGATCACTGCTGGCCGCCGCCATGGCACCCTTCACCGCCAGCACCTGCAGGCTGCGCAACAGCACCATGGCCGCCGGGTCATCCCGGTCTGCTTTTTGAAATGACACCGCCACATCCACCAGATCACCGGGCTGCAACAAACCGCCAGCCATGACCACATCATCCACCCCCACAGCCAAGGCTCGGAAACCGGCGGGCAGGGTGCTGGGCAGAGTGCCACCAGGCTCAAGATGATTACGGGAAAGCAGTTCGCCCGGACGGGCGTATTGACGCAGTTCTTTGCCGGCCACCTTTTCGTCGGCAGTCAGCACGTTGGGGATAGGTGCCGGCGAGGATACGACCGCCAACACCTCTTCATCCAGTGTGTCACCGACATTCAAACTCTCGGTGACGACCCAGTAACGATAACTGGGGGCTTCCTTGTCGCGCACTTCCTCACCGGAGGCGTCATCACGGACTACCAGCGACGGCGCCGGGTCGCGACTTAATCCCACCAGCGCCAGTATCAGCGCAACCAATGCCACCACTAACGCCGGCAGCATATAGAGCAGTCTTGATCCCATGTTCTCTCCGGAACATCCCTGTCAAATGTTGGTTCTTGTGCCGACCCGACGCTTTAAATCAGAACGCGGCCCGGGCATCCACATCCAGTGTTGCCGGCAAGGGCGGAAAATCCCCCAGCATGCCGAAGCTCAGCACCGGCACAATCGGATTGGCTTGATAGTTGGGGTATACCAGACTGCAGTGAAGCACTTCCACCCCCCCGGCAATGGTTTCCAGCCCGCAGGCTGACGTTGTATCCAGGTTATCCCTCAGGTTTTCCGGTAACTGCGCCACCAGGCCTGCCAGCGCCGTATTGGCCCTCTGCGTTACAGCAGTGCCAAGACCACTGGCCTGGTTATCGGACCGGTCCACATACAGCGCCGTGGATACAGCGGTATCCACGGCGGCCTGCATACGATACTGGGCAAAGAAAGTGAGACCGTAAACCGCCGCACCATAGAGCATGGCAACAACAAAGGGAAAAAGCATCAGAAACTCCAATGCCACCGCCCCAGTTACTCTCCGGCGTATCCGCATATCTCGTACCCGAAGGCGGCTAGCCCTTACGAGCCACCAGCATTGGAAGCGTCAGTGAAGAGGTCTGTAAATGCAGTGTTGATGGTCGTCTGAACCGTCTCATTAGTAGCCAGAACACCAATAATGATGATCAGTGCAGCAGCAAGCACAATATATTCCAATGCACTGGCACCACGCTGGTTGCGCGCACGCCCGGGCATCTGGGTGTACAGCCGGATCATCAACAAACGAAACATATCTTTTAAGGTACTCATAGTGCGCTCCGTTGCACGTCCCTTGATGTGAAAATCATGTGAAAGCATATGCGAAAAAGTGAACTTCGCATTTAATGCTATGCATCCGTAAGATGCATCACAACTTCCACTGCGTAGTGTTTTGTTGCGATGCACTTCTTTCTGTAAAAGTAGCACCGGAGTACCGGCAACCGCATTGCAAAAACCCCGTTCGGGCCTGAAAGGTGACGAACGGTGTTTTAAAAGCACAGAATTGCACTTGCGTGACAGACAAGCCTGATCGTTTTGTGTTACTTGAACTGCTGACGACAAGACATCACTAACGTTAACAAGGTCCGCCCACAGGCAATCAAGCAGCACCCACCTCCGGCCAGATTCCTGACATAAAAAAACCCGGGACAGAATCCCGGGTTTTTTTTATGTCCGTTGCCAGGCAGGCAGCAAGAAAACCGTTACTTGATTTTCGCTTCCTTGTAGGCCACATGCTTGCGCACGACCGGATCATACTTCTTGGTTTCCATCTTTTCAGGATGGAGACGCTTGTTCTTGGTGGTGGTGTAGAAGTGCCCCGTGCCAGCAGAGGACACCAGGCGGATTTTTTCACGAATAGGACCGGCCATGGGTTAGCTCCTTAATTAGCCTTAAACACGCTCGCCGCGAGAACGGATATCAGCCAGCACGGCATCAATCCCTTTCTTGTCGATAATACGCATGCCCTTGGAGGTCACACGCAGGCGCACAAAGCGCTTCTCGGACTCAACCCAGAAACGATGGTGGTGCAGATTCGGCTCGAAACGACGCTTGGTCTTGATGTTCGAGTGAGAAACTCTGTTGCCCGTTACAGGGCGCTTACCGGTCACCTGGCAAACCTTGGACATTGTCTTGCTCCGTAAATCTTCTTGCGGGGGGACGGTAGAGCCCCGGAAAAGGCGCGTTTTATACCAATCTGCCGGTCAAGTTTCAAGCGAAATCTCGGATAATCGATCGGATACACCAGGATTCAGGGACTTACCGCAAGCCCATCTCCACTGCCGCCTCATTTACAGCGCTCCACGGGCCGCCAGTGACACCCAACCGCCATCGCCGATTACCAGATGATCCAGCACACGGATCTCCATCAGCCCCAGCGCCTCCACCAGCCGCCGGGTAATGGCATGGTCCGACTGGCTGGGCTCGGCCACACCGGATGGATGGTTGTGGGCCAGAATGACCGCAGCCGCATTATGCTCCATGGCCCGACGCACTACCTCCCGGGGGTAAACCGCCGCCGCATCAATAGTGCCCTGAAATAGCTGCTCGAAGGCAATCAGCCGGTGTTTGTTGTCCAGAAACAGACAGGCAAACACCTCATAGGGCAGCCCGCGCAGGCGAGCGGTGAGCAACTGGCCAGCCTTGTCCGGATTATCCAGCGGCAAACCCCGCTCCAGCGGTTCGGCCAGATAACGTCGCCCCAGCTCCAGCGCCGCCAGCAACAGGGCCCGCCGGGCAGTGCCCATACCCGGCAGGCGGGCCATGATCTCCGGGCTACTGTCGAGCAGGGCCCGCAACCCGCCACCCGCCGCCAACTGGGTTCTGGCCAGATCCACCGCTGTCATGCCCTGCTGCCCGGTACGCAGAAAAATTGCCAGCAGCTCCGCATCACTCAGCGATTCCGCCCCACGCGCCAGCAGCTTTTCCCTTGGTCTTTCATCCGTGGGCCAGTCAGTGATTGCCATGCCGTTTCCTTTCCCCGTAACGCCTTGATATTCCATATCATTGTGAAGTGGGCAGCGCTCATACCTTAGTGCTACCCTATGCAGCCTATGTAATAGCAGGGTTCCGGCTTCCACGGCACCGGTGATTTGCCCTTGCTGCTGTAAGCCCCCGCCGTAAACGTCGCTATCGCTGCGCAGGATTTCGTCATGCATCGTCTGGTGAACAAACGCATCCTTCTGGGAGTCACGGGCGGAATTGCCGCCTATAAAGCCGCCGATCTGGTTCGCCGCCTGCAGGATGTGGGCGCCCAGGTACGGGTGGTGATGACCCAGGGTGCCTGCGAATTCATTACCCCGCTGACCATGCAGGCCCTGTCCGGACACCCGGTACATACCACCCTGCTGGATCCCACGGCGGAAGCCGCCATGGGCCATATCGAGCTGGCCCGCTGGGCAGATCTGGTGCTGATTGCGCCAGCTTCGGCCAATTTCATGGCCCGCCTTGCCCATGGTCACGGCAACGACCTGCTTGCCACCCTGTGCCTGGCCACCGGCGCCCCCATTGCCATTGCCCCGGCCATGAACCAGCAGATGTGGGCAGACACCAGCACCCAGAAAAACCTGCTGATCCTGCAGGAAAAGGGCATCAAGGTATTCGGCCCCGGCAGCGGCAGCCAGGCCTGCGGCGAGGTAGGCTCCGGTCGCATGCTCGAGCCCCTGGAGATCATCCAGCATGCCGCCGAGGTATTCGATTACCAGCTGCTCACCGGCAAGCATGTGGTGATTACTGCCGGCCCCACCCGCGAAGCCATCGACCCGGTGCGCTACATCACCAACAAGAGCTCCGGGAAAATGGGCTTCGCCCTGGCCGAGGCCGCCGCCGAAGCCGGTGCTCGGGTCACCCTGATCGCCGGCCCGGTGAATCTGCCTACCCCGTCACGGGTGGACCGGGTGGATGTGAGCCGGGCAGTGGATATGTTTGATGCCTGCATGAAAACAGTGGAGGAAGGCTGTGACGTCTTTATCGCCACCGCCGCCGTGGCGGACTACCGCCCCACAGTCACCGCCGACCACAAGATCAAGAAATCCACTGAGGAAATTCACCTCACCCTGGTAAAAAACCCGGACATCGTGGCCTCAGTAGCAGAGCACGACAAACGCCCCTTCACCGTGGGCTTTGCGGCAGAAACCCGGGACGTGGTGGCCTATGCCCAGGCCAAGCTGGTGAACAAGAAACTGGACATGATCGCCACCAATGACGTGTCCGGCAGCAATGTGGGCTTCAACAGTGACAACAATGCCCTCACCGTCATCTGGCCCGGTGGCCACAAGGTGCTGCCACTGGCCTCCAAGGCACAGATTGCCAAGCAACTGATCGAATTGATTGCGATACGGTATAAAGACTAACGCTGGCGTGTGAAGCGTGACGCCTGACCAAAGGGAAAACCATGAAACTGCAATATCGTGTTCTCGACCCCCGACTGGGCGACAGTATTCCATTGCCCCATTACGCCACCGACGGCTCTGCCGGGCTGGATCTGCGCGCCATGGTCAAGGAACCGCTGCGGCTGGAACCGGGGCAAACCGAGCTGCTGCCCACCGGCATGGCCATCCATATCAGTGACCCGGGCTATGCGGGGATGATCCTGCCGCGCTCCGGGCTGGGCCACAAGCACGGCATCGTACTGGGCAACCTGGTGGGCCTGATCGATTCCGACTACCAGGGCGAACTGATGGTGTCCTGCTGGAACCGGGGCAACCAGCCGTTCACCGTGGAACCCGGCGAACGTATTGCCCAGCTGGTCATCGTTCCGGTGATGCAGGTACAACTGGAACAGGTGGACAACTTCACCAACAGTGAGCGGGGCAGCGGCGGTTTCGGCCACAGCGGCCGTCACTGAGCATGACCGGGAGGGGACATGGGCAACAAGAAGAACAAACGCGCAGACGTCAACGCATTCAAGCCTCTGGTACCACTACTGATTGCCGCCCTGGCAGCCATACTGGTAGCTGGCGGTGCCACCTGGTTTTATCAGACCAGCGTGGCCGACGCTGAACAACAACAGCACCACGCCAACCAGCTTGCCCAGTCCATCGCCAACCTGGGCCATGCCCATATCCAGGCGCATCAGCAGCAACTGGCACTCCTGGCCACTCGTAACGATGTAGACCAGGCGCTTTCCAACAACACCATCGCGGATTTCAATAGCCGCCATCACCAATGGCTTCCCGATGCCAGTCTGCGACTGGTACCGCGGCGGGGAGCGGACACCGACGATTTCAGCTATACCTCCCAGGAACTGCTCAAGGAAGTCCGCCTGGGCCGGTCCCCGGGACCGGTAATCATCGCCGGCCAGCCCCCAACTCTGGTTCTGGTAAAAGCCACTCGCAACCAGAACGGCACCCTGTTACTGAAAGTCCCTCTCACCACACTGACCCAGACCCTTCAGGGGCTTGCCCCGCCCGGCAGCCAGCTGCAGGTAAAATTCGCGGGCAACAACCTCTTCAGCCTGCCCGGAAACAGCAACGCCCCCCAGGCCGAGGCTACCGCCGGCCCGGTGATGGTTCAGCTGACGCTATCGCCCACCGACAGCAATCTGTTTATGATCAGCATCATCGTCGTGGCACTGGGCATTGCGCTGTTGTTAATCGGCACACTGGTGGTCAACCGTCTACTGGTTCGCTTTCTCAAGCAGGACTGTGCCGAACTGGTCCGCTACTGCGACGAGCTGGCCCGCCAGCCCGGTGTCAGCGCCCGCAATCACTTCCATTTCCCATTGTTTTCCACCGTCAACGATGCCCAGGCACGGCTTGCCAGCAAGCTGCGTGAACGCGGAGCCTCAGTGCCCCCAACCGCCAGAAAGCCGGCGGAAGCCCTGGTGCTTGAGGAAGACAGTGACGATGGCATTCTGCTGGTGGACGAAAAACAGGGGGAAACCCTGCCCGACAGCATTTTTCGCGCCTATGACATACGCGGCGTAGCCGGCGACACCCTCACCGCCCAGGGCGTGTACCTACTGGGTCGTGCCATTGGTAGCGAGGCCGGCGAAGCGGGGCAACAAAGCGTGCTGGTGGCCCGTGATGGCCGCCTGTCCAGCCCCGAGCTGAGTCGGTCCCTGATCAAGGGGCTGCTGGAATCCGGTCGTGACGTAATCAATCTGGGACTGGTGCCCACTCCGGTGCTCTATTACGCCACCGAAGTGCTGGAAACCCGTAGCGGCGTCATGCTCACCGGCAGCCACAACCCGGCCAGCCACAACGGCTTGAAGATCGTTATCAACGGCGACACTCTTTACGGTGAGCGCATCACTGCGCTGCAGGAACGGATCCGCCACAAGGCCTTTAGCGAAGGCAAGGGTCGCGAAGAAGAACGCGATATTACCGACCGCTACCTGAGTGATATCACCAGCGATATCGTACTGGCCCGCCCACTGAAGATTGCCATCGACTGTGGCAACGGTGCTGGCGGCGAACTGGCGCCACAGCTGTTCAGGCAACTCGGCTGCGACGTCACTCCCCTGTATACCGAGATCGACGGCAACTTCCCCAATCACGCCCCCGACCCGGGCAACCCGGAAAATCTGGCCGACCTGATCCGCATCGTGCAGCAGGAAAACCTGGATCTGGGGCTGGCCTTCGACGGCGATGCCGACCGGGTCGCGGTGGTCACCAACAGCGGCGAAATCATCTGGCCGGATCGTTTGTTGATGTTATTCGCCAAAGATCTTCTGGGCCGCAGCCCCGGTGCGGACATCCTGTTCGACGTAAAATGCAGCCGGGCACTGCCGGCCATTATCCGCAAGAGCGGTGGCCGACCGATGATGTACAAGACCGGGCATTCGCTGATCAAGGCAAAAATGAAGGAATGCGGGGCGCCGCTTGCCGGTGAAATTAGTGGCCACATCTTCTTCGCAGATCGCTGGTTCGGCTGCGATGACGGCCTCTATGCCGGCGCTCGCTTGCTGGAAATCCTGTCCCTGCAGGATGACAGCGCCGGGCAGGTATTCGATGGCCTCAAGACCGGTCTCACCACCCCGGCGCTGTACATCGATGTGAGCGAAGAGAACAAGTTTGCTCTGGTAGATGCCCTTGTCGCCCGCGCCGAACAATTTACTGGCGGCCGCCCCACCACTATCGACGGCCTGCGGGTGGATTTCCCGGACGGCTGGGGGCTGGTACGCGCCTCCAACACCACCCCGTCGCTGGTGGCCCGGTTCGAAGGCCGTGATGAGGAAGCCCTGAAAAGAGTCCAGGAGCAATTCCGCACGCACCTGCAGGCCGTGGACGACAGCCTGGAATTGCCGTTTTGAGTTAGAATTGCGAAAGACGAGTGGCAAGTGACAAGTTGAAAGTTCCAACGCGGACAGTGACCGTGCCATATGATGAACCCCGCAGCCGCGCTCACTGGGTCTGGCACGCAGGTACGGCATGGAAGTCTCGAAAACCTGCTCGCGCCTTGCATCTTTCAACTTGTAACTCGCAACTCACCTGCCACCCCGAGGAGAAGTAATGGACACCAACAGTGCCCACGATACCGCCCGCATTCTGATCGAGGCGCTGCCCTATATTCAGCGCTTTTCTGGCGCCACCGTGGTGATCAAGTACGGCGGCAACGCCATGGAAAACGACGAGCTGAAAAACAGCTTCGCCCGTGATGTTGTGATGCTAAAGCAGGTGGGGCTCAACCCGGTGATCGTTCATGGCGGCGGCCCACAGATCGGCAGCCTGCTGGAGCGCCTGGGCAAGGAATCCAAATTTGTTCAGGGCATGCGTGTCACCGACCAGGAAACCATGGACGTGGTACAGATGGTCCTGGGTGGACTGGTCAACAAGGACATCGTCAATCTGATTCAGCATAACGGTGGTCAGGCTATCGGCCTCACCGGCAAAGACGGGCGCCTTATCAAGGCCCGCAAGATGCTCCTCAAGGCCCAGGACGAAAACGACCCGGCCCTGCAGACATCGGAAATTATCGACATCGGTCACGTGGGCGAAGTGCAAGGCATTGATACCACCATCATCGACCTGATTGCCGGCAGTGATTTTATTCCGGTAATCGCCCCCATCGGCGTTGATGAAGACGGCATCAGCTACAACATCAACGCGGACCTGGTGGCCGGCAAAATGGCCGAGGTGCTGCGTGCCGAAAAATTGATCCTGCTCACCAACGTGGCGGGCCTGAAAGACAAACAGGGCAAGGTTCTCACCGGCCTCAGCGCCGAGCGTGTCGATGAACTGATCAAGGATGGCACTATCCACGGCGGCATGCTGCCCAAGATAGGCTGCGCCCTGGAAGCGGTGAAAAACGGGGTACACACCGCCCACATCATCGACGGCCGGGTTTCCCACGCGGTGCTGCTGGAGATCCTTACCGATCAGGGGATCGGGACGCTGATCAGTAAGGACTAGGGGCAAGCTACAAGCTTCAAGCTGCAACGCGGTTGAAGTACCGTGCAGATTCAAGCCCTCTCGCCGCGCACAACGCCACGGAAGAGGGCATTTTGTGCCCTGAATAAATAATACTCTGGCAGGTCAGCAGAAATGATCTACTGGCGTAAAAAACAAGATAAATAAAACGACAACCAGGCTTGAGCCAGGCAACAAGCAAGTGACGTCACCCCTCATGGCATTTGGGGCGTGGGCACGGCATATGATATATATTCCAGCCACCCTCGCGTTGCAGCTTGAAGCTTGTTGCTTGCAGCTTACAAATCGGGAACGACGCTACATGACCGAAAAAAAACCGTCGCGCAAAGAGCAAATTCTGCAGTCGCTCGCCCACATGCTGGAAGCGGCGCCCGGGGGGCGCATTACCACTGCGGGCCTGGCTCGCGAAGTAGGCGTATCCGAAGCCGCGCTGTACCGGCATTTTCCCAGCAAGGCGAAAATGTTCGAAGGGCTGATTGAGTTTATTGAAGAGGCTATCTTCTCTCGAATCAACCGCATCACCGAAGCAGGCAATGCCGCCAGCCAGGTGGAACAGATCCTGGCCCTGATGCTGGCTTTCACCGAGCGCAACCCGGGCATTACCCGGCTGCTTACCGGCGACGCCCTGACCGGCGAGAACGAGCGCCTGCACCAGCGTATCCAGCAGTTTTATGATCGGGTGGAAAGTCAGCTCAAGCAGGTACTGCGCGACGCGGAAATCAAGGAAGGGCTGCGCACCCGGACAACCCCAACGATTACTGCCAACCTGCTGTTGGCAGTAGTTGAAGGCCGAATTGCCCAGTTCGTTCGCTCAGGTTTCAAGGCCCGTCCCAGCCAGGACTGGCAGGCACAGTGGGAACTACTGACCCCTACCCTGTTTCGGGAATAGCTCTGCAGGCGCCTGCAGTCAGGCGCCTGAATAAAAGGCTTAGCCTTCTTCCTCTTCGATTTCTTTCAGTCGCTGAATAATCGGCGCGAACTCTTTTCTGGCCGCGTCGATATCGGCTTCAAACCCCGCCAGTTTTTCTTCTGTCGCATCTATCTGACGCTTCAGCCGCTCAATGACTTCATGCACGCCTTCAGGCACCTCACGGCCAGCTCGCTCATTGCGAGCCGCCACTGCAATCTCGTCATCCAGCTTCATCTGCAACTGGGCCAGGCTGTTCTCTTCATAGCTGATGCTCAGCTCCAGGGCATCGATCTTGCGATCCCGGGCACGCACCGCATCCTCCGGCCCCGCATACAGACGTAGCAACTCCTTGTCTTCACGAGCCTGCCGAGCCCGCTGCAGACGAATCTGTCGGGCCTCGTCGTCATTCAGGTTGACGCCTTCCACATCCTCAAGGACCCGGCCATGCTGGTCCAGCAGCTGGTAGCCGCTACGCATGGCATCGGTGGTGAGGGTACGGTTCATGTGAACCACGCCATCGGCAGTCACATGCCGAAAATAGGCCCCTTGCGGCATGCGCTCACTGGCGCGCTGTCCAAACCGCGCCGCCAGTGTAGGTGCCGACAGCACCAGCACCAGAATCAGGGCAATACTTCTCATTATTATTCCACTCCATAACGCTCCCGGTACTGCTGCATACGGTACACCATGGGCTCGCTATCCGGTTGCTGTTCCAGCCAGTGAATAATATCGTTCATCGCAACAATACTCCCCACCGGCACCCCCAGGGATTGCTCCACTTCCTGAATCGCTGACAAGCCCTTGCCCGCCTCGGAGGGCTCTTTACCGCATTCCTGGCGATCCAGCGCCACCATGACCCCCGCCATGGTGGCCTCGGTCTTCTCGAACAGGGCCGCCACTTCACGAATGGCGGTCCCTGCGGTAATCACATCATCAATCACCAGCACCCGGCCCTTCAGTGGCGCCCCCACCAGCCAGCCGCCTTCGCCGTGGTCCTTGGCTTCCTTGCGGTTGAAGGCCCAGGGCAGATCGCGGCCATGGTGCTCGGCCAGCGCCACTGCCACCGCCGCCACCAGCGGAATCCCCTTATAGGCCGGCCCGAACAGCATATCGAATTCCTGCCCGGAGGCGACAATGGCGTCCGCGTAATAGCGCCCCAGCCGGGCCAGCGCCTCGCCAGTGTTGAAGGTGCCCGCATTGAAGAAATACGGGCTCTTGCGACCGGATTTCAGGGTGAATTCGCCGAACTTGAGCGCCTCGCGCTCCTGGGCAAAACGCAGAAAATGCTTCTTGTAGTTCTTCATTGTCTATCCTTACCAGCCCAGCACCTGCTGTTGGGCCTGAATGATTTCACCAATGCCCTTTTCTGCCAGACCCAGCAGGGTATCGGACTGTTCGCGGGTAAAGGGAGCGCCCTCGGCGGAGCCCTGGATCTCGATAAAGCCGCCCTGCTGGGTCATAACCACGTTCATGTCGGTACCGGCATTGGAGTCTTCGGCATAGTCCAGATCCAGCACCGGCTCGTCGTTATAGACGCCCACGGATACCGCACCGACCAGGCCAGTGAGCGGGTCGTCCTTGATCTTCTTGGTTTCCAGCAGGTGGGTAAAGGCATCCACCAGGGCCACACAGGCGCCGGAAATGGACGCGGTGCGGGTACCGCCATCGGCCTGCAGCACGTCGCAATCCAGGAAGATGGTGCGCTCACCCAGTTTTTTCATATCCACAGCTGCGCGCAGGGAGCGGCCGATCAGACGCTGGATTTCCAGGGTGCGACCACCCTGCTTGCCCCGGGAGGCCTCACGGCCGGAACGAGTGTGGGTGGAGCGAGGCAGCATGCCGTATTCGGCGGTGATCCAGCCCTGGCCCTTGCCCTTCAGAAAGCGCGGCACACCTTCCTCTACGGACGCGGTACACAGCACCTTGGTATCCCCGAAAGCGACCAACACACTGCCCTCGGCGTGAACGGTGTAATTGCGGGTGAAGCTCAGTTCACGCAGCTGATCGTGGGCTCGGCCGGAAGGACGCATGGAAACTCCTGAAGTGTCTTGAATGCAAAAGGGCCGCCATTGTAGCAAAGGCAGGGGCCGGTCTGCCTGCCTGGTGCGTTATTAGGCCTCACCGGCCCCGGTGGTCTAGACTATGGGCCCGTCCCGCTAGCTGTTTCGAGGTTCACATGATCTGCAGTATGACCGCTTTCGCCCGCGCCGACCGTCATCTGGAAGGCTATAGCCTGGTCTGGGAGATCAAAGCCGTGAACCACCGCTACCTGGAAGTGAGCCCACGGCTGCCTGACGCCCTGCGCGCCCTGGAAAACGGCGTACGCGAGAAATGCCGCAACGCGCTGGCCCGGGGCAAGGTGGAAGTGACTCTGCGCTACCAGCAGGACGACAGCGAGGCCTCCCTGGAGCTGAACGAGGAGCTGGTAAAGCAGCTTTCCGACGTGTCCCGCCGGGTGGGCGACCTGGTCCAGCACCCGGGCCAGGTGAATCCCATGGAAATCCTGCGCTACCCCGGCGTGCTCAGCACCCGGCAGCTGGATGTGGAATTGCTGCAGAGCGAATCCCTGTCCCTGCTGGACGAAGCCCTGGCAGCGCTTATCGACACCCGCCGCCGGGAAGGTGAACAACTGGGCCAGCTGATTGTCGACCGGCTGGATGGCATCGGCACCCAGATCGATATCGTCAAAGCCGCCATCCCCCGCATCAAGGACGCCCAGCGCGAACGCCTGCGCACCCGTATTCAGGATGTGATCGAGTCACCGGACCCGGATCGGCTGGAGCAAGAGCTGGTCATGTTGGCCCAGAAAATGGACGTGGACGAAGAGCTGGACCGCCTGGTGACCCACGTCAGCGAAGTACGGCGCATTCTCAAGAAAGGCGGCCACATCGGCCGCCGCCTGGATTTCCTGATGCAGGAGCTCAACCGCGAAGCCAACACCCTGGCGAGCAAATCCGTGGACAGCGAAACCACCGCGGCGGCGGTGGAACTGAAAGTGCTGATCGAGCAGATGCGGGAACAGATCCAGAATATCGAGTAAAATCCAGGGAAGTCCATAATTGTATTTACCTCATTGTTTTTAAAGAATTAAATGCGAATCTCAGTCCATAAAAATCCACAGCCATCCACCCCTATCCAGACAAAAGTGGTGGGCAAAATGGTGGGCAAAAACGTGACTTTTTCCTCCCCCGCACCTATATTGACCTGAAATGGTGGGCAGCCCTCAAAAGGCTGCCTGCAAGCCATTGATGACAGATAACTTTTCTCTTTAATCAACAAACAAAAAGTGGTGGGCAGCCTGTTTTTATAGGCTCAAACGCCACAAGGTCAAAATGAGCAAACTCACCGCCACTCAGATCAAGTCCCTGGCAAAGCAGGCCCCCAAGAAACACACCGATGGTGGCGGCCTCTATTTCTGTGTACGCAAGTCCGGCTCGCCCTACTGGATGCTGCGCTACAGCGCTCAGGGCAAGCGCCACGAAATCACTCTGGGCCAATACCCGCAGATGTCCCTGGGTGACGCCCGGGAAGCCGCCGTTCTCACCAAGCAAGGCATCCGAACGGGCACCGACCCAATCCAGGAAAGGGCCAAAGTTGTCCAGCCCGACATCCGCACCGTCAAAGACCTCTTCCAGGACTGGCATGAGACCGATCTGTCCCGGCGCCTGAAACACCCCAACATTCCCAAGCGTATCTACCAGAAAGAAATTCATCCGGTGATCGGCCTCTACCCGATTGCCGACGTCACTCCAAGGGATATCCGGGCCGTTCTGCAGCGCGTCCAGCGCAGCAACCGCCCCACCATCGCCAATGACACCCTGATGTACATGAAGCAGTTGTTTCGTCATGGCATCAAACTGGACCTGTGCCAGAACAACCCGGCCAGCCCATTCACCGTCAGCGACGCCGGCGGCGTCGAAGCCAGCCGGGAGCGCACCCTGACGCTGGAAGAAATCGAACATGCCTTTAGGGTCTTCCGTGAACACATCAGCAGCTTTGGCAGGGACAACTACTTGGCCTGCTGTCTGTTTCTGGTGCTGGGTGTGAGAAAAAGCGAGCTATGCGAAGCCCGATGGGAGGAATTCGACCTGGAAGCCGGGGTCTGGGATCTCTCCAAAGAGCGCAGCAAGACTGGCGCAGCGATCACCATCCCTCTGCCAACCCAGGCCATTGAATGGCTAACGGTGCTACATGGCCACGCCTGCGGCTCGCCGTATGTGTTCCCTGCCAGGCGGGCCAGCAAACGCCCCCACATGGGCCCTGACACCCTGAACCGCGCCATTTCCAAGCTATTTGGCCGAGAACCAGGCCGGAAGGTGCAGCCACCCAACAAAATGGGCGACCTGGAACACTTCACCATCCACGACCTGCGACGCACCTTCCGCAGCCTCGCAGCTGCGGAAGGCGTACCCAGTCATGTGGCAGAACGGTGTTTGAATCACAAACTGAAGGGAGTTGAGGGGATTTATGATCGGTATGATTATTTCGATGAAAGAAAGCGGGCCCACCAGCAAGTTGCCGACAGCATAGAGGCCATCACCCGATTTTGAGACAGCTATCCCCCTGAGCAGTCAGACAGAAAGCTACTAATCTGTTCTTGGCAATGTCGCCAATCACAGCAAGTAGAGGTAATTATGAGTAAATCACGCACTGGGGCGGGCTGGCCCAGCAAAACCGGTGAAAAGTCAGGGGACCGCAGAGACAACAACCCTCCGAAACGCAAATAGCAGCTCCGGGCAGTGCCAGAATGGCTCTGCCCGTTAATCCATTCGTTTATAACGCCCATAAGCTCTAACAATGACTTCCTCGTAATCATCTACAGAATGAATAACCGCATACTCAACATGCCTCCGGAGTAAGCGGTCAAGGGCCCGTTGCGCAGCGTTCAATAATCTGGACACCCCATTTAAGCCTACTACGCGGGATTCTTCGATCCAGCAGATCTGACATGACATCAAAGTAAGGGTAGGAGATCCCTTTTCGCCACTTTTTTAACAGGTCTTTCTGGGTATCACGAAGTGACTCACGATCCCGGCCATGATCTTCATCGGAAACAGGTATCGACCTAGAAAAAGACTCATTTCGGCAGGATTCCCCAGTAAATCGACTTGAAAGAAGATCCAAAAAGGCACTGTAGGGGCCATGGAGTGGATCGCAGATAGACGTTGGCAATATTGGTTTAATCAGACCATCAGACTCAAGAAAGGGAAATCGCGCGTAAAGACCAGGCTCAACTCTCTCCCATTGCTCAAATATCCCTTTCTCTATTGCAGCCAGTGCTTTCAGTATGAAATCAAGCTCCAGGCATAGCCGAAAATCAAGAAAATCAGCGCGTTCCATCTCACCGGGGGCAACTAACGACTGAAAATCACCGAAATGACGTGATAGCGCCTCCAGCCATCGGAGCGGGAATTCAACATACTGGCACAAAACCGAAAGCGGATTATCAACTGACAGCTCCCTGATTCCATCCGGGCAAAGCTCATGCTGAAACTCCTCTTCACTCAATATTCTATCCCTGATGAATTGGAGACAAGGCGCAACCTCCTGACCCAGAACATCGATATCAGGCAAACCCTGAAGAAAGCTCTTCCACTTGTGGCGCTGAAAGACGCTCCCATACAGCTCCACATATTCATCAACGGCATCTTCAGAAACAGACAGCTCTGGCATATATGCCTGAAGGTAGCGCTGCAATTTGTCTTGTGACCGCACCCCCTCGCCCTTGAGGATCGACGAGACGGTATTGTCGGAGGGACGACGCGATCTGTCCCAGCCATACTCTTTCTCAGCATATCGAAGGATGCCAGTTAACGATGACGGGAAATCAAAGAGCTCAAAAATGGCATCAGCTGGGGGCAGCACAGCTGAGAACATCCAGCGCTTATTGTTTCCCAATATCACCCAATCACCTCAACACACATCTTTGAATAGTCATTCAGCTTCTGCTCCCAGGCACAGCCACCCCCC
Organism: Alcanivorax sp.; assembly: GCF_019431375.1. NCBI lineage: Bacteria > Pseudomonadati > Pseudomonadota > Gammaproteobacteria > Oceanospirillales > Alcanivoracaceae > Alcanivorax > Alcanivorax sp. The sequence goes on from NZ_CP080267.1 coordinate 2,482,458, forward strand.
TGCTGTAACACAGAACACCCGACATCGCGTACTGCCAGGTAAGCGAGCCACAACTATTGCAAGCCTGAAACCACATATTCAAACCACAACTCCATCAACCTAGTCTCTTCGTCCTGCAGATCACCGGCAGGGTAATTCAGGCCGACGTCAATACCCTCCTCATACTGGGAGAATCGCACCATAGGGAAATGCTGGTTCAGAACAAGCCCGGCCATCAAACTGTCTGCGGGGATATCTGTTAAATCCAGCCTGTTACGCACAAGGGTTAGAGCGTCTGCCTCCAAGCCCACTGAAAGGCCCACAGTTTGGCCATTTTCATGCCATTCCAGTCTCTTACCGCTGCCAACCTTGCTATGCCCCCCATCCCGGAAGCCGCTTGCCATAAAATGACCAGTGGAAGAAGCCTCGCCTGGCTCAAGATCCTGAGCCCCGTCATGAATAAACAGCTCGAGTTCATCGGAAAAGGCCTTCAATTGGTCGAACGCCATCTGCACCTCATGTAGAGACAGGTGCTGAAGGGTACCTTCCTTTACAAAAAGCGGCAGATCGATGCGTGCGGCAAGATACAGATAGCTATTGTCAGATTTCTCATCCAGCGTCAGTTTCGGTAACGCATACTGCTCGTTCAGGGCTGCAATCTTTTCCTCCAGCTTTCCAAAACGACCGTCTGAATGATTGAGAAATCTCGCCATCCCCGGCTTGTTCGCAATGGGGGAAACCAGGCTAACCAGGTAAGCCGTATCTGGGATCAATGCGGACAGTTCCGATGAGAACTCCAGATTGACAAAAATGGGTTGATGCCGATGGACACCGTCCCGAGCAATCTTGGGGTCAACCAGGTAGAGCGTATGGCGGGTATCCCCAGCTTCATCAATCACCTGAAAGAAATCCGTGTCAGGATTAACGACCCTCTTAACCAGGCGCTCAAGCCAGTTGAAGATTTGGTCATTATCATGAACAGCATAAGGCCGATAGGTGACAGCACAGGAATCACTGAATTTAGCGGGATATGGATCATTGACTGGCGCATCATCCCGATTTTTCGGGGTGCGTAAAAACTGCTTCCAGTTTTCCACAGAAGAATAATGAACTCTCTTGTCAAATCCGACCTGTAGACAATCATCCATTTGCTCTTCAACCCGATGTTTTCGCTCGATAAATGATCCGACCTGGTCTTCATCGATGGATCTCTGCAAATACGGATAGTAAATCTGCAGGTCCCTATTTGTCGCTGACTTCAATCTCTGATTGACGCACCCAAACAAACGATCCAGTCGCCCTACTCGCTGCTCGTTGTCGCCAGGTGAACCTGCCAATCCGTAGTGATGTACCTGATAGCACTGGATATGGAGATTAACCCCCTCCTGCAACACCGACGTAGACACCAGTACATTTGGATAAAACGGCGTGTTAAACCCGAGGATCAACCTTTGTCGACCCTCACTGTTTTCGCCGCTCGCGTACCAGGCCGGGCTGGTAAGCCGTTTCAGACTTGTCCAATCCCGCTGCCACTCGCGCAGCCCATGGTCAACGATTTTCCCACATAACGTTTCAAAGGTGCTCAGCGCAGACTCGAAATACTTCAACAACAGTGACCCCGGCAGTTTCGGGGTCACCCATTTCACAAAATGTCGGTATGCACGCTGGACGTCCCTCTCCTTTCGTCCCATTTTCTGAAGCCTGAATTGAACAAACCAGCAATAGAGCTCAACGATCACAGGACTGGCGTACAACATCCCGGCCTTGATGTAGTTGGCGAAGTTTTCGGCCACTTCCCTGTCATTTTTCGCCCAGGACTCCAGTTTGCTTCGGCTCTCGGCGTTCAATAGTGGATAAACCAATGCCCATACGGTCTTTAGCTCATTCTCATACTGGGCCGAAGGCGGCTCCCGTGAACCTAGCGCGGATTTCAGGGCGACAGACGATCCCCAGGCTGAAATACGGGTGAACATCGCCGCGTTACCGTAATCAGCCCTGCGGCTACCATCCTGTAGGTAGAAGGCGTGATAACCCGCATCCAGATAGTCACTGGAGGGCTCCAGGAATAACGAAAAAAGGCTCTCGGGCTTGACGAATCTCAAGCGCACATTCGCGCAATCCGTCTGCCCACCCAGCTCTTTCTTGACGACAAACAACTCGGCAATGCGGGAGGACAGATAATCGTTGTCATCCGTCACTTCGCTACCGCCTTCGTCTTCCAGATAGGCTTCCTCTAACTCGATGTCCTGGTCCAAGCCACTCAACAAGGATTTAAATCCTTCTCTGGACCATTGCTGTCGCCCCCATGTCTGGACTCGCTCGTCGTTCCACTCAAGCCCCCAGGCCTGAACGATCTGGCTGGCAAGAAGGCGGTCGTATCCAGCATTGACCCTTTGCGTCAGCTCCCTCACTGACGGAATACGGCGCACAAAGATCAGGTGCTTGTCATCTGTCAGGCATTTCTTGTCTTCGTAGAAGGTAACAGGGAGACATTGGCCAACGATTTCCCCATATTTGGGGTGATCCGGGAAGTCGTTAAGCGTATCGAAGTAATCCTGAGTCAGCCTTTTCAGAAGTTCGGTGTCCTTCGCCTTTGAGAAGTCCTCCTTGTAGGCGTCCTCAATGTCACCCTCACTCCCATCACTTTTGCCCACATCCCCCTCGGGTCTGCGCCCCATGGACTCGAACCCTTCAAGGTACCCGTACATGAGGGACCGGCCTTCTTTCTGCTTCTTGAGATCTGAAACCAGGCGTTTCTGGTACAGCGCAAAGAACATTTCCCCATTGGGTCGCCCTTCAAAGTCGGACGCCAACGGCTTTTCATGACGGTAATGAAGCTTGCTATGGAGCCCTCCAGCCCCCTCCATCAGACGCAAGCGTCGCAGCGCATAACGTTGTAACAAGGCCCTGGCCAACTCCGGCTCGTTCATCTTTCCATGTGGATCAACGTCCTGAAGATCGACAAAATACGAAAGGATGCCCTGCACATTGCTCAAGCGGGTATGACTCGGCGTCGCGGTCAACAGTAGATTGTGATTGCCCAGCCGATCACCTTCTTCACCAAACAACGCTTTTGCCGCGGCCACACGCTGCGATCCTCCGTCGAGGTTGCGCAGATAATGGGCCTCATCAACGATCACCAGGTCAAAGCCGTCATCTCCCAGCACTGTTTTGAGCCGTCGACGGATCTTTTTCGCTGCCCGCCTGGCCTTAGCCGGAAGATCCCCTTCTCTCTTATCTTCGCCCTTAACAAGACCGCTGAGCGACGTAATCGTTGTCAGAAAAAGGTGGCCTGCCCCTTGCTCAACGTTTTCAACCAGTTCATCCAGCTTGAAACACATACGCACAGAAGGAATGGGCCCGCCATCCACAAAATTCCTTACACAGTGATCGGTCTCGCGATAATGGCGATGAACAAAGGTCTCAAACTCTCGCCGCCAGTGACGACAGATTTCGCGGTTCGGTGCCATCACCAGGACTTTGCTACCCGGCTTCATCTTCCAGAGTAATGCCGCCACCCCCAAGGCCTGGAACGTCTTACCCATGCCGACTTCGTCAGCCAGCAGGGCCACCCCGTTGCTGGACAGCAAATTCCAGAGGTAGGCAACACCTTCCGTTTGTTTGGCCGCCATAGACTCGCGATTATCGGAGGCGTACTGCCAATCAGGGTTTCGTCCCTCAAAGTTGATGGAATCGCTCACCAGCTCTGGACTGAGCAGCCCCCAATCCTGGTTCCGTAACGTCATACAATCCCCCAGCTGCGCCGCATGCCTTTGTACTCTTGCAGCAATAACGCCCGATACCGATTGTCTGTTTTCTCGGGCAACCCGGGAATTGCAACATTGAGGTCATTCCAGCGGGAGAGATGAATGCTTTCGTCTGCAGGGATCAGGGCCTTGCGGCATCGGCGCGCCAATTCGCACAGCTCATTGACTTCCATGGCCAGAAACCAGTTGAAGACAGAGCACTCAGCATTCTCGATACGCTCACGAGTCTTCACCACCAATTCCTCCAGGCAGCCAGGGCGGGTAAAGCCCCACTGTTCCAACCCTCGCATCGACTGAATGCCACGCAGCTGGGCCGCGTACTGGAACGTTGCCGCAAACAGCCGGAAATAACTGATGTCATCCAACCCTGAGGAGGCATCTTCAGCTTGCGAATCATCCTTACTGTAGAAGGGGCGATCCACTTGAATTTCGCCATTCTCCTCCTCCCACACACGGAAATCAGCATCATCCAGGGACGGCTCAGCGCCCTCATGAGCCATCGCATCAAGCAGTGATTTCAAATCGCCATACTGTTGCGCCCGCCGGTTAGTTACCGCGGTTTCGATCAGCAGGCCAGTGCCACAAGACTTGCCTTCCCTGAAAACCGCATATCTATGCTCGGTCAGCAGGTTGCGGGTATCCGATATGGATATCTCGATAGCTTCGAGCCTGCGCGCCTTCGGCATCCAGCGCAGTTCGACAGGCTGCTCCATTGAGGGAAGCTTGACGCTGTAGCCTGATTCGGGGTTCCCGCGCCTGTTCCACACGCCACTGATGCTGTAAGTCAAACGTCCCCAGTGAAACTCCACACGCAGATCAAAGGGCAACGCCTCAGGCACATCCAGCGCCTCAGCCTTAAGTTCTGACTCTGTTGCGAACAGATCGTCAACGACTTCAATTTCTAAACCCAGGTAAGCGCTGAGATCACTCTTGTCGGCAAAGATCAGCCCAGCCTCAATATTGATTTGTGCCGACTCATCTTCAATACCCCAAGCCGTATTTGCCCCAGGCCCGGTGAAATTCCAGGAGCCAATGGCCAGGTGAGAATCGGTTTTCCAGAGCTTCGCATGGGTCATCGTTATGCGCTCATCCCCGGCAACAGGAAACTGATAGAAGGTGAGAGCCTCGTCATCCACCAACGCTTGCAGAGCTTCACTCCAGGCGGTCCGCAAGTAACGCCCTTCCACGCGATCCGCCACCAGATGCACATGAATATCAGGCTGCTCAAACCTCGTCCTGACGGTATCAATCAGTGCCGCAAGGTCTTTCGACAGGTAGGGAGACCATACGGCCAACGTGGGGTGCTGCCACTCGCCTAGGAGCTGATTGAGAAACGACACATCCTGGAAGCTATGGCAGAACCTCGCCCTGGGTTTAGTTCGGTCAAACTTCCTCTTCTTCACCAATGGGAAATTCTCACCCACATTCTGGAAGAGGACATGAAAAAAATCCCAAGCCGAATGATACATTTCCTCTTCGTCCAGTGGGACAAACTGAAACACCTCTCGATTGCGCCCCCAACCACTTACGGTCAGATTGGCGCTGCCCGAGCCGAGGACGCGGCCATCCTTACCCTCGATATAGATGACTTTGGCATGAAACAGGCTTTCCTCATTAAAACCCATTTCCGCTATTCCAGAACCCTCTGAATCCTTTTTGCTGGGAGAGATGCCATGAACGGGTATCAATGTGCGCTTATTCTGGTCAGGGCTGATAAACCGCTTATCGCAGAACACCCGAAAATCTATACCCCGCTCATTGAGCTCCAGTTGCAAGGCTTCATAATCCATTCGGGTACGTGGAATCTCCGCGCCCAGAACGGTTGGCAGGATATAGGTCTCAATGAACTCGATATCGATATTGAAGCTCGTCAGCCAAACACGCTTGAGATCACCGCACGCAGCTAACTGACTGGCGAAGGTTTTCAGCAGGATCATGCCGTCACCCCACGAAAGCCATCCACCAGGTTTCTGAACTGGGGAAGATAGTAACGATTCACCCAACTCCCAGGAGCTCGCTTATCCTTGTCAGGAAGTGGCTGCGTACGCGCCTCCACCTGGATCAAATCCGCTGATTTGGTAGCTACCCAAGGGAACTGGCCCCGGCTACGCATGACGCCTGCGTGATACTCCAGCAATCCCCTTAGCTGTTCTTCCACTGTCTCCAGCGACGCCGCCATCAGTAGTTTCTCAAGACGGGCCGCCGCCGTGCCCTTGATGGCTCCGAGCAAGCTGGAAAACTCCCGAATCCGTACCGCCAGCATGGGTAGTGTCGTCTCATCCCGTGCCATTCCCCGCCACAAGGCTTCCACCTCAGCCATACGCTGATTGCGCCGATGCAGCGACAGCTTAAACAGAAGATCCACCTCAGCCAGCAAGGGCTCCAAGGTAAGAATATGCTGAATCATACGGACCGCATCATCGTCACCCAGTTTGATGCACCGCTTTTCAGCCAGCCTGAACAGTTGCTCATCTGCCAACCGCACTTCTCCATCATCGGCTGCATGTTCATTAAGCTCACTCAGCAGCGCCCCTGCAGCACCATGGTCCAGGCCTGTTAGCTCCAGCCAGAATGCGCGGGTTTCTGCCCCCACCCTGCCAGGCGATGCATAAGCATCTTGGTAGGCTTTCTTAAGGCTTGATGGAACGGCATTAAATGAATAGCGAGGGGGTGAAGAGGCCTTGGTGGTACTGGCGTTTATCAAAGACGCCAAATGGGCCCGGGCGGCGTCGTAAACCGCCCTCAACCGGACACTTCTCTGGAAGAGCTGGTCAGCTCGCGCCCATAATCCGTCGGATTCTGGGAGATGGTAGTGGTAATGCGTGTCAAAAAAGCCGATCTCCATAAATGGAGTCTTGTACCGACCGCTTACCCCCAAGCTAAGCTGACGAACAAGTAAATGCGCATCCTTGGTGTGACTGAGCACCAGCTCCGGGTTGCCTTTACTCTCCTCGAGAGCCTTACGCCCTTTGCTACCGCCCAGAATCCCACCGGTCTCCACACCCGCTCCGCCTTCGGCGCTGATCAGTGAATAGGAAAAGATGTTCTCCAGGTAGATCAGGCAGGCCTGCCGGAAGCTCAGACTGTGCTTGTCGCCAATGGCACTCTCCAGCGCCCTGGAAACCACCACCGAATCATCATCGATCAGGTCACGGATTATGCGGTGATTCATAAGGTTCAGGGTGTAATTTCGCACATCATTGGATATGGAATTCACCCGGTTTCGGAACACATGGCCACCAAAGGCAGACCAGATAACCAGCACCCCCAGGGGATCAATATAGGTATCACCCAGCAGGCTCTCATCGTAATCGGTAACAAACTGGCTTAACTGCACTGTGTGGCTCCCTGCTCACAGTTATTCTCATTATTCTACTTATCTGGCACTGCGGTGACTCACCACCCTAGCCACCCCACATTCTTTAGCGAAGTCACCCGACACCATTTCGTAGTCTCGACTGGAAAAACGCATTCCATTCTATGCCCAAGAAAAACCATCAACGTTTTATGCTCAATAACCTTTCTTATCAATTAATCCGAATCTGAAAGAGCACTGAAGAGCTTTCCAAGGTATGCATCTGGCCCGTCTTCCATAAACAGCACATGCCGCTTCTCGAGCTCATCCTTCTGACAAGCCCCACCCACATTCAGAAGATCCGAGAAATTCGTAGGCGAAAGAATAAATGCATTCAGAACCAGTGCCGAATCACCCTGTTTTTCCTGGGTGGCCAGTGTCGACTCAAGGGTTTTCACTTCCTTGTACAGGCCCAATTTGGGGTGGGACAGGTCCAGATTTCGAAGGCCCTTGGGATCCACAAATGTCAGCCATTGCTTTCCGGTCTTCTCATCAACGAGCCAGAGCAGGAAATCAGGGTAGAAGTTGCCTGCCAAAGCAAACCCCAGCCCCTTTTTCTCGCTATCTGCATTACGCATCAAATAGAGGCTGCGAGGGCCGATCACCTGCTTTCCTTTATCAGAGTTGTAGAACGCTTCAAGATCCCGGACGAACTGCCATTCACTGGGTGCATCAAATGCCAACGGGCGCAACTTCAGAGGCACGGCGTCCTTGTCTTCCAGCGCTAGCAGCGGGTAGTAAAGGTGGCGATCAAAACTGATCGCCACCATGTTTGGCGCACTCCACTGGCTGGCCTCGCCGATCTTGCCTTCCGCCACCAACTGTTTCAGCACTTCCAGCCTTTCCTTGTACTCCAGGCCATCGTCGCTGTTGTCAATCTCAAACTGATAGAGCTTGAGCATCGAGCCATGGTCTTCGTCTATGTGCGTAATGTCGTAAAACTGGCCTTCATAGCCTTTCTTAAGTGCGTTATAGAATCTGTCGGTGTAATCGATCAGCAGGCGGATAAGAATGTCTTCCTGCTTGCGGATATTGTGGATGCTCCGGACGGCCAGCTCGGTCGCTGGAATGAACAAGGTGTACCAGTCAGCGTTGCCAGCACAGAAATCAATCAATTTCTGGCGATCCAAACGCAGGTTGCTCCAGCTGCGCTGGATTTTGTACTCCTGCAAGGCCAAATAGATACGGTCCCAGTCAAACAGGCTGAACATGTCGGAATTCAGCTTGCCTTTGTGTCTCGCCTCGGCAGTGCTTTCTGCCACTCTGCCTCGCGTTCCCGCGCCGGGCGTATTAATCGCTTCCACGCGTGGATAGAGATCCAGCACCACATGGGGTGGTTTAATCTTGTCCTTGAATGCTTCAGGAATCTCGTACAACCAGGGGAAGTGAGTGCGTTTAAAGCCGAGTTTCTGGTTGTCCTTGTAACCATCCTTCAGAGCCAGCGTTTTGAGCTTGCCCGCAGGGAGATTGGCGCGGGTAGGGAAATCCAGCTCCAGTATTTCATCGCTGGGGGTGATTCCCTCTTCACGCAGGTAATCCTTGAAAGCCGCCATGTAATTGGCGCGCACGCCGAAAATATTGAGTGTTTCGAGTTTATCCAGATGAACACCCTTCGGGCGCTCTTCGGCTGTTGTCCGCTTGAGAGAAAAGCCTTTGCCCTTAAGACGAACGCCACGACCGAACAACTGGATAATCTGGCTACCCTCGCCTCTCCCCATATTGAGAAGACCCATGGTCGATACACGCCAACTGCTCCAGCCTTCAGTAAACTTGCGCGAACCAATCAGAACATTCAGCTCGCTATCCTTGTTGTTCAACGTGCCAAACAGGGCACCGCCGAAATCATCCCGTTCACTATCGAAGTCGTCGGCGTCCTCGGCCAGACCGTAGAACTTGCCGTCATCACCAATGTTGATCAGGCCGAAAGGATCCGCGTCGCCCACCCGAAGCGCCAGCTCGCCTTTACTGCTGCGGATATTGACTAGCTTTAGCCGCTGCCTGGCTGGGGCATTGAATACCCGGCGCAGAATGTCCGCATAGAGCTCATCGACACGGTCGGCGAACGGCATCAAAGGCGTGAACCGGCCTTTGAAAATGTTATTACCCTTGGCGTCCAGGATCTGGGCACGGTCAGCGATCAGATCGGCCAGCCAGGTTTTGACCTGGACATCGTCATTCAGGAAGTTAGCCAGGAAGCGCACCACTTCCAAAATGTCGGATTCCTCACCGGAAACGGTATTACCGACAAATACCCAGAGCGGCTTTTCGATATTGAAATCACTAATCTTGTCGCGATGGGTACTCCACAGCCATAGCTGTTGATAGAAAGACAATAAACAAGCAGTGAAATACTTGGCAGCGTTGTCTGCCTGCTCGTAGGCCTCCCCATCCATGTTGAGGATGAGTGATTCCTTGCCATACCCATCGTCATAGAAAAACTTGTAGGAGTAATCGAACAGGATGCACTTGGCATAAATCTCACGGGTGGCAGTGACCCGGGCCAGGCGCTTTTCTTCGTGGGTCAGGGCCAGCTGTGCAAGTTCATCCGGCTCCAGCTTCCTCAGGTTGCCCGTCTGGAACAGCGTTTTGGCGCGCTTCTTCTGGATTTCCAGCTCTGCAGCGTCAACGGTGCTACCCTTGGCGACCGCCTGCCCAAAGGTGGCAGAGTACTCAAAGGCAAAGCCACCACGTACCAGCGCCTCGCGGCGGCTCATCCACGCCCCGGCAGCTGTACCCGTGCCTCGGTGCCCTTCGTCGACCAGCACCAGGTTATTGCCCTCGAAAGCATCGACGGCAACGGTCTTTTCCCCCATCTCCTCACCGAGCTTGTTGATATCGATGATCTCAACCATCCCCGGGAAGCGCATGGTCTGATTCTTGTTGAAGTGCTGTGCTGTAAAGCCAGATAGCTTCAGCTCTTCCAAATGCTGGCGCGATAGACCCTCATTGGGCGTCAGCAGGATAATCTTGTCGGGATAGCCGTCACCCCTGCCGCCCTGATAGTAGTGCAGGTACTGTTTGATATTAACGTGCAGCAACAAGGTCTTCCCACTGCCCGTGGCATTCCAGAAGGCCACCTTGTTGAGATCGTCAACGATGAAGTCCCGGAACGGCTCAGCGCCTGCTTCTTCTCGGTACCCGGCCATCTCTTCATTCAGGCCATCGAGCAGCGCCTGACGCCGGTTGAAATACCAATCCAGATAGATCTCGGTGAATAACAGCGACAGATACTGGAAGTACTTCATCTGCAGCTCATGACCCTCCTGCTTGCTGCGCTCGGCGGTTATGTCCTGCCAGAAGCAGACGATATTCAGGTCGTATCGGCGCAGATCTGTCTCCGACACCAGATTGGGATTGAACAGGCCATGCATCAACTGGTGAAAGAAACGCGTCTGCCCGTCTTCATCAATACCCTCAAAGCGATCCTCGCCGAGGCGCATTTTCAGGCCGGCTAGCTTGTCGATATTGAAGAACTTGAGCATCCAGCGATTCAGCACAAGCTCCTGATGGAAGCTGCGTTTTTGGGCAGTAGCCTTTTTGCGTGCTGCCGCCATTACACGTCCTCCACGGAAAACATGCGCTCCAGAAACTCAGGTTCGATCTGGCGTAACTTGAGAACGCGCGTAGCGCCGCCTTCCTCAGCAGTCTGGGTGAGCACGGTGGGGATATTGTGATCACCGTTGATGTAGACCACGTCGAACTCGTTATCCGCAGGGTTGATAGCAAGCTTGTCACACAGACGGCTGACGCCTTCGTAATCCAGCAACTCACAGTCACGCCACAACACCAGGCAGCTCTCGCCACTGGGCAGCACGCCAGTAACGGTCACAAAGCCCCGCTCTGGCTGTGCATCTATATGCTTAACCCGCAGGCCGATCAGGTAGTTAAAGGTTTCGACCAGATCGATCTTGCGCGGCTCGAAGGCACCCGCAGAATCCACGGCAACATTGAGGGTGTAGTCAAAGGGTTTCCTGAAGTCCTCGACTGACAGCAGCGAGCCACGGCTTTCAACCTCCAGCACGTAGTTGAGCAGGTAGTCGTCCTTGGCCTGCTGCGGCAGTGTGTTCAGCAGATCGCCCTGATCGGCGGAGCGGCGCAGTTGGAGGTTGTTCAGGGTGTCTTCGTAGCTCTCTAGATAAAGCACCTTGAAGGTATGCGACATACCTTCGCTATTTGTGGACGGCCGACCATCTTTCCATGTTGGGCAGTAGACGACCTTCTGAATACGGGGCTTGATCACGCTATCAAAATAGTCGCCTTGTTCAACAAGCAGATACTTTCTTGATCCAGAATCTTTTCTATTCAGATTGATCAGTGCATGGCCGGTTGTTCCTGAGCCTGCAAAATAATCGACAACAAAGGAATCTTTTTTGGATGCACAGTTGATGTGCAATGCATCCTCAACTGCATTAATGCTCTTCGGGAACGAAAATCCGGCGCTTTCGCCGAAAAGAGCCTTAAGCAGTTTTGTTCCATGCGAAGATGCGTCGTATCTTGGGTTGACCCAAACGCTTTTAGGTCTTGTCCCATCTTTTATGCGGTCAATAAGTTGAACTTTCCATTCACCCTTTCGATTGGTTGAGAAATTTATCTCCCCCTTCCTCAAGTGCTCCAGAAAAGAGGGAGGGGTTTTTCTCCAAACCCGGTGATTACCCTCGCTGTCGATTGGGAGAATTTTTATGGCACCCTCAAATTCCTCGAGCGCAGCCTGTTTGGTCTCAGGGTTAAAGAAGATTGGGTAGTAAGAGTTTGGCCTCTCTTGGGGCGTCGAGTAACCGCCAGTCCTTAGAAAGTCTCTCCATTTAAAATTACCATCGCCATCTCCTAGGCTGTACTGGGCTGCCTGCTCGTCAGATAAGGGGAAAAAGTCAATATCTGCCTCGATAGCATTCTTCGCGTAGAACAGCAAATATTCATGGCTTGTTGCCAGATATTTGTCATTTGTTCGACCAGAAGGTTTGATTTCCACCACGAGATTGCCCAACCTATTTTCCGGCTGAAAAACGGCGTCAAGCAGACCTTCAAGATATGGGAGCTCATAGTCATCAATTGCACAACTCATGACTCCCGATTCCCTCAAAATACTAAGGGCGGGAGAGATGCGGCTTTGAATCATCGAAAGCCACGATGATTCCTTATATTGATTCTTGTAAACAAAACTGTTTTCAGAGGTATTGTAGGGTGGGTCGAGATAGATGTAGTCCACTGCATTCTTGTATCTCTGCGAAATAAGTTGGACCGCCTGAAAATTGTCGCCCTTAATTAATGTCCCGTCAATGGACGCATCTAGATCATCAACTGATGCAAGAAGTTGGGCCAGGAAATCCTTGTCAAACAAAGAGGTATCGACCGTCAAATGCGGATTCGCCTTGAGGAATGCAATGGTTCCAGGCAGCACATGTGACGCAACATCTTTGTTTGCGTCCTTGAGTAGTCTTAGGCTTGCCCACTGATTCCACTGCTTTTGGTTGGCGACGATCATCGGGTAAAGAGACTCCGGCACTCGATCCAGCGTGATGCAGTAGTGGCTAGAGACGACGAACTTTTTCTTCAGCCACAGCTTCTTCTGGAAGTCTTCCAACTGGGCCAGGAAAGTGATCAGCTCCAGCGCGATGCTGCGCAGGCACTGGATCATGCGCAGGTTCTTCTCGATGTCGGCGAACGCGCCCGCGTTTTGCACATCATCCAGATGCATGACTTCGTTCTTGATGTAGAAGTCCAACTCGCGACGGAGGAAACCGCCGAGATCCTTGTGGATGAAGTAGTCCGCCGTGTTCTTGGTGGTGTAGTCACTCAGGTGTTTTTCCAGCAGGGTGCGCTGCGGGTTCTTTTCGGTGGGCGCGCGGTTTCCCAGGGCCAGCCAGCGGGCCTTGACGGCTGCGTCCGCGAGCACGGCCTCTACAGCCTTGGTGACCAGCGCCTCCTGCTTGGTGCCTTTGGGCTGGACTGCGTACTCGAAGCGGATGATCAGCTCCTGATTGCCGTCACTGTTGGAGGCTTCCTCAACTGGCACCAGCTCTTCTTCGATCTCGTCGCCGTTTTCATCCACCCGGGCAATGGTCTTGGCTGCCACAAGGGCAAACCGACGCTCCTTGTCGTTATCCTTGCGATTGTCCTTGGCAGTATCGGCGGATATCAGGCGGAAATGCACCGTGCGTCCGTCTTCCAGCTTGAAGCTGTAGTTAGCAAAGTTCTCGCCGCTCTTGGTGTAATACTGATCCTTGTTGGCCCAGTGCAACATGACTTCTTCCCCGGAATAGGGAATGGCGTAGGTGTCGCCTTTGTAACGCCGCAGGCTGATAAAGTCGCCATTGTCGTAGTAGCGGGAGAAGAAGGTCAGCAGGTGCGAGAAAACAGCATTTTCGTGCTCGGATGCACCAACGGTGTATTCAGCCAGCTTTTGTCTTAGCTCCAGCACCTTGGGCACATTGTTCGGATCAAGACCATCAGCTGCGTACTGATCTTCCTTCTCCTTGAGCTCCCTGGCGATCTGCTCGCGCTGGGCTTCACTACCACTGCTCAGGGCTGCAGCGACCTTCTCAGCCAGCCGGTTCTCCAGATAGTCATTGATCTCGTCCGCACGCGCGTTAAGGATACGATAGATACCGAAATCCAGTTCCGGACGGTCGATCTGGAAGATCTCACGCAGTTTGGTAACGAGCTCTTGAAACTTGGCATTGTTCTTTGCAGTCATGTTTGTCGCCTTGGTCTTGAATGCGGTTGCTGCTACACCACCTGCCAGCGCAGGGTGAACAGGTTGTGTGTTTCGGTCTTTTCCTGCAGCCGCTGCTGCAGGGATTCGATCAGCTGGTCGCGCTGTTCGATGATCTCGTCTTCTACGGCGAAGATCTCTTGCCGTTGGCGACGTTGTTGTCGCTCAAGGCTGGAGATTTCCTTCTGGATATCGGACTGTTGTTGAAGCGTCTCCGCCTTGCGCGCATCACGCTTGAGCTGGGCGATACGGGCTTTGGTGTTCTTCAGTGCTTCTTCAGCGGCCATCAGCTTGTCGTCCGCCCAGCGCTCCAACTTGTCTCGCTCCTCATTAAACAAACGCTGATTGGCCTCAAGAATGGTGGCGATAACTGAGGCAATATGGCGGTCACTATTTTCTGACAGCCGTCCTGGCGGCACCGCCTCTGTCTTTACGGCAGCGTCTTTGGCCTCAATAGCCATGAGCTTTTCACAGATTTCCTGATCCAGCGACTGCCCGTCATCAGTCATACCGGAGAATAACAGTGCTTCAGTAGTCTCAAAGGCTGTCACTTGCAGCTTGTCGAGGCGCAGCCAACCGGATTTGCCAACCAGCCTCTCAACAAGGCTAATCTTGCTGGCATGATTTGCGTAATCAAATACGATCTGAGCCACAGGTGTCGACGCCGCCAGGCTCGTCTCCATGGTCCATTCACCAAGCGGGTGATTCAGGCGATAAGCGTGCGCAAGCATATCCGGCTGGGCAGCACCACGAATCAGCTGATAGCGACCTGAGGGAACAGGCGGGCTGATGTCGGCCGGAGATTGTGAAAGCGAGAATGCATAGGAGGCATGGTCAAAACGTGCCAGCTTCTCCAGAGCGTAACGGGTTACCCCCCAGAACCAACGACCCAGCTTGTCCAGCCGCGCTTCTGCTTCGTCCAGCTGCAGTTTGAGGCGATCATGGACATCTTCGTCAAAGTTCTCCAGAAGCTGGCTTTGTGTGTCCTTGATACGATCGTTGATCGCTTCTTCGAGCTCTGACTGCAGGGTGTTAAAGGCCTGCTCAATATCGTCAGGATGTCGACAAGTTTCATAGATCGTCAGGATGCGCTTTTCAAAGTCGATACCGCTTTCGATTCTGCCTAGCACCTCATCCGAGGCACCGAATACACCTGAGAAAAGATTGAATTTCTCGGACAGCAGCTCAAGTACGCGCTGGTCGGCATGGTTACGAGTGTTAAGAAAATTGATCACGACTACGTCGTATTTCTGGCCGTAACGATGACAACGGCCAATGCGCTGCTCAACGCGCTGGGGGTTCCAAGGCAAATCGTAATTGATCAACAGGGCGCAGAACTGAAGGTTTACGCCCTCTGCGGCCGCCTCTGTAGCAATCATGATGTCCGCGCCGGTTCCATCATCCTTGCGAAAGTGGTCAATCAGAGCAGTACGGCGATCCACCTGGGGAGAACCGGTAATACGGTCTGTGCCGTGATGATCTTTCAGCCATTGCTGATAAATGGTGGTGGCATCCGGGTGATTGTTGGTCCCACTGAACAGTGCCAACTTGCCTTCGTAACCCTGCGCACCAAGAAACTCGTACAAGTATTCCTGAGTCCGTCTGGATTCGGTAAAAATGATGGCTTTGCCGGGAGCCCCCAGCTCCACCATATTGCTGAAGCCCAGCTGCAAAGCCTTGAGCAAGGCCTGCGCTTTGGTATCGCTGCGCAGCTTCTGCGCCCAGCCGATGATGTCATCCAGCTCAGCGATTTCCTGCCGAATCTGATGTGCCTTTTGTTCCGGCTTGACAGGCTCAATCTGGAAGGCGCCGCTACCATCTTCAATACCGGTTGCTAACTGCAGATCCGCGATACCCTCTTCGCTGACATCATCAAGCCCTTCCTCAAGGTAGTCCGCCTCAAGGTCATCCTCTTCGACCCACTGCTCCAGCAAGTTGACTTGCTCGGCGGCGGATTCATCAGCGAGCATCTGCTCAAGCCGCGCCTTGATGGTGACGAGCGTACCAAGAATAGCCGGCGTACTCGAAGCAAGCAGCTTGCGCAGGATCAGCCCCGTCAGGTGACGCTGGCGCTTGGGCAATGCCCAGGACTCTTCACGAAGCAGGAATGCAGACACACGGTCATAAACTTCCTGTTCCTCGTCGGTAGGATTAAAGGGCTGGGTCAGCGCCTTGCGCTGGGTGTACTGAATATATTCCAGCACATCCTTGCGCAGTGTACGTTGGGTGAAGCCTGCCAACCGGGCACGCAGCTCATCCAAACCATTAGGGTTATTGAGGTACTGCTTCCGGAAGGCCTTTTCGTCACCAAACAAGTGCTCGTCAATCAGTGTCGACAAGCCATACAGCTCCATCAGGGAGTTTTGTAACGGTGTCGCCGTGAGCAACAGCTTCTTGCGCCCTTCCAATGCCCGGCGCATAGCCTGGCCAATGCGATTGCTGGCCCTGTGCGCGTTACGCAACTTGTGCGCCTCATCGATCACGACCACATCCCAAGCCACCGCCCGAAGCTCTGCTTCTAACCGGGCTGCAAACTGGTAAGACATGATGACGACCGACTTACCCGCCAGATGTTGAAGCGTATCCAGCACACTACCTGTTGACTGTTTACGCAGGGCAACGGCATCGAGGACCGTTGTCGGCACCGCAAACTTTTCCAACAGTTCTTGGGCCCACTGCTTGCGCAAGCTGGCCGGAGCAATAATCAGAAGCTTTCTGCGCCGCTCCGCCCATAGCTGGCAGAGCACCAGTGCGGCCTCAATAGTCTTACCCAGGCCGACCTCATCCGCCAACAAGACACCCTGCTGCAATGGGTTCCTCAGGGCGAACAAAGCCGCCTCGATCTGGTGAGGATTCAGGTCGACGCTCGCATCAAACAGGGACTGGGACAAGCGGTCGACGCCGTCACCAGCATATCCCCGCGTCAACTCGTGAGCGTAATATTTGGCGTGATGGGCTGTAATCAAGCCTCTTGCTCCCCTACCTTTGTGGATTGATCGACAATCCACCGCTCAATATCTATACGGCGGAACCGCCAGCTTCCACCCACCTTGAAGCCTGGCAACTTGCCCTCCGCGGCCAGCCTGTAGGCGGTCTTTTCCGCTAACTTTAGGTACGTCGCCACTTCTTTAAGCGTCAAAATTTCGTCGTCCACACTTTTCTCCGCCTGCCCACCGAGAGAATAGGGGAAAATTGAGGAACCGAGTACCTTACGCACATCAATTGCTCAAACTTTCAACATTCCTCGCCATCACCCCCAGATCCCGCCAGTTATCCGGGTGGCAGGTAAACAGCAGGATCTGGTGGCGCTGGGCGGCATCGTAGAGCACACGTTTCATGGCCTTGAGGCGCTCGGCGTCGCTGTGGACCAGGGCATCATCCAGGATGATCAGGGTTGGCTTATTAGCCTCTTGCAGGAGGTCGGCATAGGCTAGCCGGCTGATCAGGGCCATCTGCTCTCGTGCGCCGAAGCTGAGCTCATTAAACTGCCCGCGTTCTTCCCCACCGAGGCCCTTGCGGACCAAGACTTCCGGGATGAGGTTTTCATCCACATTGAGGGCGGCTTCCGGGAACAGAAGGCGCAGGTAGTGATTCAGGTGTTTTTGCAGGGGCGCCTGGAGTTGGCGCGTCAGCTCCAGGCGGTGCGCAGTCAGGCGAGTAAGCAGCAGATCCAGGGCGCCGGCTCGGCGCTCCAGCTCACGTTTGCGGCGGGCAGCCCTGTCCAGGGCGGTTTCCAGTTCTGCGCTTTGCTCTTCCAGGCCTTCCGCGCCGGCGGATTCAAGGCGAGCCTGAATCTGGATTAGTTCCCGCTGTCGTTCGTCTTCCTGCTTTTCTGCGGCATCTGCACTTTGAGTGAGTCGTCTCACGTCCTGCTCAAGCGCTTCCGGGTTGGCCTCATTGATCTGCGCTTCCCGTTTTTCAAGCTGGCTGGTCAAGCGGCTCTCGTTCGCTCGTAGCTCGGCCAGCTGTTCGCCTGCCTGCTTCTCGCGCTGTTTGCGGTCCGGGCCCTTTAGCTCATTGCTGAGTCGCTCCCATTCTTGCCGGGCACGGTTATGAGCTTGCTCAGCCAACAACAGTTCACTTTTCAGTGTTTGGTTTACTTCTTGCGCGCCTGCAAGCGCTTCTGCGGCGGATTCCAACTGCGCTTCGGCACGGGACGGAGATGGACTGTCTTCTTCCGGCTCTGGTAACGCCTGAATTTGAGGGGCGAGCGCATCTTTACGCGCCTGTTTCAGCTGCAGCTGATCAGACAGGGCTTCCAACCCCTCCGGGGCAAGCTCTTTGAGGACGGATTCATCCTGCTGGATGACTTGTTCCAGTGCATGCAGTTGCTTGAGTCGCTCTTCGGCCTCGGCGAGGGAAGCAACGCGTAAGCGAGACAGCAGACTCTCCTGCTCATCTGTCAGGCTCTGTTTGGCCCTGGCGATCTCGGCCACATCCTCACCGCCCGGCAGCACGCGTAGGGTGCCGACCCCTTTGATAGCTACTTCGCCGGGCTCGATCAGCAAGTGCTCGCTCTTCCCGGCCTGACTCTTCCCGTCCAGAGTGACGCTGTGGTCGTCGGTCAGGTCGAATTCCAGCCGGGTTGCCACGGCATCCTGCTGAATGGCCAGGCGATCCAGCTCAGAGACGACTTCCTTTAGCCGCTGAATGGTTTGTGGGTCGATCTGACTGGATTGCCGCTGTTGGCGGTTTTCCAGAAGCGCAGCATGCAGCGCTTTTGTCCGTTCGAGTTTGCTCTTGTCATTAACCAGCTCGCCCTCAATGCTTTCCAGCTCGCGGACCAGATCCGCCCGTTGCTGGTGCTGCTGGGCAAGCTTTAAGGCCTTGCGAGCGGCCTCGTGGTCCCGCTTTGCCTCTTCGAGAGCCGCTTCACTGGCAGGCCTGCGCTCCTCAAGGTTCGCTTGTTGTTGTTCCGCGGCTTCCTTCTCTTGCTGCCGTCGCTCCAGGTCCTGCTGTTGGCTCTGGAACCCTGCCAGCAAATCGAGGGTGGCCTGGATACTGGTTTGGCAGTCCTTAAACGCTTGCTGGTCCCGATCCTGCTCTTTCTGCCAAGACGCGACCTCATTCAACCTGGCTTCTGCTTCTTTAGCTTGCTTTCGGTAGCTCTCCCAAAGGCGCTCCTTTTCAGCCTGTAACTGCTCCTCTCTCAGCTGACCCAGGCGGTCCACCTGCTGGCGGTATTGCTGGATTCGCTCCTGCAGGGCGTCAAACTCAGCCTGAAGCGTATCCACTTCCTCAATGGTTTTGCCGTAATTGCCGGTGGGTTTGCCGGTTGCGGTCAACAGCTTGGCTCGCTCTGCCGTGACTCGGTTGATCAGTTCATCACCCGTGCTGCTGGCCACTTCGCCCAAATTGTCGCCAAGGGCGGCCTTCAAGTGTTGGCCGGCATGCTCTACCGGGGCCTGGATTTCCTGACCTGTGCCTTGGTCGATCCATAACAAGCCGGGGATACCCCATTGATCTGGACGGCTTGCCCCTCGCTTTGGCAACTCGAAACCCAGCAGATCCGCCAGCATGTCATCAGCCTCATCCCCACTGTAGGCCGCGCCATCTACGTTCAGGTCACAGCGTTTCTTTTTGAGGAAGCTTTTCACCAGTTTCCAGGACTGGCCTTTCCACTCAAAGTCCAGCTCCACGGTGGGCACCGCTGCCGAATCCCCCCAAGGCTGCAGGTCATCTACGCTGGAGGATTTATGGCGTTCAAAGAAGGCCGCCCGAATGGCCCGCACCAGGGTGCTTTTACCGGATTCATTGGGACCGGTGAACAGGTTGATCCCCGGCTCCAGACCCTTGATTTCCACAGGGGCTCGGAACTGGCGGAGTTGTTCGGCCTTGAGGCGCAGCAGTTTCATGCGTCACCTCCCTGGGCCTGCTTTTCCAGCAGAATAGAGGCGAGGATCGCGATGGCGTCTCTGGCGACTTCGCCGTTTTCACCCTCCTGCTGATCACGAAGCTCGGCGATTACGTCACCCACATAGCCATCGGCGTGGAGCGCAGCGATATCTTCATCCGTCGGCTGCAGGCTCAGGCCTGACAGGTCGTAGCCAAGGCTTCTGAAACGGGCTTCCGCCACAGACAAGGCGTGTTCCAGCTGCTGCTTGCCCAGCAGGCTGATTTCCCCTTCCAGGCGCAGGGCGACCACAGCCTGCTCAGGCTGCTCTTCAATTTTTGCGATGAGCTGATCCAGGTCTGATGACACAGCGAGGTGCTCTGACATCTGAATCCAGGGGTGGCGACCGACAGGGAGGGTTTCTACCTTCGGTTCTGCGCCCACTTCAGGGATATCCACCAGCAGCACATTGCCCGGGTCATTGCCACGGAAGCGATCCTGCTCCGGTGTGCCGCTGTACCAGGTACGCGGGTTGATCATTTTGGTGCCATGCCAATCGCCCAGCGCCAGATACTCCAGCCGTGCCGTCTCGGTTCTGTCTTGCGAAATAGGGTTGGGTGAGTCCACGTCTTCCGCCAGGATGCCCTGGACACTACCATGCGCCAGACCAATGCGTACAAGTCCCGCAGGGGTTTCCGCCTGATCAAACCAGCTGGTGAGATCGGATTGGGCATGCCGCTGGGTGAGTGGCGCCGGCAGGATAGCAAAGCCGGCGTCGGCAAATTCCAGCACTTCTGGCGACAGAGCCAGGTGAGCGTTCGCGGGGACAGCCCCAAGGCGCTGCGCCCGGGTCCAGACACTTTCGGCGAGTGCCGCATCATGGTTGCCGGGGATCATAATCCACGGTCCGGTGTAGCCGGCCATGGCATTAAACAAACGACGAACAGTACGATCCGATACCGTCTGCGCATCAAACACATCCCCCGCGACCAGCACCGCATCCACTGCGTGCTGCGTTGCCAGGTCAGCGATGCGCTCAACGACAGCAATACGGGCCTCAGCCAACGCCACCGCATCGTCTGGTGCGAAGGTGGTGTACTGGCGGCCTATTTGCCAGTCGGCGGTGTGGAGGAGTCGGGGCATTGGGTTTCCTTAAGGCGAACAGCAGGCATGGATCTTCCTGTGGTCAGGAGAACACATTCATGGATCTTCTACTGCAACTGAGCTGGCAAAAATCTTTGCACGCATCCTTCAATAACGCTGCAATCGTAGCGATCGGCCAACCTTACAGGTCAGCCGATCAGAACACAGATTAAATCTGAACAGCATCAACATTGCCGCTCAGGCGCTCGACAGCCTCCCTGTCCTTGATAAACAGCTCACATCCTTCAGTGATAGCAGCTATTTGCTCATCAATTTGAGAAAAAACAGCGTCTCTGGACTGCTGCATGAGTGATCGCGCTTCAGCCAGGATAGCTGAGCTAATATCTGCTGCGATTCCTTCAACAATCTGGTGCAAACCAACAACTTGTTTTTTCTGCGTTTCATTAAGTTTTTCCTGCTCTGAAGAGGCAATCCAGACTTCATAGATTGATACGGCAGCGGTGATAACCCAGCCGGCTTTTTGCGCCCAACCGCCAAGAGTTTTTTCCCACCTCCCCTTGATCCCTGGAATCTTGAACTTTCTGAGAAGAAGAAGGCCTTCCTTTAGGATATTATTGTCAATATTCTTGGCGCCAGTAAGAAGGGCATCCCCGATAGCCGCGCCGAGTTTTGATTCTTCACCGCCTTCCTCCATATCAATAGAAATATCCACCAATGCAGTTAGCTCACTCGCCAATTTATCACTGCGCTGCTGAATGAAATCTGATGTTGACGCCACAATCCCATCGGATATCGCCAAGATTCCACTTTCCGCCTCCGCCTTGCTGGCTGCACCGCTTATCACTGAGGCGATCTCGGACTTGGCGCGATTGGTCTCGGCCCGGATATGATTGGCCAGCTGAGAGTCCAACAAGGCGTATTGCCGCACCAGCTCACTTCTTTGATGCTGCAGGTCATTAAGATGGCTGTTTTCTGCCTCACCAGCTTCTGCGCTTATTGCATTTAGCAGTGGATCAACAAGACATTGCTGCAGATACTTTCTTAGCCGATCAAGATAGTGATGCTCATTATCAAATTCGCGCAACCATGACAGGAACCCGGATTCAAAACGAACGATTCCCGAATGCTCAGCCAAGGCATCAGAGCCCTTCAGGCGTGCTTTCAGTGCCGTTTTCACATTGACTGGGATAACAGGAATTTCGCCAATGCGCTGAAGGCTTATATCGTAGTTTCCGGCATAGTCAATCATGATGCCATTCAGGCGATCCAGCGCCTCAGGAAGCTCCTCCTCACCCAGCTCATGGTTGTATACGATGAAGACCTGCTTATCACGCTGCAGCATATTGAACATGCGCTCGTACACATCCTTCACATCCTGATCCCCTTGCCGTATCACAAAGAGGATAAGTTCTGAGCGGTTAATCTGTTCTTCAGTGACGGCCTCATGTTCTATAGGCGCATTAACGCCCGGGGTATCCAGTAGATAGCAGCCATTCCAGTAGTAGCGGTCGGCCTGTGATGTTTTGGGAATATCACCGATTGCGGCAACCTCTTCCATCTTCAACGCATTGATCAGACTGCTTTTTCCTGCGTTGTAACTGCCAAACAACATCACCTGAAGCAGAGACTCCCCTTTTTTTTGCTGATATTCCTTTTTCAGGACACTGGTCTGGTCCTCTCCCAGGTAGCGCGAGGCGATGTCGAACAGACCACCCAGGTTTTCCTCAATGCTATCTACGGCATTATTATTCATGTCCAATTCCTTCCTTGATGTTGTCCAGCGAATTCTCGAATACAGCGATCTCGGTTCTGATTCCTGCGGCACTCTTTGCCATCAATTCAAGCGCCTCATTCCATGGCGAAAATGTGCGATCAACAATACCTGGCAATTTCCCGTCAATTTTTTTAAGTGTGTCTTCAACCGCAGCGGAAGCATCCACACCTACTTTTTCGCTTACCATTCTTGTTTCGACCAGATATTCACCACCGGCCCCACCAAGCGCAGCTCCTACCGCCCCCCCAACAACTGTTCCCACTGGACCCAGCAGGCTACCGACCAAACCACCCACTACAGCCCCGGCACCGGAAGCCGCAGCCTGCATGGCTCTCCCCGTAACCCGGGCGTATGAAATTTCAACATCCTTAAAGTCACCAATGTCACTCTCGTCAATCTGAACAAGAATGGCATCAGCTTTACCTACAAAATGTTCCACGGAGTTTCGCAGCTCCGCCGCCAGGATTTCCGTTACCAGGGAATTGATCCGGGCCGCCAACAGTGCCCTATCCTTTCTTTCTTTCAATTCTTCCGCCCAATCCGTGACACTTTCAGCAAGCTCATGCTGCAACCGAGTCAGGGCCTCCAGGCGGCGCCGAGTCAGAGCCTGGCTCTCATCTGCGATCAATCGATCCAGCTCATCAATCCTTGGCAGCAGGGTGCTCTTTACTGATTCACCAACCGAGCGGTCGAGATAATTCACGATCTGCTGGCGAGCCTTGCGCGGCTTGTACTCGCTTGACTGACTGACAAGGCAAGCCATTTGGGCATCCAGCTCTGCAAGCCCGCTTTCTACCAGGCTCTCATCCGACTCACCCAGGGATTTATATGCATGAACCGATATTGATAGAGGCTTGCGGACCTCGGTTTGACTACCGAGTTTCTGTACCGCTCTGCTTTTGACATCATCTTCCTGTTCCCTGCGATTTTCAGGCGTCTTGTTGACGAGAAAGCTGATCAAATTACCTTCTTCATCACAGTCCTCTTCCCGGATATCACTTCGGGTAATCACGGGTAGCAAGGGTTTCCCGCTTTCCAACTCGATTCTCAGATCGTCCAGTTCCTGTACCTGTCCTGGTGACGTGGAGGGTGTGAGCCAGAGCACGGCATCTGCGCTATCGGTGAAACGACGAGTAAGCTCGCCATTCTCATCAGTCACTGAATGGAGGCCCGGAGAGTCCAGGAGCACCAGTTTCCCTCCAAGCTCGACACCCTGAATCCGCGCTGTGGTCTCGGTCACACCTTCCTTGAACGACTCCTCTGTATAGCGGATCTCACCCTCGTCCAGGTAAAAAAAACGAACATCCTTATTCTTAAACTGTGAGGCCACATAGTTACAAAGAGAGCTCTTTCCGGCGTTTACCTTGCCGAAAACGAGCAATATTGCCTTGTCCGAGAATTGCTCAGAGAGCTCACGCGTCGTTTTGCAGGCATCCCAGTCTTCAGCCCACTTTGCAACAGCCTCTGCAAGCTCCTTTTCAACTGCCTTGCCAGCCGCCATGAGAGGGTTACGTTTCTCCAGTCCGAGCTTGAAAGCCGTCTTTTCCTTCAACGCACCTACAAACCGGTCTCTAATGCCCAGCAGCTCACTCTCACTATCCGCAATGGCATTGAAGGATAGAGCGAACCCTTCTACAGATTTTCTGAGCTGGTTATTTGAATTCATTATTCAAATCCTCCAGCCTTGACAAGGCGACTTCCATTTCTTTCAATTCCACTTCCAGCGTGTTGATTTCTTCATTGAAAACGTGAAATTGTCTTGTTTCCTCAATCAGGGAAAGATCTATTTCAGCCTGTTTCCTTGATCTCGACTTTCCTGCACCATCAACATCTGCAGGAACCATCATGATGCCAAGAGCCGTCCCCAGCGCCGAAAAGGCTCTATCAAACTCTAGATCCAGACAGGCTGCCCCCAATCCATCTTCAAGTCTTTTGGCGAGCGACTCGGGATTTTCACCACCGTACTTCTTAGCAAGATTAGCCACGACGCGGCGGGAGTAGGCTTCCAGCTCTTTCTTCTTCTCTGATCTTTCTTTTCTGGCTCTGGATTTCTCAAGGCGCCTTTCCTCATCACGGACGCTGCTGCTCGACGAGCTGGACGACGAAGAGCTGTCATCAGATGAAAAAGCAACAGCCGCTGCGGCAGCGGCGACGACAGCACCGCCAATCAATAATGGTATTGCCATATCCGTCCCCTCCCTATACCAGGCCCAAATCTTCGGTTCGTTTCATTATCTTCTTTCTGGCAACATCAAAATCAGACCAGAAATCCTTCTCATGCTTTTCAAGATTTACCACGGCACTTTCAAGATCCGCATTTCGGTGATTGATCATCTCTTTCAACTCCACCCTCGCCTTTCTTACCAGGCGAAGCCCTTCCCTTCTTCTTGTATCACCGATGTTATTCTTTAGCTCCTCCAGGAACTCCAGAAACTCCTTCATGCCACTTGCTTTAATGAAGCCATCCTTGCCTTCCTGGATTCCCCTGGTATAGCGAAGGGACGAAACGCTGAAAATCTGCAAGTCAGGCAACTGCCTGCGAATTTCATTCTCCACATCTTCCAGGTTTTCAGGTGTCACCTGATCGATCTGGCTCAGAACGAGCATCATCTTTCCGCTATAATTCCTGTCCTGCTTCATCAACTTCCTGTAAAGCTGCATTTCACTGCGATCAAGCTCTCCAGCCTTGACGTTATGAACAAGACAAAGAATATCTGCACTCTCCAGCGCAGCTGTCATTGCCCGTTTGTCATCCACCCCCTGAACATCTGCATCCAGCCCTGGAGTATCAATCCAGATAACACTGTCATGATTGAACTCGCTGACTTCGGTGGTTTCCCGCTTGTCTGCAACCTTGAATACCTCCTTCCCCACCAAGGCATTTAATAGCGTACTTTTACCGTGGTTATACTTCCCGAAAGCAGCGATTTTAGGGCATTCGCCACCTTCCATCATGGCCGATATACGACGCAGGTTCTGCTTCGAACTCGGCAGCAACGCCTCAAGCATTGCCAGATCGTCACTCCAGTCTTTGTTTTTCTTCAAGGTCATAATCTGACTCTCCAAGCCTCCGGCATCCCTGCCGCTTCTTGCAACCTGTTACACATCTCAGCATTTCCGTGGTAGTAACCCTCACGGGACAGCCGACTTCTAAAAAATACCTGATATCCTTCATCCACCCGACAGGCAATTGGCCTATGCTCATATATCATGCAGCCAAGCTCTTCCCTGAAGTGAAAGCACACTCCATCACCACTGTGATATTCACGAAGCATCTCGACATTTCCGATATTCTGGCAACAAAGCCCACATCGGGTGCATGGAAAGCTCATAGGTGAATGAGCGCCTCACCCTGAATGAACAAGGAGAGAATGCTTTTCGCCCATTCTTTATAGACAACACCAAGATTCGGATTCAGCCCGAAGTGACTGACAATCACATCCAGAGTCTCTTCTTCTGATTTGTGCAAATGTCCATCTGAGAAAACCAGAGCCATTATTTCCAGTAATACAATTTTTTTGTGGCTTTCTTCCTGGAATACGTCCAACACTGCAGGCAAGCTAAAACCCTCCGGACTCCACTCCACATCATCGATCTGCATTTCCATGCAGTATTTGTCAATAATGTCTCTTTCCTTATCGCAGAATTCGTCATCCACATGGGCAATGTAGTGCGCCAAATGCAGGAAGGCGTCCTTTTCCTTAAGGGTAAGTCTGTTAAGAAACATCATTTCTCCTATGAGTTATTGTTCTTTCTCGTAGTTATTCTTTCACCACAATCAGCTGACAGGTTCCGGAATTCTCAACCCCGCACCACCGGATAACTCGCCTCTCCCCAAAGGGTATTCGGGCTATCCATCATGATTTCTATCACCGCCGGCACAAGCTCGCCCATGAGGTTTACACAATCGCGGATCTGGTCGCGGTTGACACTGCTGTTCCAGGTGGCACCGCCGTGGACCAGCTGGTTGCGCAGGGTATAGATGCGGCTGAGGACGATGGCCAGCAGGCGAGGGGTGTCCTGTTTAGCCAGGGCGATGTTGGCGGCTTTTTTGGCGGCATCGAAGCTGTGTTTCCACTGATCTTCGGTTTTCTGGCCTTTTTGGTAATCCCAGAAGCAGGAAAAGACGTAGGGGTTATCCAGCAGCACCCGAATGGCGTTGGGGTAGGCGGTCCAGACCAGGTCGTTGAGGCGTGCGCCGGTATCCAAATCATGGAGCTTCTTCAGGAACGCATTGAAGGTGCGCTGTTCGCTGAGGCCTTCGCGGTCGTCAATGTCGGTGGCATAGGCGGCGTTGAAGGCGATCCACAGGAAGATGAAGCGGCTGTCCGGGTCGGCTTCCTGTTCGGCGCGATTCAGCCAGCTGAGGGCGCGGTGGACGCGCAGGCCCAGGTTGTCGGGGTAGTTATCCCGTTCCTGGCGCTGACGGTTCTTTAGTGTGTTGTAGTCGATCCCCATGATTCTTCCTTTCCCCTGAATGACATCAAAGTGATGTCATTTGCCGTCCTGGCGAATATGAAGCTTGTTCATTGTTTTTGAGGACACTATCACATCTTGCATATAGATCTACCCCCCTTTTTGGTACTTTTTCATGAGCGAGCCCGTCAGGTTGGAGGATCGCCTGCAGGCATACCCTAAAGGGCACGCAGGGCTCCTACGGCGGGTGGTTCGCGCCTCGAGAGGTGCTCCCACCTGTCAGGGCTCTGTCTCGAACTGGCGGGCGTCCTGCTCCAGGGGGGCCTGGTGGTAGCCGAAGATCATGACCTGTTCGAGGTACACATCCATGAAGGCGCCGATGGAGCCGAGCACTTCGTATTGGTGGACGTGGCGGAATTCATGGCTGTAAAGCCGGGCGGACTGGCAGCCTTTGACGATGTAGATAGCATGGCCCAGCGTGAGCCCCATGACCTGGCCGCTTAACATGCCGACGCTTTTCGCCAAGCCATAGACCACTGGGTCTTCCTGGAAGGGGATCTCGTCCACCAGCATGATGCGGATGCGCTCGGGCTCTGCCACGCCCACGCTTCTGGCCATTTCCATGCCTTCTTCGTTGAGTTCGGCGCCCTGCTCCTGAATCAGGTCGTGATGTTTTTTGGCCCACAGGACAACCAGGGGAAGATAGGTGCGCAAGTCTTTCATGTTGACTCCCACTAACGGCCGCTCTGGCTGATCAGGACTTGCGCTTCGCGCACCAGCTCCGGTTCCGCGCGACCGAACAACAGCTCGCAGGCGGTAAAGGGGTCGGAGGTGGTTTTGCCGGTGCGATAGAGATCCAGCAGTACGCCGGGGCTGACCATTTCCAGCGGGATGACTTCGGCAACGTGCTCTGCCATTTCTGTCCAGCAGCTGCGGCAGTAGACCAGAATACGCCCTGCACCCTGTCCGCCATCATAGGGGATGGTCACCAGGCTCAGGCCTTTGCCAGGATCGCTTGCGTCCGCGCCACCGCAGCGTGAGCAGCTGGCCTCTGTTTTCATCATGGTGTTTTCAGAGTGTTGTGACATTCCTTCCATCCCCATCGCAATCCTTGCAGTGATCACAGTATGTTTTTAGTGTGGTCATGCCAATACTGGCTACATAAACATGTCGCATTACGGCATATGTCGTGTTTTCAATCATGTTCAGGCTATTTGTGCCCCGCCCATGGCCCTTCCGTAACGAAGGGGTCAGGATCTATAACCAGTGGATGCGCCCATTCGGCGCCCTTCCATTTTTCCGCATCGGGGTCGAAGGGGTTTGCGGGATCCAACCGCGGCCGCTTGGCGCTATAGACAAAGAACGTCGTTCTTTCATTCATGAGACGAGCGTAAAGCGCGGATGCTTCTGCGGTGCACACCCTGTACTGTTCGTTGAAGATCAGCTCATCACTATCGACTGGTGATTCTTCCCAGAATATCCACCAATCATATTTGTAATGTGCGGGTACGGGATGAACATTGTTGCCATACATCCACCAACATAACGCCACATCACTCATCTTGCGGTATCTCTCAATATCAGAGAACCGAATCATCCAACGCGGAGAATGTTGACCACTCTGCATATTCAGCCCCTTCAATTTCCATTCAACTCCGCCTCCGGCCAAACACTATCGATAGGTTGTCCGGAACCCCCGCTTCAATGACGGCCTGACGCCAGCTCCCGACTTGCTCTGCAGCTGTCCGCTCCCGGTGATATAGATCCCGAATAGCGGCATCGCCGATGGCATCATGCAGCCCATCGCTGCACAGCAGCAGGCCTGCGCCTTTCTCCAGGGCTGTCTCCTCATAATGGAGCGCGAAGCCGTACTCTTCGCTGTCCGCGGTCAGGCAATGCGCCAGGCCCTGATAGATCTGTGCGTAGGCGACATCGTCATCAGCGCGGACTTCACCCGTTGCGATCAGGGCATTCAGAATGGTGTGGTCATAGCTGAGCTGCCGACATGAACCATCCGCGCTGAAAAGGTAGGCGCGGCTATCTCCTACGTTGACGATCTCGCAGCCGCTTTCTGTCACACGGGCGGCAACCAGGGTAGTTGCCGAGCCATGGGTGTCGCCACCAGCATAGCGCGCTGCCAGCTGTGCCTGGGTGTCACGCACCTGCCTGCCTGTGAGTCGCGACTGATGGTCGTGGCGTGACAGGGCTTCGACCACAAAGCGGCTCGCCCGCGCAGGCCGGGTGCTGGCCGCCACGCCGTCGGCCACAGCCAGCAGTACGGGAGCACTTTCCTCATGACTGGAAACATTGGCGTTGCGTGACTGCAGAATGGATTTGCCCGTCCAGATGGCGTCTTGTTGCTGACGGCCAGCGCCGCCGCTGTGCTGCGAGTAGGCGATATCGAACATCCCCCTTTCCCCTGCTTCTACCCTGCCTTTCCTCTCTCGCACACGCGAGAGAGGCCACTTGCCCGACGGTGTCAGCGCCCTCAGTGCAAAGACGCCATAAAGCCGATGGGCTGGGATGGTTGCTGTTTGTAGCTGAGGCAATCGCGCAACATCGCCACCAGGCCGGCTGCGTCCGGCGGGTTTCGCAGAACACGGATGCGGCGGTAGATGGCGGCAAAGTCACCTGGGGTGAGCATCGCCATCCCTTCGAGCATGCTTCCAAGCACCTTTTCATCAGGCAGCGGGATCTGGTAGGCAGCGGCCAGATCCTTGAACAGCAACAACACGCCTTGCTGATCCAGACAGTCGAACCGCACCACAAAGTCGAAGCGACGCATGGCGGCCTCATCGACCCGATCCAGCAGGTTGGTGGTGGCCACGAACAGACCCTGAAAATTTTCCAGCGAGGCGAGGAACTGGTTGACGTGGGATACCTCCCAGCCGTGTTGAGCTCCCTGTCGGCTACCCATGAAGCTGTCGGCTTCGTCGATCAGCAATACCGCCCCTTCCCGCTCGGCCTGCGCAAAGGCTCGGGCGATGTGCTTTTCCGTTTCTCCTACATACTTGTCCACCAGGTCGGAGGCCTGGCGGATCATCAGCGGGCGCTGGATGCGATCCGCCAGCTCTTTGGCCCAGGCGGTCTTGCCAGTACCGGGCGCGCCATGCAGGCAGAAGCGCACCGGCACCTCCGGGTTGACCTGATCGATCAGGGTCGCCACATCTTCCGAGGCACGCAGGCACTCACCACGCCATGGCAGGCCCTGGTGAGTTTGCACCTTAAGACGCTCTGACACGCCCATGGCCTCGAAGCGGGCATTGAGGTTGTGAGTGACCAGCTTTTCCGTATCGTTCTTGCCATCAGTTGCCAGGCTGACGAACTGCAAGCTGCCATGCAGAATGGCCGGTGACAGGCTTTCCAGCTTGATAGCCTGACTGAGAAACGCCTCGGACACCGGCTCCCCTGCCATGGCTTCCCGCACCAGTCGCTCGCGCTGGGATGGTCCCGGGCTGTCCATGTGAACCACATGGGTAAAACGACGCAGGAAAGCCGGATCCATGTCCACCCGGTTGGAGATCCAGATGGTCGGACGCGGATTGTTTTCCAGCACCCGGGTCATGCTGGATTTTTCCGTCTGCCGGCGTGATGGCATAAAGAAGAACGACTGGCTATCACAGAGGCAGTCTTCTGCTTCATCGAATACCACCAGGGTTTTGGGATCATGGGCGATGGCACGCTGACAGCCACTGTAGCGGCCCATTCTTCCCCGCACACTCAGCGCATCGCCGTCGCGATCATCCTCCGGGACAAAGGCAAGGTTCAGGCCCAGCGAATGGCCAATCACCTTGGCCAGCTCGCTCTTGCCGGTGCCCGGAGGGCCATAGAACAACACATTGATGCCCTTCAATGAATCCTGAATAGCACGTGTCAGCAGGCGGGACAGCATGGCGATTTCATCCTGCAGCTCCACGTAATCATCCAGGTTGAGGCTGGACGCTTCTGACTCACGGTAGAACAGGCTCACCAGGTTCGCGTCAGTGGCATCTGGCACCTGCAGGCTTTCATTGAGCTCATCTTCCACATCCATCATGCAGGTGAGATCCTTGCCGCGAAAACCGGAGGTCAGGTCGATGGTGAGCAAGCGCGTTGTGCGCAGGACACCTGCAGGCTTCAAGGCACCCTGCACTTCCTGCTCAGGGACATCGATGATCCTCGCCAGCAAACCAGACAACTGCCGCATGGAGCAGCCCTTTACCAGACTACCGGCCTGATTGAGCAGCTCGCTGGAATCCATATAGCAGGCGAAAACCAGCAACCGCAGCTCCGCCTCGGTTAATGACAAACGGGCGCCAAGGGTTACCACGTTGCGATACAGATCATCTGCGGCCAGCAGGTCATCGATTCCATGCTCCCCGATGATCCTTGCCAGGGCCTGGGGCGGCCGGCGCAGCCGAGCCTCACGGGAGGGCAGAAACCCCAGTAGCTCGAGAATTTCATCATTCTCGAACCGCTTTTCATGGCGACACCAGCCGGCCCGCCATGCGGATGAGAAGGAAAGCACCCGCGCAATCCAGTGACGAATCAGCGCGCTGTTATTCATGGCGCCGGTTGCCAGTACAGAAGTGTTATCCAGTTTGAAGTGCATCCCTTTCTCCCCACATCACCAAATCTTGATGTGACTATTATGGAATGCCTTAGCGACAAATTTTGTCGCACAAAGGACCACAATGAAGACATCTGGAAATATCAGGGGCGAGAAAGTGGCAAACGAACAGGCAATACGGGCACTTCAACGAGGCAAGATTCTCATCACCGGGATATGCGACAGCGCTATCAAGGCGGCCATAGCCTTTGAACAGGCTTACGACGGACACGCACCGCCATGGAATGACGACTATTGTCCTTTTGACTTCTGTGTGGACATGGACGAATTAAAGGAAAAAGTGCTCCTCCACAGTGATCGCTTTATCGAGCTTTCCCGCTGGATTAAGGCTCACGACTTCAACCCGCTGGATGAGATTGCGGCCATCAGGCATGAAGAAGCAGGCCTTTCCGAACATGAGCAAAGCAGCCCTCTCTACCTGCTTGCCATTGAGTCCAGAAACCCTTGGGTGATTGTGGATGACGCCAGCCCCGAAATTGATGAGAACCTGCAGCCTTGTACACTGCAGTTTCTCGGAAGGCTGATATTTCAGTGGAACGAAGCATCTAGCGGCCGACATAAAGATCCTGAAGAGGTTCTCCCAACCCTGCAGCGAGACATTGACGAATTGGTTACCCTGCCTGATTACCCGTTCTTGATACTACCGCTTTCGCTAAAACCACTTTCAAGCAAGGGGAAAGTGATGCAGCCATAACATCCTCAAGTCACTTCCCATTAGCTTTCATATCGTCCCAACCCGTTTTGGAGCTCCTTTATCATCTCCCCTCTTAGTTTTAACGGTTTGACGACCTCCACATTCGCACCCAGCCCCAATATCCACCATTTCAGCTCTTCCGTGTTCTGCACCTCCACACGCAACTCGGTTACACCTGGCTCAACCTCCTTCAAGGTCTGGGTATCGTTGACCGGGGTTTCGTAGAGATGATCTGCTGCACGCCCATACAGTCGCATCACCAGATTGATGGCGTTTCCGTAGGGAAGATTCATGTTGCCGTCTTTGAGGTAGGTCTCCAGATCAAAGTCGGAGGCTCGCTCCACTTCATCATCCAGCACACTCACCTTGCTCAGGCGATGCAGGGCAAGATGGCGGTAGTCCTCGTAGTTCCAGAAACGCACGATTAGATAGCGCACCGCGCCACGATCTACCAGCGCGTAGGGGTGCACGCGGCTGGGTTCTGATTTCCCCTTGTACCAGATGTCCATCTGCCGGTTGAGATACAGGGCATCGTAAACCTGGTCGGCAATACCGGTGGGCACTCTGGCCGGCTGGAGATGAAAGCCACGAGGGACATAGGCGACCTTGTCAGACCAGTAGCGCTTGCCCATGGGGCGGTGCCGTTCAAACCAGCGCCGGGCTTCGTTGAAGATCGGATCCAGCTTTGCCAGCACATCCCTGGCCATGAGAGGCATCAGGTAGCGGTGTACCAGATCCCAGGTGGCGGCCATCTGGGCGTCCATACCGGGAATGGAAAGGTTCTGCTTATGAGCCACCGACCAGCCATAGGGGGTGGACTGGTCATCACAGTGGATTAGCGCGCCAAAGGTATCGGATTCCGACAATTCCTTGAGGTAGCGTTCTATAGAGCGACGCGAGATGTCATGCCCCTCACTGGTCAATCGCTGGTGGAGCTCATGACTGGTGGTTTTTTGTGGTGACCGCGGCAATGCCTGCAACAACGCAATGATGCGATAGGTCTTGTTATCAATACTGGCGCCTGCTGCCATCCCATCCTCCCTGACTGTGATTTTTATTATCACAGCCATTACGACAGAAACTGACGCTCCCATCAAGATACTGCATATACCCGGCAGGAACCCGGGGTATCAGATCAATAATCAGGAGCAAAGATAATGGGGAACAAGTTTTTCCGGATTGTGGGGGTAGCCAGCTACATTCTGGCTGCGCTGGCGTTGGCTATTGCCATCTTCGCTACCATTGCCAGTGGCAGCGCCTGGCTGACCGGGGTCGATGAAGATATCACCAAGCCAGAGATTGGCATGGAAGACTACCGGGAATCCGTCAGCCCCGAGGTTGATGACGGGGACAGCCTCAGTCTCGACGAGACTGAAACAGTGGATTGGGAAGCCAGGAAGGCTGCCATTCAGGAACGGATCAATAATCTTACGGTGCTGGTCAACAAGTACGCCCGCCTTACCAGCCAGGGAAGCGCCGACAAGGACAGGCTCCGGGACTGGTTAATCAATCAGACGGACGACCTTTCTCATGAAGATCTACTGACGTTTCTGGACAGCCTGAACCGCAATGTCGAGAACGACCTGGTCAAGCCGGCCGAAAATGAAGACAGCGAGCTACTGGTGACCAATGTGCCCGGCCTGGAGGATATCGACAGCACCCACATCAAGTGGGACAGCTATCTGGGATGGTTCACCCATGAATATATGGCGCGATATCAGAAGGAGTTGTCTCGCATCCAACAGGAAAAGATGGATCAGGCGCAGGCCAAGGCAGGATCACTGGCCACCCTGATCATTGCCGGCTGCGCCTTTGCGGTGTTTGTCTTCGCGACAGTCATTCTGTTGTTGGTGAGAATTGAGAGTAATACGCGGGATTGATCTACCTGCCCCTCTTCGCAAGGAGAGGGGCAACCTACCTTTTTCTGCAAGGCCAGGGGCGCAGAGCATGATCTACAACATTCTTACCGGCGAATACCACCTTCCAGTAACAAGGTCGCAGCACTGCCTCTCTCCCTGCATGCAAAGCCTGACGTTTCATGGCGAACAGCCGCTGCGATTCCTGTACGCCAGCGGCAAAGGAAACTCCGTTGCAGAATCCTTTCATCGTCACCATAACCAGCTGGACATCCTTCTTCGCACCAGTGCATCTACTCAGATTGACCAGTCCATCAGAAACATGGTGGCCATGACGAAGGAGATACCATCTTCCGGTTTCAATTTTTTTGACGTTCAAGAACAGATTTCAAAAGCCGGGCATGGTGTCTCGGTATTTGGCAGCGGCGAAACCAGCACCATGGCAACCCTGGCGGCTATTGCGTCTTTGCGTGAGATCAAAGCCTCCGCCATGGTCAACCCGGATTTGATCATCGTGATTGGCCGAAGCCAAGGCTCAGACGAACGATCCCTCGGCCCTATTCCAGACATACTTGAGTGGGAGCGGGTTTCCTACAACCAATGCTATCTTGCCGGTCATATTCAGGACCAAAACCTCCAGAGGGTAGAGGTCAACCTGATCGCCATCTGGTTTTATCCTGTCGTGACACTTGATTAACGACGACACATGGGGCCGAGACTAGCCCATCATCCGGATTGGATCGCGATGCTCTATCTCCAGCTTTTCGCCTGTCCAAACCGCATCAGATGAGACTCTTCGCCAGCCATCACCCTGATTCCAACGCTTCAGCACTATCTCTTCGATGATGTCAGCAACATAAACTCGGTCGCCCGGCCGTATATCAGGCGGGATCATGTAAGCAGCCAAAGGCGAGGGATGACGATCATCATCGTGGCGAACAATGATAGATGCAATGCCATTCTCGGTTCCCTCCAGGGGCCCCACCATTGACCGAAAATCACCTGAGTAAAGAATGGTGTTATCTTCTGGCCGAAAGCTAACCCAGAGTTTCTTTCCAAGTCCACTCTTGTAATCTGCCGCCACAAACAGGGGCCGATAACCGCGCCTGACACCCTCTTCAATGGCTGCCAGGGAGCGTGCCGTCTGAATAATAGGGAGCCCTTGCCGGGTTATTCCCTCATAACCACACTCCCTGCCATCTTCTGAGGCTACAGACTGATGGATGGTGAGCTCGGGATGCTCACTGCTGAGGTGCAGGCACATCTCTGGATTCACCTCCACCAACGC
Source organism: Alcanivorax sp. (assembly GCF_019431375.1). Classification (NCBI taxonomy): domain Bacteria; kingdom Pseudomonadati; phylum Pseudomonadota; class Gammaproteobacteria; order Oceanospirillales; family Alcanivoracaceae; genus Alcanivorax; species Alcanivorax sp. The sequence continues at coordinate 2,517,845 of NZ_CP080267.1, forward strand.
TATAATCTGTTCTTCACTGAAACGGTTAGCATTCACCACACACTTCCGGCACGAACCACAGTATTTCTTCAGATAATCCGCCGACCTGCCACGCATTCTTTCCTTCCACTCAAGCCAGGCTTCGCGCTCGCTCTCCTCCGGCTCTTGCTCCGCTTGAGCGGCCAGAAAAAAGCGGATATCTTGCTCGCTTTTCTGCTCCAACTTGCCATCCACCCTCAGAGGCTCATCCCATTTTTCGGGAAGAGGCATGAGTTCGCCCCACTTCTTTTCCAGTGGGCAACTGATGACCTTGATCAGATCACCAGCATTGGTTTCCAGGCGTTGTGTTGATGGGTCGTATTGCATGATTCCTTCCTTGAGAAGACCGCGCCGCCAGCGACGCTCCTACCGTCAAATCTGCGGTGAACGCTCTACCCAGATATAACCTTTCTTGCTCAGCGGCTCGCCTTCCCAGCGATACGCTGCCAGCTTGCCCTTGTTTGCACTGACAACGCTATAGTCCAGACAGGCAATATTGTCAGCCAAAGGTGCTGGCCCACCTGTTAGCCAATAATGGCCGACAAACACCGGCTTCTCGTTGTCATAGCCCGGCAGGATGCCGCTTGGCACCGGTTCATGAGGAATTCGCTCTATGACGTCCGCTGGCACCATGGCCAGGTCCCGGTAAGTGTGGGTGTGCTGCAGCCACCAGCGTGTGCGGATGTCTTTGCGAGGATGGCCATCCTTGTCATGGAAACCATTTCCTTCCGGTAATGGAATCTCGAGTCCTTTCAACAAGGTTTCAACGGCGCTGTAGACCCGATGATCTTTCCTGCTGGCCGGACACCATGCCTCTTCCTTCAGACTGTTATCCCTGCCCAGCCACGGCTTCAGTTCTTCAATGTATTTAGGATGCCAACAGGCATGCACCGCACGCAGCTCTGGCAGATCCAGGTAGACGGGCAGCGTCTTGAACCAGGCGACAATGTCGTCGTGCAGCTCCGAGCCTTCGCCGACCTGCTCCAGAAATTCACGGTGCTGGTGACGATTCTTGGCATTGTGTGGCCGCAGGAACTCACCGGGCTGATGCGGATCTGGCGTAGCCCAGGCCACCGCATTGAATTCGTGGTTCCCCATGATGGCGAGGGCATGCCCCGCCTGCTCCATGGCGCGCACAATGCTGACCACTTCTACCTGTTGAGGCCCGCGATCAATGTAATCGCCGAGAAACAGCGCCTTGCGCTCTGGATGCTGCCAGACACCGTCGATTTCGCTGTAGCCCAGCCGGGCCAGCAACTGCTTCAGTGGCTCAGCAAAACCATGAATGTCACCGATAATGTCGTACATGTGTTCCCCTTCTCTCACGGTCTTCTTTCATTAACGGAGCGAGCAACTGCTTAGACTGGGAACGGGCCCCTCCCGCTCGCCGATGATGTCTCCGTTCACGTCCAGCAAAATTGCCTTGTCGATGCTATGGAAGAACCAGTATTGCTGAATCGCGCCCCACATCTGCAACTCACCCCCAGTATCAGTCATATGCTTGCGGATACTCCTGCGGGCCTGCTCTATTTGCAGATGCATTGGCAAGCGCAAGAATTCAGCGTCAAAATAAAGATGCCGAAATTGCTCCATGGCCGCCAGCGCGAATATGGGCTGGTTCTTTCTTGTAAATCCTGTATCCACCCACAGATAGGGCCTGAAAGCTGCAATCATTTCTTGATGCGCTTTGATAGTGAGCCTGATCGCTGTGTCGACAATTTTCGCGTCCACCTCCATCACAGCGCAGAGTGAACGAAAAAATTCTTCATCGTTATAGTGGGCGTCATTAGCGCCATCAAGAAGCCCCCAGTCCCGGTCATTCAGCACCCGGTCCAGGCGGGCAAGATGGCCCTGATCGGGTTCGGAATAGCCCATCTTCTTGAGGATCTCCACACGCTTGCGTTTCGGCGCAGCGTGCAACAATCTACCCTTCAGTTTTGATACCATGCCTCTTTCTCCTTCTTCGCTCCTTATCAGCGCCTTATTTACTCCTTATTGATTCCCTGACATCTCCTGGATCGCCTTCCTGGCGGGGGCTAAATCACACCCCTGAACCAACGCCTCACTGAAATAATCCACCAGAACAGTCATCAGTGCGGCCAGCAGCGGCACCCCTTCGCCCAATAGAGCATCGAGCGATCTGGCTACGGCATCGTATTCATCTGTGCAACCATTCTCTTTGCAGCAGGTACCCATGGGGTCAGTGTCATAAAGCGCCTGGGAATAGGCTTTCCAATGACTCATCTTGCTCATAATGATCCAGCTCAGTTCATCCTGTGGAAATAGAAGGTCCCGTCCAGCTCTGTCAGCTGATAGGGAAACCGGCTTGTCAGCAATCTTGCTACCCGGCAGTACAGTTTCCTGCGACGCTCAGTGAGTGCCGCAATGGTGAAATATGGCGGACGTTCGTTACCGATCCAGCTCAACAGGTAACGCCAGGACTGGCGTAATGCGGTGACCGGCATTCTTGCCACACCAATGTCATCGGTCACTGCTGGCACATAATCCCTATCGAAGGGGTCGGTTTCTGGCTGGAATGTGGGTGATGCCCCGCCGATGATGGCCAACGTCACGTCATTCGTGCGGGAGATCTGGAATTCGTAGACCAGATTGTCCACGGTGTAGGTCTGTCGCATGATTTCCTCCTGAAATCTGCAGGCATTACCAGAACAGGCAATGCGGAAGGTAGCCTCCTTGCTACTAATCACTTTTTCCTTGTGACACACCAAGGATATGTATTTAATATAATCGTGTCGATACTGATTACATGAACACGTCGCCTTTTGGCGCATATCGTTTTTTGGATCATATATGGCTCGCACTGCAGGAAAGAACGCCGCCGACTGGCCCCTACGCTGGGACCTTTTACTCCGTTACCGGCTGATAGAAGTCATTGCCCTATGGGAAGGGCGATTGACCACCAACCATCTGCAACGGGCATTCGGCATCGGTCGCCAGCAGGCCAGCAAGGATATCAATCAGTACCTGGCGGAATTCGCCCCCGGCAACCTGGAATACGATCGTTCCCTGAAGGGCTACAAGCCTGCTGCTGCTTTCAAGCCGGTGTTCACTCGCGGCCAGGCCGATGAGTACCTGCAGATGATGCATGCCCGGGAAGACCTGAGCTGTGCATTCGAAGCACTGGATGTCCGCGAGCTGAATACCGAGGTGCTTTTGCCCCCCTCACGGGATCTTCGCCCGGCGGTGTTACGGCCCATCCTGCAGGCCTGCCGGGAAGGATTGCGGGTGGAGATTGAATACACCTCCCTGAACAATCCCGAGCCGGAATACCGGGTGATTCAGCCTCATACCGTGGTACATAACGGCATGCGCTGGCATGTACGAGCCTGGTGTGAAAAGAACAGCGATTACCGGGATTTTGTGCTGAGCCGGATTATGGACAAGCCGGAGATCACCCTGCCCGGCGAGCAAGGTGCAGACCAGGACAAAGCCTGGCAGAAATCACTGACCTTGAAGGTGGTGCCCGATCCGCGCCTTTCTGATGCACAGCAGAAAGTCATTGCCCGTGATTACGGGATGACGCGTGGCGCCCTGTCCATCCCCTGCCGAGCTGCCATGGCAAATTACATCGTGCAGCTATTGCGGCTGGATAATCATGATCATCGCGGCCCAGAGGCGCAGCAGGTGGTGCTCGGGAATATCAAAGAGGTGGAAAAGTGGTTATGGATTGAAACCTAATCAGGTAGCGATCATCCAGGCCCATGGTGTAGTGGTTGTCGTGGCGAAATACCACCTTGCTGCCCGCCAGGCCGAACCAATCTTTCACCGCTGCTTTCTGGTCTTTTGTGATGGTTTTCAGGTCGGTATAGGCAACATGCCGCCTCTCGGGAACGGAGTATAAAAGCCGGCCACGCAGCACCTGGTCATAGCCCAGCCCCATGGCGGCGTTGAGCATTCCGCCATCCTCCAGGGCGGAGTGCCAGTGCTCGACATGAGCCCAATGGCTATCAATCCAGCCCAGACTGTCCGCCTGCTCCAGCTCAGAGGACGACTGCTTGCCAATGACCGTCCCCTGATACACCCAAAAAATTCCGGTAACCACGCTCATCATCCAGCCCCCATCCGGCAACCATTCTTTTACCGAGGCTCAATCAGGCCAGTAGAGGTTCGATCTCTGCCATTGTCTTTACCCCCTCCAGCTCTGGCGAGGGCTTTTTCGGGCTCCAGGGAAGTGCCTCATTCTCGATGATATCCCGCTGAATGGAGCTTGAAATGTTTATCATCCTGCCTTCCCGTTCAGCAAAAACATCTCTGGCCAGACAAAGCTCCACCCTTTTCCCTTCCTCTAGCGCCCAGGTAATCCGCAACTCCTGATCATGGTGAAGGTGATCTCCATATGTCAGCAAGCCCATTCCCAGAGAGACAGGATAGGATCCAGCATAAACGGGATTATCATCTACCGTAATGACATAGACACTTTCACCAACCGAACTGAATTCGTTACGGAAGAGTGACAGCTCAAGATTCAAATCCCAGACCAGGTCATCATCGAACTGAAACTTGACGGGTTTCTCTGAGAGTAAAAACTTTCCCACCTTGATAAATTCATGACGGGTGTGTTTGAACTTGAACCTTTCCATAGCTCTCCCTTCTTGTTCGTCTGCTAGCCTTCAAATCCACGGCACGGCTTCAATGACCACTTGTCCAGCGACACATCCTGACCAAGCTCTCTTTCATAGACGACTTCAAGAACTCCGTCCGGCAATGACTTCAGGTTTCTGGAGCCATTCGCAGCTGGCCAGACAATGGCTTTGACAAAATCAGGAGAGTAGCGGTCGACCTCGGGAATAATAGCCCGAATGAGCTTCTCCAGCGCCTCCGTCATCTCAGCATTCCCCTTGAAAAGGTCAGTGAAGTTTTGCAGCTGGCAATCCAGGCGTGTGAGCTCTCTGGCATATTTGAGCTCGATCAGCGCCGGGCGCCAATCAGCCTCACCCTTCCTCTTCCCCACCGCCAGCAGATCACAGCGAACTATCCCGTCTTTCTTGTCTGCACTGAGATAAACATGATTTTTTGAGTCTCCCAGTGAGATCTCATCAAGACAAAACCTGAGTTCATCAAAGTGATCCTGCAGCCCCAACACCTGGATCAGATCTCTCTGGCTTCTCATCGCCATTCGGATGATATAGGTTTGCAGCCTTCGCTCTTCCTTGTTGCCTTCTACTTCTTTTACGTCGACTTTCGCATCCTGCGAAAATCTGGACCGCACGCTTTTCAATGTCTTGAGAGAACTTTTGCCATAGCCAACCAGGGGCGACTCAGGCGCAAGGGAGACGGGGCGGAATGACTCGCCACAGATCCGGACATACTTGTCTTCCCTTGCCCATTCGTACAGCTGGTCCTCAATATCGTGAAGCTCTTCTGCCCTTTTCTTCATGTCTGAGGACAACCTTCTCAGAACGACCGCAGGCACATCCATTTTCTCATTCCCCATAACAACATCTTCCTTAATTATTCTTGTGTCGATATCCAGGATACGAAGACCTGTAGTGGTCTAATGAATCCGGACACCAACGTAGGTGGTAAAGTTACCACCTTAATCGAGGTGTCAGATGACCAGAAAACGACGTTCCTTTACTCCTGAGTTCAAGCAGGAAGCCGCCAGCTTGGTGTTGGATCAAGGCTACACTGTTCCCCAAGCCAGCACATCGCTTGGTGTAGTTGAGAGCGCGCTGCGGCGCTGGGTCAAGCAGCTTGAGGCTGAACGCCAAGGTGTTACCCCCAAAGGCAAGGCTCTTACCCCGGAACAGCGCCGGATACAGGAGCTTGAGGCTCGGTGTGAGCGCCTGGAACGGGAGAAGAACATTCTAAAAAAGGCTACTGCTCTCTTGATGTCGGACGACTGGAATCGTACGCGCTGATTGACCAATTAAGTGAGCAAGAGCCTGTGGAATTGGTCTGTTCAGCGTTTAATGTGCATCGTTCCTGTTACTACGAACACCGTAAGCGGTGCCGTCGTATTGATGCGGAGAGGGTAGCCTTGAAAGCCAAAGTGAACTGCTTATTCAATCAGAGTCGCAGCTCGGCGGGAAGCCGTACGATACAAGGGCTCCTCAATGAGCAGGGGGAGGAAATTGGCCGTTTCAAGGTACGCAGTCTTATGCGTGAACTCGGGCTGGTCTGCAAGCAGCCCGGGCCTCATGCTTACAAGCAGGCGACAGTAGAGCGGCCCGATATACCGAACCATCTGGATCGAGAGTTTACGGTGGCAGCCCCGAATCAGGTGGTGTGGAGATATCACCTATATCTGGACGGGGAAAGGCTGGAGTTACCTGGCTGTCGTGCTGGATCTCTACGCCCGGCGAGTTGTGGGCTGGGCCATCTCCAGCCACCCGGATGCAGATCTGGTGGTGAAGGCCCTGGATCATGCCTGGGAGCAACGAGGTCAGCCTGAGAAAGTCATGTTCCACTCGGATCAGGGCAGCCAATATGCCAGTCGCATGTTCCGGCAGCGGTTGTGGCGCTATCGGATGCAGCAAAGCATGAGCCGGCGGGGCAACTGCTGGGATAATGCGCCAATGGAAAGGCTGTTCCGTAGCCTGAAGTCAGAATGGGTGCCGACAATGGGCTACCGCAACTTGCCTGAAGCAAAGAAAGATATCGGTGACTATCTGATGGGTTACTACAATCACCACAGGCCACACAGCTACAACGGCGGAATCGCCCCTGCGGTGGCAGAAGAAAAACCTAAATCACTGTCCGGGATTAGTTGACCACTACAACCGTTCCTTTCCGTTTCATCCCTTCGACCCCCTATAGCACCAGCTCATCACCGTTGCTCATTTGATGAGTATTCTCAAAATGACGATCAAAATCAGCGGCATTCAAGGTGTGCACCGGAACCAGTCGCTTCGGCGCAACCCCATCCGCCAGCCTCTTCAATGTATGGAGATACGCATGGCCACTGGTGTGTAGGTATTGCCACTTCGCACCCGCAAGCTCCTCAATTCTTGAGAATGCATCCTGCTTTTCCCTGTAACCGTTCCACATTGAATACACCAGCTCGGGCTTCACTCCTGCCTCCATGAAACCCCGGCACAGACTTTTTGTGACCCCATTTGAGACTCTGAAAAGGTACTTTCCCGAGCTGAAATCAACCTTCGATCGATTGATATGCCTTGGTGCATACCGCAGCAGATAGCCTTCTCCCCACTGACGAACCACAGTATCACGCTGATTTTTGGGGTAATACACCTTCAGGTGATCATTGGCGTGGGGAGGAAGCCCCGGAGATAGGGCCTTCAGTTTATCCAGAAGGATCATCTGATAGAGATCGATCACCAGCTCCCTTCCCGAACGCCTGGCCGCACGATAAAGGCTCACTGTTCTGTCGATATTGCTGCCCGAGCCTGCCACGAACACCGGAGCCTCCTGACTGGTCATCAGGTCAACCAGCGCCTGCTCGATGGATCCTTCGTCAGGAAAGGTGGAGGGATGCCCATCATCCAGCGTCGTGCCCTCCATCAACATGACATCCGGCTCTCTGACAGCATTGATCACGTAATCGAGAGTTGCGGATTTGCGTCCGTGCCCGCGGAAATCCCCGGTATAGAAGACGGCTTTTCCATCCACCTCCACAAGCAGGCTGCAGGCACCGAATGCCGAGTGATCCATCAGGAAAGCAGTGACTTTGAAAGGACCAACCTCGAAGACCTTCCCCGGGCGATACGTCCTGCATCCATCCAACCGGGCAACCCTCATGGAGCCATCGTAGAAGGCATTACCGACTTCCATCAGCACTTTGGCTGCCTCACTGATAAAAACCGGAATGTCCCCAGGCACGTAGTCGATCAGACCATAGTGGTCCGGGTGAGCATGGCTGATGATAAAAGCCAGAGGCCGATTATCGTTGCTGACCACATCAAGGAGAATTTGGTTTTCCAGACTGGGGGCCTTTGTGGCTGCAGCATCAAGCTCGCGCCCGCCGGCGGCCATCAAGGGCATGCCATAATCGAGGATGATGGAATCCTTGCCATGAGATATGCGGATACAGCTGCCGCCAATCGTATCCGCTCCCCTGTGCAACGTAACGCTAGTCCTGATCTCGCTCATCCAGCTTCCCCCTCTGGCAATATCGGCAAGATCCCATATTACGAATACGATATAGACATGGCCATACTGGCTACATGTTCATGTCGTATTTTGGAATATGTCGCATCTTCACGCATATCCCAAAGAAACCTCTATCGAGTCAACTGGCTCAGGGAAATCACACTCTAAATCTGAAACAGGTCAAGAGGCACTGGATTAAATCTTTATACTCAATATATGGCATCCTCAGCCGCTTTGGCTGCACTTCGCTAGCTGCTCAAATGAACCATTCGATCGATGGTTGGTTCTCGGTAATTTTGGCCCGACATTGACCAAGTAGGGGCCCATATACATGGCATCTCCCATGTTACCGTAAATAATGTAAGCAACCGTCCAATCGAAATTAAATAGATACTAAAATCTCATAAACCCTATCACCAAACCGTTGAATTGACGCGTTTCTCACAAGGCCATTAGCATTAACCATAAATGGAACAACCACTACAAGTGCTCCATCACTATTACAAACCCATCGCAACTCTCTATCATCTATAATCTCCGTGTTAAATTCCGCCCCCTCTTCATGAAAAGCCTTTAAAAAGTCATCAGCATATGACTTACCCAAGCACAATATTAATTTTGGCTTGTATTTCTTGGCCCACCCTCTTATTTGAGGAAAGCGACATTCACTGCACCACTCCAGATAATCAAACTTACTCCCAAACCCGGTAACAACCTCAAAATCCTCAATCCATCTCTTCTGGCTGGTATCCTTAAACCCTATGGGGTACAGATTCATCTTGAAATAACCACTGTCACACCCAACAAACGGCTTATTATTCTCTGCAAAAGATTTATATTCCTCCACAGATCCACCACTAATTGCAGACAGAATCTTCATGACTTGCCAGTTGAAGATATAAGCGAGATTCTCTTGCCAGCTGGAATATCCTGGAGGAGGGGTAGAAACATCATCTAAAAGACTTCCTTCCAGTTCGACAGGAGAATGCCCTCCACCCCATTCAATACCACAGACCCAAACCGAGGGCTTATCGGGATTGCCGATATCACCCCCGTCGCATCCAGAGTATCCAGCCCCCCACTCTTCGAATCTATCAACAACCGACATAACCCCACCCTTCTTTTCTTACTATTCCTGCACTTACGATATCGCGATAAGGCGAAACTTATTGACCGTGTGTTTTGCCTCTTTACTTGACAAAATCCTGTGCACGACCCTCTTGAATGACTCGTCATCCTCCGCTCTATCTTCGCCTACTGGCTCGACACTGCACTTCACGATCGCAGGATATATACCTCCTCCGTGTGTTACCGACAGTAGCTCTTGCGCCATATCCTCATTGTTTTCAGGAAAGACAGTAAACGATATCTTAATACGTCCAGAATCATTGATTTGCTTGACATCGGCTAGCACCAAGCCTTTCAAGCTTGATTCAAGGTATTCTTTCTGAGCGTTCAATATGTGCTTAGGCAAATCCATATCTGGAAGCTCGGACAAATCACCCCACAAGTTTTCAATATCTGCCATTTATCCCCCTTTCATTTATCAATAATTAATATCTAAAGCCAATCCGATATGAGCATATCTGATTACTCTTATCTCATGTGTTAATTATCAACATTAATATTTCCCACAGCCTTTCATTGATTTAAACGCCCACCTATCAGCCACACCTTATCGTTTCAGATTGAGCAATGATTATTCAAGAATTTTTCAAATACATATCACCCCAATGAAGCCAGGAAGGAATCGCCTTCCTGGCCCTATCTCATGGAGGTTTCATGATCATTCAATGTCCGTCCTGCCGCTCTATCCGGGTCGTCGCGTTGCAAAATGGCCGCAAAGTTGGCGGTTCTGTCGGTACGGTTGCCGGAGCCGCCAGCGGCGTTGCCATGGCAACTAGCGGAGCTCGCGTCGGTGCGACCGTCGGTATGGCGTTTGGGCCTGCTGGATCAGCTATTGGCGGCATCGCCGGTGCCGTGCTTGGAGGCCTGGCCGGAGGAGTCGCCGGCGGTGAAGCGGGTGCTGCTTTGGGCTCCCGGCTCGACGATACCTATCTCGACAACCTGGAATGCCTGGACTGTGGACACAGCTTTCGCCTGGACTCCGAGTAACCCCTTCTCTTATCTGCTCATTTTTGAAGCCCGCCTTGTGCGGGCTTCTTTATGCCGCTTTGGAGGCCTGAATGGATATTCCCACTTTCGTAAAGAACGAGCAGGGCCTGTACCACGTACAGGGCTGCGTGAAGCCCGAGGAGATTGTCAGCACCGCTGCCACTATCCTGCTGGATGAACTTACCAACCGGGAAGCGCTGACGGCACCCACCGATGTCGCTCAGTTCCTGCAGCTGGCTCTGGCTCAGGAAAAGAACGAGGTCTTCTCGGCCATCTTCCTCAACAACAAACACAAGGTGCTCAGTTTCGAGACCTTGTTCAACGGCACCATCGATAGCTCTGCTGTTTACCCCCGTGTGGTGGTGCAGCGTGCTCTGGAGTGCAATGCCGCTGCCGTCATCTTCGCCCACAACCATCCCTCGGGTTGTAGCGAGCCCTCTAATGCGGACCGGCAGATCACCAAACGCCTCACTGATGCCCTCGCTCTGATCGATGTACGAGTGCTGGACCACTTTGTGGTGTCCCGTTCCGGCTACGTCAGCCTGGCCGAGCGCGGCTGGCTCTAACCCTGCCCTATTGGGCATACGCTCATTAACAGGAGATTCACCATGGCACATCTTGTCGAAAACATGGCCTATGTGGGCCGCACACCCTGGCACGGACTGGGCAACCAGCTAGCTACCCAACAACCGCTGGAAGTCTGGATGCGCGAAGCTGGCATGGATTGGGAGATCCGTGAAACCCCGGTCCGCTTTATCAGTAGCGAGGCTGGCGCTCTCGGTCAGATTTCGTCGTTCCCGGATCAGAAGGTGCTGTTCCGGTCTGACAATCAGGCCCCCCTGTCGGTAGTGAGTAACCGCTTCAAGGTGGTTCAGCCCCGTGAGGTACTGGAGTTCTACCGGGATCTCACCGAGCAGTCAGGCTTTGAACTGGAGACCGCTGGTGTACTGAAAGGGGGCCGCAAACTGTGGGCACTGGCACGCACCGGGCAAACCGGCTCCTTGGCGGGCAATGACCAGACCAATGGCTACGTGCTGCTGGCCACGGCCTGTGACGGCACTCTGGCCACCACGGCGCAGTTCACCAGTATCCGCGTCGTGTGCAACAACACCCTCGCCGTCGCGCTAAATGGCAACACCCATGCGGTGAAGGTACGCCACAGCACCACCTTCGATCCGCAAGCGGTGAAGCAGCAGCTGGGAATTTCGGTCTCTGCCTGGGATGACTTCATGTATCGCCTGAAGGCCCTGAGCGAGCGGCGCATCACCCGCAAGACCGCCGAGAAGGTCATGCAGACCATCTTCACGGATACCGGCTATCAGCCACCGGGTATGCCGGTGAAGGCCAACGAACAGGCCATGAAGAAAGCCATGGCCCTGTATGACGGTGCCGGTCGCGGGTCGGATCTGGCATCCGCCAAGAACACGGCCTACGGCCTGCTCAATGCAGTGACCGAGTTCGTGGACCATGAACGCCGCGCTCGCAGCACTGACAACCGGCTGGACTCGGCCTGGTTCGGCAAGGGTGCGCAGATCAAGCAGCGTGCTCTGGAGCAAACCTCCCTGCTGGTCGCCTGACTCAGGCTTACCGCTTACCACTCCCCTCTCTACTTCCTGTTAAAAGACAACTGGAGAACACCATGAATCTGAAATGGCTCTACCGCCTGTTGGCGGTATGGGACTGTCGCCCTATGCCTGCTGAATTGTCAGCGGTGTGGGGCGCGTTCCTGCATGAAGGCCTGATGTGCCATCCCGGCGATCCGGGTCGGACTCGCCGCATCCTGGAGACCTGGGACAGTGGCTGCATCGAACTGATCATCGCCACCTGTGAGTACCTGGATCCGCTGTGGCAGACGGTCTCTCACATCTGGTTCGAACCCCGTGGTCGCCCTGGCGTCTTCGAGTACGAAGTGGTCAGCGAGCTGGGCGAATGGCTCGGTGAGCAATTACTGACTCACGGCCACCTGCCCAGCAACAAAGAGGCCGAGCGTTACATCGAAGCGTTGGTGAATGACTTCTTCGAGATTGGCGAGGAAGCCTCTTCCTCTTCAGGTCGCGCCGCATGATGTCATTTAGATATTGCCCTCATTCACCACTCTCACCTTACCCCTAGCCCCGTCCTCTGTGCCGGGGCTTTTCTTTGTCTGGAGCATTCTCATGGCACAACCGAAAAGCACCGCACCCGGCCAGCGCCCTGCCCTGCGCCTGGTGTCGACCAAACGCATGAACCGCGAAGACTGGCTGAAGATCCGCAAGCAAGGCATCGGTGCCAGTGATGCCGCTGCAGCGGTAGGTATCAGCCCGTACCAGTCCCCACTGGAACTGTGGATGATCAAGACCGGTCGGGATGGTCTGTTACCCGCCCCTGATCCCGATGACATTCAGTCCCCCCTGTACTGGGGCACGCTGCTGGAGCCGAAGGTAGCCGAGGCTTACGCCAAGATCACCGGCAACAAGGTACGGCGCGTGAATGCCGTGCTACAGCACCCGGATGACGACAAGCCTTGGATGCTCGCCAATCTGGATTACGCTGTGGTCGGCAATGACGACGTTCAGATACTGGAGTGCAAAACCACGGGCCAGTACGGGGCCAAGCTGTGGGCGGACGGGGTTCCCGAGTACATCCAGTGCCAGGTGCAGCATCAGCTGGCTGTTACCGGCAAACAGGCTGCCGATGTGGCCGTACTGATCTGTGGGCAGGAGTTGCAGATTCACCGGATCGAGCGGGATGAGGCACTGATTGCTCACCTGTACGAGCTGGAGCGGGAATTCTGGCAACTGGTAAAAACGGACACTCCACCGGACCCGGATGGCTCCGACTCTGCCGGGAACACCCTGCAAGCCCTCTACCCCCAGGACAAAGGGGAAACCGTGGATCTCACGGATAACCCTGCCATGGAAGGCGACTTCAATGAGCTGCTGGATCTGCGGGACACCCTGGGCCGGTTGAACGACCGAGAATCCACCCTCAAGCAACGCATCCAGCAGACCATGGGGCTGGCCAGTAAGGCCACCTTCAGCGAGGGCTCCGTGACCTGGAAGCGCAGCAAAGACTCCACCAGCCTGGACAGCAAAGCCCTGCTTCAGGATCAGCCTGATTTGCTCAAGCACTACCCCAAGCACAAGGCGGGCAGTCGCCGGTTCCTTGTACGCCCAAACCCCTAACCTAAACCTCAAGCGGCATAACAGCCGGGCCAGGCCCGGCTGCATGTCTGTGTCTGCTTTAAGGAGAATCCCATGATCAAAGGACTCACCATTACCCCACCCGTGATCGGCCGTATCAGTATCGGTCGTGTAGTGGAGAAGAACGGCAAGCGTCTGCCGGAGAAAGACGATCAATTCACCATCACTACCCAGATCCAGTCTAAGGAGGGCTGGCTGCCTCACCCGCTCGATGAGGCCCTGCGTAAGGAAACCCAAGGCAGCAAGCTGCGAAGCATTCCTATTACCCTGCCCTTCAATGACCCGGACTTGAATCTACGGGCCGAATACACCTTCTTCGAGCGCAAGAGCGGTAGGCCGCTGTGTGCGGGAGATGGGGAGAACTGCCGACGTCATACTGACAAAGGCTTGGAATCCCTGCCCTGTCCGTCACCAGACCTGTGTGACTACGGCAGCCATGGGCTGTGTAAGCCCTATGGTCGGCTGTACGTCCAGATCGGTGACGATGATGAACTGGGTTGCTTTGTGTTCCGGACTACTGGCTACAACAGCATCCGCACCCTGGCCGCACGGCTGCGATACTTCCATGCCATCAGTGGCGGGAACCTTGCCACGCTACCGCTGGAACTCAAGCTACGCGGCAAGAGCACCACCCAAAGCCACCGGGCACCAATCTACTACGTGGATCTCACCCTCAGAGCGGATCAGGACATGAAGGAGGCTGTCACCCATGCACGCGAAGAAGCAAAGGGGCGTGAGGCTCTGGGAATCAGCCAGGCGGAGCTTGATAAGGTCGCTCAGGCCGGACTGATGAATGCGCAGTTCGAGTATGCGGAGGACGAGGGGCTGCAGGTAATAGACGAGTTCGCTCATGGGGAACAGAAGAACCCGGCAACCCAACAACCCTCTCAGGCGCTGAGACAAAAATTAAGCGAGAAACAAGGCTAGCCCAGCATGGCGAGCAGACCTGCTCGGCGCTCTTTCGACAACCCCCGGTAGCGCTTGACCAAGGTGGCCTCTTCTTCGGAGTTCACCTGTGCACCATAGCGCTCAACAGGGTCAGCAATGCTATCTGGCTCCAGACCACAAACCAGCCGATCCAGCGACACTCCAAGCACCTCTCTCAACGCAGGCAAAAGCGCGAACCGAGGCTTCTCTCGACCACTTTCCCACGCAGAAACCGATGCCTTGGTGACGTGAAGCATCTCGGCAAGCTGTTCCTGTGTTAACCCCAGCTGCTTTCGCGCAGACCTTAACCGCTCAGGAAACCCTGACATGCAGGACCTCACAACAAAAGTGAAGTCACCAAACTACGGCTAAGCCTAACACCTGTCGTATGGCATTTCTTGACTATAGATATTCAGATTAACCATACTTCGTGGTTTGGCATTGCCTGACTATTAGACAACCCCAAAAGGACTCAACAACAAGGAGTTAACCATGAGAAAAACAACTTTCGCTGCCGCACTAATGGCCATCACTCTTTCCGGCTGCTCCGATCTCTCGGAGGTCATCGAAGTCGGCACCGCAACAAGACACACCGCATATGCCGCAATGAACCCCCAGTTCGTGACCATCAGAAGCCTCGTAGAGGAAGTGGAAATCCAGGAGGTCACAGTTAACCGGGGGGAATGCCGCGTCATCAAATACAACGGAAGAAGCCAACTGCCCAAGACAATCAAATTTGGAAAAACAGCCAAGATCCAAGTCAACAATGACTGCGACGTTCTTGAGGCTGAAATCGAAACCGATCAAGGGGCTGGCACCTACAGCTTCGGCGGTTAACCACCCCCCAATACAGCGGCTCGACAGAGAGCCGCTGCCTACCTTTTACTCTCCCGCCAAACGATCCCTCTCTTCAATTCTCTCCAAAATCCAGGATTCCACCTCGTCAGACACCCACCCAGAGGCTCGGCCGCCCAACTGCACCGGCTTGGGGAAGGCACCCTCGCTGGCCAACTTGTAAATGTACGAACGGCCCAGCCCGGTGGTGTCCATGACTTCCTTCAAACGCATGATCTTCATGAGACTCTCCTTCAACTCATGAGATAGCGCTCGCCTGTATTTTTTTACTCACTCCTATCTCCGGCTGGTACCGAAGTGTCTGATCCCCATCCCGTATTGCTTGGTCTTGGCTTTCGCCAAGTAGCTGATGCGGCTAAATAAACCCGCCACCTCAGCTTCCCCACCAGCTGAACCCACATTGACTCGGTATACGCAGCTGTAGGGGAAGTGAACCAATCCACTGCCCTCATCTGGCCTCAACCCGACGGCTCGTGACCACGCCTTCACAATGCGCTCGGCAAGGTTCTTCGCTGGCCTGTCCGCCAGCGAGTCTCGCGGCACGTCCGGATCAGGCATTGCAGCCCCTTCCCCCTTCGCAGAAGGCAGGCTCCCTAGCTGCCGGTAAGTATCCTTGTTAAAGAACAGGCAAACATGGAAATGAGGCTGATCACTGCTGTCCTGCTCTCGTACCCAGATATATCGGACGGCGGTGTCATGGACCCGCTTACCTTCGCTACGTCTACGATTAACGTCAGCTTTTACTTGTTCTCGCAACGAGCTGATAAATCGCCCCATCACAAACTCCAGCTGAAAGTGATGACGCTCAGGTAGACGCAGATCGAGTCTCACAGCCAACGTTCGAGGGTGTTCAGACAATGACCAATCCAAGGTCTCTTTGAAGCGGTACAGATATTCATGCACTAGCGGTCCATGCTGAAGCTGGACCTCATAGCCATGCCAAGAGCCTGTGTGGTGTAGGGAAAGGTTGGTGTTAAGAGGGTGCCGGTTAATCATTAATTTCTCCTATGAGAATTGTTTGCTCATAGGAGGTGCCTGTGTGTAACTTTCGACCGGCACCAAAGTGGATAAATAGCGCTGCCCGGCTTTTGGGAGCCGGGCAGCTAATAATCCTGATTGGGTATCCCAGCCTTCAACAAGTGGGCTGGATGACAAACCCTATATATCTATTTACCGACAATCAGAAATGGAGCTGCCGGACACAGAACGCAGGTTCCAACAACTGGCAGCCCTGCAAATCCCTCAGCGAACCACCATCCATTTAAATCAATCAGTTGAAGCAGCCCGAGGGTACCGCTTACCAACACTCCGAAGACCAAAAGAAAAGGCCTGATACTCCTCTAGTGCCCCTTCCGGACCTAAGGCACACTTAGAATGCTGCACCCAGCGCCGTCTTCGATTGTCCGGCTTCATTTCTACACGCCAACAGCAATTCTGGAACTGCTCAGGAAGCCCCTCTCCGTAAACGAGAATCGAGGTATATAAAACTGTCATTTTTGGATCGGACAGCGGCATGATCTGGCATCTTACCCCTGAAAGTGCCAATTTCTGTATTTCAGTGTCT
Organism: Alcanivorax sp.; assembly: GCF_019431375.1. Classification (NCBI taxonomy): domain Bacteria; kingdom Pseudomonadati; phylum Pseudomonadota; class Gammaproteobacteria; order Oceanospirillales; family Alcanivoracaceae; genus Alcanivorax; species Alcanivorax sp. The sequence goes on from NZ_CP080267.1 coordinate 2,534,579, forward strand.
GAGATCAGAATCTCCCAAACTTTTAAAGCCTCTTTGATAGCAGAATAGGCTACTGCATCAACAACCGTTGAGTTTTCCCCTAGCAGCGAATCAGCCGCTGACAAATCCTTTCTAATCTGCCCAATCAGCCCGTTTTTACTATCTCGAAAGTCCCATCCACCATCATGCAAACAGCTGTTAACTATCTGACTGGCATACCTGTTAATCAACATCTGCAAGTAGGCGATGAACGGGGCTCGAGGCTCATCCCTGAACCACTCATGCAGCCTCATCAGGGTACCTAGCCCTCTTTCTATCTCGAATGCAGCTTCAAACCACTTTGCATTTTGCGCACTCAACGGCTCCAATCTATCCTGTCTCGCCCAATTCAGGCGGACAATAGACTGAGCCTCGTTTGTCAGGAATTGTCTGATGACTGCTGATTGGGAGTACATCCCGTGCGCACTTCTAAATCCCCCCAGTTCGTCAACATACTTTGAAACCCTCAGCAGTAAACAAACCTGCCCACCTAGCCCAAGAAAGTCAGGGTGGGCAAGATTGAGAAAATAAGCCCCCTTTGAGAGTCCAAACAAATATCGCCCGGTCACCCCAGGGACACGACTCCGAATATAACCCAGCTCCATCAGCTTACTTAACTGAGACCTCAGACCGTCCGCACTCAATCCCGCTATGCGCTTGAGATCACTGGCCCCAACATCAGAAACAGCCCCAGCCGCATCTGACTTCACGAGCAATGCCGCTAGAACCACCCTGTTGTATGGCGTCAGCCATTTCGAGCCAAGTCGACCTACTTCGTCGCCCCCTGCAGTTAACACATGTTCAACAACTGCCTCCAAGTTTCTGCAAAGCGCCTCCCCCTTCACACTATCCAGCCTTTCAACAAACCCCTCATCCAGGAAATACTGGTAACGCCCATTTTCACTTACCGGCTGGACCACCTCTTTCTTTATTAATCCACAGCCCACAAGCTCATTGATCCCCTTAGACACTACACGGTCATTTACCTTGTAACGCTTTACAAAATTCGTCACTGTAACAGGAGTGCCCCAAGAATCTGGATCGCTCACCAACCTGTAAAGGAAGTAGCGCGTCGGGCCAGAAATCGATGCAAGGCCAGTCTCTCGGTCAAATTCCTGCGACGTTTTAAACAAACAAAGCATCTAATCGCCCCCCAAATCAGGCAACCCTATCGTAAAAATACCACCGGGTATATTTTTTTTGGTACGATATCACGTTAAATAAACGCTATTCGTATATTTAAAATGTGAAGAGAAACCAGGCATGGGAAGACCCGAATTAACACCCGAGGAGTGGCTAACGACAGAGGGTGAAATGATCGATTGGCTGACAAAGCATCTAAGCCGAAAGGGAATCCATCCCCAATCCCCTTGTCCAGCAGATCCTCGCGCCGAACTCATCCGGGCCGTACATTTTTTAACCAATGGACCAAACGGGCGACATGAATTCAGCAAGTTAAAATCTGCCTGGAGGAGGTACAATTCTGACAAGAAACGGGGGAGCCACGTTATCCAGGTGAGACTCCCTCCGCGCACCAGGCAGCAGCTTTTCACACTGTCTAAAGGAACAAGCGTTTCCGAAACTGTAGAGAGGCTAATCAAGGAGGAGAGTCGCTTTCAAAAAAACAAGCACCAGGAGATCAAAGACGCTATAGAAGGGGAGATTAGACGCCATGAACAATCCGCTCTATCTCAACTAGACAAAGCCCAGAAGGAGTCCTCTTTCCTTAAATCACAAAATAAAAAACTTGAGGCCGAACTCTGTGCAGCCCAAAGCGAAATAGGCAACATATTGCTTATCGTTTCCGAGCTGGAGATTGCCATAGGTGCACAAGCCGGAGATGACCTGGGACTGTCATCAAGCGACAAACAAGAGGCACTCCATCGACAAGCGAAATTGCTCGATTACTACACAGCGCGCATAAAGGCGACAGCCTCACTCCCTCCACACCAAGAATAAAAATCCGTCACAGACCAACAATCTGCCCCCCCATTAAGGGTAGAGCTGCATAGCTGAGGGCCAATTAGTCGAAGCTGCCAGAGCTTCTTAAATCCTGTTGAACCCTATGCAACGCCTGGACATCTCAGACCAAGCCAAGAAACCCAGTTGAGACTTGCTGCCAAATCAACCGGTGGGCAAAATGGTGGGCAAAAAAAGAAAATCCAACATCAAAACAAGCTCAATACATTGATTTATTTATATTTTTATTTTTTGATCGATGAGAAGATCCAGAATATCGAATAAGCCCCGCGCCGCTTTTCTTTTTCAGAAACCGATATCCCGGTAATGCCGGGATATTTTTTCAATGGCGATCACATAGGCCGCCATTCGGTAATCGTCGATTTTTGGATTCTCGTTACGGGTGCGAATAATTTCCTGCAGGGCCAGGCGCATGGAGTCATCCAGCCCCGAACGCACCAGGTCGAACTCGTCGGCGCCACGGGCCAGCTGCTTGACGATATGTTCAGGCACCTTGGTATCGGTGGCCTGCTCGATGGCATCAATCACGTGCTGGCCACGGGCTTCGTGAAAGCGTTTGTCCAGGCGCCCGAAGCGCACGTGGTTGAGGTTACGAATCCATTCGAAGTAGGAAACGATCACACCGCCCGCATTGCAGTAGGCATCGGGGATAATTTCCACGCCTTTTTCGCGAAGAATCCGGTCCGCTTCAAAGGTTACCGGACCGTTGGCCGCTTCCGCGATCAGTTTGGCCTGAATGCGCGGCGCATTTTCCGTGGTAATGACCCCTTCCAGCGCCGCCGGAATCAGGATGTCACAGTCACGCTCCAGTGCCTGAATCCCCTCTTCCAGATAGTCGCCATGGGCAAAGCCTTTCACCCCACCGGTTTCCACGATGTGCTGGCGCACCGCCCCCACATTGAGGCCATCTTCATTGATGATGGCGCCGTCCCGTTCGATGATGGCAGTGATGCGACAATCGTCTTCGGTTTCCAGGAAATGCGCCGCGTGATAGCCCACGTTACCCAGCCCCTGAACAATCACGCGTTTGCCTGCCAGTGAACCGGACAGCCCGGCACGCTTGATTTCTTCCGGGTGACGGAACAATTCACGCAGCGCGTATTGCACGCCCCGGCCGGTGGCTTCATTGCGGCCACGGACCCCGCCATGCTCCACCGGCTTGCCGGTCAGCGCGCCCATGTAATTGATGTCGTTGGGGAACATCTGCTTGTAGGTGTCCACCATCCAGCCCATTTCCTGGGGGCCGGTGCCCATATCCGGGGCCGGCACATTCACCGACGGGCTCAGGTAGCCCTTGTTGATCAGCTCACGGGCAAAGCGGCGGGTGATGGCTTCCAGCTGGTGACGCTGGTATTTTTTCGGGTCGATCACCAGCCCGCCCTTGGAGCCGCCGAAGGGCACATCGACGATGGCGCACTTGTAGGTCATCAGCGCCGCCAGCGCTTCCACTTCATCCTGATCCACAATGGGCGCGTAACGGATACCGCCCTTGGAAGGCAGCCGGTGATCACTGTGAGTGGCACGCCAACCGGTGAAGATCTCGGCCTTGCCGTCGATCTCCACCGGAAAGGATACCTGCACCACGCTCTGGCATACCTTCATGGCTTTGCCCATGCCGGCATCCAACCCCATGATGTCGATGGCATGATCGACCATGTGTTCAACGCTTTCCCGAAATGACATGCCCTGCTGGGCAAACTTGGTATCGCTCATGGCTGCTCCGTCAGTCCTGTTGTTCTTGGTAGAACCAGAACATTAGCAGCGCTTTCGAGGCAAGGGTGTTTGTGCTTTGTTATGCCCTGTTAACGTGCACGGAAGTGCCAGTCAGCGCGGCACCGCCAACACCGCAAAGGTGTCACCCACATTCACCAGAGCCGGATGGCGGCGGCCGATCAGCAGGCCATCACAGGGCGCGCAATACTCCACCGGGGGCTCGCCGGTACGTTCCAGGGAATGCACCCGTGCCAGCACATCGCCAGCGCGGACGCTGTCACCCAGGGCCACCGCAAATTCCAGCAGGCCACGATGTTCGCTGATCCGGTAATACTCGCTGCCGGGAATCTCCAGGGCCTGTGACGCCACCACCGCCGGATCACCCGGCAGGATGCCGGCAAAACGCAGCAGGTTGTCCACGCCGCGCTCGGCCAGCGCCACGGTCTGCGGTGTGGTGGTGCCGCCGCCGCGCAGCTCGGTGCTGACGAACACCGTGCCGCGGGCCTCCACCACGCTGTCGTAGAGCACGTCGCCTTCCAGCTCTGCCATGAACAGGGTGTAGGGCGCCCCGAAGGCCGTAGCGGCGGCCAGGCAACGGGCTTCGAACTCCCGATCGGCCATGCGGTGGGTGGCGGCAAAGGGCAGCAGATCCAGGGTGCGGCCCCCGGAGTGGATATCCAGTGCCAGATCACACAGCGGCACCAGATAGCGGGTGAGGTAGTCGGCGATCTTTTCCGTGAGAGTGCCTGCCGGATTGCCGGGGAAAGCCCGGTTCAGATTGCCGCCATCCAGCGGCGAGGTGCGGGTGCCATTGAGCACTGCCGGGTGGTTGAGCATGGGCACGATAATCACCCGCCCGTGAATGTCTTCAGGTTGAAGACGGTTGGCCAGCTTGAGCAAGGCGGTGATGCCTTCGTACTCGTCACCGTGATTGCCGCCGGAGAGCAACGCGGTAGGGCCCTCACCGTTGCGAACCACAGTGATGGGTATCATCACATTGCCCCAGGCGGAGCCGTCGTGGGAATGGGGCAGTTTGAGAAAACCGTGCTGAACGCCGTCCCGGTGGAAGTCCACGGTGGCAGTGATGGGGCTGTCTTGCATAACGGCATCGGGTCCGAGGCTGAGAATGTTGGCGGGGGCGTCTGTCATGCCCCCGGTTACTCTCTATGATGCGCGCTTTGCCGGGATCGCGAACAGTGCAATTTCGCGCCGTCAGCGATACCGGCCCCCGCCACCTTCCGGCTCAGAAGTCGTCGGTCACCGCCCCCTCGCTGGCGGAGCCCACCAGGCGCGCATATTTTGCCAGCACACCACGGGTATAACGCGGCGGCGGTTGCTGCCAGTTGGCACGCCGGCGAGCCAGTTCTTCATCGGACAGATCCACCGTGAGGGTATTGGCCTCGGCATCGATGGTGATGCGGTCGCCGTCTTCCAGCAGCGCCAGCGGGCCGCCATCAAACGCCTCCGGGGTCACATGCCCCACCACGAAACCATGGCTGCCGCCGGAAAAACGCCCATCGGTGATCAGGGCCACGTCATTGCCCAGACCCCGCCCCATGATCGCCGACGTGGGGGTGAGCATTTCGCGCATGCCCGGACCACCGCGAGGCCCTTCATAACGGATCACCACCACATCGCCGGCAACCACGGTGCCGTCATTGATGCGTGCCTGGGCCTCCTCTTCCGAGCCGAACACCCGCGCCGAGCCGGAAAAGTGGGTGCCTTCCTTGCCGGTGATCTTGGCCACCGCGCCCTCTGGTGCCAGATTGCCGTAAAGAATGCGCAGGTGGCTTTCCGCTTTCAGCGGTGCGGACAACGGCGCAATGATGTCCTGCTCCGACGGATACGGCGCCACCCCGGCCAGGTTCTCCGCCAGGGTGCGACCGGTGACGGTCAGGCAGTCACCATGCAACAGGCCGGCATCCAGCAAAATTTTCATCAACGGCTGAATACCACCGATGGCCACCAGTTCGCTCATCATGTACTGCCCGCTGGGGCGCAGGTCCGCCAGCACCGGCACCCGCTTGCCGATTTCCGTGAAGTCGTCCAAGGACAACGGCACCCCCACCGTCCGTGCCATGCCCAAGAGATGCAGTACCGCATTGGTGGAACCGCCCAGGGCAATCACGATGGTGATGGCATTTTCAAAAGCCTGGCGGGTCATGATGTCGGACGGCTTGATGTCCTGCTCCAGCAGGTGCAATACCGCCGCACCGGCCCGCTCGCAGTCTTCCCGTTTATCCTCGGACACCGCGTTCTGCGCCGAGCTGCCGGGCAGACTCATCCCCAGCGCCTCGATGGCCGAGGCCATGGTATTGGCGGTGTACATGCCACCGCAGGAGCCGGGGCCGGGGATGGCGGTTTCCTCAATCTGCTTGAGTTCGATCAGGTCCATGTCACCGCGGGAATGGGCGCCCATGGCTTCGAACACGGAGACGATATCGGTGTGGCCCTTGCCGGGCAGGATGGTGCCACCGTAGACAAACACACTGGGGCGATTGAGCCGGGCCAGACCGATCAGACAACCGGGCATGTTCTTGTCGCAACCACCAATGGCCACCAGCCCATCAAAGCCCTCGCAGCCGGCCACCGTCTCGATGGAATCGGCAATCACCTCGCGGGACACCAGCGAATACTTCATCCCCTCGGTGCCATTGGCGATACCATCGGAAATGGTGATGGTATTGAAGATCACCCCTTTGCCACCGGCCCCGTCGGCCCCTGCGCAGGCCCGCTCCGCCAGTTCACCGATATGGCTGTTGCAGGGGGTCACCTGGCTCCAGGTGGAGGCAATACCCACCTGGGGCTTGCGGAAATCCTCATCGGTAAAGCCCACCGCCCGCAACATGGCACGGCCGGCCGACTTGCCCGGGCCATCCACCACCTTGGCGGAATGGCGGCGGCGCGGATCGTCCTGGGGATCGCTCATGTTCTCTCCTTGTCCGGTGCCGGGAAGCGTCTGAATCATTGCAGACATCTTCCCCATGGAATGGGTTACAGGGGGAAACGGTAACCTGTGACGGCTCGCACTGCCATCACAAGGCGCATATGACGTGCCGCCCCCTTTACGCCTATAATGCGCGCTTTATCGGGATCGCGAACAGGATCGTCCTCACTATGGCCGACAAAGGCACGCTGTATATCATTTCCGCCCCGTCCGGCGCCGGCAAGACCAGCCTGGTGGCGGCGCTGGTCGACAAGCTGGAGCAGGTGCGCATCTCCGTCTCCCATACCACCCGCGCCATACGCCCCGGGGAAGAAGACGGGGTGAACTACCACTTCACCGACCGCGACACCTTTGTTCGCCAGGTGGAGCAGGGCCGGTTTCTGGAGCATGCCGAGGTGTTCGGCAACCTGTACGGCACCAGCGCCGACTGGGTGGCCCAGACCCTGCGCGGCGGCGATGACGTGATTCTGGAGATCGACTGGCAGGGCGCCACCCAGATCCGCAAGCAACTGCCGGATTCAGTGAGCATCTTTATCCTGCCGCCGTCCCTGGAAACCCTGGCCGAGCGCCTGCGCGGGCGGGACACCGACGACGAATCGGTCATCCAGCAACGCCTGGACGGCGCCCAGGACGAGATGAGCCATTACGGCGAATTCGACTATCTGGTGGTCAATGATGATTTCCAGCGTGCCTTGTACGAACTGGAAGCCATCGTGGAGGCCCGCCGGCTGATCACTGCCCGTCAGTCCGCGCGTCTGGCTGACACCCTCAGCAACCTGCTGGCGAAGCGCTGATCCGCGAAAACAGAGGGCACTGCCAGCCTTTCCGCCCTACGGCAAGCCCTTCTGCTGGACTGGTCAGCAATTCACCAGTAAAATCGCTTCCCCTCGCGAATTTCAGGCGTTGCCGACATCGGCACCGCCACCCTGTAGGAGAACAGCATGGCCCGTGTAACCGTTGAAGATTGCCTGGAAAAACTGGATAACCGCTTCGAGCTGGTACTGGTAGCCGGCAAGCGCGCCCGTCAACTGCAGACCGGTGGCAAGGAACCCCGCGTGGCCTGGGAAAACGACAAACCCACCGTGGTGGCCCTGCGTGAAATCGCCGAAGGTCACGTGACCTCCGAATCCGTGGACAACCCGATCGCTGATCGCAGCGCCGACGTGGATGAGTTGGCCCTGCTGACCCAGTCCTTCGGCGAGTAACACCGTTTCCGGCAAGTGCCCGCCTGGGCACTTGCCTGTATTTCCCCTCCTCTCTGCGACTTTCCCCTTCCGCGCTCTCTGCCCGGAACATTCATTGCCTGTGACTATCGCGCTTGTCATGGACAAACCCCGCCCCCAAATCTAAGCTAAGGCTAATCCCTAATCATTACTCCGCCCCGGGCGTGACGAGGACTTTTGCCCACCATTCATAACCTGGAAAAACGGTTACGCAGTTACCTGGACGACGATCAGATCGCCCAGGTCGTACGCGCTTACCATTTTGCCGAGCAGGCCCACGAGGGGCAGTACCGCCGCACCGGGGATCCGTACATCACCCACCCGCTGGCCGTGGCCAACATCCTCACCGACATGCACATGGACCATTCTTCGCTGATGGCCGCCATGCTGCACGACGTGATCGAGGATACCGGCATCTCCAAGGAGCAGCTGGCCGGGGAATTCAGCGAGGAAGTGGCCGAGCTGGTGGATGGCGTCTCCAAGATCGCCCAGATCAAGTTCGAGTCCAAGGCGGAGCAGCAGGCAGAAAACCTGCGCAAGATGATGCTGGCCATGACCCGGGACATCCGCGTCATCCTGATCAAGCTGGCCGACCGCCTGCACAACATGCGCACCCTGCATGTGATGCGCGCGGAAAAGCGCCGCCGCATCGCCACCGAAACCCTGGAGCTGTATGCCCCCATCGCCTTCCGGCTGGGCATGTACAACATGCGGGTGGAGTACGAGGATCTGGCCTTCCACGCCATTTATCCCATGCGCGCCCGGCTGATCGGCCAGGCGGTAAAAAAGGCCCGCGGCAACCGCAAGGAAATCCTCACCACAATCAAGGCCAGCCTGGAACACTGCCTGGAAGAAGAAGGCATCGAGGCACGAGTGCTGGGCCGCGAAAAGCACCTGTTCAGCATCTACTCCAAGATGAAAGAACAGCACAAACCCTTCGCCGACATCATGGATGTGTTCGGTTTCCGCATCATCGTGGATCGGGTGGATACCTGTTACCGGGTGCTCGGTGCGGTGCACAACTACTTCACCCCGATCCCCGGCCGCTTCAAGGACTACATCGCCATTCCCAAAGCCAACGGCTACCAGTCCCTGCACACCACCCTCAAGGCGCGCTCCGGCATTCCCCTGGAAATGCAGATCCGCACCGAGGAAATGGAGGCCATGGCCAACAACGGCATCGCCGCCCACTGGCTCTACAAGGCCGAGGATGAGCCCGGCTCGCCCACCCACAGCCGCACCCAGAGCTGGATGCAGCGGCTGCTGGAATTGCAGCAGAAAGCCGGCAACTCCATGGAGTTCATCGAGAACGTGAAGGTGGACCTGTTCCCGGACGAAGCCTATGTGTTCACCCCCAAGGGCGACATCAAGGAACTGCCCGGCGGCGCCACGGCGGTGGATTTTGCCTATGCGGTGCACACCAAGGTGGGCAACAAGTGCGTGGCCGCCCGTATCGATGGCAAGCTGGCGGCGCTCTCCACGCCGCTGGAATCCGGCCAGACAGTGAAGATCATCACCGCCCCCAACGCCACCCCCAACCCGGCCTGGCTCAACTTCGTGGTCACCGGCAAGGCACGCACCAACATTCGTCACTTCCTCAAACACCAGCGTCGCGAGGATGCGGTGGAACTGGGCGAACGGCTGCTGGAAAAGGCCCTGCATTCCTATGACATCGGCATGGACGAGCTGCCCATCGAGCGGGTGGTGAGCGAGCTGGCCGGCAACGGCTACGTGGAGCTGGACGACCTGCTGGAAGACATCGGCATGGGCAATCGCCTGGCGCCTCTGGTGGCCCGTAAACTGGCCGGCGCCCGCGATGACGACGAGCGCCAGCACGAAGACGACCGTCGCCCACTGGCCATTCGCGGCAGCGAAGGCCTGATGGTCAGCTATGCCAAGTGCTGCCTGCCGCTGCCCGGCGATACCATCATCGGCCACCTGAGCGCCGGTCGCGGCATCGTGGTCCACCGGGACACCTGCAAGAACCTGCTGGCGGAAATGCGCAACGCCCCGGAAAAATGCATCGCCCTGAGCTGGGACAAACAGGTAGAGCAGGAATTCACCGCCGCCCTGCGCATCGAGCTGATCAACAAGCGCGGCGTGCTCGCCACCCTGGCCAACAGTGTCTCCGAGCTGGGCTCCAACATCGACACCATCGACATGGCCGAAAAGGATCCCACCCTCACCAGCCTCAACGTGACCATGACGGTAAAAGACCGCATCCACCTGGCGCGCATCATCAAGAAGCTGCGCACCCTGGACAGCATTGTGCGCATTCACCGGCTTTGAGTTGCAAGTTTCGAGTTGAAAGTGACAAGGCGCGCCCAAGGACCGAGATAACCATTTATCTCCTTCCCCGCGCGTAGCCCAATTTAGCAGCGTCCAATCGCGGGTAAAGCATTGCCGACAGTGACACCATATCCCGCGTTGCGACTTGAAACTTGCAACTTGTCACTCATTCCCCACCGTGCCAGCATAGCCGCTTCCCAATTTTCCGTCTGCCGGCCCAGGCCGGGGGCACAACCAACGAAGCACCTATCATGTCCAATCATTCCGTGATCAGCACCGACAAGGCACCTCAGGCCATTGGCACCTATTCCCAGGCCATCAAGGCAGGCTCTACCGTTTACCTGTCCGGCCAGATCCCCCTGGTGCCCGACACCATGGAACTGGTGGACGGCGATATGGAAGCGCAGATCGAGCAGGTATTCAGCAACCTTACCGCCGTGTGCGAGGCCGCTGGCGGCAGCCTGCAGGACATCGTCAAGCTGAACATCTTCCTCACCGATCTGAGCCACTTTGCCCTGGTCAACGAGGTGATGGCGCGCCACTTCAAGCAGCCCTACCCGGCCCGGGCCGCCATCGGCGTGGCCGCCCTGCCCAAGGGCGCCGGGGTGGAAATGGACGGCATCATGGATATTGCATAATCCCCGCAACAAGCCACACGCATCATGCAACACGCCCGCTTACAAGCGGGCGTTTTTTGTTACCAAACCCATTCCGTGGAAGGGAAGACAACCGCGACCAAAAAGCGCACCATTTGGATACAACGTCATCCGATATGGAGGGACTGCGATATGGATACCGCGACCCACGACCTGCCCACCCTGTTTGCCCAGCTCGGCCTGGAAAACAGCGAGTCAGCCATCGAAGACTTCATCCATCAGTACGCCGGCACCCTGAAAGACAGCATGCACCTGCACCAGGCGCCGTTCTGGAACGACGCGCAGGCGCGCTTTCTGGCGGATGCCATCCGCGAAGACGCGGACTGGGCCGAAGCGGTGGACAGCTTGAGCGCCCTGCTTCGCCACTAAGCTCTGTGCCGGAGTAAAGTCAGAGCAACTCTGCCAGCGCTTCTTCCACCGCCGCCGGCCAGTCCCCGGGGGACATCTCTACCCAGGGATGTTCACCGTAGGTGGCACTGGAAATCACCACATCCGGCTTCAACACCGCCAGTTCCTCCCGCAGGCTGGCTGCCAGCGTGGCCTTGTCACTCATGCCGGGCAGATAGCCGCTGCGCCAGCGACCACTGTTGTCCATCAGAATGGTGTCACCGGTAAACAGGTAACGCTTGCCGTGGGGTGAGGCATAGAAAAAGCAGACGCTGCCCCGGGTATGGCCAGGCGTGGGCAGGATACGAATGTCGGCGCGCACTTCCGGGCTGTCGCCAAAAGGTTTGGCCACCGGCGTAAAACGCTCCGCCTCGGCCTGCTCTTCTCCATGGATAGACAGCTCACAAGCAAATCGCCGACGCAGGTCAGCCAGGCTGCCACCCACTTCATCCTGATGGCTCAACCACTGGTAACGTACCCCGCCCAGTTCGGCCATATGCTGCCATTCGTCCTCGTGGCTGCTGTTATAGAACAGCACATTGCCGGTTTCCCGGGTGAGCAGATAGGCGTGGGTAATCAATCCCGGCGCCGGGTGTTCGGCACGGGTCTGCCAGAGATCCGGATACAACTGTTGCATGACATGGCTCCTCATCAATCAATGACGAGACGCCAGCCTGAAACCTGAACCTTTGTTTAGGTCAAGCCAGTTGCAACACCCGGGCAATACGGTCGAAGAAAAAGCAGTACACCAACAGCGGAAGGGGCAAGCCCAGCAGGGAGCCAAGCAGATAATCCCGGCGTTTTACCCCGCTGAGCGCCAGGGTGTAATTCAGGGCAGGCATGGTCTGGAACAATAGGCGCAGCAGCACCACGCTGCGCACCGGGTGACGGTCGAGCCGGGCAAGAATCTTCCTTGCCAGCGGCTTGTCGATATCCCGCAGAGCACTGCCACCGACACCCTGCACCACCTGGAAGGTCACCAGGCAGGATACGCAGGCCGCCACATAGGTCACCAGCCCGCCGGCCACCGTGCCCAACGCCAGTATCGCCGCCGCCAGAAACGGCCAGCCCGGCAACTGGATCAGGTTACCGATGGCAAACGCCAGCACAAACAGCAGGACACCCACCACCAGATTGGCTTCCAGCAGCGCCCGCAGGGCCGGCAGGGAAAACTGCTCACGCAGGCCGGTGAGCTCCACAAGGAGCAGCACTGTCACCAGCACCACGGCCAGCAGGATCAGTCGTCGATAGCGTGTCATGGCAATGGGCAAGGCCAAATCCGGATTCCTGTTTCAGAGTCAGGATTCAGTGTAACCGATTGGGGGAAGGCTGGAACGTGAAGGGGTCGGAGGAGTAGCAAGTCTCAAGTTTCAAGTTGCAACGCGGAAAATCGCCGAGCCATCCTTGAGCCACCGCCACCGCGTTTCCAGCTTATGTGCGCGGGCACGTCTTGGCCGCTACTGCCATGTCGTCTCGCGTTGCAACTTGAAACTTGTAACTTGCCACTCACCCCAGCGCCAGTTCCGAATCGAGCACTGCCTGATACCCTTCCGGCAACACATCCGCCCAGGCATCCAGGCCGACGCGCAGGCCTTCCAGGCTGTCTGCCACCAGATTGGCGTGGCCCAGCTTGCGGCCCGGGCGCACGCCCTTGCCGTACCAGTGGACTACACCCGGGTGCTGCAGCCAGGCGCTTTCGAAGGGGGTACCGATCAGGTTCACCATGGCAGTGGGGCCGTGCACGTTCAGCGCGTGCAGGGGTACGCCGGCCAGGGCATGAACGTGCAGATCGAACTGGGACCAGTCGGCACCTTCGTGGGTCCAGTGGCCGGAGTTATGCACCCGCGGGGCAATCTCGTTGACCATCAGCTGGCCATCGGTTTCGAAGAACTCCACCGCCATCACACCGGCGTAGTCCAGCTCTTCCATGATGCCCTTGAGCATCTGCTCTGCCGGTTTCTGCAGGTCGGCGCAGGCATTGGCCGGCGCCAGGCTCAGGCGCAGGATGCCATCCACATGCCAGTTGCGGGTGAGCGGGTAGAACAGGGTCTCGCCGCTGGTGCTGCGGGCACCGACAATGGACAGTTCACGACGGAAAGGGATCTTTTGTTCGATGATGGCCTTGCCGGCCAGCTCGCTGGCGGGCACCGCGCTGAGATCGCCGCCTTCGCCAACGATCCAGGTACCGCGACCGTCATAACCACCGGTGCGCGCCTTTACCACCACGCCACCGAACTTCTCCACCGCCGCATCCAGATCGCCCGGCTGGTCCAGGGTCACCCAGGGAGCGGTGGGGATACCCAGCTTGTCGAGCATGGATTTCTGGGTGAAGCGGTCGGGGATCACTTGCAGGGCACCCCGGGCCACACAGCGGTCACTCTTCGCCAGTTCGGCGGACAGGCCGGTTTCCGGGAACGCTTCGCGCTCCACAGTGATCACCGGGTAACGCTCCAGGCATTCCTCCCAGCTGATCGGCACCGCCAGATCCGAGGTGCCGGGCAACAGCAACGCCCGCTCCGGGTCGTAACGATCCACTACAAGGCCCAACCGGGCCGCCGCTTCCGCCATCATCAGGCCAAGCTGGCCACCACCGAGAACGAGCACGCGATTCATCAGCCTTCACCCAGCTCAGCATTGGCCAGCACGTCGGCGGCACGGGAGGCTTTCCAGTCAGCAATCTTCTGCAACTGCTCCGGGTTGCCGGCGGCCAGCATCTGCGCTGCCAGCAGGCCCGCATTCCAGGCGCCGGCGGCGCCGATGGCCAGGGTGCCCACGGCCACGCCCTTGGGCATCTGCACGATGGACAACAGGCTGTCCCAGCCGGACAGGGTGCGGCTTTTTACCGGCACGCCCAGCACCGGCAGCGGGGTCAGGGAGGCGATCATGCCCGGCAGGTGCGCGGCGCCACCGGCACCGGCGATAATCACTTGGTAACCGTTTTCGTGGGCGCTTTTGGCAAAGTCGTACATGCGCTGGGGGGTCCGGTGGGCAGACACCACTTCCGCCTTCCAGCCCACACCGAACTGGGTCAGGGCGTCACAGGCTTCTTTCATGGTCTCCCAGTCGGACTGGGACCCCATTACCACGGCAACCGGTGTGCTCATTCGCTTCACTCCATCGCGCCCACCACGGGCTTTTGCGAGCCTTGGGCCCGCCACAGAAAAAATTGAGGCGCACACTTTACTAGCGCGTGCGCGGGAGGCAAGTCTGCTGTAGGGACAGTGAATAGTTAACAGTGAACAGTTAATCGTTAAAAGAGAAAAATAAGCTTTAAATTCAAATTGTTACTGGAACGTCTCGCACTTTCCCCCGGTTTTGGTGGCTGGCGCCGTTTATCGGCTGATCAGGGCGGCGTAGCCATCCTGGTAGCCCGGATAGCGCAGGGTGTAATGCCCCTGGCGAATGTACTGGCTGCGAATGCGCTTGCCGGCGGGCGCGTCATCGGGCACCGCCAGGGTCAGCCCCTGCTGCTCGGCCAGCCATTGCAGCACGTCCAGATTGCGTCCCCCCACGTTGTCGGTACCGATCACCAGCGGCGGCATCTCCTGCCCGGCCAGCCAGCCATCGGCCACACTCTTGAGCAGGCCCACACAATCGTCCCGGTGGATGCGGTTGGTCCACTGAGCTGATGGCAGCTCTTCCTCGCCCCGGGCCAGCCGCGCCGCCTTGTCGATCTGGCGATAGCGCCCCGGCCCATAGATGCCGGAAAACCGCACCACGGTACAGTGACTGCGGATGCTCAGTTCCTCTTCCGCCGCCAGCAGCACCTTGCCGTTATAGCGAGTCGGTTTGGGCGGTGTCAGCTCATCCACCTCGCCCTCCACATCACCGAACACCGCCGTGCTGGAGACAAACACCACCGGCGGCAGCGGCTGCTGCCCGGCCAGAGCATCCAGCAGGGTTTGCGGCGCCCGCACATAGGCCTTCAGGTAGCCTTCTTCGCTGTACTCGGATGGCGTCATGATGATGACGACCAGATCGACCGGATCCGGCGGCAGCATGGCGGCCCCTTCCAGCAGATCCTGGCTGTACAGCTCCACCCCGGCGGGGCAGTGACTGCCCCGGCGAATGGCACTGACCCGATGGCCCTCCGCCAGCAACTGCTCCGCCAGACCGGTTCCCAGATCTCCCAGACCGGCAATCAGAATATGGGACATAAATGCAAAACCAATGAATAGTTAATAATGAATAATTAATAACGAAAAGCTTCCTCATCCCGAGGCCTGAACGCACCTGACACGATTACCGATGCCTGCGCCCTTGCTCGCGAGTTATTAACTATTAATTATTCATTATTAATTAATCAGCGCTCTGGCATCCCCTCTTGCGGGTGTGCACAATGAACTATCATCGACTAAACGTATCGACGCCATGACACTAACAGAACTTCGCTATTTAGTCGCCCTGGCCCGGGAACGCCATTTTGGCCACGCGGCCCAGGCCTGCAACGTGAGCCAGCCCACTCTCAGCGCGGCAATCAAGAAGCTGGAAGAGCAGCTCGGCATGCCCCTGTTTGAACGACGCCCCCGGGAGGTCGTCGTGACCCCGCAGGCCGAGCCCATCGTGGCCCAGGCCCAGCGGGTGCTGGAACAGGCGGACCTGCTGACCCAGATGGCCATGAGCCAACAGGATCAACTGGGTTCGCCACTGCGAGTCGGCGCCATTTTTACTGTGGCACCTTACCTGTTCCCCACCATGGTGCCGAAAGTGCGTGCTGCGGCACCGGAAATGCCCCTGTTTATCGAAGAGAACTACACCCACGTACTGCGTCGCAAGCTGGAACAGGGCGACCTGGATGCCATTATCGTGGCGCTGCCCTTCTCCGGCGGCGGCCTGGTGCGGGCACGCATGTACGAGGAATCCTTTTCCGTGCTGCTGCCCGGCGATCACCCCTGGACCGCCCAGAAGGAAATCGCCCCGGACCAGTTGCTGGACGAAACCCTGCTACTGCTGGGTGAAGGCCACTGTTTCCGGGACCAGGTGCTGGAGCTGTGCCCGGCCATCGATTCCCAGCGCCAGCGCAATCTGGTGCAGATTGAGGGCGGCTCCCTGGAAACGCTGCGCCACATGGTGGCCAGCGGCCTGGGCATCACCGTGCTGCCCAACTCCGCCCTGCACCAGCACGGCTACGACAAGGCCACCTTCGCGGTACGCCCCTTCAAGGCCCCGGTCCCGGCGCGCACCATCGCCCTGATCTGGCGAGACAGCTTCCCGAGGCCGAAAGCCATCGAGGTGCTGCGCCAGGCGGTGCCAAAGGAAGGGCTGGCCGGTTGATGAGGAACGAGAAGCGGGGTTCGAGTTACGAAAACCCGAACCGCTTTTTGCTTTTCGCCACTCGAACCTCGTTACTCGCACAGGAATTCAACGGCTGACTGATGTCCGGTGACAATCTCGCATCCCTGCCCATCACCCGCCTGAAAGGCGTGGGCCCGGCAGCTGCCGAACGGCTGGCCAAACTGGGCCTGCACAATCTGGAAGATGTGCTCTTCCATCTGCCGTTTCGCTATGAAGACCGTACCCGCATTACCCCCATTGGCAGCCTGCGCCCGGAAACCGGGGTGGTAATCGAAGGCCAAGTCATGGCCGCGGATGTGGTGTTCGGGCGCCGTCGTTCGTTGCTGTGCAAGGTGGCCGATGGCACCGGCATGGTGACCCTGCGCTTCTATCATTTCAGCGCCGCGCAGAAGAACAATCTGGAACGCGGCCGCACCATTCGCGTGTATGGCGAACCTCGCCCCGGGGCTGCCGGGCTGGAGTTTTATCACCCCGAATACCAGGTCGGCGAGACCCTGCCCCCACTGGAAAAGGCGCTGACGCCGGTCTACCCCACCACCGAAGGCGTCAGCCAGAAACTGCTGCGCAACCTGGCCGGCCAGGCACTGCATTATCTGCATGGCCACCCACCGGCGGAACTGATCCCCGCTGACCTTCTCGACCAGCGCGGTCTGCCGTCGCTCACCGACGCGCTCAGCAAGCTGCACAACCCGCGCCCGGATGACCCGGTCAACCTGCTGCTGGACGGCAAGCACCCGGCGGTAAAGCGACTGGTGATGGAAGAGATGGTAGCCCACCAGCTCGGCATGCTGCAGAAACGGGCCGGCCAGAAAGCCTTTCACGCCCCGCGCCTGCATGCGGACGTCCTGTTCGAACAACTGCAGGCCAGCCTGCCGTTCACCCTCACCGGCGCCCAGCAGCGGGTAATCGGTGAACTACTCAACGACATGGGCAAACCGCATCCCATGCTGCGGCTGATTCAGGGGGACGTGGGCTCCGGCAAGACCCTGGTCGCCGCCGCTGCGGCCCTGGCTGCCATCGAATCCGGCTACCAGGTGGCGTTGATGGCCCCCACGGAACTGCTCGCCGAGCAGCATCGGGACAACTTCCTCCACTGGCTGGCACCGCTGGACATCCAGGTGCACTGGCTGGCCGGCAGCCTGGGCGCCAAGGCCCGCCGGGAGACCCAGGCGGCGCTGGCGGACGGCAGCGCCCATATCGTGGTGGGCACCCATGCCCTGTTTCAGGAAGCGGTGCAGTTCCATCGCCTGGGCCTGACCATCATCGACGAGCAGCATCGCTTCGGCGTTCAGCAGCGCCTGGCCTTGCGCGAAAAAGGCCGTTTCGATACTCGACATGGCATCCAGGTCCCCCACCAACTGGTGCTCACCGCCACCCCGATCCCCCGCACCCTGGCCATGAGCGTCTACGGTGATCTGGATACCTCGGTGATCGATGAAATGCCCCCGGGGCGCAAACCCATCGACACCCTGGTGCTGCCGGAAGGGCGCCGCCCCCAGGTGATCGAACGCATTAACGATGCCTGTCGGCAAGGCACCCAGGCCTATTGGGTATGCCCACTGATTGAGGAGTCCGAGGAGATTCAGGCCAGGGCGGCGGAGGCCTCATTTACGGACCTGCAGGCCGCCCTGCCCGACCTCACCGTGGAACTGGTGCACGGCCGCATGAAGGCCAAGGAAAAAGCCGAACGCATGGCCCGTTTTGCCAGCGGCGAGGCCCAACTACTGGTGGCCACCACTGTCATCGAGGTGGGCGTGGATGTGCCCAACGCCACCCTGATGGTAATGGAAAACGCGGAACGGCTGGGCCTGGCCCAGCTCCACCAGCTGCGCGGCCGTGTCGGCCGGGGCGGCGAGCAAAGCTACTGCCTGTTGCTGTACCAGACACCGCTTTCACTCACCGCCAAACGGCGCCTGGCAGTGATGCGCGACACCACCGACGGCTTTGTGATTGCCGAGGAGGATCTGAAACTGCGCGGGCCCGGCGAGTGGCTGGGCACTCGCCAGACCGGTGACATGGCGTTCCGCATTGCCGACCTGGTGCGCGACGAATCCCTGATGGAGCCCGCCCGTGAGGTGGCCGACAAGCTGCTTCATGGCCACCCCGACAATGTCGAATCACTATTGCGGCGATGGCTGAAGGGAGGGGAAAGCTATGCGGACATTTAATTCCCTCCCGCCAACTCACTGGGTGACTTTCACCGTCACGGTTTCCACCCCTGCATAGCTGACTACCTGCAAAATCTGATCATCTGATCCGGGAAGAACCTGACCACCCTCTACAGACACCTGATAGCCATCGGGATAATGCCGTTCCGGCACAAAGATTTCGGTGATGGAGCCGGGCGGGAAGGTGCCGTTTCCATCCGCTCGCTGTGTGGAATACGTCAGTTGAAAAGTTTTGTTCTTGCGATCGAAGCCGTAACTCTCCGGCACCCCGGCTACACGCCGCGGATAAGCCCGCACCAGCACATCCAGTTTTTCCTGATTCAGGTTTTCGGCCAGCGGTGGATCAGAGGGGTGAGAAATAATGCCCTCTTCCGGGCGCTCACAACAAACGTCACGGTTCCACCATGCCCAGTACTGCCAGGAAACACGATTCTTTGCCGCCAGATCAATCAGACGTTCGATAGTGACCAGATCATTCGAGGCACCAAACTCACTAAGCATCAACGTATCACTCAATTCCCTGGACTGCTTTTCCGCATTGGTAAACACCATCTGCTCTTCCAGTTCGCACCCGGTATCACTGAGCGGCAGCCCCGGTAACCCCGGCGTTTTCGCCAAACAGTAATTGTGGAAAGACATGCCGGCCTTAACGCCTTCACCCACACCACCATGCGCAGTATCTGCACCATTGTTAAAGGTGACGAAAGGTTCATAAAAAATAATTGCCGTATCATCCTCTTCCCGCACCGCATCGGCAGCCCGACGGCTGACAGCGGTGAGCTTTTTGTCCTGATCTGTCAGCAAGCAACCCAGCGGGTTTGCACAGAGCGCCAATGCAGAACCAGGAAAAGGCTCGTTCCACAAGTCATAACCCAGCAACCTGTCCACGTCCTTGATACGGGAAGCCACCCGGCGCCAGGCTTCGGCAAAGGCATCATGCATGGGCCGGCCTGCCAGATCCTGGTCGTTATCCAGGAAATGATCATAGGCACGCCACAAGGCGGGCATCAGGAAATAGTTACCTGGAAAGCCGAAATCAGGCTGGTTGGGCAAACCGTCATCAAACACCGTCCAGTCGGGAAAGCCCTCCCCGCTGAACTTTTCGTTATACATATCCTGGTGAAAATCAAACAATACCCACAGACCGGCATCGGATGCCGCCTGGGCGGTACGGTATAGCGACTCCAGGTAATCGGTATCGTACTGGCCCGGCTCAGGCTCAAACGCCTTCCAGATGAACCCCAACCGAATGGTATTGAAGCCCTGGCTGGCAATATAGTTCAGGTCATCCTCCCCAAACCCGATCGCTTCGGGCGTGTAGGACGGCAGCTTACTGATCTGGTTCACCCCCTGCAGAATCACCACCCGGCAATCCGCATCAATCACCCAGCGTCCTGCCTGCCCCAGCCTTCCTGCGGAAACCTCTTCATCACAGCGAGACCGGGCCTCCACGGGAGGCGGACTGTCGGGCTGCCCCTGCTCCTGGGCAACATTGTCCTGGCTTGCAGGAGGCGTAGCACTCCCGCCACTGCCACCGCCACACCCGACCAGAAAGGCGAACGGAACCAGAAGCATACGCTTGAGCACCAACTGGCAATGTCTTGTTATTTGCATAGCACACTCCGACAAATCCACTACATGATGCATACAAATATGACTTTGATGCAGGGTTACCGTCTTGCCAGAATCGGACAACTTTTAGCAAATAACGACACATATGCGCTGCATCGATGCCACCTTCTCACATCTGCTTTTCGATCATCTGGCAAGCCGGGGGATTGCGGCCGAGAAACTGCTGGGCAAGATACCAAAGGCAGGAAGCCGAATAGCAGAAGATCGCTGGAAGGGCATGTTGGAAAAAGCAGCACATGCAGCCCAAGACTCCGCCTTTGGCCTCTCTGTCGCCAGCCAGTTCTCGTTACGGTATCTAGGGGCTGTTGGCTACCTGCTTCTGAGCAGCAACAATGTCATGGACGCCCTGGCCAAAGGCCAGCGCTATCACGTCCTGATCTCAGAAATGAACCCGGTAAAAGCAAATATTGAAGAGAACCATCTTGTCTTATGCTGGCCTCTCGAACATGGCTGGAGTGGTCAGCTATGGGATGAGCTGGGGCTTGGCACCACCCTCAAATTGATTCAGGCGATCAACCAGAAGCCTGTATTTCCATCCTCCGTGGAATTTGTTGGTCCCCCTCCCTCAAACCGGAGCATCTATGAACAGTTTTTCGGTTGTGAGGTTTCATTTAACCAGGCGATGCCGAAACTGGTTTTTCCTGTTAAGAACCTGTTTTCCCCTATCCCCAAAACAGACCCCTACCTCCATGACATTCTTGACAATCAAGCGAAACAACAACTCAGAAAGCTGGCACTGGAGGATGAGGAAATAGGGAATTACCGAAAACAACTATTACAGATCATTACCCGTGACCAGCCTTCGCTGGAAAAGCTCGCTGCGGAAAACGGGATTTCAGCCCGCTCAATGCAAAGACGTCTCCGGGCACATCGTATGTCTTTTCAGACCCTCCTTGATCAAACCCGCCACACGCTGGCAACCAATTATCTGCGGGAATCACGACTTGGCCTGTCAGATATTGCCGGCATGGTTGGCTACACCGAACAAAGCTCTTTCTCGCGCGCGTTTGTCAGATGGGAAGGAGTATCACCAGGCAGGTATCGTCGCCAAAATCTTGAAGACGATAATGAGCAGACTCCAAAAAGAGAAAAAATTCATAACCTCTACCGCCATCGCTCCGGCTCAGGGTGATGCTAACTCCACTGGCATAAACAGAATATCCAGTGTCCCCTCCCTGTTTTCCGGTGTCGCCAGGCCACGCGCCCATTTTACCGAGAGTATTTTCCATTACGGGTCCCGTTCTGGAGGCAGGGCAACCACACCAGGAAGATGTGCCGCTCCGTAGGTGATGTGGATTTTTCTGGCAGGACCCGGCAGCAACCGCTCCACCAGCTTACGGTTGCGGAAATCCAGCACCACCTTGTCACCGTCACGGATATCGCCTTCATCCAGCGCGATGGCAATAAAGTCCCGACACCACCACCCACTCATCCCTTTTCTAATGACATGGCGGGTCAGCACTGACAGCCAGACCAAAAAGTTTTTTCGCACCACTAGTGAATCCAATAGCCACGGCGTAGTATCGCCGCCGCTTCCCGCATGCCACGCCAAGCGTAAGCGAGAAGATTCGATAGCAACCGTCTGATTTAACAGGGAGAAAAACAATGGCAAAAGGCCCTCAACCACTGCGCAACTGGGCGGCGATGGATCCGCTGATGCGCAAGGGGGGTGCTCACCAACCTGCCAGGCAACAAACCCGGCCTCGCATGGACTGGCGCCAGGCGCTGGATGATTTCGAGGACTGGCAGGATAGCCTGCCGAAAACACAAAGCGGAAAAGTCAAAGAAGGGCCGGACGGCCCTTCTTTTTTGCCCGGAGAAAAGACGCAACGACGCCAGTATCAGTCTGCACAAATCCAGGCCTTGGCGCTGGCCGTGTCATCACGGGCAAAGACCTTCACATCGATAGAAGGCAATAGCTTGTCCGCCAGCAGTGCCAGACGCCGCATCCAGGCCTGATCGGTGACTACGGCTTCGCGCTCAAATTGTTGCCAGTGGCGCAGACCAAACTTCAGATCCTGGAACAGGACATCCATGGCCACACCGCCAAAGGTTTCCATTTCTGCATAGAAACGCACCTTGTCGTGCCTGGCCAGAGCCGCCTCCAACGCGGCTGCCACGGTATCGAATTCCGGGCGGGTGATCTTGCCGGAAATTTTTGCCCCTACCACCCTGTCATCTTCGAACGGAATCAATGTCAGCATGCCAGCTCCTCCCTGTATCCTTAACGGCGCTCAGTTTTCCTCAGAGCTATCCGGGCTTTGTGCTGCAGGTGCATTCAGCGCCTGCCAACTCTGTTTGACGGCTTCCCAGCCCTGGGAGAATTTCACCTTGGCAGCCTCCCAGTTGTCCGCACTGGCCTGCTGCAATGCCTGGTAGCTGGCTTCCAGCTCTGCACGCTGTTTTTTCAGGGTAGCCATAGCGGACTG
Organism: Alcanivorax sp.; assembly: GCF_019431375.1. Classification (NCBI taxonomy): domain Bacteria; kingdom Pseudomonadati; phylum Pseudomonadota; class Gammaproteobacteria; order Oceanospirillales; family Alcanivoracaceae; genus Alcanivorax; species Alcanivorax sp. The sequence goes on from NZ_CP080267.1 coordinate 2,557,316, forward strand.
TTTGTCCAGCCGTGCCTGCTGGGAAAGATCCTGCCAGCGGCTGTCGATCTCGCTTTGCAGCAACGTGATCTGTCTATCCAGGTCATCCAGCGCATGGCGGGCGGCACGCATGGCTTCGTTTTTCTGCTCCACCGTGAATGCCTGAATCTCTTCCAGTGTGTCTTCCATCTGGGTGGCGACTTTCTCGGGATCCGGCGTCTTCACATTCGGCACCCCTTCGGTATTTGCCCAGGAAATGGACGTTGTCACCAGCATGAGCGCGGCAGCTGCGAGTAAACGGTGTGTCATTGGAACACTCCTTGAATTGCCTGTTAGTACCTTTCACCCGGTAGGACAAGCAGAATGCGGAGAATGCTCCTGAAGAGATGAAAAAAGCGGTAAAACAGGCCAGGGCCGGCCATTATTGGCGAGCCCTGGCCCCATTGCCTGTCAGGCGTTGAGGATATAAACCAGCATCTCCACCACCTGTTCGGGGGTGCGTGCCACAGCATCGGCGGCCGCATCCACTTCCTTGAGAGGATGGTCGTGCTCCTCATCGTGGAGGATAATCATGGGCGTGCCCAGAGCAGCGGTGTAGCCCGCATCGAAGGCCGCATTCCACTGCTTGTATTTGGGCCCGAACCGGACAATCACCAGATCCGCCTCGTCGATCAGCTTGCGAGTGCGGATACCGTTGATACCCGCTCCCAGGCGGTCTTCCCAGAAGCGTTTTTCTTCCGCACCGAGAATGTTTACCCCCACCTTGTCGCTGGCTTCGTGATCGGTCACCGGGCCGGTAAATTCGATATCCAGCTCTTTCTCGGCACAACCCTGAATGATCCGCTCGCGCCAATCGGTGTGAATCTCCCCGGAAAGGTAAACCGTCCAGAAGCTCATTGCGTTTCTCCCATCAATGCAGTGTCAGTAAACCCGGCCAGCATAGGTCCGTGGTTGCAAAAGGCAAGGCGCCTGCCGTTAAATGCCCGCATCCCGAGTTTTCCTAAAAGGCGATCCCATGCGCATGACATTTGTGTTCCTGCTCGCAGTAGCTCTGCTGGCAGGTTGTGATAACAACAATCAGGATACCGACCCGTCTGGCGCACAACAGGGCACCACTGCCTCCCAAACCGGGGAGGCCAAGGGGTATACCGGCGAGCTGGTGCGCGTTCTTCATACCCTGGAAAAAACGGATGAACAATGCCAGGGCGACGGCTGCCCGAAAGTGGACCTGGCCTGGGTCACCTTTGAAAACCAGCCGACCCTGAATGAGGCGATCACCACCCAACTGGCCGGCATGCTGGTTCAGAACCAGGGCAGCACCCCCCATGACGGCACTATCGAAAGCCTGGTGGATGCCTTCCTCGCCGATGCGTCAGACATGGCCATGGCCTCCAAACAAGGCTGGGAGCTGAATGCTTCCATCAAGCGCCAGACCCGCCGGGGCGACCTGCTCACCCTGCGCATGGATAGTTACGAATACACCGGTGGCGCCCATGGCCAGCCCGGCGTGCACTACTTTCACTGGGATCTGGTCCGCCAGCAGAAGCTGACCCTGGATGATTTGCTGGAACCGGGCCAGCAACAGGCGTTCTGGGAACTGGCCCGCCACCAGCACCAGCAATGGCTGGACAAGGAAAAACTTGACCAGACCTTTCGCGACAGCTGGCCCTTCGATCGCACCGACAATGTCTACTTCGGCAAGGACGGCCTGGTGCTGCACTACAATGTTTACCACATTGCTCCCTACGCCATGGGGCAGCCTGAGCTAACGATTCCCTATGAAAAACTCGACGGCATTGTGCGCGATAAATACCTGAACCCCTGATGGAAGCCCGGGGGTGGATGAGCCGCAGGCGTCATCCATCCTTCCATCGAATATTCCGGCTGGACGCGGGGTTGGTATGGTGGCTAGCGGCTGCGGCCAACTGTTCCCTAGAGAGTCAGGGCCAACAAAAACACCAATTCGGTAAACACCACGCTGGCCCCCAGCGCATCCCCGGTATAGCCACCGAGCTGCCGCTTCAGGCTGGCGCCCCACAGCAACGCCACCAGCACCACCGCCAATAAGGCAGGCAGCCACACGGAAAACAGCAACGCCACTACAACGGTGAACAGCGCAGCCAACAGCAGCCGTTGCCCACTGAAGGCTTCCGCCACCGGTTTGCTTTTACTGGTATCCGGATCGGTCACATAGGGCAGGAAACGCATCAGCAGCAAGGGCGTCAGGCGGCTGATGGCCGGCGTCATCAGCAGGGCCAGCCAGACCGGGTCGGCATCCATCAGCAACAACGCCTTCAGACCCAGCGCCACTATCAGCGCCACCGCGCCATAGGTGCCGATACGGCTGTCCTTCATGATCTCCAGCCGCCGCGCCACCGTGTAGCCGCCGCCCAGAGCATCCATGCTGTCCGCCAGGCCATCCTCGTGGAAGGCCCCGGTAATCCAGAGATGGAAGGCCAGCACCAGACCGATACATACCGGCAGGCTCCAGAACACGGCCAGGCCAGCAAAGAGCGCCCCATAGAGCCCTCCCAGCAGCAAACCCACCAGCGGAAAGTAGAGGCTGGAACGATTCATCAGGCTCTGGGAATAATCGATCTTCACCGGCATGGGAATCCGGGTCAGAAAGCCCACGGCCAGCCAGAACGACTGCCATTCCTGTTTCACGACAACTCCCTGTTAAACGGGTTAGCGCACATCGAAATGCCTCAGTGGATTGAGGTAGAACATCTTTTTCCAGCCCTGGGGCGCCCCATCAGCCTTCCACGCCAGCGGCAACAGACTGACCAGGGAATAATGCAGATGGGGCGGCTTGCCCGCCGCATTGCCACTGCTGCCCACAGAGCCTACCGGCTCCCCCGCCCATAACCAGGGCCCGGTCTCGGCTATGTCTGCCAGATGCGCATAATAGTGAAGCCGCCAGCGGGGACCCAGCACCAGAACGACCCTGCCACCCCGGGCCAGTTCGCCGCGAAATAACACCAGGCCGCCGCTGCTGGCCAGCACCGGTGTGCCGGTGGCCGCAAAAATATCCACGCCCTTGTGCACCCCGGACTTGCCCCAGGGGTGATACCAGAACGTCTGTGGATGCCAGTCACTGGTATCGGCGCCCTGTACGGGAACCTGCCGCCCCTCCGGCAGCAACAGCCCGAGCGTCAGCAGCAGTGCCAGCCCGATCAGGCTGTAACGGGTTATCCTGCGGACGCGCGACATAGTTCCAGCCACCTCTCAATGCCCGGGCTGCGGTACTTCTGGCGATGCAGCACAAAGTAGAAATCACGGCTGAAATCACGGTGGGGCACCGGCAATTCCACCAGCGAACCGCGCTTGAAGGCCTCGCGCAGACACACTCGGGACAGGCAGCTGATGCCCAGTCCGGCTTCCACCGCCCGCTTGATGGCCTCGGTATGCTCCAGTTCCAGGGCCAGATCCAGCTCCGGCACCAGCCCATGCAGGCCGCGTTCGAAGGTCTGCCGGGTGCCGGATCCGGATTCGCGAACAATCCAGTGGGCCGCCCGCAAGTCTTCGTCGGTAAGTGCTTCCTTACCGGCAAGAGGATGGTCCGGACTGCAGAACACCACCAGCTCGTCCTCTCGCCAGGGCAGCAGCTCCAGATCCGGGTGATTCAGTTCGCCCTCGATCAGACCCAGATCCAGCTCGAAGGCCAGCACACGCTCCACGATGGTCCGGGTGTTAGCCACCTCCAGATGCACCCGGGCGCCGGGCTGTTCCGCCATGTAATCGGCCATGATACCCACCGCCAGATAGTTGCCGATGGTCAGCGTGGCCCCCACATTCAGGCGCCCCAGATCCCGATGACTGAGCAGGTCGGCTTCCAGCTCCCGGGCCTGGGCCAGCAGCGCCTCCGCCCGGGGCCAGAACTGGCGCCCCAGCTCATTGAGCTTGAGCCGCTTGCCGGCGCGCTCGAAGAACTTCAGGTCGTACAGGGCTTCCAGCTCCTTGAGCGCCCCGGAAGCGGCGGACTGGCTCATGCTCAGACTCTCCGCCGCCTTGCTGATGTTCTCGTGGTGCGCCGTGGCCAGGAAGACCTGAAGCTGGCGCAGGGTAAATTTCATGGGTGCTCCCTCCGGCCAGCATATCGTTAATACCGATATAATACATCGGAATTACCCATTTTACCGATAAACCCGTTTCGATTAAATTTCCATCATCTGGAGTTTTGGAATAAGCGCTGAATTAATTATGTCTAATTTGAATACTGAAACCGTCACCAGCGTGCGCCACTGGAACGACACCCTGTTCAGCTTCACCACCAGCCGCGACCCGGGTTTCCGTTTCAAGAATGGCCACTTCACCATGATCGGCCTGGAACAGGACAACGGCCGCCCGCTGTTGCGCGCCTACTCCATTGCCAGCGCCAACTATGAAGAAGAACTGGAGTTCTTCAGCATCAAGGTGCCGGATGGCCCACTCACCTCCCAGCTGCAGAACATCCAGCCGGGCGACAAGATCTATGTGAGCCGCAAGCCCACCGGCACCCTGGTGGCCGACCACCTGCTGCCCGGCAAGAACCTGTGGCTGCTCTCCACCGGCACGGGTCTGGCGCCGTTCATGAGCATCATCAAGGACCCGGAAGTCTACGACCAGTACGACCGTGTGATCCTCACCCACGGGGTGCGCCACGTGTCCGAGCTGGCCTATCAGGACACCATTCAGAGCGAGCTGCCCAACAACGAATTCTTCGGTGAATTTGTCAAAGGCAAACTGCTCTACTACCCGACGGTGACCCGCGAACCCTTCCGCAACCAGGGTCGACTCACCGACCTGATGACCAGCGGCAAACTGTTCGAGGATCTGGGGCTACCCACACCAAGCCTGGAAAACGATCGCTTCATGCTGTGCGGCAGCCCGGCCATGCTCAAGGATACCCAGGCCATTCTCGATGGGTGGGGCTTCAGGGAAACCCGTGGCGGCGAGCTGGGGGAGTATGTGATCGAGCGGGCCTTTGTGGAGAAGTAACAAGACACCCTTAAGTCAGCACGCTACGGGCCGCCTTTGCGGCCCGTTTTTTTGACCCCTGCCCCGACCCTGACGACCTGGCCTGCTAGCATGGGCCAGCTTGTTCGGGGAAGGGATACTCATCGGTGCAACCACAATCCATTGCTATTATCGGCGCCGGCACCGCCGGCCTGACCACTGCTGCCCTGCTTGCCGAGCAGGGGCACCACGTCACCCTGATTGAACGGGCCGAGACGCTGGCGCCGGTGGGTGCCGGCTTGCTGTTGCAGCCCACCGGGCTCGCGGTGCTCAAGGAAATGGGCCTGCATCAACCGATGCTCGAGTACGGCGCCCGCGTTGATGCCCTGGTCGGCCACACCCGCGATGGCCGGCGCATCATGAACACCGCTTACCGCAGCCTGGACGACCACAGCCATGGTCTCGGCATCCACCGTGCCAGCCTCTGCCATGTGCTGGACCAACACCTGCAGACACTACCCCACACACGGTTAATGAGTTGTACGGTCAGTGCGGTGGATACCGCCGACAACCAGGCCACGGTGATCGCCGAAAAAGCGGGCGAGCCCTGCCGGCTGTCCTTCGACGCGGTAATGATCGCCAACGGCAGCCACAGCCGCCTGCGCCCCGCGGCCTGGACCCGTTACGACAGGCTCTACCCCTGGGGCGCCATGTGGGCCATCCAACCCATGGTGGACTCGTTTGCGGCGCCGCTGCTGCAACAGCGCTATCACCGAGCGAGCCAGATGGTTGGCATTCTGCCCACCGGCTGCCGCCCGGACCAGCCGGCTCAGCCCCTGGCCAGTTTCTTTTGGAGCCTGCCAGTGGCGCAGATGCGCCACTGGCAGCGGGCGGATTTTGATTTTCCCGGCTGGCGTAATCAGGCCCTACAGCTATGGCCACAGCTGGAAACCCTGCTGGCACCACTGACTCACCCGAATCAACTGCTGCCCGCCACCTACCGGGATGTGATCATGCATCACTGGGGTGAAAACCGGTTGGGCATTATTGGCGATGCGGCCCATGCCATGAGTCCGCAACTGGGCCAGGGCGCCAACATGGCCCTGCTGGATGCCCGGGCCATCGGCCTGGCCGTGGCAGCGTCGGACACCTGGCCCCAGGTCTGGGACTACTACCATCGCCAGCGGGAACCGCAGATCCGCTTCTACCAGCGCATGAGCCGCTGGCTGACCCCGGCCTTCCAGTCCCACAGCCGCACGGTATCCAGCGGGCGGGATCTGTTCTTTCCGATCATGGAGAGGGTGCCATGGCTGCGCATGCAGATGGCGAAGACGGTGGCGGGGCTGAAAAGTGGTTTACTGAGTTGAACGCAGCTTTGCTTTTTCTGCGCCTGTACGCGATGGGCAGTGACGAGTTGCGAGCGACAACGGCTCTAGTGACTCTCGCAACTCGCGTCTCGTAACTCGAAACGGCTTTGTTCGCGCCGCGAGCGACGCGCCAAAAGGAAACACTTATTTCTTTGCCGGCTGCAAAGTGACCGGCCTGGCCAGGGCATCTGTGGTTTCCGGTGGCTTGGCATCCAGATCCTTGGTGGCGCCGCAAGCAACGCATTCCATCCACTGCTTGTCACCGTCGATGACGCGCTGGATCTTGTCCATCTGTCCGCATTCCGGACAGGTAGCCCCGGCAATGAATTGGCGTTTCATGATTGCTCCCTATCCCTCCGTAGGAGCGGCGCTCGAGCCGCGAACATTACTTGGGAAAGCTTTCGCAAGCACATTCGCGGCTCGAGCAACGCTCCTACGGTGAAATATTCTAACCGCTGATGCCGCAATGACGCAGTAGCGGTTCCACACTGGGCTCGCGGCCGCGGAAGGCCTTGAACAGCTCCATGGGTTCGCGGCTGCCACCCTTGGCGAGAATTTCACTGCGGAAGGCACGGCCGGTGTCTTCGTTGAACTCGCCTTCTTCCTCGAAGCGGGAATAGGCATCCGCGGAGAGCACTTCTGCCCATTTGTAGCTGTAATAACCCGCCGCATAGCCGCCGGCAAAAATGTGCCCGAAGCTGTTGGGAAAGCGGTTGAACGCGGGCGGCTGAATTACTGCCACCTGCTCACGCACCTCTTTCAGGACCTGATAGATATCCAGCCCTTCCTGGTATTCCGCGTGAATACGCATGTCGAACAGGGAGAACTCCAGCTGCCGCACCATCTGCATGGCGCCCTGGAAATTCTTTGCGGCCAGCATTTTGTCCAGCTTTTCCTTGGGCAGGGGTTCACCGGTTTCATAGTGGCCGGAAATCAGGGCGATGCCTTCTTCAGTCCAGCACCAGTTTTCCAGAAACTGGCTGGGAAGCTCCACCGCATCCCAGGCCACCCCGTTGATGCCGGAAATACCGGACACATCCTGCTCGGTAAGCATGTGGTGCAGGCCATGGCCGAACTCGTGGAACAGGGTGACCACTTCATCGTGAGTCAACAGTCCCGGTTTGCCACCGGCGGGCGGAGCAAAGTTGCAGGTCAGGTAGGCCACCGGGGTTTGCAGGCTACCATCCGGACGACGACGACGAATGCGGGCGTCATCCATCCAGGCGCCACCCCGCTTGCCGGTGCGCGCATACATATCCAGATAGAAGGCCGCGCGCACGCTGCCATCGTCATCCACCAGTTCGTAGAAACGTGCATCTTCGTGCCACAGATCCACATCATCACGCTGACGGAATTGAATCCCGAACAGTTTGCCGACCACGGCAAACATGCCGTTAATCACGGTATCCGCCGGGAACCAGGGACGCAGCTCTTCCTCGGAAATACTGTAGCGTTCTTCGCGCAAACGCTCGCTCCAGAAACCGATATCCCAAGGGTCCAGGTCGTCGGCACCCTGCCCGGCCGCAAAGGCTTTCAGTTCCGCCAGTTCCTGCTCTGCCTGGGGCTTGGCCCGTTTGGCCAGATCTTCCAGAAACTGGATGACCTCGTTCACGTCGCGGGCCATCTTGGTGGCCAGGGATTCTTCGCCATAGTTGGCAAAGCCCAGTAGCTGCGCCTGCTCGTGACGAAGCTTGAGGATTTCATCCATGATGGCGGCATTGTCGAACTGGCCGGCCTGGGGACCTTCATCGGAAGCCCGGGTGGTCCAGGCCACATACATTTCCTTGCGCAGTTCGGCATTTTTGCAGTGGCTCATGACCGCAATAAACACCGGTGCATCCAGGGTCAGTACCCAGCCGTCCTTGCTATCCGCTTTGGCCCGGTCTGCGGCGCCGGCCCTGGCGCTTTCCGGCAGGCCATCCAGTTCTGATTCGTCGGTAATGTGTCTGGTCCAGGCTTGAGTGGCATCCAGGGTATTATCGGAAAATTTGCTGGTCAGTTCCGACAGCCGCTTGGAGTTGGCCATGTACTGGGCTTTCTTGTCTTCCGGTAGATCCACGCCGGAAAGACGGAAGTCACGCAGGGTGTTTTCAATGTCTTTCTGCTGGGCTTCGTTCAGGGAGTCCCACTCGTCACTGTCGCGCAGGGCCTGGTAGGCAGCGCACAATTCCGCATTCTGACCCACTTCGGTGCCAAATTCGCTGAGCAGGGGTAGGCAGCTGTTGTAGGCATTGCGCAGGGCTTCATTCTGGGCCACCGCATTGAGATGCCCGGCAGGTCCGAAAGCCTTGCTCAGACGATCGTCTTCCTCATCCAGGGCCTGCACCAGATGGGCGTAATCGAACTTGCCGTCTGCCAGCACTTGCTGGATGCGGGCACGGCCATCGGCCACCAGTTGCTCCACGGCGGGCAGCACGTGCTCCGGCTGGATTTTGGAGAACGGGGGCAGTTCCGGGTAGTCAATCAGCGGGTTGTTGCTCATCGGTGTCTTGTCCTGCTTCGGTTGGCGCCGCTGGCAGGCGCTGGCGAGTGCTCTCGTCCGGCTGCAGCAGCGTCTGGAAAATCAGCCACTTGCTCAGCAGGAAAACGCCAAGCAAGATCAGTATGGCAATCAGTATACGGGTGGGTGGCTTGTTCATGAGCCTCCCTGACGATGACATTCAGCTATCGAGTTTATCAGTGATGGGGATTCGCCGCTTTGAAGACAAGGCCCCGCAGTTGGGCGAACGGGTATTTGTCGACCCGGATGCCACCGTGATCGGTGACGTAACCCTCGGGGACGACTGTTCCGTCTGGCCGCGGGCGGTGATCCGCGGCGACATGCATGCCATCCGCATCGGTGCCCGGGTCAGCATTCAGGATAACGCGGTACTGCACATCACCCACGATTCCCGTTTCAACCCGGGCGGCTTCGCCCTGCAGATCGGCGACGATGTGACCCTCGCCCACCAGGCCATGTTGCACGGCTGCACCCTGGGTAACCGGGTGATGGTGGGCATGCAGGCGATCATCATGGATGGCGCCGTGGTGGAAGACGATGTCATCATCGCCGCCGGTTCCCTGGTGGGCCCCGGAAAACGGCTGGAAAGCGGTTACCTCTACCGCGGCCAACCGGCCCGTCAGGTCCGTGCGCTCACCGGGGAAGAAAAAGAATTCCTTCCCTACGTGGCCGGGAATTATGTGCGGCTGAAGGATCGGTATCTGGGGGCGTCAAGCGACAGCACCGTGCTGTAGGAGCGTCGCTGGCGGCGCGATTCGGACCTTGAATTTATTGTAGGAGCACCGCTTGAGGTGCGAACCGAGCGCAGCGAGGCGACAAAGATCAATCTAACTGCCATTCTTTTCTGAAACCTGTCGAACCCTGACATTCCTGATCGCCCTGCGGGCGATTTCCTTGCTTGCTACGCAAGGTTCGCGGCTCAAGCGATAGTATTCGCTACGCTCACCCTTCGGGCCGCACTGCACTACGTGCGTTACTCCGCTACGCTCCGTTCCTACAGCGGCTTCGTAGAAATGCCGGGGTCCGGGGGAACTTTCCAGTCTTTCCCTATCCAGCGAGCGTAGCTTGTCGCTAAATCCTCCACATAAACGACATATTCCCGAAACTCAGAATATCGTCGCTTTTGCGGATCGGTGACGATGACCCCTGCAAGGTCAGGGTGAAGGAAAAATCGTCCAGGCTGATGCCGCCGCCCAGTACCAGCCCGAGAATGCCGTTGCGAGATTCCACGTCATAGGGACCACTGTGTTCTTCCAGATAGGAATAGCCGATGTATTCGCCAAAGCTGGCAACAAAGATTTCCCAGCCAAACCCCTCACCATCGAACAAGCCCACCAGGGAACCAGCCGTACCAATACCCGCATAATCAGGGATAAAGTTGCGAGGTAGATTCTCGCCAATACGCCAAAAGCCACCGACCTTGGCGGTGCCATTGAAGTTATTGGCATCCACCCCCCAGGCATAACCCACTTCACTTTCCAGCGAGCGACCACTGTAGCGCACTAGACGGTGGGCATGGAGAAAGTACGCCCCACCAATCAGATCGGAACCAAGCTGATTATCCCAGCCTTGCGGCTCCGTGGAACCCGTCACTTTATGCACCACTTTCTGCGACTGCTCAGCACCGGAATCCGGCCCCACAACGCCAACACGCACCCCGTAGCCAAACAGATTATTTCCATTCCAGCTGAACAGTCCCAGCTCCAGATTGCTGTACCCCACGTAGGGCAGATCATTGAAATCCGGCATCTCACGACTGATGTCCGACGGGGTGATCATGATCTGTTCCAGGCTCAGGGTCAGGGCATGCTTTTCATCCTCCAGACTGATACCGGGCAGCGGGTCCAGGGCGGCGGCCAGGCCACAGGTGAAAGTGCCATTTCGATCGCAGCGCTCGTGCGCATCACCCACCCAACTGATTCGCACACCATTGGTGTACTGGCCATCGGAACCGACAAACAGATCGTTATCCCAGGAAAACCCGAAGGTGGATGCCCGGACTGTCAGCGGCAGCAGGCAAGAAAAAATCAACAGAACGCGCAGGGAAATAACCATACTTCTCCCGGGAAGCAGAACTGCCCCGCTATATTCTTCAGAAACGCCACCGCCGCTGCATGACCAGAAAGGCAAACGATGCAGACCAGGTGATCAGTATCAGTCCGTTCAGGGCCTCAACGCCGGCAATCAGTCGCAACGTCCCAAGAGGATACAGGTCACCAAGGCCCAGTGAGGTATAGCAGGCGGTGGAAAAATACAGGTGATCCAGGAAACTGCCATCTACCGTACCGGCCAGGTTCATGGCGGTATCGCCACGGTCCAGAATCAGGTAGGCCCACGCATAAAGCGTCACCTCCAGCATATGGGCGACAAACATGACCATTACCACCAGCAGGATCTCGCCGCGGAAACCTGACCAGCGTTTGAGTAGTGCAGACAATCCCGCCAGCGTCCAGTAGTGCAGTGTCACTGTGGTCAACACCATGCCCAGACTGACCATGGAGGCAAACAGCACTTCACTCATTACCGCACTTTCCGTCATGGCGTGCTAGCGCAGCCCGGCAATGACCGGCGCGCTGTCAGGACGCCAGCCACGCCAGATTTCAAAGGCTTCTGCGGCCTGCTCTACCAGCATGCCCAACCCATCGGCGGTGGCCACCGCACCCTGTTGTTGCGCCCAGACCATGAAGGAGGTGGGCTCGCTGCCGTACACCATGTCGTAGGCCACGGCGCCTTCCGCCAGCAGGCCCTCTGGCAGAGCCGGCATCTCGCCATGAAGTCCGGCAGAGATGGCATTGATGACCAGATCGAACTGCCCGCTCAGGTTATCCAGTCCGCTACCCAGCACCGGCGGGTTCGTGCCATCCATAAAACCGCGGGCCAGGATAGCGGCCTTGTCTTCCGTACGGTTGGCAATTCGTACCAGCGTCGGCTCTTCCGCCAGCAACGGGCCCATGACACCGCGCACCGCACCGCCGGCACCCAGCACCAGCACCCGCTTGCCCTGAATAGCCCAGCCAAGATTGTCGCGGATATCTTTCACCAGACCAGCGCCATCGGTGTTGTCACCATGGAGCTGATCGCCATCCCACCACAGGGTGTTCACTGCTGCCGCCAGACCGGCACGCTCGGTCACCGCATCGCAGAGATCGAATGCCTGCTCCTTGAAGGGCACGGTCACATTAGCCCCCAGGCCACCTTCTTCATGGAAGGTGTTTACCGCACCGGCAAAATCTTCCAGTGGCGCTTCGCGTTTTTCATAACGCAGATCCTCGTCACGCTGGGCGGCAAAGGCATGATGGATATCCGGCGACCGGGAATGGGCCACCGGATTGCCGAACACACAATACAGGGCCGTCATAACCACTCCCGGTGAATCAGAAATTTCTGGTAGAGCTCAATTTCCGCACTGCCAGGCTTTGGATGCCAGTCATAATCCCAGCGCACCATTGGCGGCAGGGACATGAGGATGGATTCGGTGCGCCCGCCGGACTGCAACCCGAAGATGGTGCCGCGATCATAGACCAGGTTGAATTCCACATAACGGCCACGGCGATAGAGCTGGAACTGGCGCTCCCGGTCACCATAATCATGGTCTTTTCGTCGCGCCACGATGGGCCGATAGGCCTGAATATAGGCGTCACCCACACTGCGCATCAGCGCAAAACTGGTATCGAAATCAAACCGATTCAGGTCGTCAAAAAACAGCCCGCCCACACCACGAGGTTCGTCGCGATGCTTGATATAAAAGTAGTCATCGCACCAGCTTTTGAATTCCGGATAGATATCGTCACCGAAAGGGTCGCAGGCATCCCTGGCGGTCTGGTGCCAGTGCACCACGTCCTCTTCAAAACCATAGAAGGGGGTCAGGTCAAAACCGCCACCGAACCACCACACCGGCTCTTCACCCTCTTTTTCGGCAACAAAGAAACGGACGTTGGCATGACTGGTGGGCACATAGGGGTTTTTCGGGTGGATCACCAGCGACACGCCCATGGCCTGAAAACTGCGACCTGCCAATTCCGGGCGGGCGGCGGTGGCAGACGGCGGCAACTGGCTGCCGAACACATGGGAGAAATTCACCCCGCCTTTTTCAATCACCGCCCCGTTTTCCAACACCCGGCTGCGGCCTCCGCCGCCCTGCTCCCGATCCCAACTGTCTTCACGGAAGGTGGCGCCGCCATCTTCCTCGGCCAGTTCCTCGCAAATGCGGTCCTGAAGACCCAGCAGGTAGTCCTTCACCGCCTGCAGTGATACCTCTGACATGCCGTCTCCCGGTTTGAATGCTTGGCGTGCAGCCCGTTTCAGGCGCGCAAGATGCGGCCACTGTCCAGATCAATAATGGTAGAGGGTTTGGCGGCCCGGTCACAGGCACCGCTGACAATAAAGTCCAGCCGCTCGCCAAGCTGGCGGGCCACCTGGAACTGATTGCGAGCCGCCGGGCGGCCACTGATATTGGCACTGGTAGAAATGATCGGCTGGCCCACCGCCCGGCACAGGTCCCGGGCTAGGGGATGATCCGGCACCCGCACCGCCACCTTGGTAAAGGCGCCACGCACCCAGGCAGGGACACTATCGTCGGCGTCTACCAGATAGGTCAGCGGTGCCGGCCATTGCCCAGCCAGTTGCTCACGCTGGCTGTCGGTGAGGTGGATATAGGGTTCCAGTTGCGCCAGGTCAGCGCCGATCAGAATCAGGCCCTTGCTCACCGGCCGTTCCTTGATGGCCAGCAGACGCAATACCGCCTCTTCATTGAAGGGGTCGCAGCCCAGGCCGTAGACCGACTCGGTAGGATAGGCCACCACACCTCCGGCCTGAATGATTTGTGCCGCACTGTGCAGATGCTGGTACATGAAGAACTCGCCCAGGAAGGAAAGACGGGAAAATACCCTGCATGGCTAGCCGGCTCAAGAGAGAGCCGGGAATTACGCCGTGGACAATCTACAGTGGCACCGGTGTAAGACGTTTTGCCGTGAGCGCTTTTTTTCCTTTTTTCACTTCGGTGGTTTCACACTCCACTTCTTCACCCGGTACGAACGCCCATTCCTCCCCTTCCGGCATGGTGCCGATAATCCGGTAGCGACTGCCGCTCACATGGACCGCTTCCACCACCCGCCATTCTCCTTGTCCTCGCAGCAGGGGCACATAGATCTCGAACATGGCACACCTCGCACAACAGACGCCCTGGTGTCTTCAACATTCCGCCCCTGGCGAGAAAAGGTCAAATCCGGGAAACACTCTTCAGGAGACACCCTCTCGGGCGGTTCCTGAACAGTGATCGCGACTAGGCCGCGCCGCTGCGCCTCAGGTAGCCCCCGGCCACCCGCTCCACCCAGCCTTCCAGTTCCAGCTCGGAGAGCTGCCCGGCCAGCTCAGTGATCGGCAGGCCGGTGCGTTCCTGTAGCGCGTCCAGGGAATTGAGACCACTGGTCAGATGCCTGAGCAACCCGGGCAGGTCCGGCTCATTGACGCCAGCGGCTTCCACACTGCGCCGGAAGTCACCGAAAGCATGGAAAATGTCCTCGCGGGATTCCAGCCAGCTGGCGCCGTCACGCAACAGCTGGTGACAGCCTTTGCTCAGGGGGTTGTGGATACTGCCTGGAATGGCGAACACCTCACGCCCTTGCGCCAAGGCTGTGCGCGCGGTGATCAGCGACCCGCTCTTGATGGCCGCCTCCACCACGATGGTGCCCAGGCTCAAGCCGCTGATCACCCGGTTACGCTGGGGAAACTGGGCAGGTAACGGCGGCGCGCCAGGGGCGAATTCCGTGACCAGGGCGCCGCCGGCCTCCACGATCTGCCCGGCCAGAACCGCATTGCGAGGCGGGTAGATACGATCCGGTCCGCTGCCCAGGACAGCGACGGTACGCCCAGCACTGATCGCGCCCCGGTGCGCGGCCGCATCCACCCCCAGGGCCAGACCACTGACGATAACAAACCCACTGCCGGCCAGATCCCGGGCAAAGCGGCGGCTGTTATCCAGTCCGTCCGCCGAGGCGTTGCGCGCGCCGACGATGGCCAGACCGGGCGCATTGAGCGCTTCCAGGCTGCCACGCACCGCCAACACCCCGGGGGCATCCGCGATCTGGGCCAGCAGGGAGGGGTAGCCCGCATCACCGAGCGCCAGCCAGCGCCATCCCTGCTCGCGCAGGTGCTCGTAATGGACTGTCAGCGACCCGGTATTGTCCAGCAGCTTGCGACGCTCTTTCAGGCCAGCCGGCAACAGGGGCAGAAAATCGGCCAGCGCAGTGCGGTCGATGGATTGCTGTTTCAGGGCGCGGCCCAGGGCCGCAGATGACGGGGAAAACAACGCCTGCAATAGCAGGCGTTTGTATTGTCCGTCCATCGCCCACCTCCTTGTGTGCGTTTGACGGGTTGTAGGGAGTCGCAGCCCCGGCGGTGAGCGCTACCGCAATTTACTCAATCAGTAGCTACCCGCCGGACTTTCGGCGACATCATGCATATAAATAGGCCGCAGGGACTCCATGATCAAGCCATAGCTGACCTTGTCGAAGACACGGAAAATCACCATGGAGCCGGTTCTTTCCCGGGGCAACTGTACCTTGTCACCACGCTGGCGATCACGAACCACCTCACCCTGGCCGAACACATCCAGTACGTTACCGACTTCCAGACCATCACGCTCGCCCTTGTTGATCACCACAACATCGTTACGGGCCACACTGTTGATGCGGTCAAAGAAACGGATCACCTTGGCTTCGATCTTGGTATCCGGCGCTGATGGGTAAAGCACGGAGCGTACCCGGCGATCTTCGGTGGAGAACAGCCGATCATCAATACGCAGATCTTCATTGGACTTGGTCACCCGCAGGGTCACCATGTCTTCTTCATGGCCAGCCACACGGCCCAGACCAATCTGGCGGGCTTCATAGCCCAGTATTTCATTAGTATCCGGGTCAACGTATTGCTCACCGGTGCGGTAGATACCGTAGCTCTGATCCAGATCTTCCCACTGGGTCAGGGGGTCCCGGGCATAAACGGTGTCACCTTCGCCGAAGATCACCCGGCGATCACGGCCCCCAACGACGTAGGGAGCCTCGGCAATCTCCTGGCGGCTGACCACCAGACCTTCCTTCAGATAGGCGGAAATGGCGCCAGCCGGAATCGCGGGGATCGCCTCGTCGTTGGCTATCTCACGCACTTTCGGCGTGAGCTTGACGGTCCCGTTGGGAAGCACTTTTTCTTCTACGCCACGCTTTACCGACAGGCGCGGCTCGCCATTCACATAGGTCAGGCGAATCTCATCACCGGGATAAATCAGATGGGGATTGCTGATCTCTTCATTGATCTGCCAGATCTCCGGCCATTGCCAGGGTTCTTCCAGAAAACGGGCGCTGATATCCCAGAGGGTGTCGCCGTTCTTGACGAAATACTTGCCGGGATGCCCCTCTTTGAGCATGACCTGGGCAGCCGCCAGACCGGATAAAGACACTAACAGCCCGAAGGCCAGGGCGCGCTGGACCGATTTCATCATCATCGGATTCCTTTTATCATTATTGGACTCATCCCCAAGAGCTGCCGTGGACCGGTTTTTACGGACACGGTTTCTTTTGGATATTAGCAATGCGATCATATATTTAGCAACCGAAATTCGAGTGCTATCGCAACTTCCGAGAAGGTACATGGCCAAACTGGAAATACTGGAATTCCCTGACCCCCGACTACGCACGGTAGCAAAGCCGGTGGAAAAGGTGGATGACGAGCTTCGCAAACTGATCGACGACATGTTCGAAACCATGTACGCCGCCCCCGGAATCGGCCTGGCGGCCACCCAGGTGAACGTGCATCAGCGGCTGATCGTGATGGACCTGTCCGAGGACCAGTCCCAGCCCCGGGTATTCATCAACCCGGAGATCACCCCACTCACCGACGATGTGGCCCCTTACGAAGAGGGCTGCCTGTCGGTACCCGGCTTCTACGAGAAGGTGCAGCGTCCGGCCCGGGTTCGCATCAAGGCCCTGGACCGGGACGGCAACGAATTCGAGGAAGAGGCCGACGAACTGCTAGCCACCTGCATCCAGCACGAGATCGACCACCTGGACGGCAAGCTGTTTGTGGACTACGTGTCCCGGCTCAAGCGCGACCGCATCAAGAAGAAGCTGGAAAAGATTCACCGCCAACAGGCTTGAAACAGCGACTAGCCTCGAGCTTCCAGCTACAAGGCGCGATCGCACTCTTTCATTTCTTCTTGAGACGGTGCTCGCGCCCAACCATGAAGCGCGGGCTGACCGGTAACGGGATGGCACACACCATTACCGCGTCGCGACTAGAAGCTCGTAGCTCGCCACTATCAATCATCAGAGGTTAACCTTGAAACCCTTACGCCTTGCCTTCGCCGGCACCCCGGATTTCGCCGCCGCCAGCCTGCAAGCGGTTCTGGACAGCGACCATGACGTGGTTGCCGTACTTACCCAGCCGGACCGGGCCGCCGGGCGCGGCAAGAAAGTGCAGCAGAGCCCGGTGAAGGTACTGGCCGAAAGCCGCGGCATTCCGGTACTGCAACCGGAAAACCTGAAGGGCGACGAGATCCGCCAACAGCTGCGCGACCTGAACCTGGATGTCCTGGTGGTGGTGGCCTATGGCCTGATCATTCCCCAGGCAGTGCTGGATATTCCCCGCCTGGGCTGCCTCAACGTGCACGGCTCCCTGTTGCCCCGTTGGCGCGGTGCGGCCCCCATCCAGCGCGCCATCACCATGGGCGATACCGAAACCGGGAACACCATCATGCAGATGGAAGCGGGCCTGGACACCGGCCCCATGTTGCTCAGCGAAAGCCTGCCCATTGGCGATAGCGAAACCGGTGGCGAGCTGCACGACCGACTGGCCGCCCAGGGCGCCCGCTTGCTGGTAACGGTACTGAACGATCTGGAGCAGTATCTTGCCAACGCCACGCCGCAACCGGACGACGGCGTCACCTACGCTCACAAACTGAGCAAGGCGGAAGCGCGGCTGGACTTCCGCCTGCCCACCCGCGCCCTCTACAACCGCATTCGCGCCTTCAATCCCTTTCCGGTGAGCTGGGTACCGCTGAACGGCCAGCCCATGCGTATCTGGAAAGCCCGCGAAAGCCTGAAGCCCGGCCAGGATAGCGATGAGCCCGGCCATATTCTCGACGTGGACGACAGCGGCATCCATGTGGCCACCGGCGATGGCATCCTGATTCTTGAAGAACTGCAATTGCCCGGCAAGCGTCGCATGGCCGTGGCCGACCTGCTTCGTGGCAACCCTGCCTTGTTCCAGGTAGGCGAACCGCTGGGTGACTCCATTGACAATGTCTGACCCTCGCCTGACCGCGGTACGCGTCCTCAACAGGGTGCTGCCCGGCAAAGGCGACGGGGAAAGCCTGCGCGAAGTGCTGCGCGACTTTCCCCTGCAGGGCGCCGACGGCGGCCTGATGCGCGATATCTGCTTCGGCGTCTGCCGCCACCTGCGCCCCCTCAACCACTGGCTCAACCAGCAGCTGGGCAAGCCCCTCAAGGCCAGCGCCCAGCCGGTGCGACTGGCGTTACTCGCCGGGCTCTACGAACTGTGGTTCAGCGAACGCCCGGCCCACGCCATCGTCAACGCCTACCCGCAACTGTGCCGCAAACTGAAAGCCCCCTGGGCCGCCGGGCTCAGCAACGCCATTCTGCGCAAGGCCAGCCAGCTCACACTGGACCAGGCCGTTGCCGACGCCAGCCCCAATATCCGCCTCAGCCTGCCGGACTGGCTGTTCAAGCGCTGGCAACAGGACTGGCCCACCGACGCAGAGACAATGGCCCAGGCCAACCTGCAAACACCGCCCTTCACCCTGCGGGTCAATCGTCGCCAACAGCAACGGGCCGGCGCCATTGCCGCCCTGGGTGACGGCGCCCGTCCCGGCGAACTGTCCCCCTGGAGCATCTACCTGAGCCCGGCGCGGCCGGTATTCCAGCTGCCCGGCTTTGAACAGGGTGCCCTGTCGGTGCAGGACGAAGCCGCCCAGTTACCCGCTGAAGTGCTGCAGTGCCCGCCCACCGGCCGCATCCTGGATGCTTGTGCCGCCCCCGGCGGCAAGACCGGCCAGCTCTGCGAGAAATTCCCCGATGCCGACGTGGTCGCCCTGGAGCTGGAAGGCAAGCGGCTGGCGCGCATCCAGGAAAACCTGGCCCGCCTCGGGGCCGACATCACCCTGCTGCAGGGCGATGCCAGCAACCCCGAAGAGTGGTGGGACGGCACCCCCTTCGATGCCATCCTGCTGGACGCGCCCTGCTCCGCCACCGGCATCCTGCGCCGTCAGCCGGATGTAAAATGGCACCGCAAGGCGTCCGACATTCCCGCACTGGTTGATTTACAAGCGCGCATGCTGGATGCACTATGGCCGCTGCTCAAACCCGGCGGCATGCTGGTGTATGCCACCTGTTCGGTATTGCGGGACGAGAACGACCATCAGGTCAGCGCCTTCCTGCAACGCCAGCCACAGGCCCGGGATGTGACGCCACGGCCGGAAGGGGCCACAATGGTGAGCGCGGGATGGCAGCTGTTCCCGCAACATCATGGGCCAGACGGTTTCTATCTGGCGTGTTTGCGCAAGGAATCGGGGGCGCTAGCGTAGTCCATGAAGATCATTATTCTCGGTGCCGGCCAGGTGGGCGGCACCCTGGCCGAGAACCTGGCCAACGAGCGCAACGACATCACCGTCATCGATACCGATGCGGAACGGCTGCGCGAACTGGGCGACCGCCTGGATATCGGCACCGTGCGCGGCATGGGCTGTTACCCGGCGGTGCTCAAGGATGCCGGCGCCGAAGACGCTGACATGCTGATCGCGGTCACCAACTCTGACGAGGTGAACATGATCGCCTGTCAGGTGGCCTACTCCCTGTTCCGCACTCCCTCGAAAATCGCCCGTATCCGTACCGCCCACTACACCAGCCGGGCGGACAAGCTGTTCAACGAAAACGCCCTGCCCATCGATGTGATCATCAGCCCGGAGCAGGTGGTCACCGACTATATCAAGCGGCTTATTGAGCACCCCGGCGCCCTGCAGGTGGTGAATTTTGCCGGTGGCCGGGTGCAGCTGGTCGCCGTGCGCGCCTATTACGGCGGGCCGCTGGTGGGCAACGAGCTGCGCGAACTGCGCAAGCACATGCCCAATGTGGACACCCGGGTTGCCGCCATCTTCCGCCGGGGCCGCCCCATCATTCCGGAAGGCAACACGGTGATCGAAGCGGACGACGAGGTTTTCTTCATCGCCGCCAAGAACGATATCCGTGCGGTGATGAGCGAGCTGCGCCGTCTGGAACATAACTACAAGCGCGTCCTCATTGCCGGCGGCGGCAACATCGGCTATCGGCTCGCCAAGAGCATCCAGCACCGTTATAACGTGAAGGTCCTCGAGCGCAGCCCCGGCCGCGCGGAATGGCTGGGCGAGAAACTGCACCAGACGGTGGTACTGCAGGGTCTGGCCACGGACCGGGACGAACTGCTCAAGGCCAACATCGAAAACACCGACGTGTTCTGCGCTCTCACCAACGACGACGAGGCCAACATCATGGCCTCCCTGCTGGCCAAACGGCTGGGCGCGCGTAAGGTGATGACACTGATTTCCAACCCGGCCTATGTGGATCTGGTGCAGGGCCACGATATCGACATCGCCATCTCGCCCCAGCAATCCACCATCGGCAGCCTGCTCAGCCATGTGCGGCGTGGCGATGTGGTCAACGTCTACTCCCTGCGTCGGGGGGCGGCGGAAGCCATCGAGGCGATCGCCCACGGGGACAGCAAATCCTCGAAAGTGGTGGGCCGCGCCATCGAGGACATCGACCTGCCGGAAGGCACCACCATCGGCGCAATTGTGCGCGGCGAAAAGGTGCTGATTGCCCACGATGATGTGGTCATCGAACCGGACGACCACGTGATCCTGTTCCTGATCGACAAACGCCGCACCCGGGACGTGGAAAAACTGTTCCAGGTCGGGTTTACCTTTTTTTAGGGCATTCTATGACGGCTGGAGCAGCGGGATTCATGGCAGTTTCGTTAAAGGGGTCGGACGTCAGACGTCGGACGACGGACGCCTTTAAACCCTGCCCGCGCATAGATGTTTTAGCGTCCGACTTCAGACGTCCGACCTCCGACCCGGCCCTTTAATCATGCATTTTGCACTGATCTCGAAAATTCTCGGCCTGCTACTGGTGGTGTTCAGCTTCACCATGATGCCGCCGGTGGCCGTATCCTACTGGTACCAGGAAGGCAGCGAAGGCCCCTTCCTGGTGTCATTCGTGATCACCCTGCTGCTAGGCCTTGCGCTCTGGCTTCCCTTCTTCAAGCACAAGGAAGAACTGCAGACCCGCGACGGCTTCCTGGTGGTGACCCTGTTCTGGTCCGTGCTGGGCGTTATCGGGGCCTTGCCGCTGTATATCAGCAACGACGTGCCGGTGGGCTTTACCGATGCGGTGTTCGAATCCGTTTCCGGGTTGACCACCACCGGCGCCACCATCCTCTCCGGCATTGATTTTCTGCCCAAATCCATTCTCTTCTACCGCCAGCAGCTGCAATGGCTGGGTGGCATGGGCGTGGTGGTACTGGCGGTAGCGATTCTGCCCATGCTCGGCATCGGTGGCATGCAGCTCTACAAGGCGGAAATTCCCGGCCCCATGAAAGATGCCAAACTCACTCCACGCATCGCCGAAACCGCCAAGGCCCTGTGGCTGCTCTATCTGTTTATCACCGTCGCCTGTGCCGTGCTTTACTGGGCCGCGGGGATGACCATTTTCGATGCCATCTGTCACAGCTTCAGCACCGTAGCCACCGGCGGTTTCTCCACCCACGACGCCTCCATGGCCTATTGGGACAACCCCTGGATAGACTGGACCGCCACCCTTTTCATTCTTATCGGTGGTGTCAACTTTGCCCTACACTTTGCCGTCTGGCGGGGCCGCTCATTGATAGCCTATATTCAGGATCCGGAATTTCGTTTTTTCATGAGCCTTTTTCTGCTCTACACCGGACTGATTACCGTGGGCCTGCTGGCCTTCGAGGTGGATGTGACCGCCGATGATGCGCTGCGCCACTCCGCTTTCCAGGTGGCGTCGTTCAGTACTGGCACCGGACTCACCAGCACCAACGCCGCCGCCTGGCCGGGCTTTATTCCCTACCTGCTGATCTTCACCAGTTTCATCGGCGGCTGCGCCGGTTCCACCGGTGGCGGCATGAAGGCAGTGCGAGCCGCGCTGGTGTTCCACCACAGCGTGCGCGAGCTGCGGCGACTGATTTACCCCAACGGTATGTTTGCCCTGCGCTTTGGCCGCCACTCGGTTCCGGATCGGGTATTACAGGCAGTCTGGGGGTTCGTGGGGGTTTATATCACCCTATCGGTTATCTTCACCCTGCTGTTCACTATGACCGGCATGGACCTGACCACGGCCGTCAGTGCTGTGGCCGCCAGCCTCAATAACCTGGGCGTAGGGATCGGCCAGGTTGGCGGTGGCTTCGCCAACATCACCGACAGCGCCAAATGGATGATGACCGTGCTGATGGTGGCTGGGCGGCTGGAAGTCTTTACCTTGCTGGTGCTGTTTACGCCCATGTTCTGGCGACAGTAAAAAGCAGTTAAGAGTTAACAGTGAATAGTTAATAGTTGCGCGGGGGATGCCCTGCCAACGGATAGGCCGTGCCCGCGCCAACAAGAAGGAAACCGCATGGACCATGCATGCAAGGCATCAATAAATGGAGAGCATGTGCTCGGGAAAATCGAAGAATGGATTCATCAGGTTAACGCCTCCCACGAGTCAGTTCGTCAGTCATGCTCTGCCTTTCAGCGTGAGTTTGAAGGCTTCTATTCTTTAGCTTTTCTCGACACTGCTTTCTTCGTTGTCACCGACAACATTCCCAAACCGGACTTTCCAGAATTGCGCGCAGCTGGCTTGGGGGACTTTATTGATATGGACGTGGACGGAATTACCTACAACAACACCTATTATGTGAGGAGAGGGTCCGCGCAATCTTTACGCCTTCATTTTCACGAACTAGTACATGTAGCCCAGTGGAGAGAGCTTGGTGTTCCCGGCTTCATCACCCGCTACATCCAGGAAATTCAGCAATTCCAATACAACGGGGCTCCACTGGAAATAATGGCTTATTCCCTAGACGGCCACTACCAGGCCGGAGGTCAGAGTCTGAACATAGAACAATTCGTGCAAAGAAACCTTTAAATGACATCCAACCAAAAAAGCCCCGGCATTGCCGGGGCTTTCTTGTTCTAGCTGTTAACTATTAACTGCTAACTGCTCTTACGCGATGTTGTTAACCCGCTTGGACTCGCGGAACAGCTGGTCCAGCTCGCCTTCATAGTAGGCTTCTACCCGCGGGTTCATCACTTTCTTCCACAGCGGCGGAATCATCGCCAGCACAAACATGGTGGCGTAACCGGCCGGCAGCTGCGGGCTCTCGTCATAGTGACGCAGCACCTGGTAACGACGCTTGGCATACGCGTGGTGATCACTGTGACGCTGCAGCTGGAACAGGGCCAGGTTGGTCAGCAGGTAGTTGGAGTTCCAGCTGTGGGCCGGCGTCACCCGCTCGAAGCGACCTTTCTCGTTCACACGACGATGCAGACCGTAGTGCTCGATGTAGTTGATGATTTCCAGTGCCAGCGCGGCGAAGAAGCTCTGGCCCAGGAAGAACACCACACCCTGCCAGCCCCACAGCAGCCCGAAGGTCACCGCGAACAAGGCAGAAATGCTGTACCACCAGATCAGTTCGTTATGAACGCTGATGTTCTTCTTGCCCTTGCGCTCCAGGTACTTCTTTTCCAGTACCCAGGCATTCTTGAAGTTGCGCACGAACGCCTTGGGCAGGAAGTCATACAGGCTCTGGTTATAACGGCTGGAAGAGGCATCGTCCGGGGTGGACACATGCACGTGGTGGCCACGTACGTGCTCTACCTTGAAACCGGCATAGGTCACGGTAGCCAGCAACAGCCCGCCCATCCAGTTTTCCACCTTGGGATCCTTGTGGATCAGCTCGTGGCCCAGGTTGATGGCGATGATGCCACCCACGGTACCGATGGACACGATCCAGCCAAGCTTGCCGAGCAGACCGTAATCATTGGTCATGAAGACATGGCCGGCGTAGAAAAGTACCGCGATCCACACAAAGCCCATGGCGATGGCGGACACCCGATAGAAGATTTCCTCGCTCATGGTCGGCACCTGAACTTCCTCGTTCGGGTTGCTCGGGTCCTTGCCGACCAGGTAATCCAGCACAGGGATAATGCCGAAGATAAAGATGTAGAGGAACCAGGCCCAGAAATCCTGGGTACCACTCTCCACACCTACATAGGCAGAAAACGGCACGAGCGGCACCATCAGGGCCCAGAAGCTCAGATAGCCGTATTTTTTCATTTTTAGCATGGTGTCCGGATTCATATTCTCGAACATGGCTCATACCTCGCTAGTTCAAGCCAAAAGTAACAGTCTTCAATGTGACGGTCAGACTATCCCTGATTTCTTGAATTGTCAAACAACTCAATTAGTGACATAGTATCGGCCTCGGAGGATAATTCGCGCCGAAGCCGAAAAGGACCGTTGTCATGTCGTTGAAAGCCGTCAGCCTGAGCGAACAGATTGCCCAGCACCTGGCCGAGCAGATCATCACCGGCACCCTGGCCCCCGGGGCTCGCCTGCCGGAAAGTGAACTGGCCAAGCAACTGGATGTGAGTACCAACTCACTTCGAGAGGCCTTTCGTGTGCTGGAAAAGCAGCATCTGATCGAGCTGCAGCCGCGCAAGGGCGCGCGGGTGTGCGACATCACCGACCAGCAGGTTCACGATCTTTACGACTTCCTGTTCATGCTGCTGTCGCGGCTGGCCGGCCAAGCCGCCAGCAACTGGATGCCCGGCCAGATCGAAGACATGGTGGAAATGCTGCCGCAACTGGAGCAGCACTATCAGGGCAACGACCTGCCCGCCGCCCATCAGTTGGCGTTCCGCTTTGTGGAGCTGGCCACGGAACGCTTCGCCAACAACCGCTATCTGGCCGATGACATCATCGATCTGATCCCCCTGCTCAAGCGCTACACTTTTATTGCCCTGCAGGAAGAAACGTCGGAGTTCGATGTGTCCCTGCAGCTGTTCAAGCGCCTGCTGGTCAACGTAGTCGGACGCAAAACCGCCGAAGCCGAAGCCGACATCCGCGAATACGGCGAAAACCAGTGCCAGATCGTCCTGCGCGCCATCGCCAAACGCCGCAACGCAGCGTAGAAGGCAGTGAATAGTTAACAGTGAACAGTTAATAGTTCGCGAACTCACATAGACGCCAACTGCCTGCATAGAAAGCCGCGCCCAAGCCCATGAGCGCGGCTTTCCACGTTTAAAACCAGACACAACACCGGTCGCGCGCTGTTAACTGTTCACTATTAACTGTTCACTGATTCCCCCCACACAATCCCCACAAATCCCCCTTCTCCCCTTGCCATGCTGGCCCCCATCACAAGGAGGCCACCATGAAACTGACGCTTTTCTTCTCGCTACTGCTACTGACTCTCAGCGCCCGGGCAGACTGGCAGGACGAGGCCGCCACCGGCGCCTTGCTGCTGGCCGATGACCAGGGAGACATCACCGCCGCCACTCTGCTGGATACCGACGCCCAGATCACCGTCAGCGGCCCGCTGGCACGGGTCACCCTGACGCAACGTTTTCACAACCCCAGCCAGCAGTTTCGCGAAGGGCGCTACCTGTTTCCGCTGCCGGAAAACGCCGCCGTGGACGGTATGGTGCTGACTATTGGCGACAGGCGCATCGTCGGTCGCATCGACAGGAAAGACGAAGCGGAAAAGACCTACCGCCAGGCCCGGGCCAGTGGCAAGAAAGCCAGCCTGGTCAGCCAGCAGCGTCCCAACCTGTTCACCACCGCCGTGGCCAATATCGCCCCCGGCGAAACCGTGCAGGTGGAGCTGCATTACCAGCAGACCCTGGACGTGGACGGGCGTCGCTTCCAACTACGCCTGCCACTCACCCTCACACCCCGCTTCACCCCGCCCACGGAAGCGCCCCATCCCCTGGATTCCCTGCTGCGCAATACGGTGGCGAACCCCGGCGGCACCGCCGAGGCGGGCACCGCTTCCATCCATATCGACCTGGACGCTGGCGCAAACCTGGCGACCCTGGGCAGCCCCAGCCACGCCATCCACTCGCAACGCCACGGGCGGCGCTACACCATCACCCCGAAAGCCGGCCCCGTACCCATGGACCGGGACTTGTTGCTCAACTGGGAACTGGAAGACACCGGCGAACCGCTGGCAACCAGCTTTTATGAAGAAATCGACGGCGAACACTATGCCCTGCTGATGGTGGTCCCCCCGGAAACCGGCCAGGCGGCCACCCTGCCACGGGAAACCCTGTTTATCATCGACAGCTCCGGCTCCATGGGCGGCGCCCCCATGCGCCAGGCCAAGGCCAGCCTGCAACTGGCCCTGCAACGCCTGAAGCCCGGCGACCGCTTCAACATCACCGACTTCGACAGCCAGCACACCCTGCTGTTTGAACAACCCGCCACCGTCAACGACGCCAGCCGCCAACAGGCGCAAGATTTCGTGGACAGCCTGCAGGCCAGCGGTGGTACCCACATGCTACCCGCCCTCAGCGCCACCCTGAGCCAGCAGGCCAGCGACGGCTACCTGCGCCAAGTGATCTTTATCACCGACGGTGCCGTGGGCAACGAGCACGGTATCTTCCGGGCCCTGCACCAACAGCTCGGCGAAGCCCGCCTGTTCACCGTGGGCATCGGCTCCGCACCCAACAGCCACTTCATGACCCGCGCCGCCCAATTCGGGCGCGGCAGCTTTACCTATATCAACGACCAGAACCAGGTACAGCAGGGCATGGACACCCTGTTCCGCCGCCTGGAATCACCGCTGATGCGCAACCTGCAGGTGCAGCTGCCGGACGGCATCGTTGCCGAACGGTGGCCGCAAAAGCTGCCGGACCTTTACGGCGGCGAGCCCCTGCTGGTGGCCATGAAGCTATCCGCCCCTACGGACCAGATTACCGTCAGCGGCTACCGTGACCGGCATTGGCAACAACCGGTCATCCTGCCCGCCAACAGCAACCACCCGGGCACCGCCAGCCTGTGGGCCCGGCGCAAGATCGCCGACCTGGTGGACCGCATTACTCTGGGCGCCCCGGAAGCGGACATCGCCCCGCTGATCACCGACGTAGCCCTGCGCCATCAACTGGTCAGCCGCTACACCAGCTTTATCGCCGTGGAAGAAACCGTGTCGCGGCCTGCTCATGAACCCCTGCTGCACGACACCATCCGCAACCAGGCGCCTCATGGCACTCAACACAATACCGCCTGGCCCGGCACCGCCACCCCGGCGCCCCTGTTGTGGCGGCTGGCTGGCGTGCTGCTGATCGTCACCCTGCTGCTCTGGCTGCGCCAACGGAGAGAGAACCATGGCACGATATGAGCGCGGCCTGCTGGTACTGAGCCTGACCGCCCTGATAGGGCTGGCAGGTTGGGCCAGCTGGCTGGACGGCAAGGCCTGGCTGGCCCAGCACCTGATCGCCCACGCCTGGCAAACTACCCTGGACCAGGGCGCCCCCCAGCGCCCTTGGCCCTGGGCGGACACCTGGCCGGTAGCCCGGCTCACCACCCCCGCCGGCAAAACCCTCTATGTACTGGAAAGCACCAGCGGCGAAGCCCTGGCCTTCGGCCCCGGCCGACTGGCCGGCGGCATCGGCAGCGACCAGGCCCTGACGCTGGCCGGCCACCGGGATACTCACTTTGCCTTTCTGGAGACCCTGGAAAACGGCGATTCGCTCACCGTGCAACGGGCCGACGGCGCCAGGCAACGCTTCCAGGTCAGCAGCCAGGAAGTCGTCGACAGTCAGGCGCACCCATTACAGATCCCTCGCAACGACCGGCAGCTGATCCTGATTACTTGCTACCCCTTCAACGCTCTCACCCCCGGCGGCCACCAGCGCTACATCGTCATCGCTCAGACATGACCGTGGGAGCAATCATTCGATCACGAATGTCGCTCAAGGCGACGAAAGTGAAGGGATGCAAGGCTCGGGAAGATGGGGATGATTGAACCCAGGAAGAAACACCAAACTGAGGGCATCCCCCCCGTTGGCGCTTTGCTGGCAAAGCGCCAACATCGCACTACCGTTGATACAGTCAGGATTATCCTGACACTTGCAGATCAGGCCGGCAGGCTTTCAGCCCTTATAGTCACTACAACGACCAAGCTTCTCGCTGGCGAGAAAGACACAGAACGCCTCAACGTCATCGTTGGCATAGGTATTGGAAATCAGCTCACCGGGAATCAGCCCCTCATCCCAGCGGGTCGCGATCATTCTGTGGGTCTTGTCTTCCTCATCGACGGGGTAAATATTCACCTCGGCGGTTGTCTGGTGAATATAAAGATCCCGAAGCTCTCTGGAGCAGCGAAACTGCCCAGCCTCCGCATCAGTGTTACAAGCATAGCCCGCTTCGGAGAAAAATGTATCCGCAGTAGCAAACAAATGATCTGTTCTGAGTCGCTCATCTGACAGAGAAGAAATTGTCCTGGGTGCATCACCTGTCACATTTGTGCAGCCGGTGACCACAACCAGAAAAATTGTAAGTAACGCAGACTTCATCATTTCGGGCAATTTTCTCTTTTTCACGTTGCAGCCTTAGTTAATATGCTTTCTTTCGCGGTTCAAAATTGATACTAGAAGGTTTATCCCGCCGCCCCAAGAACAGGAACCAACCGAGCAGAGCGAAAGAAAAAAGTGCATTTCCTAACACCACCACTACCGACCGATTGGAAAAACTTGGACTAAATAGAGATGCATGCAAAGTATTCAACATTGTCCGGCCCTCCGGGGAAGCCCAATTTGAAGCTCTGGACTCATGAAAAAAGACAAAAGCACCCAGAAGAACACCAATAACAGCGCAGCCAAGATAAGCAGATTTCAAGAATGAACGATAACGCCTTGAGGTAATCATCAACGCAAGAAAGGCACTTACAATTAGCATCAGCGCAGGACTCACCAACATCTGAAGAAACTCGATGCCAGGCTGATACCTATCGTGCAGTGACGCAGTGGCAGATTGAAAATAGAGAGCAACTGCATAAATAGCCAAAAATACAATCACGCCTATCCATTTCGCCTGACGAAATCCCATTGAAACCATTTCCAAGTTAACGCTGCGAGCAGCGGCCGCAGGTCCACTGCCTCATTTTGTTAATTTTCTCTTAATCAACAAAAGGACTAAAACCTTGATCCGCCCATGAAAGAAAGCCCCCAACCTCCCTGTATTCATCAAAACCTATTTCCCCTCCTTCCACAGCGAATACGACACAGGATTCTTTCGTATAATCTATGAGATAGAAATATTCTCCTGAATCATAACCAATAGCCACCATATTTTTACACAGCGGCATAATCTCATGATTAACGCTTTGCGGAACAACATCCTCGAGACTATACAAATAAATTCCCGAACTATTAGAATAAAATCCATTCTTGATCTTAAGAAAAGACTTATAATCCTCTGGAAGAACAAAGTTATCTCTTTCGAATCTCTCTATCTCACCTTCAGCAAGGGAACCTCTGAAAAACTCCCCGACTTTGCCATAATCAGGGCTTTCTATCAGCCACTTTCCGGGAATGCCATGAGCCAGCTGACTTTTGCCGAAGCCGAATATGAACACAAGAAGCGCAAGACCCGGCGGGAAGTGTTCCTTGAGAAGTTGGATCAGTTGCTACCCTGGAAGGCGCTGGAGTCCACGATTGCGGTCTATTACGCCTCCGGTAGCACTGGCCGGCCGCCGTATCCGCTCTCCAGCATGCTGCGCATTCATGTCATGCAGATCATCTACAACCTGAGTGATCCGGCGATGGAAGATGCCTTGTATGAGATCGAGTCTATGCGCCGTTTCGCAGGGATTCGGCTCTCTCGGGTTCCTGATGAGACAACGATCCTGAACTTCCGGCACCTGCTGGAGCAGCACACTCTTGGCAAGAAGCTGTTCAAGAAGATCAACCGTCAGTTGGCACGACATGGCCTGATGGTTCGGGAAGGCAGCATCGTTGATGCGACGATTATCGAAGCGCCCAGCTCGACGAAGAACAAAGGTAAGGCTCGTGATCCGGAGATGCACCAGACCAAGAAAGGCAATCAATGGCACTTTGGCATGAAGTGCCATATTGGCGTCGATGACACGGTGGGTCTGATTCATAGCCTTGCCACTACCGCCGCGAATGAGCATGACCTGACGGCATCAGACCAGCTTTTGCATGGCAAAGAGAAACGTGTCTGGGGAGACGCGGGTTATTGCGGTATCGAGAAACGCGAAGAGCACAAGAACCGTAAAGTGGATTGGTTTATCGCTGAGCGTCCTGGTAAGCGCTCCACGATGTCGAAGGTTGCGCTGGAATGCGAAACCATCAAAGCCAGCGTACGTGCCAAA
Source organism: Alcanivorax sp. (assembly GCF_019431375.1). Classification (NCBI taxonomy): domain Bacteria; kingdom Pseudomonadati; phylum Pseudomonadota; class Gammaproteobacteria; order Oceanospirillales; family Alcanivoracaceae; genus Alcanivorax; species Alcanivorax sp. The sequence goes on from NZ_CP080267.1 coordinate 2,587,541, forward strand.
GTGGAACATCCCTTCCGAGTGATCAAAGGCATGTTCGGTTACAGCAAGGTTCGCTACCGGGGTCTGGCGAAAAATACCAACCGGCTCTATCTCCTGGCGGGGCTGCACAACCTGTTGAGGGTGAAACGGGTGCTGCTGCCCTAGGGGCAGTGCGCCTGATTGCCGCTAAAGTGCGGCAATCAGGCGAAAAAATGAACACTCAAGAGTGAATTGTGGCCTGAATTTGATGGCAGAAGCCTGTTGATCATCGTAAAGGCGAAAAAAGCGAGTTATTCAGACCTTCCCAAGCGAAGGCCCAACAACTTCCGCATCGCCAGGAATCAAAATTTCCTTCAATATCAAACTCCGCACCATAAAAATTAACAGCGTATTAGAACGAACGAATCGACTTAACTCAATTCGACATAATTATTTTTGGCTTATCACATTGGCCACGAATAATTTGATATTGGCTAGTGACTTACCACCAGGTTGAGAATATATCCCAACTGACAAATCGCGAACGTTCGACATAATGCCAGTACGAGCGTGCTTTTTGGAAAATTACAAATCCACTTTATATCAACCAGTTAGCATTTTCTGTAAGCCATATCCTACAAGCCAGGAAGGCCCATCTGTTGAGCATGGGGGAGTTGGGGAGTAAGCCCTGTGGATTGAGGTTCGCCATGCGCGCATAGCTCCTACAAGGGATAAGACCGCGGGCATAAAAAAACGCGGCCGTAGCCGCGTTTTTTTTGGTGCTGAAATCTTGAGGATTTATCGCCCGATAATTTCCCGGGAGATGATTTCCTTCATGATTTCGCTGGTGCCGCCATAGATGCGCTGGATGCGGGCATCCACGTAGTCGCGGGAGATGGGGTATTCCTGCATGTAGCCGTAACCACCAAACAGCTGCAGACATTTGTCGGCGACCACACCTTGCAGCTCAGTGGTGGTGAGCTTGGCAATGGAGGCGTTGGTGGCGGTGAGTTCGCCACGGTCATACTGGTCGATGCACTGCTCGCCATAGGCGCGGTTAACCACCACCTGGGCGTGCAGGTCTGCCAGCACGAAGCGAGTGTTCTGCAAGCTGGAGATCGGCTTGCCGAAAGCCTGGCGCTCTTTGGTGTATTCGATGGTGCGCTCGATCATGCCTTCGCAGGCAGCGATGGCGCCCAGGGCCAGGATCAGGCGTTCGCGGGGCAGTTCGTTCATCAGGTTGGCGAAGCCTTTACCTTCACCACCGAGGATCTGGTCGGCGCCCACTTTCACGTTTTCGAAGAACAGCTCGGAGGTGTCCGCAGCGTGGTGGCCCATTTTTTCCAGATTACGACCACGAGCGAAGCCCGGCAGGGAGCAGTCCACGGTGAACAGGGTCATGCCTTTGGAGCCGGCATTGGGGTCAGTCTTGGTGGCGAGTACGATGACGTCGCAGTGCTGGCCATTAGTGATGAAGGTTTTCTGGCCGCTGATGCTGTAGCCATCGCCGTCCTTGTCGGCACGGGTTTTCATGCCCTGCAGGTCGGAACCGGCGCCGGGCTCGGTCATGCCGATGGCGCCTACGGCTTCACCGCTGACCATTTTCGGCAGCCAGGTCTGTTTCTGCTCTTCCGTGCCCAGGTGCAGGATGTAGGGGGCAACGATATCGGAGTGCACGGAAATGTTGGAGGCCAGGGCACCGTAACCGGCGCGGGAGGCTTCTTCCACGATCACCGCTGACAAGCGGAAGTTGGCGCCGAAGCCGCCGTACTCTTCCGGCACGTCCACGCACAGCAGGCCATTCTCGCCCAGCTTGTTCCACAGCTCACGGGGGAACATTTCGGCTTTTTCCCACTGGTCGTAGTGCGGGGCCACTTCGTTTTCGAGGAATTTTTTGACGTTGTCGCGGAACAGTTCGATTTCGTTTTGATCAAGCATTTCAGACAGTCCTGTTGGTCAACGGCACCGCCCCCCGGACAGGGGGCCAGCGAATCTATGGCCAACATTCTAGCGGCACGGTGTGAAGGCAACATCATCCGCGAGTGACTGTCCGGTCCGCTGTATACCGCTTCCCCGGGCGTTAACATTGCGTCGCGCCCTGCCGAGGACGCTCCTGCAACGGACTTCCCCGCTGCAGGAGCGATGGGTTAGGTCAGATCGGCTCGATGCTGATCTCGGCCTTGAGGGAATTGGCCACGAAACAGTTGCGGTGTGCACTGGCGTGGAGCTTGTCCATCGCAGCGGCATCCGGTTCCTGGCCATCATCGAACACCACCCGCGGGCGCAGCACGATACGGGTGATGGCCATGTGCCCATCGCCGGCCTTTTCCACAGTGCCGGCAGGCTGGTCGATGTAACTGAGCACCTTGAGACCCTGCTTGGCCGCGATCGACAGGAAGGTGAGCATATGACAGCTGGAGGTGGCGGCAATGACCGCCTCGTCCGGGTTCACCCGGTTACCGCAGCCAAAATATTCCGGTGAGGCCGAGGCCTGCACCACTTCGCCACCGGCGAAGGTCCATTCGTGTTCCCGGTTGAAGTGTTCGTAATCGAACGACGCGCCCGGCTTGAGATGCCAGGCAACCGTTGCACCGTATTCACTCATGATTTCGCTCCCTCTGTTGCATCACGGTTTTCTGTTCTCCTGCTTTAACCATGATCCCAGCCAATCGCTAATGCAACATTGTCGCGGATCAAATCTCCGGCTTCGGCGATAACAGGCAACGCTCCACCTGATCCAGCACCCGATTGCTGTACAGCAGGGCGCAGTGACCCAGATACGGGACGTTGATATTGGCTTCAGCACCATCCAGCACCGCGGTGGATACCGGCAGCACGAAGTTGTCCAGGTTGGAGTAAATGGAGAAGAAGCGTGCATCGCCGGGGCAACCGCCGCCTTCCGCCAGCTCCTGCACAAAGGGGCTCTGGTAGCGCATCTGCGCGGCAGAGCCCTGGGCCGGAAACAGGCCGGCGATGCGCGAGCCGTAGTGAGGGCTGCCCAGGGTGATCACCCGGTCGATCTTGCCGGCCAGGCCCAGGTTTTTCAGGGCGTAGCGGGTAAGCGGCCCACCCATGGAGTGGCAGACGATATGGGCTTTTTGCGCGCCGGTGGAGGCGAGGATGCGCTCCACATGGTCGTTGACCTGCTGGGCCAGTTTGCGAGCGTTGATGTGCGGCGGGGTGTAGCTCACCGAGTACACATTGCCCCAGCCGCGCCATTTCAACCGCCATTGCATGAACAGGAAGTTGGCGCTGTTGCCGCCGTAGCCATGCACCAGAATCACCGGGGTCTCCCCGTGGTGGCGGCTGCGCACCGGCGAGGCGTCGTGGATCAGCCGCAGCGGGTAGCTGAATACCAGCACGGTGAGGCTGGCGGCTTCCTTGATGATCCCCACCGCGGTCGGCAACAGACGCAGCGGTTGCTCATCGGGAAGCTGTGCCTGCTCGGGAAAGCTGCGACGGTCGTAGAACCAGCACACATAGAACAGCAGGGTGATGGACACTGTGGTGAGTACCGCCAGTGCCAGAAGAAAAATGATCAGACCCATCCCGTGATTACTCCATTGTTGTTTTTACCGACGCTAGGCCAGTGCCAGGACGGATGACGCGGCGCTGGTATGACTGTCGGACAAGGCGTGAAGAGAATTCACAATTGGTCGGCAATCACCGCGCAAAGGCAATTCTCAGCGGCACTGTGGGAAGCGATGTTCACATCGCGAAAGGGGCCTGATTCAGGCCGTGCCGGCTTCTTCGCGATGTGAACATCGCTTCCCACAGAAAGAAACCACGCCAACCTAGTGCAGCCCCTGCTCTTGCAGCCAGGCAGTGCAGTGCGCCACCGCCTCGGCCAGTTTGTCGTTCTGCCCGAAGTAATAGTGGTTGGCTCCGGTCACTTCGCGCAGGGTGGCCTGCCCTGATTGGAACCCGCCGAAGAGCCGGCGGGTATGGCTGGGGGTGCAGGCATTGTCTGCGGTATTACCAATCACCAGGGCGGGCACGCGGATGCGCCCGGCGCAGGCCGGGCCATTGGCGCGGGAATCGTCATAGCTCCACTGACTCAGCCAGCCGCGCAGGGTGTTGAAACGGGCCAGGGCCACCGGGCCGTTGTTGACGGTTCGCGGGTCGCCCAGATAACAGGTCCCCGGCGGGCGTTCATTGGGGTCTTGCTGCGGGTCCAGCCAACGGACGTCGCACATGGTGCGATGGACGATAAAGCCGTATTCCTCGTTGGGCAGACCGCGGTTTCGAAAATCCGCCAGTTTCTCTTTCACCCAACCGGTGATGCGCCGGTTGCGGTCGATCTGCGCCTGGCGGAAACGAGCCACGAATGCCTCGCTGTAGGGCGGCTGGTTGGGGCAGTCCGGATGATAAATATCCAGCTCCCGGTCCCGATGCTCCGGATCGCTTTCATCCAGCACGGACGGGTCCAACCATTCGGTCATGGTAATAGCCCGGGACACATGGGCGGCCAGCAGCATGATCCCGTCGGCGGGGATCAGTTTCCGGGCCGTCAGGTCGTAGGGGTCTCCCGCCGGGGTGTCGGTGATCTGCGGATCTTCCGCTTCCGCCTGGTAAAGCAGACTCAGGGAGCCGCCGCCGGACCATCCCGCCAGCACCACTTTTTCAAACCCGAGGCGCTCTTTGGCATCGCGCACGCAGGCCCCCAGATCCGCCACCACCTTTTCCATCAGCAGGGCGCTGTCGGCGCCCCGGTAGCGACTGTTGCAATAGATCACCGACAGCCCCGCTTTGGCCAGCGCCGAGACCATGGGCAGGTAGGCACCGCCGCCCACCGGATGCATGAAGATCACCACGGTCTTGCCCGGGCCGCTTTTCGGGGTAAGCAAATGGGACTCCAGCGCCACCAGATCCATGGGACCGGCGTAGGTATCCTTGAAACGCGATGGCTCAGTGAAAGTCACCAGATAGGGGGTGCGGTCATAGTGTTTGCTCATTGCGGCGCGTCCTTGTTGCTGGCGTTCTTGATCCTGGAGAAGTCCGCCTTGCTCATGTCGATGCCACGCAGGTCCAGGGCGTCGGCACCGAAGGTCTGCTCTTTCAGGGCACGGGTCTTTTCGGTCCATGCCTTGAGCAGGCTGTGGGCGTTGGCCGCGTCTTCCGCCACTACCGCCTCATAGCTGGCATCCTTGATGGTGATTTCCAGCGGGATGCCGTTGGGGTCGAAGAAATAGATGGAGTGGATAAAGTCATGGTCGATGGGCCCAAAGCAGGGGCGGCCGGCCTGGTTGATGCGGCGGCGCCAGGCTTTCAGTTCTTCCCGGGTATCCACTTCAAAGGCCAGGTGTAAGTCAAAGGCGCTGCGCGGGCGGAACAGTTTTTCGTCGGCACCATCCGGGGCATCGAAGAAGGCGATGAAGTTGTCATCGCCCATCTTGAAGAACAGGTGCATGTAGTCGATCTTGCGCCCGGTGCCCGGCTCTTCGTCGAAGACCATGGCCAGGGTCAGCGGCAGGCCCAGCACATCCTCGTAAAACCAGCGGGTCTGCTCCGCATCGCGGCAACGGTAGGCGCTGTGGTGTACATGCTTGAGCATGGCGCAATCCGGCAGGCTGCTCATGGTTGGCTCCCGATTGTTGTCGATATTCGGGTGCCATTGTTGCCACAGGCGAGCCGGGAACTGAAAACCGAAACCACCAAGAACCTGTCAGTTCTGGCCACTCGCGCCAGACCGGCGACGGTGGCAAACTGTCCGCCTCTTTATTGGCAGCACGGCAACGCAAATGGCAGACCAGGCAATCATCAACGAAGTGGGCCTCCGCGACGGCCTTCAGAATCAACCGGTTACCGTGGACACGGACACCAAGGCCCGGCTGGCCCAGCTACTGGTGGATGCCGGTATGCGCTACCTGGAGCCGGTGAGCTTTGTCAGTCCCAAGGCAATCCCGCAGATGGCCGACGCCGCCGCGCTGACCCCTCTGCTGCCACAGGGTGACGACCTGCACTACACGGCTCTGATCCCCAACCTGAAGGGCTATCAGCTGGCCAAAGAAGCAGGCTACCCCACGGTAGCTCTGGTGCTGTCCACCACGGATTCCTTCAACGAACGCAACCTGCGCATGAGCCTGGAGCAGGCGGCACAGAGCTGCGAGGCGATTATTGCGGCGGCCAGGGAAGACGGCATTGCCACGCGTACCTATATCTCCGGCGCCTTCGCCTGCCCCTACGATGGCCCGGTGCCGGTGAGCCTGCCCCAACAGCTGGCCGAGCGCATGTTCGCCGCCGGCAGTGACGAGGTAGCCATTGCCGACACCATCGGCGCCGGCAACCCGCAGCAGATGAAAGCCATCATGGCGCCGCTGATCCGCGACTTCGGGGCCGAACGGTTCTATGTGCACCTGCACGACACCCGCGGGCTGGCCGCGGCCATGGCCTGGGAAGCCGCGGATCTGGGGGTGCGAAAATTCGATGCCTCGGTGGGCGGCCTGGGTGGCTGCCCCTTCGCGCCGGGCGCCACCGGTAACATGGCCACGGAGGACCTGGTGTACCTGCTGGAAAGCTGCGGACTGAACACCGGCATCCAAATCGACGGCCTGCGCGAGGCGGTGGCCCTGGCCGCCGAAGCCACCCAGCGTCCCCTGGGTGGGCGCATTCTCGACTGGATGGCCTCCCAGGAAAAACAGGGCAAGACGCCCTGCCTGTGGTAATCAAAAAAATTCGCACCGAACCCTTTGTAAAAAACGCCGGGCAGTATGAATGCCCGGCATTTTTTGAGTCCTTACCTTGCTTTTCAGGGGGTGTAGGGATAGCGAAACTCGCCTGACAACGAGATTGAATTATCGTTACCCGGCAAAACGGGTGCCATATTCCTGGCTACCAGCGTGGCGATATAGCTCCCCTCTACCATTCCGTCACTGACGCTGGTGACATTGATAGTGCAAGACGCCCCTTCAGACAGATTCTGTGTGCCTGATTGAGTATAGGTGGCACCGTACGGAATATCCGCGGGGGTAGAGATCGTCATGGTCGGTTTCAGACCGCCCACATCCGTGTTGCAGGTAAAGCTGCCGACCTGCATGGGAATATTGGACCACACCATCCGCATCTGGTTGTTTGGGGATTCCAGATCATCAAACAGGCGGAAGAAGAAGCCATTGGTGCCGTTGGAAGAGACCTCCGATGCCAATAGGAACCGCTCACCGGCCACAAAATGGGTGCTGCCCTCATCGATGGTCATGCTGATGCCCTGCGCCTCACTGCCCAGCGCACCATCGTCACCGTTATTGGCGGCATGGAAGGTCTGGGTAGTGAAGTTGCGGAACTTGCCGTGTACAACCAGGGTCCGCTCCGCTTCCGGCAGTTCGATATCGCCTGTTCCCAGGCCGGAGCCAAAGGCAGCACCACTTCCGTTGCTGGGCCCCATCAGGGTAGCGGTGTACGAACCGATATACTTGCGCCCGGCATTTTGTTCGATGGTAACGGTGCAATTACCCCCGTTGGCACTCTGGAACTTGAACAGGGGATCGCTGACGGTGATCCAGCCCATCTTCAGGGTCACTTCGGTGTCACCATCGTCGCAGCTGTATTGGCCCGCCGCCGGGTTGTTGTTGCTGCCGGCCTGCAGTTGGAATTTCAGCGCATGGTCCGGATGGGAGCCATCCAGCAGGGGTCGGCCACCCAGGAAATGCCCGGAGCGCATCTCACGGGTACCACTATCAATCGTCATGTCCCAACGAATCTCGTCCGCCAGGGCCGGCGCTTCGCCTTCGGTACCGGTGTGAATAAAGATTCGGAACTGGCCACCGCCCAGAGTGATCTGCTCATCATCCTTGTCGTTGCCCAGGGTGGCACTGATGATGTGTCCTTCCGTGGCGCCGTTGCTAAAGTGGTAATCCACATCCAGTTCGCATTCGGTCGCAGTCCAGATTTTCTGAAGCGGCGGCGTGGCGGCATAGTCAACCGTCAGCAAGGACACTCCCGTGCTGGCGCTGCACAACTGGGTCCCCAAGGCGCCATGGGCCACGTTCACCTGGACCCAGATCAGATCATCACCATTAAACGGTTTGCTATCAATGGTGTTGAAATCACTGTCATAGTTGTGAGCGCGGATCTGACGCTTGGCGGTGGTTGCCATGAACGATTCAATAAAGGGTTGCTCCATGGCCCAGATCTTTCCGTCATGCATAACGGCAACCCCGTTACGCATATCGAGCAACTCTGCGCCTGGCTCTGGCACCGGATCGGTGTTCTCTTCCTGAATCAAGGCACGCGTGGTGGCGCCGGCACCGTCATCATGGATGATTTCGATGACTTCAAGATCCGCATTGAGATATAGCCGAACCCGCTCATCGCTATCTGACTGACCATAGTTCACAGCCACCCGACGATCCGCCTCGACGCTCTTGCGATCGTAAATGGCAACAATGTCGGCAACGACAAAGCTGGTTCCGGTATCAAAATCAATATCGCCCTGGGCTGAAATCGTGACGGTGCCACGCTCATGATCACGGGTGGCGGTGCCACAGCTTGCGCAGTAGCCGGGGTTGCCCTCGCCGGTGCCGATTACCGTATAGGTACCGGCATAATCCGTCAGCACATCCAGGTTCACTGGCAGTTCAGGGTCTACCGGTTCTTCCTTTTTCGGGGCGTCCGGGAACTGGTTCAGGTTACCGTCTTTCACCAGGTTCAACAGGGCGCTGTAATCGGCAATGGAGGGGTCATCATCAATGGCCTCCTGGATTGCATCCAGAACCTGGTCCCAGGCATCGCCAATCACCAGTTCTGTGCTGAACGGATCCCCACCAGGCAGCACAAAACCGGCATTGGTCATGGCGGTGAGCAGCTCGGTTTTCTTGCTGGCAATGGTGCTGGCATCTGGCCAGTTGGCCGGTGTGGCGATCCAGCTACCGTCCGCCAGGCCGGTAGTAAGTGCCAGCACCATATCGGTGATCGGGGTGATATTAATAGTGCCCGGTTGACTGGCATAGCTGCGCAAGGTCACCGATGGCGTCCCGCCAGTAACAGTTAATACACAAGGCAGCGCTGTGCTGGCAATGTTGCCCGTCCATGATCCATCAGCATTGGTGATGACGGTGGAGGCAAATCCACTACCGTCGACACATTCAGCGTTTACGGTTCCGGCCTGAATAGCGGCACCTATTGCCGCGGTACCGGTGAGGCTGGAAGAGGAGGGTATGGGGGGATTTTCGCCCCCCGAGCCACTGCGATTACTGCTGCTGTCACCACCACAGCCAGTGACCGCCAGGACAATACCCAGCAGCACCGCATGAAAAATGAACGTCCCTATTCCTGTCTTCATACCCGATACCCACGCTGATTGATGAAACGATTTCAACATCATAGGGCTGACAGGAAATTTTCAGCACCCCTTAAACACGGGGGTATAGAACCAATAACAACAACGGATCAGGAAGGATTCACCAAACCCATATGAATCGCCTTGAGAGTGGCTTCTGCCCGGGTATTCACCTGCAACTTGGCATACACATTCTTCATGTAACCTGCAGCCGTGTAATGGGAAATGCCCAATTTTTCTGCAGCATATTTGACACTTAATCCCTTGGCTATCAGGGTCAGAATATCCCTCTCTCTTCGGGTGAGCGTCGCCTCTCTTTCACTGAAATCCGGATGAAACTGCTCAAGTAATCGGCGTGCTATAGAGGCAGAAAGAGGCGGCCGCCCCGCCAGAATGCCTGCTAGCTGCTCGCCAAATTCCGGCTCGGCATCATCTTTCAACAGGTAACCGTCAGCGCCAGCGCGCAAAGAGCCGAACAAATGCTCGGAATCATCAAAAATGGTCGTTACCACGCATAGTGAATGACGATTCACTTCCTTAAAAGGGCGCACCAGGGCTACGCCATCACCATCCGGCAATCCCAAGTCAACCAGTGCAAGGTCGTAGGGTCCTGCTGCTATTTTTAGCCTGGCATCTGCCAGAGTAGCCACCTGATCAACCGTTTCCGGAGTCAATAAATTCGATACCTGTGTATGCAGCCAATCCGCCACATCAGGCAGATCTTCCACAATCAAAACCTGCCTGATTGCATTCATTCTTGAGCTCCAAAAACCAGGGAAATAAAACTGTGATTCAACACACAGAAATCATATATTCTTCAGCATTGTAAAAACAATTTACTCGAAGAAACGTAGTAGTAGTCGCTAGAGGCCCCATGAATCAACCCCTCAAAAAAGGGGCCGGCGCCACTTTACATATAGGTAACATGCATGCTTTCGCTCAAAACGCGCATTATTGCCGGACTAGCCCTGGTTTCCTTTTATGGCTTTATGATCATCACTCTGGCGCTGGCGCTGCCCGGTAGCGACACGACGTTTCAGATAAATGGTGATCGCATTCAGGCACAGCTGCCGGATGGAAAATCTGTGATTGTTACAGCTTTCACTAACGGTGAGTCAATACAGACTGCGGATGTATCACTGCTCATCGAAGAACCGGATGTCCTTCCTCACTATGCCGATTTGAACACTTTTTTTGACAGCCATCAGACTCTTTACAAATGGCTATCTGCAGGCACCCTGAAAATCGTCAGCGACACCGGGAAAGAATATTCCATGGAACGCCGGTCACGATCACTTACCCAGTTATCCGGCCTGTTCTGGTTACAACTCTTATGCGGACTGGCCGGCATGATTATCTGCCTGCTTGTCTGGATTCCAGCAAAGCGAGAAATCGCCATACACTCCTTTGCCCTAACCGGGTTGAGTTATGTGCTTTTTTCATCCGCGGCCGCTATCTATAGCACCCGTGATTTTTTCATTCCAGGAACGATGTTTGCCTGGTTATCCGGTATCAATCATTTTGGCGCTCTGCTGTTTTCTGCTTCCCTGGGCGCCTTTTTGTGGAATTACCCCCGAAAGGCCCCCGGCCATTGGCTCACCACGGGCTTTTATCTCGCCTTTACCGTTGCCATTCTCATTGACCAGTTGCAGTTGGTGAACAGCCCCGTTGAAGGCTTCCACTCCTGGGTCATGGGTATTTTCCTGATCGGACTGTCCGGATCAGTTTGGCAATGGACAAAAACAAAAGAAAAACCCCATCATCGTTCTGCATTGGGATGGGTAGTGATTTCAATTGTGACCGGCACGGCTTTTTTTGCAGGTGGCATGATCCTTCCTGCTATCTTTCAGGTCGCCCAACCCGCTTCACAGGGCCTGCTGTTTACCACTTTCCTACTGATGTATCTGGGTATGGCTCTTGGTGTTGTTCGACATCGGCTCTTCGATCTGGAGCAATGGTGGTTTTCTTTATGGTCCTGGTTACTGGGCGGTCTCTTCATCATGTTGACCGACTTGGTTCTGGCGATGCTCCTCAGCTTGTCTGGCCCGATCACACTGACATTGTCCGTCGCCCTTATCGGCTGGCTATATTTTCCGTTACGTCAGCTACTCTGGAAAAAGCTATTTCTGCGTAATCATCAGGAACTGGACGAATGGCTCGCACAGGCACTACCCGCGATGCTGGATGCTCAAAACGTATCTGATTCACGGTCCGGTGTAGAAGAAGCGCTTCAGGCGGTATTTGATCCCCTTTTCATGGAACCCGCTCCTCTGGCAAGTTCCCAGATAACCATTATCAATAAAGGCCAAAGCCTCAGTGTTCCCGAACCCCTTGAACAGCGATCCTGGTTACTGCATCACCCAAAGCATGGCGAACGCCTTTTCAACCGCCAAGACACACGAATAGCAAGCCTTGTGCTATCTCTACATCAACTGGTCAGCCAGGCTAAGCTTGCGCACGCTAAAGGTGCCAGAGAGGAACGGCTTCGCATTCGACGAGACATGCACGACGATCTGGGAGCAAAACTCTTACAGCTTTTACATCGTTCAACAGACACCACCAAGCCGCTGGTTCGTGAAGCCATCCATGATTTGCGCGATCTTCTTAAAGATATGGAAGGCGAGTCCTTGTCACTTGAGGCAGCCATAATCCAGTGGCATGAGGAAACCGCTCAGCGCTGCAAAGATCATGGCACTACGCTGGAATGGCATGGCAAACCTAACTCGATGGTACTGGCCGCAAGCCAGTTCAGCGAGCTAACCCGAATTTTACGGGAAGCTGTTACCAACGCATTGAAACATTCATCAACGTCTGTTCTTACCGTCTCGATAGACAGCCGAGAAAACATACTGACGCTGGTAATCGAAAATGACGGCGCGCTTACATCAAGCCAATCAACAGCTATTCGCGGCCTTGATATCATGGCCGGTCGAGCACGCAAGTTAAGTGGTCGCTTTGAGCATCACAATGTTGATGGCCAGTGGAAGGTAGTGCTGGAAGTCCCGCTGGCCAGTTCTTCTAACTGACCCGATAAATACAAACGGGCCTTTTTCAGGGGCCCGTTTGTATGCACTGGAGGTTTAGCGAACTGCCGCTGCCTTGGCAGCAGCCATGCCCATGAAACCGCTAGAAAGGGTGAAAGCCTCCGCCTGGTAGACATCCGGAAGTACGTTTACCTGATAACGGGTGATATCCCGGGCCACACTGCTGGATACGCCGCCAAGGGCACTGAGCATGCCAAGCGTTTTGGTCACGCCAGAAGTCACCTTGTCGCTCGTAGTGGTCACGTTATCAATGCTGCTGTAAAACTTTGCAGGGCTAGCAATTGCCTGCTTGGCAGCGAAAACCGGCTGATGGTGGGGCAAAATCGAACATACATCTGCCGGATTCATCAGCGATGCGCGCGCGCACTTTATGTTTCCGACAGGCTGGAAACGCAAATCGCCGGTAACCGCCAACTCTACCTTGCTGCTTACTTTAGCATTGTCCTTATTGCTAAGACCCGCCCAGCTCTTATGACCATCGCCCTGCAATTCCGCGAAATCCACCAGAAGGTTAATATTTACACCACTTATATTAAGCTCTTTCATCATCTGCGCTTCGAGCTGTGCGGTTGACTCTCCCGATACAGACTTGAATGATTGCGCCAATCCTTTACTCGCTCCAATATATCGTGAGTCAGTTACCGCCTCACCACTACGCGCCAATACCAGATAGCGTGTACCGCCATCGCCCTTATACTCAAATGGACTGGCTCGCCCACCCGCCTGAATGTTCTTGTAATGCGAGTTGGCTTTTATGATGTCATGGGAAACCAACTGGAAACCGGCATTGCTCAGCTGCTTCTCCGCATCGTCACAAGCGCGATCAGCAATACGCTGAAGATCCCGCTCTTCGATACCCTGGGCCGTATAGGTCACAGAGACTTTTACGTCCGAACGACTAACAGTACCAATGGCGCGAGTATTGCCCGCCCTAAAGCCACCACTGGTGGAAGCAGATGCTGAAGTAGTCATGCCGAACATCACATTGCAGGACAATACACCTACTTTTTTAACATCCTTCATGTGCTTTTCGCTATCGGCACCGATGAAGGTATCCGCCTGGCTGACTGCGCTTCCATTAGCGTCATAGGTTGACGCCATATCTGTGGATGCACACCCTGCCATGAATGCGCAAAAAAATAATGATGATGCTTTATTTATCTTCTTTGATGATAGATTTTTCATTTTTTAATTCCGTGATATTTTAATATTTATTGCAAATAAACGCCGGAAAAATCCGGCTTTTTTGAATCATCAAACACTATTGTTTTACTGCATCTCTCAACTCAAACAGTTCACCACTCACCCATGCACTCAGGCTTTTCACTGTCATATCTTCGTTGAAACGAACCTGAATTTTGCCGGCGCTGACATTGACAAAATCTTGGGCATCGATATGCATCAGGAAGGCACCATCGCTTTCCTCCACTCCCGGAATCAGAAAATCATTATTCCCGCCCCACTCCAGTTCCTGGGGGAAGGTGCCACCGCACAGCTGGGTCTCCCCATCCAGGGTAAAGTGCCCTCCTGCGGTAATGACCATGGTGTTTGTCACTGTACTGAAAGGGCCAAAGGGTCCATTGCATGAGACCTGTGCCGAGCCGCTCCAGGTACCTGCCAGATCTACAAAAATATCTGGTACGCCTGATCCGTAAGCCTCCATGCTGTTGCGAAACTTAACTTCACCATTGCCCCCTGCACTGCCCTCAATCAAGCCACTATCCCACTCCGCAAAGGTATTCAGAAACTCTGTAATTCCTGTTCCTTGATTGATGAAAAGCTGGCCAGGCATGTAGATAGGACCAAAGCCATAATCCTCTTCAGAGAAAGGGGTAAGCGCACCCGTCAAGGCGCCGCTCGACTGCAAACTGGAAATAATGCTGCCGTCCGCGCCCTTTAATTCCATCATCCAGTCAGCCGTCGATCCGCTGATGGTTAGCGAGCCTTCGCCATACCATTGCGGATTGGATTCCGGTGTTTCATAAATGGCAACCGGCCAGGTCGCCGTCATCAATGCCAGAAATTCGGCTTGTGTAGGGTTGGCATTGGCACCGAAATCGGCACTATCGATACTGGCTTGCACCTCGGGGGAAACAGTCTCTTCCTGAATCAATGCACGGGTCGTTGTGCCTTGGCCGTCATCATGAATGATTTCCACGACGTCCAGATCACTATTCAGGTAAAGACGAACCCGCTCGTCACTATCAGACTCGCCAAAGTTCACCGCTATCCGTCGGTCAAAGTCGATATTTTTTCGGTCATATATGGCAACAATATCCGTAGCAGCAAGGTTAATTCCATCGTCAAAGTCGATATCACCCTGAGCCGTGATGGTGACCGTGCCACGACTGTGATTGCGATTGGCGATACCGCAACTGCCACAGTAACCAGGATCACCCGTACCCGAACCAATCACGGTATAGGTCCCTGCATATCCGGTAAGCACATCCAGGTTGGCCGGCAATTCCGGGTTATTCTGTTCTTCGTGATCCGGCAGGGTATTGAGATTACCTTCGGCCAAAAGCTGGGCCAGCGCGTCATAACCATCAATGGCGCCCGCAGGATCTTCCACCAGTTCCCGAATCGCATCGAGTAACGCATCCCAACCCGTACCATCGGCATCAAACTCTGTATCGAAAGGATTGCCCTGCAGACTGTCAGGGGCATATCCCTTTTCTTTTAGTGCGTTGACAAGTTCGGTAGCGGCAGAATTGACCTCGGCTTCGCTGGGCCAGTTCGCAACAGTAGGCTTCCAATCCAGTTCTGCATCTGTTTTCGCCATAACCAGAGCAAGTTGAGTGAGCGGACTGATATTGGTCGTCCCCGCCGTAAAAGCCATACTTGTCAGTTCAATCGCAGGCGTGCCACCACTCAATTCCAGCAGGCAAGGCAACTGGTCGTTTTCGACCTTGCCACTCCATTTGCCATTGCTGTCAGTGGTAACAGGGGAAAGGGTGAAACCGGAGCCATCCTGACAGGAGGCCGTGATAGTCGCATTGGCTATCGCCTGACCGATGGCTGCAGTACCTTGCAGCGTTGCTTGAACGGGCGGCATACCGCCTCCAACCGACGGAGGTGTTCCTTCTTTGCGGTTGCTGCTATCACCACCACAAGCGGTAAGTAGCAGCCCCAGACCGATACACCCGATAACCGGCAGCCATTTGCCACCTCGATCTTGAGCGATACCCCTCATGACCAATCCCCTAGTGTTTTGAGTAATTGGTCACAATCCTAGGCCGCCGCTTGTCTGCTGTACCCCCCATAAACAGGGGGGGGCGCATTCTCGACTGGATGGCCTCCCAGGAAAAACAGGGCAAGACGCCCTGCCTGTGGTAATTCGTCACACCCGGAAGTCCATTTCCCCGTTTGATCCGTTGGCGCTTTGCTCGCGGACTGAGAGACAGACGCATCCCCCGCAGACCGGCTCCCGGAGCGAGAGCCTCAGGCGCCGGTGCCGGCCCGCTGCTCGCGAATCAGGTGGTCCAGCAGGGCTTTGTCCTGCTGTGACACTCGCCAGTGGATATCGGCCTGCTCCATCAGAGCAACCAGATCATCCAGGCTGAAGGCACCAATCTTCCCAGCCAGCAGCGCATCCACCCGAGCCGCGGACAAATCCAGCCACCGACAGGCATGATCCCGGTTCCAGCCCTTATCGGTGATGCCCTGTTGCAAATTCATCAGCAGGCGACTGCGCAACTCCATTTCCCGGGCCTGCCGGCCATCGTCTTCCAGGTGCCCCCAGCCCCGGTCAAACCACTGTGTCTCCATAGCGCCTCCTTCCGGTACCGGCCCGGCAGGATCGCCGGACCCTGCCCTCAGGCTACACCGCAGAGCGGCAGAGACAACCCGGCGGCGGGCCTCAGCCTTGGCGTATCACCATGCAAGTGGCGGTGGCATGGGCATAGAGTTTGCCGTCCTCGTCTTCGATGCGGCCTTCGGTGATCACCAGATTGCGACCGGCATTAATCACCCGGCCTTCCGCACGCAGGGTCTTGTTGAATGGCAGCGGCCGGCACATCTTGATGTTCAGGTCGGTGGTGCCGTAACTCTCGCCGGCTTCCAGCACGGTGTGGGTGGCACAGCCGGTGACTGAATCCAGTACCGTGGCAGCGAAACCGCCATGCACACCACCCAGGGGATTGGTGTGGCGTTCATCTGCAGTGGCCAGGAAAACCACCCGACCCTCTTCAACCAGATCCGGGTCCATGGGCATGGTCTCGGAGATGGGCGGGCGCGGCAGTTTGCCGGCGGCGAATGCCTGCATGATTTCCAGGCCGGTCAGTGTCGCAATGTTCATGGGTATGTCCTGTTTGCCATAGGGAATGATCGCCATTGTAGGTTCCTTTTTGGAACTTACAATACGATACAGGACGTATCCCGGCGAACGGCAGGGACGGAGCAGGCAAAAAACAGAATGGGATGCCGGAAAGAGACGGCCCTGGCATTAGGGGCTGAGCCTTCGCGGAGGTGGTTTCGCGAGTTACGAGAAGCGAAAGGCAAAACCGGTTTGCTCTTCGCAACTCGCAGCTACTAGCTGATTTTCACCCTACAGCGTCACCGTCCGACAACAGTTTTTCCCCGCGTCCCGGGCGGCGGACAGGGCGGTTTCCGCCGCCTGCAGGGCCGCGTCCGTGGAGCCGTAGTCTACCTGCTCTGCATCACAGGGCATCAGGGTAGCAACACCAAGACTCACGGTTAGTGGCAAGGGTACGTCCGCGAGAGACAACACCGCCTGGCGACAATCCTCCGCCACATCCTCGGCCTGGTTGAGGCCCGCTTCAGGCAGCAGCATCAGGAACTGTTGGCCGGTGAAGCGTCCCAGACAGTTCTTGCCACTACCCAGCTTGCCCAGCGCTTCGGCCACCGCCACCAGGGCATCATCGCCTACGGCATGGCCATGCTGCTGGTTGAGCTGGTCCAGGTTGCCCACTTCCACCAGCACTAGCGAGAGGGGCTCGCGGGTGCGTAATCCCAGCTTCAGGTTCTGGCGCAGCTGCTCCAGGATCACCGGCCGGTTACTCAGGCCCGTGAGCGCATCCTGGCGGGCCAGACCGGCCAGTTCGCGGTTGAGCTGTTCCAGCTCGTCGCGCTGCTCGCGCAGGGCAATTTCGCCGTTTACCTGGGCGGTGATGTCTTCGAGTTGGGAGAGGAAATAGCGCGGGGTGCCATCACTGTTTCGCACCAGTGACACCGCCAGCAATACCCACACTTCACGACCTTCCTTGTGGGTATAGCGTTTTTTCATCCGGTAGGTGGTGGCGTCGCCGCGCAGCAAGCTGTCCACCTGCTCCAGATCCTTGTCCAGATCATCCGGGTGAGTAATGGTCTGGAAGTCGATCTCCCGCAACTCGCTGTCGCTATAGCCGACAATCTGGCTCACCGCCTCGTTCACTCGCAGCCAGCGTCCATTGGGAGCGACGATGGCCATGCCGATGGCCGCGTGACGGAATGCACCTTCGAACAGGGCCACATTGGTTTCCATATCGGTCACCGCGCGCACCCGCTGGGTTTCCAGCCAGGAACGTTCCAGGCCATGGCCCAGAGACAGGGCCATCAGCTCCAGAAATTCCATTTCCTCCATACTGAAAGGCTCCGGACGGGGCCGGGTGTCGCTGAAATTCAGGGTGCCGACGATATCGCCCTGCACCCGGATGGGCGTGGCGATATAGGCCTGCAGCTGCAGCCCGGTGTAGGCCGGGTGGGAACGCATGGATTCCAGCGCGCCCACATCGTGCAGGGCCACCGAGCCCTGCTTGGCGAGCACTTCCGCGCAGTAGGTATCGCCCAGGGCGTAATGATCTCCGGCACGGATGGTGTCGTTGTCCGACTGCACCGCCAGCACCTGGTAGTCCTGTCCCTGCACACGGCTGATGATGCCGACAGACAAGCCCAGCAGGCGGCAGCCCACTTCCAGATACTGCCGATACAACTCGCGGCTGTCCGCACCATCCAGCAACGACAACCGATGCAGTTCCTTCAGGCCCACCAGACGCAGGTCCGCCCCCTCTTCCATGATCATCTTTCCTTACTCAGGCAACATTTTCGCAAGCGTTAGAGCCTGTTTGCAGTCTATACGCAGCCGCGCCGGAGGCAATTTTTTCGCCAGGTCGTGATTACGATTGTGCGGTGTAGTCATTCTACATAAACAAGTGTAATCGCGGGCTGGCGGAAAAAGTGTCCCGGCCCTTCAGGGTTGCGCTGAAAATGGCGCCAGCCAGTACTCAAACCCTTGAACTTGACCACCACACAAGGCGTGTGCCCATGAATTCTTGCCATTTTCTGCGACAACGCGGCTGCGTATAGACTCCAAACAGGTTCTTCTTTATACGCTTCTGGGGTGCAAGTAAAAACCTTGCATGAAATTTCTTATTCAGACATGAAAAAGGCGCCCTCAGGCGCCTCCATGAAACCCGCTGCTCAGTGCAGTTGGAACAGGATCTGCAACAGCTGGATCCCCAGCAATACAAACAGCGGGCTCAGATCGAAGCCCCCCATGGGCGGCAACAGTTTACGTACCGGCGCCATGATCGGCTCGGTGATCTGCACAATCACCCGCACCACCGGACTGTAGGGATCCGGCGCCACCCAGCTGAGAAGCACGCGGATCAATACTGTCCAGAACACATAATTGAGGATCAGACTGGCCAGTTCACGCAGGGCATGGATCACCAGTGCACCACCGATACCACTGGGCAAACCGCCCACCTGAATACTCAGCAGGATCACCGTCTTGAGGATGATCAGCACCACCACCAGCACCAGCGAGGCGATATCCAGCCCACCGTAACCGGGAATCACGCGGCGCATGGGCTTGAGCAGCGGGTTGGTGGCCTTGAGTACGAACTGGGAGATGGGATTATAGAAATCCGCCCGGGCCAGCTGCAGCACAAAGCGGGTCAGTACGATGAAGATGTAGGCGCTGAAAGCAAAGTCCAGCAGGAAAAACAGGGCGCCCTGGGGGTTCATGGATTACTCCGTAGTTCGCAACAGGGAAAGAGTTTGGGGCAAAAGAGGGGAAAATCAAGCTGCGAGCTTCTAGCTACTAGCTGCGAGCAAAGACGCGACAACCCCATCTTTAAAGTCCAGGCCACACCCAAACGTATTGGCGCGGGCACGGAGGTCGAAAATCCAACCACGCGTCTCGCGCCTTGTAGCTAGCAGCTAGAAGCTCGCAGCTGCTTTTACCCCGCCAGCTCTTCCGACCGCTCCCGCGCGGCGGCGACGGCGGCCTGGACCTGTTCGCGGAAACCCGCTTCCTCGAACACGTTCAGGGCCGCAGCGGTGGTACCGCCGGGGCTTGTGACCTGCTGACGCAGCACGTCCGGGCCCGCTTCGCTGGCGATGGCCAGTTGCGCTGCGCCCCAGGCGGTCTGCAGCACCATCTGGCGGGCGGTGGCAGGTTCCAGCCCCTGGGCCTTGGCGGCTTCGATCAGGGATTCCATCAGCAGGAAGAAGTAGGCTGGGCCAGAGCCAGACACCGCGGTGACCGCATCCAGTTCCTTTTCTTCGGCAAACCAGAAGGTCAGCCCCACGGAACCGAGAATCTCCTTGGCCATGGCTTTCTGGTCGTCGCTCACCCCGTCGGCGGCATACAGGCCGGTAGCGCCGGCCTGGACCAGCGACGGGGTATTGGGCATGCAACGCACAATCGGGGTGTCCCCCAGCCAGCTCCGCAGGTTGGCCACGGTGACGCCAGCGGCAATGGAGATCACCAGTGGCTGGCGATCGGCAATCAGGTCACGCAGATCTTCACACACGGCCTGCATCATTTGCGGTTTCACCGCCAGCACCAGCACATCCACCCGTCCTGCCACATCACGGTTCTCGGTGCTCACATGCACACGGTGGAGCTGGGATACCTCTTCCAGGCGGTCCCTTGAAGGGTCGCTCATCCAGATACGGGCGGGGCGAATTCCTTTCGCCACCATGCCGCCAGCCAGGCTGGTGGCCATGTTGCCGGCGCCGATAAATCCGATGCTTTGCTGTGCCATAACTGCGCAATCCTTGTCGTGTGTTGTAACGCGTACGGTGTCTCGATGCGCTGACGATACCAGTTGGTTGTCGTCAGGCGGTGCGCGGACCAAACAGGGCGGTGCCCACACGGACAATGGTGGCGCCTTCTTCGATGGCCACGCCGAAATCCGCGCTCATGCCCATGGAGAGCGTATCGAGGGACGGCATTGTATTGCGCAATTGTGACAGTGTCATGGCGAGCTGTCGGAAAGCCCCCCGGTTGCTGTCCTCACTGTCCGCCCGGGGGATGGCCATCAGGCCACGCAGGCGCAGGTTGGGCAGGGTGACCATGTCAGCGGCCAGCGCAGGCACGTCTTCCAGCAGTATGCCGCTCTTGCTGTCTTCGTCGTCCACATTTACCTGAATACAGACATTCAACGGCGGCAGGTCTGCCGGGCGCTGCTCACTGAGGCGGCGAGCCACCTTCAGGCGGTCCACCGAGTGCACCCAATCGAAGTGAGCAGCGATATCGCGGGTCTTGTTGGACTGGATCGGGCCGATGAAATGCCACACCAGGCCCCGCCCCCGCAGCGCCGCTATCTTGTCCAGAGCCTCCTGCAGATAATTCTCGCCGAAATGCCGCTGCCCCTGGTCAGCCAGGCGGGCCAGTTCATCCGGTGTGCGGGTCTTGCTGACCGCCAGAAGCTGCACACTGTCAGAATCACGGCCGGATTGCTCACAAAATGCACGAATTTGCGCATTGACCTGTATCAGTGGGCTTTTGGAGTCTGTCATTATTGAACGGCTCAAGAGGTCGGGTTACTTTAGACATGCGACGAATTTCTGAGGAAGCCGGTTTCCGGCTGCCGACATAATAACAAAAGGGCGCTTCAGGCTCCCTTTCAATACCTGACAACCCAAGTAGACACCCATGGATATTACCGAGCTGCTCGCCTTCAGCGCCAAAAACGGCGCTTCCGACCTTCACCTGTCCGCCGGTTTGCCACCGATGATCCGTGTGGACGGCGACGTGCGCCGTATCAACCTGCCGGCCATGGAGCACAAGGAAGTCCACGCGCTGATCTACGACATCATGAACGACAAGCAGCGCAAGGATTTCGAGGAATTCTTCGAAACCGATTTCTCCTTCGAGGTCCCCGGCGTGGCCCGTTTCCGGGTCAACGCCTTCAACCACAACCGGGGCGCCGGTGCGGTATTCCGGACCATTCCCTCGAAAGTGCTGACCATGGAAGACCTGGGCATGGGCAAGGTGTTCCAGAAAATTTCCGAAATGCCACGGGGCATCGTGCTGGTTACCGGCCCTACCGGTTCCGGTAAATCCACCACCCTGGCGGCGATGATCGATTACATCAACGATTCCCGCTACGAACACATCCTCACCATCGAGGATCCCATCGAATTCGTGCATGAATCCAAGAAGTGCCTGGTGAACCAGCGGGAAGTGCACCGTGACACCCTGGGCTTCGCCGAAGCGCTGCGCTCGGCCCTGCGGGAAGACCCGGACATCATCCTGGTGGGTGAGATGCGGGATCTGGAAACCATCCGCCTGGCGCTGACGGCGGCGGAAACCGGCCACCTGGTGTTCGGCACCCTGCACACCACCTCTGCGGCCAAGACCATTGACCGGGTGGTGGACGTGTTCCCCGCCGAGGAAAAATCCATGGTCCGCTCCATGCTGTCGGAATCCCTGCAGGCGGTTATCTCACAGACCCTGATGAAGAAGAACGGTGGCGGCCGGGTAGCGGCCCACGAAATCATGATCGGTACACCGGCGATTCGTAACCTGATTCGCGAAGACAAGGTGGCACAGATGTATTCGGCGATTCAGACCGGCGGCGCGCTGGGCATGCAGACTCTGGATCAGTGCCTGCAAGGGCTGGTAAAGAAAGGGCTGGTGTCCCGGGAAGTGGCCCGGGAAAAAGCCAAGAGCCCGGACTCAATCTAACGAGGAGAAGAACAGATGGAATTCGAAGAGCTCCTCAAACTGATGGTACAGAAAGGCGGTTCCGACCTGTTCATTACCGCCGGTGTACCACCCAGCATGAAGGTCAACGGCAAGATCCTGCCGGTGACCAAGAGCGCGCTGACCCCGGACATGACCCGGGACATCGTGTTCGGCGTGATGACCGAACAGCAACGCAAGGAATTCGTGGCGCACCACGAGTGCAACTTCGCCATCTCCGCCCGGGGTATCGGCCGTTTCCGGGTGTCTGCTTTCTACCAGCGCAACCTGGTAGCCATGGTCCTGCGTCGCATCGAGACCAAGATTCCCAATGTGGATGATCTGCGACTGCCGCCAGTGATCAAGGAACTGGCCATGACCAAGCGGGGCCTGGTGATCTTTGTGGGCGCCACCGGTACCGGTAAGTCCACCTCGCTGGCCTCCATGATCGGGCACCGCAACAAGAACTCGAAGGGTCACATCATTACCATTGAGGACCCCATCGAATTCATCCATCAGCATCAGGGCTGTATCGTCACCCAGCGCGAGGTGGGCATTGATACCGAGTCCTTCGATGTGGCGCTGAAGAACACCCTGCGTCAGGCACCGGACGTGATTCTGATTGGCGAGATCCGGACCCCGGAAACCATGGACAAGGCCATCGCCTTCGCGGAAACCGGCCACCTCTGTCTGGCCACCCTGCACGCCAATAACGCCAACCAGGCGCTGGACCGGATCATCCACTTCTTCCCGGCAGACCGTCACGGCCAGCTGTGGATGGATCTCTCCCTGAACCTGAAGGGCATCGTTGCCCAGCAACTGATTCCCACCCCGGACGGCAAGGGTCGACGTGCCGCCATCGAGGTGCTGCTGGGCACACCGCTGGTGCAGGATCATATCCGTAAAGGCGAAGTGCACATGCTCAAGCAGCTGATGAGCAAGTCCCGGGAACAAGGTATGCAGACCTTCGACCAGGCGCTCTACGACCTCTACTCCGCCGGCGAAATCACCTACGAAGACGCCATGCTGCACGCGGATTCGCCCAATGACCTGCGCCTGATGATCAAGCTGGGCAACGAGACCGATGCTTCCAGCCTGGATATCGCCACGCGGGGCTTGAGTATCGAGGATACAGAGTAAAGACAGGTAATAATTAACAGTGAATAGTTGCGCGAGGAAGGCCGTTACGGACTGACGGGCCCTACCCGCGCTCAACCCCGCGATAGCAGGGACGCTTTTTTACTTTACCAATGGAGGGAAAAACCCATGCAACAACAAAAAGAAACGCACCTGACACCCATCGGCTATCTGCTGTGGTTTTTCGGCGGTATCTTCGGTTACCACCGTTTCTACTATGGTCGCCAGCTCACCGGTCTGCTGTGGATGCTGACCGCCGGGGTCTTCTTCATCGGCTGGATCGTGGATGCCTTCCTGATTCCAGGCATGAACCGGGACGCCAACAACCAGTTCAAGAGCGGCGAGACTGATTACAGTGTGGCCTGGGTGTTGATGCTGTTCCTGGGCATCTTCGGCGCCCATCGCTTCTACATGGGCAAGATCGGTACCGGTATCCTTTACCTGCTGACACTGGGCCTGCTGGGCTTCGGCGTGATCTACGATCTGTTCACCCTCAATGGCCAGGTGTCCGAACGCAACGGCGAAACCGCTCAGGGTGAGCCGGTTCCTGCCTGAAGAGAAGCAAGCCGCAACACGAGCAAGTCCATTGCGGACCAGAACTGATGAGGCCGCGCCCAAAAATTGGGCGCGGCCTCTTTGCTTTTACCTTGGAAAACCCTTTATCGCGTTGCAACTTGTCACTTGAAACTTGCAACTCAGTAATGCGGCGGCGGCGCGTCCTCGATGCGTGACGCGGCCATTTCCTCGGACAAATCCAACACCCTGTCCACCAGTTTGCGGCACACCTTTTCCAGCTCGTCGATTTTTCCCTGCTGATCACTGACCACCTTGTTCAGATGCTGGACCAGGTCTTCCTGGTAGGCCAGTTTGGTTTCGATATCGAGAAAACGCTCGTCACTCATGGTGCCCTCCGGTTGATGGGTAATTATACAGGCCTACCTGATCGACCGCCTCCTGTAGTGCAGATTCAGCCAAAATCAGCGGATCCTCCCCCTGCCCCTCCAACAACCCGTCCAGCAGCAAATGACTGAGGCCATGCACCAACCCCCAAGCCCGCAGGGCCGCTCGACTCACCGATGAATCATCTACCTGTTTGCCTTGAACATGCGCCACCGCCATCTTCAATGTATCGAACGAAGCTCGTGATGCTTCTTCAAGCTCTTCACTGCGACCTCTTGACTGAATGCCGCCGAACATCAAGCGAAACAGAGCCGGGTTATCGTGTGCAAAATGAAGATAGCTGTAGCCTCCCGCAAGCAACCGACTATCCTTGGCAGCCTTCTCCTCGGCTTTTGCCTGATTAGCCCGCAAACGGCGAAATCCTTCCGCAGCCAATGCCATTAGCAGCGCATCTTTATTAGCAAAATGCCGATAACAAGCATTCGCTGTTACTTCTACTCGACGCGCCAACTCGCGCAGACTGAACTCCCCGCCATGCTCGGCCAGCAATATCAACCCTTCCTCAAGAAGCGCCTGTCGCAAATTACCATGGTGATATGTTGACACTGTGAACATCCGTTATTAATCTGATGTTCACAGCATATACATACATGCTCTGCAAAAAAAACCTTTGGAGACTGCCATGAGCGTCGGCATACACCTTATCGCTGCAATTTGCGCACTTGCGATCGGCGGATGGCAATTAAGCACACCCAAGGGCACTCTAAATCACCGCTCTCTTGGAAAAATTTGGATCCTCTCAATGGCGGTAGCCGCCATATCCTCATTCTGGATTCCAAGCGAGGCCATGCACCAACCCCAAGCCCGCAGGGCCGCTCCACCTGATGAATCATCTCCACTACCTGTTTGCCTTGAACATGCGCCACCGCCATGCACACCAAGCCGCCATCTTCAATGTATCAACGAAGCTCCTCTTCATGCTCTTCACGACCTCTTGACTGAATGCCGCCGAACATCAATCGAAACAGAAGCCGGGTTATCGTGTGCTTCTTGAAGATAGCTTCAGCGACCTCGCAAGCAACCGACTATCCGAAGAATCGCTACGCATCGAGACCAAGATTCCCAATGTGGATGATCTGCGACTGCCGCCAGTGATCAAGGAACTGGCCATGACCAAGCGGGGCCTGGTGATCTTTGTGGGCGCCACCGGTACCGGTAAGTCCACCTCGCTGGCCTCCATGATCGGGCACCGCAACAAGAACTCGAAGGGTCACATCATTACCATTGAGGACCCCATCGAATTCATCCATCAGCATCAGGGCTGTATCGTCACCCAGCGCGAGGTGGGCATTGATACCGAGTCCTTCGATGTGGCGCTGAAGAACACCCTGCGTCAGGCACCGGACGTGATTCTGATTGGCGAGATCCGGACCCCGGAAACCATGGACAAGGCCATCGCCTTCGCGGAAACCGGCCACCTCTGTCTGGCCACCCTGCACGCCAATAACGCCAACCAGGCGCTGGACCGGATCATCCACTTCTTCCCGGCAGACCGTCACGGCCAGCTGTGGATGGATCTCTCCCTGAACCTGAAGGGCATCGTTGCCCAGCAACTGATTCCCACCCCGGACGGCAAGGGTCGACGTGCCGCCATCGAGGTGCTGCTGGGTACGCCGCTGGTTCAGGATCATATCCGCAAGGGCGAAGTGCACATGCTCAAGCAGCTGATGAGCAAGTCCCGGGAACAGGGCATGCAGACCTTCGACCAGGCACTCTATGATCTCTACTCCGCCGGGGAAATCACCTACGAAGACGCCATGCTCCACGCGGATTCGCCCAACGATCTGCGCCTGATGATCAAACTGGGCAACGAGACCGATGCCTCCAGCCTGGATGTGGCCACGCGGGGATTGAGCATTGAGGACACGGAGTAAAGACAGTTAATAATTAACAGTGAATAGTTAATAGTTGCGCGGGGAAGCCCGTTACGGACTGATGGGCCCTGCCCGCGATAGCAGGGACGCTTTTTACTTTACCAATGGAGGGGGAAACCCATGCAACAACAAAAAGAAACGCACCTGACACCCATCGGCTATCTGCTGTGGTTTTTCGGCGGTATCTTCGGTTACCACCGGTTTTACTATGGCCGCCAGCTCACCGGCCTGCTGTGGATGTTGACCGCCGGGCTGTTACTGATCGGCTGGATCGTGGATGCCTTCCTGATTCCAGGCATGAACCGGGACGCCAACAACCAGTTCAAGAGCGGCGAGACTGATTACAGTGTGGCCTGGGTGTTGATGCTGTTCCTGGGCATCTTCGGCGCCCATCGCTTCTACATGGGCAAGATCGGCACCGGTATCCTTTACCTGCTGACGCTGGGCCTGCTGGGCTTCGGCGTGATCTACGATCTGTTCACCCTCAATGGCCAGGTGTCCGAACGCAACGGCGAAACCGCTCAGGGTGAGCCGGTTCCTGCCTGAAGAGAAGCAAGCCGCAACACGAGCAAGTCCATTGCGGACCAGAACTGATGAGGCCGCGCCCAAAAATTGGGCGCGGCCTCTTTGCGTTTACCTTGGAAAAACCCTTTATCGCGTTGCAACTTGTCACTTGAAACTTGCAACTCAGTAATGCGGCGGCGGCGCGTCCTCGATGCGTGACGCGGCCATTTCCTCGGACAAATCCAACACCCTGTCCACCAGTTTGCGGCACACCTTTTCCAGCTCGTCGATTTTTCCCTGCTGATCACTGACCACCTTGTTCAGGTGCTGGACCAGGTCTTCCTGGTAGGCCAGTTTGGTTTCGATATCAACTAGCCGTTCTGCGTCGCTCATGGAAAACCCTCTTGCTGTAGGAGCTATGCTTGCATGGCGAATCGCAGAAAACGATCTGCCGCAAGCAGGTTCGCCATGCAAGCATAGCTCCTACAATCCGCGTCATTAACATTGGTCCCATTGTACTTGCCCGAAAACAATATTGCCGCTAAGGTTTGCCCCGTCTTGGGGGAGTAGTCGCTAGAGCGCTTGAGCCTCCTGGTGGCCGTCAACATAGTTGCGCCTCATGCGCATGGCGTCCACACCCGCATCCTCGCGGATTGCGGATTGACGAGACCTGAGACATCGCTGGTATTCCGCAGGGGCGGGATTGACCGGTGGTGTCTCTGTGTCGCAATCCCGCCCCTCTGGAAACGTTCATGGAAGCCCTGTTCAGCTCTTTCCTGCTGGTTGCCCTCGGCGAGATCGGGGACAAGACCCAACTGTTGTCGCTGGCCCTGATTCTCAAGTTCCGTAAACCCTGGCCGATTCTGGCCGGCGTGGTGGTGGCGACCCTGCTCAACCACGGCGCGTCCGTGTGGTTCGGTGACTGGCTGGCCGGGGCGATTCCCGGAGACTGGCTGCGCTGGATTCTCGGCATCAGCTTTATCGGCCTGGGCCTGTGGATGCTGATCCCGGACGATGACGAGAAAGTGGATGATGATCCCCGCTTTGGTCCCTTCCTGACCGCCCTGGTCCTGTTCTTCATCGCCGAAATCGGCGACAAGACCCAGTTCGCCACCATTGCCCTGGCGGTCCAGTTCAAGGATCAGTTCTGGCCAATATTGGGTGGCTCCACCCTGGGCATGATCGCCGCCAACCTGCCAGTGATCTGGCTGGCTCACCAGTTCGGCGGTGAACGCTTTGAAACCTGGGCCCATCGCATCAGTGCGGTGCTGTTTATAGGCTTCGGGGTGTGGGCGCTGGTGTAAGCCTGACTGAACAGGGGCCACGCGGCACGCACAAAGCCTGATACAATCAGGCACCTTTTTGCGTGCATGCGTGTTGCGTGCTTCCTGATTGCGAGTCCCACCCCATGGCCCTCACCGCCACCATCTATAAAGCCGAATTAACCGTGTCCGACATGGACCGGGACTACTACGCCACCCATAACCTGACCGTGCCGTTGCACCCGTCGGAAACCGAATCGCGGATGATGTTGCGGCTGCTGGCCTTTGCCCTGAATGCCCACGAAGACCTGACCTTTACCCGGGGCCTGTCCAGTACCGACGAGCCGGACCTGTGGCAGCGCAATCCGGACGACACCCTGGAGCACTGGATCGAACTGGGCATGCCCGACGAAAAACGCCTGCGCAAGGCCTGCGGCCTGGCACGACAGGTGACGATTTACACCTATGGCGCCCGGGCACCACAAGTATGGTGGGAGAGCATGAAGAACAAGGTAACCCGCTTCGACAACCTTCATATCGTCCATGTGGACCCGGACAGCGAAGCCACCCTGGCGCCGCTAATGCAGCGCACCATGCAGCTGCAATGCATGATTCAGGATGGACAAATCTGGTTTGGCAGCACCGAACAATCCATGGAGATGGGCCTGACCACCTGGTTTGGTGCCAGCCCCAATCACTAAATCTTCACGCAGCACACAAACGCTTCATGTTACTAGTGTCGTCGCGATTTCTTTGACAACGGAGACCCCATGTCAGACCTGATTCTGCACCACTACGCCCTGTCCCCCTTTTCCGAGAAGGTGCGGGCCATGCTCGGCTATGCCGGTCTGGATTGGCAATCGGTCACCGTGCGGGAAATGCCACCACGGCCCCAACTGGCTCCCCTGGCCGGCGGCTACCGGAAAATCCCGGTGGCGCAAATCGGCGCGGATGTGTTCTGTGATACCCGCATCATCAGCCAGGAAATTGCCCGGTTAGCCGACAAGCCGGAACTGGTAGCCGCCAACGGTGACGCTCAGGTGCAGGAATTTGTCGCCCGGGTGGACCTGGACATCTTTCTCGCCTGCATCATTTCCGCCGGGAATCTGACCCTGCTGCGCAAGGTGCTCAAGGAATCGTCGCTGCTGGATCTGGGCCGCCTGTTGTGGGATCGCATCGCCATGGGCAGCAAGGCCAAGGTGAAAACCAACAGCCCCAAGCAGATGAAGCGCATGGTGGAAGCCCATCTGACCGATCTGGAAGGAAAGCTGGAATCACAGCCGTTCCTGTTTGGCGACACCCCAAACGCCGGGGATTTCTCCGCCTACCACAGCCTGTGGTTCCAGCGTGACCTGGCCGAACAACCTCGCTTCAAACGGTTTCCCAAGGTAAACGCCTGGATGGATCGTCTGCAGGCCTATGGCCAGGGCAACAGCACCCAGATCAACGCCGACCAGGCCCTGGAACAGGCCCGTGCTGCCACCCCCCGCTCCCTTCCCGATTCCACCCAGGACCAGGCATTACTCGGCAAGACCGTAAGCGTGGTCCCGAACGACTACGGTCGCATTCCGGTGGAAGGCACTCTGGTGGCCAGCACCGATGAGCGCTGGATCGTGGCACGGGACGAAGACGCCGTGGGCCGGGTGCATGTGCACCTGCCCCGCCAAGGTTTTGTGATCCGCACCGTCTGACGGTATTGGCCACTCTGGTCTGACATTTCAGCAGGCGTTTCGGCTGCCACCCGTTTTATTCCAATGTCCGGGTGGCATCCGTGCTACCCTGTCTGCCGTTTCACCCCACCGCTTAGTGGGGTCTTCTCGCTGTTCTCCGGTGCCTCAGGCCGACCTCATCGCCATTGCCCCTCTAAGCCTTGTGTCGCCAGAGGAGCCACCATGAGTACCGTTTCCCCGATTTCGTTGCGCCCACGCCCCTATTCGGCCCAGGCACCGCCCGCCGGCGCTTCGTCCTTGCCTGCGGTGCTTCCTGCTGCCTTGCCCGACTCTGCCCTGCATAACGCTCACACCCTGCCCCACCCCGCCATCAACCGCACCGCCACCGCGATCATCTACTGCGAAGGCCAGTTCGGTGACATCGACGGCAAAACCGCCAATGGACTGATTCGCCACTCGGAAAAATATGCCGTGTTGTCGGTGATCGACAGCACCCGGGCCGGGCTCGACAGCGGCATGATTCTGGACGGCACCGCCAACGGCATCCCGGTCTGCCGGGACATGGACGACGCCCTGAGCCAGACCGCCACCCTGCCGGACTTTCTGATTTTCGGCATGGCGCCGGCCAGCGGCCTGCTCTCAGACAGCCAGCGCGATGTGGTGCTGGCCGCCATGGGCAAGGGCATGAGCATCGTTAACGGCCTGCATGAATTTCTTAACGACGACCCGGAATTCGCCGCCGCCCGCATTGCCCACAAGGTTGACATCATCGATGTGCGCCGGCCCCGCCCGAAGAAATTTCTGCGCATGTTCAGTGGCGACATCCATCAGGCAACCTGCCCACGCATCGCCGTGCTGGGCACCGACTGCGCCATCGGCAAACGCACTACCGCCACCGTGCTCACCGCTGCCCTCAATGCCATCGGCCTCAAGGCGGTACTGGTAGGCACCGGGCAGACCGGGCTGATCCAGGGCGCCCGTTACGGTGTAGCGCTGGATTCGGTGCCCTCGCAGTTTTGCGCCGGGGAACTGGAAGCCACCATCGTCGAGGCATTCCAGAACGAGCAGCCGGACGTGATCGTCATCGAAGGCCAGGGCGCCCTGAGCCACCCGGCATTTTCCACCACCTCCTTTATTCTGCGTGGCGCCTGCCCCCACGCGGTGGTGTTGCAGCATGCACCTGCGCGGGCGTTCCGCTGTGACTTCGACACCATGGCCATGCCCGAGCCAGCGGACGAAATCACCCTGATCGAAACCTTTGCCGACACCCGCGTGATCGGCCTGACCCTGAATCATGAGCACATGAATGACGACCAGATCAGCCAGGCCATGGCCCGCTTCAGCCATGAACTGGGCATTCCGGTCACCGACGCCCTGAACCGACCGGTCCGGCATCTGCTGGACATGGTGTTCGCCGCCTTCCCTGCCCTGCGCCAGGGGCTGACAGGAGCACCGCAATGAGCGCGCCGCGACTGGACATCAATCTGGACAAGATCAGCCACAATGCCCGCATGCTGGTGGAAGATCTGGGCGACCGGGGCATCGCCGTCACTGGCGTCACCAAGGCCGCGCTGGGCTCCCTGGACATTGCCAAGGCCATGCTGCGCGCCGGCATGAGCGGGCTGGGGGATTCGCGCATCGAGAACATCGAGGCCATGCGCCAGCAGCGCATTTCTGCCCCCATCATGCTGATCCGCTCGCCCATGCTCAGTCAGGTGGACCGAGTGGTACGCAACGCGGACATCAGCTTCAACACCGAGCTGTCAGTAGTACGTCGGCTGTCCGCCGCTGCGGAGGAAGCTGAACGCAGCCACGGCATCATATTGATGGTGGAACTGGGCGACCTGCGAGAGGGCATTCTGCCCGAGGATCTGATCAGCGCCGCCCGCGAAGTGGTACGGCTGCCCAACCTGGAACTTACCGGCATCGGCACCAACCTGGCCTGTCACAGCGGCATGACACCGGATGCGGATAACATGGGCGCCCTGTCGACCCTGGCCGAGGAAATAGAAACCGCGCTGGGAATCCAGCTGCGACTGGTCTCCGGTGGCAATTCCGCCAATCTGGACTGGGCACTGGGCAACAGTGCCACCGGTCGCATCAACCATCTGCGCCTCGGTGAAGCCATTCTGCTCGGCTGCGAGCCCCTGCACCGCCAGCCCGTTGACGGCCTGCACACCGACGCCATCACCCTGGTGGCGGAAGTGATCGAATCGAAAACCAAACCGTCCCTGCCCTGGGGCACACTGGCGGAAACTGCCTTCGGCGGCGACGTGGTTTCCACCGATAGCGGCGACATGGCACGGGCGATTCTGGCGGTGGGCGAACAGGATCTGGACCCGGACGGCCTGCAGCCACCAGAGGGGCTGACTATCCTCGGCGCCAGCGGCGATCATCTGCTGCTGGACTGCGGCAAACAGCGCTTGCGGGTGGGGGATGAAGTGCGTTTCGGGGTGAACTACAGCGCCCTGGTGCGAGCCATGACCTCACCGTTCGTGGAAAAGAAAATGATCCGCGGCAAACCGGTAACCCAGCATCGGAGATAGTGTGAGGGCGTCGAAAAGATAAAAGGCGGAAAAGCGGTTTTTACCACGCACCATTTCTGCAGTGGGAAAAACCCTTTCACCACAGAGGACACCCAATCCACCGAGAAAATGTTTATCTCCGTGTCCTCTGTGCCCCCTGTGGTAAAAAATCTTTACGACCTACATGCTGCGCTGATTCACCCGTTTCATCAGCTCTTCGGCACTTTCCTTGCGCTCGGAATAGCGATCGGTGAGGTAGTCACTGCGGTCACGGGTAAGCAGGGTAAACTTCATCAGCTCTTCCATCACATCGACGATACGGTCATAGAAACCGGACGACTTCATGCGATCGTTTTCATCGAATTCCAGAAAGGCTTTTGGCACCGAGGACTGGTTGGGAATAGTGAGCATGCGCATCCAGCGGCCCAGCACCCGCAGCTGGTTCACCGCATTGAACGATTGAGAACCGCCACACACCTGCATCACCGCCAGAGTCTTGCCCTGGGTGGGACGCACTGCGCCCAATGACAGGGGAATCCAGTCGATCTGCGCTTTCATGATGCCGGTCATGGCGCCATGGCGTTCCGGCGAGCACCACACCATGCCTTCACTCCAGGTCACCAGATCACGCAGCTCCTTTACCTTGGGATGCGTCGCCTCTTCGCTGTCCGGCAACGGCAGACCATCGGCATGAAAAATCCGTGGCTCCGCGCCCATGGCTTCCAGCAGACGCGCAGCTTCCTCCACCACCAGACGACTGAAGGATCGCTGACGCAGGGAACCGTAGAGCAACAGGATGCGTGGCTTGTGGGTGGACGGCTGATCCCGGAATACGCTGTCGGCAGTGGGGACCTGGAAACACTCGTTATCGAGATTGGGCATATCTTTCATCGACGCTCTCATTGTTTGTAGGAGCCTATGCTTGCATGGCGAAGGGTTCTGTTTCCTGAAAGCAGGTGAGAATCTGACAGACTTTCGCCATGCAAGCATGGGCTCCTACAGGGTTACGCAGGATTTTCTTCGAACCAGTGGGGAGTACGATTCACAATCGCCACCAGCGACAGCATCACCGGCACTTCCACCAGCACCCCCACCACGGTGGCCAGGGCCGCGCCGGAGTGCAGACCGAACAGGCTGATGGCCACGGCCACCGCCAGTTCGAAGAAATTGCTGGTGCCGATCAAACAGGCGGGGCCGGCCACGTTGTGTTTCAGACGCAGACGGCGGGCGGCCCAGTAGGCGATCACAAAAATGCCGTAGGTCTGGATCAGCAACGGAATGGCAATCAACACAATGGCCAGGGGCTTGGCGATGATGGTTTCCGCCTGGAAGCCGAACAGCAGCACCACCGTGGCCAACAGCCCCATCACGCTGATCGGCTTGAGGGTGTGCACGAAGCTCTCCACTTTCGCCTCACCCCCTTTTGCCACCAGTAGCTGACGGGTCAGGAAACCGGCAATCAGCGGTAGCACCACATACAGCACCACGGATAACAGCAAGGTATCCCAGGGCACGGTGATGTCACTGACGCCCAGCAACAGGGCCGCAATGGGCGCAAAGGCAAACACCATGATGATGTCGTTCACCGACACCTGCACCAGGGTGTAGTTGGCGTCGCCCTTGGTCAGGTGACTCCACACGAACACCATGGCGGTGCAGGGCGCCACGCCCAGCAGGATCATGCCAGCGATGTACTCAGTGGCGGTCTGCGGATCCACCCAGCCGGCGAACAGCACCTTGAAGAACAACCAGCCCAGCGCCGCCATGGTGAACGGCTTGATCAGCCAGTTGACCACCAGAGTGAGCAGCAACCCTCGCGGGTTCTGGCCCACTTTCTTGATCGCCGTGAAATCAATCTGGATCATCATCGGGTAGACCATCACCCAGATAAACACCGCCACCGCCAGGTTCACATGGGCATACTCAAACGCTGCCACCGCCTGAAACAGAGGCGGCACTGCCAGCCCCAGGCCAACCCCGGCAATAATCGCCAGGCCCACCCAGACACTCAGGTAACGTTCAAAGAACGGCATCAGAGATCCCCCATGTCCCGGTGGATTTGCTCGCCGCAGGCCACCAGGCCTTTCTCATTGAGGTCATCCAGCGAAACGGCGAACAGTGCCTGAAACCGTTTTTCCAGTTGCTGGTAGGTGGCCTCAAAGGCCGCCGCAATCTCCTCGTCCGAGCCTTGCGCATGGGCCGGGTCCGGTAGCCCCCAATGCAGCTTGGGCACATTCCCCAGCCACACCGGGCAGGCTTCACCGGCAGCGCTGTCGCAGACGGTAATGATCAGATCAATAGTCTCAT
Source organism: Alcanivorax sp. (assembly GCF_019431375.1). Lineage (NCBI taxonomy): Bacteria > Pseudomonadati > Pseudomonadota > Gammaproteobacteria > Oceanospirillales > Alcanivoracaceae > Alcanivorax > Alcanivorax sp. The sequence goes on from NZ_CP080267.1 coordinate 2,621,972, forward strand.
CGGCCAGATCGTCCATGGACTTGGAGGCCGGGTTTTGCGGAGTAATGCCATGGCGGGCCAGTACCGCCAGCGCCCCCGGGTTCACCTGACCGGTGGGATGACTGCCGGCACTGAGCCCCCGAAAACGGCCTTCGCCCAGGGCGTTGATCAACGCTTCGCCAATAATGGAACGGCAGGAATTGCCGGTGCACAGCACCAGAATCGTCATGGGTTGCAGTTGCATGTCATTTCTCGCAGCAGGCAGGCTCAGGAAGGTTCAGAGACAGGGCGTCGCAGGCCGGTGATACCAGACTTGCCAACGTCTGTTGGGCCCAGGCAGGCAGCTCCGGGTTGATGCGGTAATGCATCCAGGTACCCTGCCGCCGCGCCACCACCAGCTCGCACTGGCGCAGCTGGGCCAGGTGTCGCGACACGGTGGACTGCGGCGCACTGATGGCCTCCACCAGATCACAGACACAGACCTCGCCTTGACCGTGCAACAGGCAGACCAGGCTCAGGCGAAGGTCATCGCCGAGGCATTTGCACAGCTGGGTGGGAGTGAGCATGGCTCGCCCTGTATTCGTATATTCGGAAATACGGATGTTAAAGCTGCAAGCGACAAGCTTCAAGCTGCAACGCGGGAAAGTTTTGTGACGATCCCCGAAACGAAAAAGGCCGCGCCTGAAAGTCAGGCACGGCCTTTGAAGGATGCTGTAGGAGCTATGCTTGCATGGCGAATCCGAGCCTTGGCGAGGAAAAAGCGGTGCAGTTTACTCGCCCTCTCCTCTGGAGAAACCTGTCACGTTCGGAAATGCCTGATCGCCTTTCAGGCGATTCCGCGCTACGCGCGGTTCGCCATGCAAGCATAGCTCCTACAGCGGCTTCGTAGCAGGTTTTGCTCGTAGCTGGAAGCTCGTAGCTTGTAGCTGTCTTTTATTTTTTCAGCTTGGCTTCGATCTCATCCACGCTGATGTGGCGTACATCCTTGCCTTCCACCAGGTAGATAACCTGCTCGCCGATGTTGCGGGCATGGTCACCGATTCGCTCGAGTGCACGCAGGGACCAGATGATGTTGAGCACCCGGGTAATGGAGCGCGGGTCTTCCATCATGAAGGTGACCAGCGAGCGCATGGCGCTGCGGTATTCCAGGTCCACCTCGTTATCCTCGGCGGCCACGGCCAGGGCTTTCTTGGCATCGAAGCGGGCAAAGGCATCCAGGGTGTCGCGCAGCATGTTGCGCACATGGTTGCCGATGTGGCGCACTTCCACGTAACCACGCGGAGACTCGCCCTCTTCCGCCAACTGCTGGCCCATGCGGGCAATCTTGGCGGATTCATCACCGATCCGTTCCAGATCGGAGACCGCCTTGGTGACGGCAATGATCAGACGCAGGTCCGACGCGGCGGGCTGACGCAGGGCCAGCACCCGGGTGCATTCCTCGTCGATCAGCATTTCCAGCTTGTCGACCTTGTCTTCCGTATCCAGCACCTTCTGGGCCAGGTCGGAATCCGCATGCAGCAATGCCTGCAAGGCATCCACCACCTGCTTTTCCACCAAGCCGCCCATCTCCATCAGATTGTTGCGGATGGATTCCAGCGCCTCATTGAACTGGGTTGAGCTGTGCTCACCAAAATGCATGCGATCCATTGTGTCTTGCTCCCCTTAACCGAAGCGGCCGGTGATATAGGCTTCCGTCAGATCGTGTTCCGGCTTGGTGAACACGGTGTCGGTGTCATTCATTTCGATCAACCGCCCCAGGTGGAAGTAGGCGGTACGGTGGGATACCCGCGCGGCCTGCTGCATGGAGTGGGTGACGATGGCAATGGTGTAGGACTCGCTCAGCTCGGAGATCAGCTCCTCGATCTTGGCGGTGGCGATGGGATCCAGCGCGGAGCAGGGCTCATCCATCAGCACCACTTCCGGGCTCACCGCGATGGTGCGGGCAATACACAGACGCTGCTGCTGACCGCCGGACAGGCCGGTACCCGGCGAGTGCAGCCGGTCCTTCACTTCGTTCCACAGGCCGGCTTTCTGCAGGCTGTTTTCCACGATCTCGTCCAGGTCGTATTTCTTGTTGGCCAGACCATGGATACGCGGCCCATAGGCCACGTTGTCGTAGATCGACTTGGGGAAGGGGTTGGGCTTCTGGAACACCATGCCCACCCGGGCACGCAGCTCCACCACATCCAGTTTCGGGTCATAGAGATCCTGCCCTTCCAGATGCAGATCGCCCTTTACCCGACAGATATCGATGGTGTCGTTCATGCGGTTCAGGCAGCGCAGAAAGGTGGACTTGCCGCAACCGGACGGACCAATCAGCGACACCACTTCGTTCTTGCCGATGTCCAGGCTGACACCATGGATGGCCTGGTTATCGGCGTAGAACACCTCCACATCACGCAGGCGCATTTTCGGGTTGTCCACAAAGGGCTTACCCACGGTCTGATCGGGATAGGGAGTGTCTTGTGTCATTGCGTCACGCTCGTTAATGGCCTTGTCTTTGGCCGCATCATTGTTGCCCAGGGACGGTTTGTCCAGTTGCTGTGCGGTTTCCATCACTCAAATCCTCGTTACCGGTCCGTTACCAGCGCCGCTCAAGGCGCTTGCGCAGTACCACCGCCAGGGTGTTCATGGTGATCAGGAACGCCAGCAGCACCATGATCGCAGCGGACGCCAACGCTTCAAAAGATTGCTCCGGGCTGTCCGCCCACAGGTAGATCTGTACCGGCAACACCGTGGCAGCATCCATGGGGCCGGCGGGCAGATCGACGATAAAGGCCACCATGCCGATCATCAGCAGCGGTGCGGTTTCACCCAGGGCCTGGGCCATGCCGATGATGGCACCGGTGAGCATGCCCGGCAGGGCCAGCGGCAGCACATGGTGCAATACCACCTGCATCTTCGATGCCCCCAGCCCCATGGCCGCCTGGCGAATGCTGGGCGGTACCGCCTTGATGGCGGCGCGGCTGGAAATGATGATGGTCGGCAGGGTCATCAGCGTCAGTACGATACCGCCCACCAGCGGCACCGAACGGGGCAGGCCGAACAGGCCAATGATCACCGCCAGGCCCAGCAAGCCGAAGATGATCGACGGCACCGCCGCCAGGTTGTTGATATTCACTTCAATGAAGTCGGTGAACTTGTTCTTGGGGGCGAACTCTTCCAGATAGATGGCCGCCGCCACGCCCACCGGGAAGCTCAACACCAGGGTGACGATCATGGTGAACAGGGAGCCGAGAATGGCACCGAGAATGCCCGCCTGTTCCGGCTCACGGGAATCGCCGTAACTGAACAGGGACTGGTTGAACACCATGCGGGTTTCCCCGGAGGCTTCCAGCTCGGCCACCCACTGCTGCTGCTTGGCATTCAGGCGGCTGTCTTCACGCTGCTTTTCACTGGCCTTGAGAAACAGGTCCACATCGTCATCGGCCAGCAACCACAGGGTGCGGGTCTTGCCCAGCAGGGAGGGATCTTCGCGCAGCATATCGCGCAGGGCATAACCGGCGCCGGTGCTCACCAGCTGATTCAGTGCCCGGGTGTCCTGACGGCCTTCCACAGTGGGGAAGCGTTCTGCCAGGGCGTCGCGGATCACCCCCTGATAGTTGCCGTAGTTCAGTTCATCCTCGTCGCGGGGGTCGCTGACATCCAGCACCTCGGCGTCGAAGGTGATCGGCAGCTGGATTTCATACTCGAAGAACGCGCTGTAACCCTTGCCGATAATGTCGGTGAACAGCAGCACCAGGGCCATCAGGCCAATGCCGATGGAGCCGATGCCAAACGCCTTGAAGCGCTTCTCGGCCCGGTAGCGCCGGGCTAGCGTCTTGCGGACTTTTTCCGTGGTTTCGCTCATGGTTTCTCTCCGGCTCCTAGTCGTACTGCTCGCGGTATTTCTTCACGATATGCAGCGCGAAGATATTCATGACCAGGGTAGTGATGAACAACATCAGGCCCAGGGCAAAGGCCGCCAGGGTCTTGGCGCTGTCGAATTCCTGATCGCCGGTCAGCAGGGTGACGATCTGTACGGTGATGGTGGTCACCGCTTCCAGCGGATTGGCGGTCAGATTGGCGGCCAGGCCAGCGGCCATCACCACGATCATGGTCTCGCCGATGGCCCGGGAAGCGGCCAGCAGGATGCCACCCATAATGCCCGGCAGGGCCGCCGGGAAAATCACCTTCTTGATGGTCTCGCTCTTGGTGGCGCCCAGCCCCAGGGAGCCATCACGCATGGCCTGGGGTACCGCAGTAATCACATCATCCGCCAGGGAAGACACGAACGGGATAATCATGATGCCCATCACCAGGCCGGCGGCCAGGGCGGATTCCGAGGCCACATTCAAACCGATGGATTCACCCAGGCCGCGAATAAACGGCGCCACCGTCAGGGCGGCAAAGAAGCCGTACACCACGGTGGGCACCCCGGCCAGCACTTCCAGTGCCGGCTTGGCCACAGTGCGGACCCGGTTGCTGGCGTATTCCGCCAGGTAGATGGCCGACATCAGCCCCACCGGCACCGCCACCAGCAAGGCGATGGCGGAAATCAGCATGGTACCCACGAACAATGGCACGGCACCAAAGGCGCCACCGGAGGCCACCTGATCAGCCCGAAGCGCAGTCTGCGGGCTCCACTGCAACCCGAACAGGAAGTCAGTAACCGGCACCTTGCCAAAGAAGCGGATGGATTCGAACAGGACCGACAGCACGATGCCCACGGTGGTCAGGATCGCCACCGTGGCACACAGCATAAAGAGGGTCTGCAGCACCCGCTCCACCTGCTGGCGGGCGCGCAACTGCGGTGATACTTTCAGCCAGGCCCAGGCGCCGCCGAACATGCACAGCACGATAATCACCACGGTCAGGGCCATGGCGCTGGTCTGGCGCAGGGACTTCAGATTTTCGGCCGCCGCCGCAATGGGGGGCTCCACAAAGCCGACCGGGAGAGCCCCGCTTGCCACGTTCTGAATCTTGCTGAGTGTCAGGTTGTAGCTGGACGCATCCGTCGGCTGCAGCTCTGCCGGCAAACTGGCCAGCACCTGCTGACGGATGATGCTGTCATCAAAGGCCAACCACAGGCCCAGCACCACCAGGGCGGGGATCGCACACCACATGGCTGAACGCATGGCGAAGTAAAACGGCAGCGAGTGCAGGTGACGAATGCCCCCCAGGGGAGGGGGCGGGCCAGCGCGTAGGAGCGACGAAGCCCCACGAAGTAGGCGACCGCCACCATTACCACCAGCAGCAACAGCAGGTTTCCGGTTTGCATGTAGTACTCCGATCGGATTTGCTCAAACAAGATCACCGCAATGATCTTGGTGGAACAAACACCGGTTTTTCAGTGGCGAAAAAGCCCGGTGGCAAACGCCACCGGGCTAAAAGCGTCCCTGCTTTTTTGTTGTTTCCCTTACAACTCTTCACCCGTCATGGACTTCAGGCTGCGGGCCTGCTTGGCCATGCTCTTGCGCAGATCGTCACCCAGCGGGATCAGGCCTTTCTCGCCCAGGTAGCCCTGGTCGCCCCAGGCTTTCTCGCTGGTGAACTCTTTCACATAGCCTTCGATGCCCGGAATCACACCCACGTGGGCTTTCTTCACGTAGAAGTACAGGGAGCGGGACACCGGGTAGTCGCCGGAACCGATGGCTTCGAAAGTGGGTTCAACACCGCCCACGTTGGCAGCCTGTACCACACCGCGGTTCTGATCCAGGAAGGAGTAACCGAACACACCGTAGGCAGCCGGGTTCTTTTCCAGCTTCTGCACGATCAGGTTGTCGTTCTCACCGGCTTCCACATAAGCACCGTCTTCACGAACGCTGCGGCAGATGGCCTTGTACTTGGACTTGTCTTCGTCCTTGATGGCTTTCAACCAGGGGAAGGTCTTGCAGCCGCCCTCGATGGCCAGCTCGTTGAAGGCATCACGGGTGCCGGAGGTCGGCGGCGGACCCAGCACTTCGATTTTCACGTTGGGCAGAGCCGGGTTCACTTCTTTCCAGGTCTTGTAGGGGTTGGCTACCAGCTCTTCGCTGCCATCCGGGTTCGGTACGTCCTTGGCCAGGGCCAGGAAGATGTCACGCAGGGCCAGATCAATGTGCTCGCCCTTTACGGAGTTGGCAATCACGATGCCGTCGTAACCGATCTTCACTTCGGTGATGTCTTTCACGCCGTTGCTCTGGCACAGCTCGAACTCGGACTTCTTCATGCGACGGGAGGCATTGGTGATGTCCGGGTGCTGGGTGCCCACGCCCTGGCAGAATAGCTTCATGCCGCCGCCGGAACCGGTGGATTCAATTTTCGGGGTGGCGTTACCGGTGCGACCGAAACGCTCGGCTACCACAGTGGCGAACGGATACACCGTGGAAGAACCCACAATGGAGATAGTGTCACGCGCCATGGCGGTGCCCGGTACGCTGGCCATGGCCAGTGCAGCAGCGGCACCTGCCAGAGTTGCTTTCATCTTGAAGTTCACAGTTAAGCCTCCTAGTTACATGGCACCGGCGCTTGTCAGGTAAGACCCCACCCCGGTTTTGTTCTTGCAATCTTTGCAAACCAGTTCATGTTTCAGCACCGCGCATGCTAGAGAGAGTTTGTGACAGCAACATTACAGGAATATGGCCCCCCTGTGATCCAGGGCGCCCCATCATCCATCGCTACAGGCTGGCCCTGCCCGGCAGGCCCCGTATAATGCCCGTTTTCTCGGGATTCCCCATTCTGGAACCGGCACCAAGGCCCCTGAGGCAGGAATGAGGAAGCTCAAACAAAGAGTCATCACCAAGCATTAGCTATCGGTGGAGGTGAGCGCTGGCTCGCCCTGTATTCATATATTCGGAAATACACGGATGTATTAAGCTGCTAATATCGCTTCAAGCTGCAACGCGAAGGATTTTGTGACAATCCGAAACGAAAGGCTGCGCCTGAAATTCATTTGACAGCTTGCTGAGAAGTGCTGTGAGCATGCTTGCATGGCGGTCGAGCCTTGGCGGGGAAAAAGGCAATCCACAGTTTTTACTCGCCCCTCTCCTCTGGAGGGAAACCTGTCACGTTCAGATACTGATCGCTTTCAGGCACAGATTCCGCGCCTACGCGCCAGTTCCTGCGCCTAAATAGCTCCTACTGGCGGCTGTGCAGGTTTTCCTCGTGGCTGGAAGCTCTTAGCTCAGCTGCGTACGCGCTATAACGATCCATCCGAGATGTGGCGTACGTCCTTGCCTTCCGCCGATTGCCAGATGGCCGCCGCTTTGCTTGGTGTGCGGGCATGGTCACCGATTAAGCTAAAGTTGCCGCCGGGGACCAGATGATATTGACACCCCGGGTAATGGAGCGCAGGTCTTCCCATCCTTAGCCAGCAAACACATGGCGCTGCGATACTCCAGGGTCCTCAGTTAATATGGCCACATTGGAGCTTTCTTACTTCAGGCGGGCAAGCGTCAGGGTGTCGCGCGCGCAGCATGTTGCGCATGGTTGCCGATGTAGCGCACTTCCACGCTGACGCGGAGACTGCCTCTTCCGCCGGCTGCTGTACGTACTGGGTCGTGCTGGCGGTTCATGCCGATCCGTTCCAGATCGGAGACCGCCTTGGTGACGGCAATGATCAGACGCATAGGTCGACGCGGCGGGCTGACGCAGGGCCAGCACCCGGTGCATTCTTCGTCGATCAGCATTTCCAGCTTGTCAAACCGCTTGTCTTCCGTATCCTAAACACCTTACGGCGGGCCAGAGTCCAGAATCCGCATGCACCTTACAGCAATGCCTGCAAGGCATCCACCACCTGCCACCAGCCTTATCTCATCAGTTGTTGCGGATGGTTCCCAGCCTCATTGAACTGGTTGGGGCTGTGCTCCTCAAAATGCATCACGATCCGTGGTATTATGCTACAGCGAAGCGGCCCGTTGATATAGGCTTCGTCAGATCGTGTTCCGGCTTGGCATTGAACACAGGTAATCGGTGTCATTCGTTCGAATCGTACACCCAGGGTGGAAGTGACGTACGGTGGATGCCGCGAAACCTGCTGCATGGAGTGGGTGACGATGGCATTGTTGTAGGACTCGCTCAGCTCGAAGATCAGCTCACTCGATCTTGGCACGTTAGCGATGGGATCAGCATGAACGGGAGCTCATCCCCTCCATGCCACGCCAGGCTCCGCAATCGTTAGGACAATACAGACGCTGCTGCTGACCGCCGGACCAGGCCAGGCCGCAGCGGTGCGGCCAGTCCTTCCATCGTTCGGGCGGCTTTCACTTACGAAGCTGTTTTCCACGATCTCGTCAGCGGTCATGGCCCCCTTGTTATTAGACCATGGGCCAGCCATAGGCCACGACCGTGTGAATCAGGAAGCTTGGGAAGGGGTTGGAGGCTTTGGGAACTGTATGCCCACCCAATTTTTACGCTCCCACCACATCCAGTTTCGGATTATGAGAGATCCTGCCCTTTGGTGCAGATCAGCGCTTTGCCACGACAGATATTAAGTCAGGCGTGTCGTTCCCTTGCGGTTCAGGTGGCGCAGAAAATTTGGACTTACAGCACCTTGGGGACCGTAATCGGCGACACTTGGTTCGCTTACCGATGTCCGGGCTGACATAACCGGATGGCCTGGTTATCGGCGCATCATTCCTCATCGCGCCGAGGGCGCATTTTCGGGTGTCCACAAGGGCTTCCCACAGTCCTGATCGGGATAAAAGTGTCTTGTATCATTGCGTCGCAAATTAATGGCCTTGTCTTTGGCCGCATCGTTGTTGCTGTTAGGGATGACGGTTTGACTCTGATTGCTATGGGTTTCCATCCTCAAATCATAATTACCGGTCCGTTACCAACGGCGCGCTCAAGGCGCGCGTACACGCCGGAATTGATCGCGTGTGTGTGAACGATCAAGGGCGCCAGCAGCACCAGATGATCGCAGCGGACGCCAACGCTTCAAAGATTGCCAGGGCTGCTTGTTAGATCTGTGCCGGCGGCATAGTGGCGGCATCCATGAAGGGGCCGAAAAAGGCAGATCGATGATAAAATACCATGCCGATCATCAACGGTGCGGTTTCACCCCCAAGAGATTTCGACCATGCCGATAACTTCCGGTGTTTGTGCCCGGCGAATCGGCGGCTTTTGCTCTGTGGTTGCAGCCCACCGTCTTCGATGCCCCCAGCCATGGCCGCCTGGCGAATGCTGGGCGGTACCGCTACCGATGGCGGCGCGGCTGAGAAATGATGATGGAAAGTCGGCAGGAATGGTCCGTCGGCGTCAGTACTGTCCACCTTGCCAGCGGCGCAGGCAGGCGGGCGGCCGAACAGGCCAATGATCACCGCCGGGCCCAGCAGCGAGGTGATCGACGGCACCGCCGCCGGGTTGTTGATATTCGCTTCAATGAGTCAGGTGAACATTCTTCAAAGGAACTCTTCCGGTCAGATGTTGCCGCCTCCACGAATCGCATAGGGGTGACGATCATGGTGAACAGGAAGAGGCGTAAGCGAATGCCCGCCTGTTTCAGCCTGCGGGGAATCGCGCCATGTGAACAGGGACCGGTTGGGCCTTAGCCACGGGTTTCCCGGAAGCTGCGCTCAACCACCCTGTAACACTGCTTGGCATTCAGGCGGCTGTCTTCCACTTTGCTTTTCACTGGCCTTGAGAAACAGGTCCTCAATCATCGGCCAGCAACCACAGGGTGCGGGTCTTCCAACAGGGAGGGATCTTCGCGCAGCTTATCGCTGCAAACAACCACGCGCCGGTGCTCACCGGCTGATTCAGTGCCCGGTGTACGTGGCGGCCTTCCGGTGAGAGCGTTCTGCCAGGGCGTCGCGGATCACTGATAGTTGCCGTAGTTCAGTTCATCCTCGTCGCGGGAGTCACGCGACTCAGCTTTACCTCGGTCGAAGGTGACGGCAGCTGGATTTTCGCGCTAGAAGAACGCTGCCGATGTGTCGGTGAACAGCAGCACCAGGGCCATCAGGCTGGCAATGCCGATGGAGCCGATGCCAAACGCCTTGAAGCGCTTCTCGGCCCGGTAGCGCCGGGCCAGCGTCTTGCGGACTTTTTCCGTGGTTTCGCTCATGGTTTTCTCTCCGGCTCCTAGTCGTACTGCTCGCGATATTTCTTTATATGCAGCGCGAGATATTCATGACCAGGGTAGTGATGAACATCAGGCCCAGGGCAAGGCCGCCAGGGTCTTGGCGCTGTCAAATTCCCTGATCGCCGGTCGGCGGTGACGATCTGTACGGTGATGGTGGTCACCGGCACCCAGCGGATTGGCGTCAGATTGGCGGCCGGGCCAGCGTATCACCGTCATGGTCGCCGATATTTACGGGAAGCAGCCCAGCGGATGCCACCCATAATGCGAGCAGGACCGCCGGGAAAATCTACCTTGATGGTCTGTGTGGGTGGCGCCCAGCTCAGGAGCCATCACGCATATGGGGTGCCGCAGTAATCACATCATCCATGAGGAGAGGCACGAGAACCAGGGATCAATCAGCGTGTCACCAGGCCAGCGGCCAGGGCGCGAGGCCACATTCAAACCGATGGATTCACCGGGCGCGGAGTAAACGCGGCAGCGCCCTCAGGAGGCGGCAAAAGAAGCCGTACACCACGGTGGGCACAGCCAGCACCACGGTGCCGAAGCGTACGGTGCCGGACCCGGTTGCTAAATGCCAGGGCGGGTAATGACATCCGGCCCACCGGCACCGCCTGCAGCGAGCGACCGGCGTCAGCATGGTACCGCGAACAATGGCGCGGCACGCCGAGGCGCCAGATACCTGATCAGCCCGAAGCGCAGTCTGCGGGCTCCACTGAACAGGAAGTCAGTAGCCGGCACCTTGCAAAAGCGGATGGTTCGAACGGGACTACCGGCACGATGCCCACGGTGGTCAGGATTAAATGGCACACATAAAGAGGGTCACAGCACCCGCGCCTCCTCCACCAGCGGGCGCAACTGCGGTGATACTTTCCAGCCGGGCCGAGGGCGCCGCCGAACATCACAACACGATAATCACCACCACAGGTCAGAAGCCATGGCTTCTGAGGTCTGGCGCAGAAACTCAGATTTCGGCCGCGCCGCCCTTGATGGGGGGCTCTGAAGCCGAGCCAGGAGGCGCGTTCTGAATCTTGCTGAGTCGTGGGTTGTAGCGCATCCGTCGGCTGCAGCTCTGCCACCGGCAGCCTGGTAAGCGCCGCCTGCTGATGGATGGTGCTGTCATCAAAGGCCAACCACGGAAGAATTCCCCAGCACCTGACGAGACCTGAGACATCGCTGGTATTCCGCAGGGGCGGGATTGACCGGTGGTGTCTCTGTGTCGCAATCCCGCCCCTCTGGAAACGTTCATGGAAGCTCTACTCAGCTCATTCCTGCTGGTTGGCCTCGGCGAAATCGGCGACAAGACCCAGCTGTTATCCCTGGCACTGATTCTCAAGTTCCGCAAACCCTGGCCGATCCTGGCAGGCGTACTGGTTGCTACCCTGCTCAACCATGGCGTGTCCGTGTGGTTCGGCGACTGGCTGGCCGGGGCCATTCCCGGAGACTGGCTACGCTGGATTCTCGGCATCAGCTTTATTGGCCTGGGCCTGTGGATGCTGATACCCGACCATGACGAAAAAGTGGATGATGATCCCCGCTTCGGCCCCTTCCTGACCGCGCTGGTACTGTTCTTCATTGCCGAGATCGGTGACAAGACCCAGCTCGCCACCATTGCTCTGGCGGTGCAGTTCAAGGATCAGTTCTGGCCGGTTCTGGGCGGCTCCACCCTGGGCATGATCGCCGCCAACTTGCCCGTCATCTGGCTGGCGCACCAGTTTGGCGGCGACAAACTGGAAACCTGGGCCCACCGGATCAGTGCCGGACTCTTTATCGGGTTTGGCGTTTTCGCGCTGCTCGGTTGATGGACTCCCCCCAAGAATGTGGCCGCGAAAACTCTCATGCAGGGTTTGTGCTTAGAAACTCGTCACGCGCGACGCCTGGCACGGTCCAGCGACCACTCTCACAGTGGGCTATCCGACCAAGCCTGCTACAATCCCACCGACCTTGCGTACATGCGTGTTGCATGTACGCCTGTTAGCGAGCAAATTCATGGCCCTGACCGCCACCATTTATAAAGCCGAATTGACCGTGTCCGACATGGACCGGGACTACTACGCCACCCATAATCTGACCGTGGCGCTGCACCCGTCGGAAACCGAATCGCGGATGATGTTGCGGCTGCTGGCCTTTGCCCTGAATGCCCACGAAGACCTGGCCTTTACCCGCGGCCTGTCCAGCACCGACGAGCCGGACCTGTGGCAGCGCAACCCGGACGACACCCTGGAGCACTGGATCGAACTGGGCATGCCCGACGAGAAACGCCTCCGCAAGGCGTGCGGCCTGGCCCGGCAGGTGACGATTTACACCTATGGCGCCCGCGCACCCCAGGTGTGGTGGGACACCATGAAGAACAAGGTGACCCGCTTCAGCAACCTGCACATTGTTCACGTAGACCCGGACAGCGAAGCGACGCTGGCCCCGTTGATGCAACGCACCATGCAACTGCAATGCATGATCCAGGATGGCCAAATCTGGTTTGGCAGCACCGAACAATCCATGGAGATGGGCCTGACAACCTGGTTTGGCGTCAGCCCCCATCACTAAATCTTCACGCTGCGTCCAATGCCTTCGTGTTACTAGTGCAGCCGCCATTTCATTGACAACGGAGACCCCATGTCAGACCTGATTCTGCACCACTACGCCCTGTCCCCCTTTTCCGAAAAGGTGCGGGCCATGCTCGGCTACGCCGGTCTGGACTGGCAATCGGTCACCGTGCGCGAAATGCCGCCGCGGCCACAACTGGCCCCCCTGGCCGGGGGTTACCGGAAAATCCCGGTGGCACAGAGCGGCGCCGATGTATTCTGTGATACCCGCATCATCAGCCAGGAAATTGCCCGCTTGGCCAACAAGCCGGAACTGGTCGCCGACAACTGTGACGCCCAGGTGCAGGAATTTGTCGCCCGGGTAGATCTGGACATCTTTCTGGCCTGCATTATTTCCGCCGGCAACCTGACCCTGCTGCGCAAGGTGCTCAAGGAATCCTCGCTGCTGGATCTCGGTCGCCTGTTGTGGGACCGCATCGCCATGGGCAGCAAGGCCAAGGTGAAAACCAACAGCCCGAAACAGATGAAGCGGATGGTCGAAGCCCACCTGACCGATCTGGAGGGGAAGCTGGAATCCCAGTCCTTCCTGTTTGGCGACAGCCCCAACGCCGGCGATTTTTCCGCCTACCATAGCCTGTGGTTCCAGCGTGATCTGGCGGAACAGCCCCGCTTCAAACGCTACCCGAAAGTGAGTGCCTGGCTGGATCGCCTGCAGGCCTATGGGCAGGGCAACAGCACCCCGATCAGCGCCGACCAGGCCCTGGAACAGGCCCGTGCCGCCAGCCCCCGTGCCCTGCCCGACTCCACCCAGGACGAGGCACTGCTCGGCAAGACCGTGAGCGTGGCGCCGAACGACTACGGCCGCATTCCGGTGGAAGGCACTCTGGTGGCCAGCACCGATGAGCGCTGGATCGTGGCGCGGGACGAGGACGCCGTGGGCCGGGTGCATGTACACCTGCCACGTCAGGGATTTGTGATCCGGGCGGTCTGACGGATCACTCATTCAACCGTTGGAGCCTTGCTTGCCAGGCGACAGGCTTTATTTTGACGCCGTGCCAACGGCTGATCTTTCGCTTTGCGAGCAAAGCTCCAACGGGAACGTCCTGCCATCAGGATCCCCTTACAGGCTGCGCTGATTCACCCGTTTCATTAATTCTTCAGCGCTTTCCTTGCGCTCGGAATAACGGTCGGTGAGGTAGTCGCTGCGGTCACGGGTAAGCAGGGTAAACTTCACCAGCTCTTCCATCACATCGACAATACGATCATAGAAACCGGATGGTTTCATGCGGTCGTTTTCATCGAACTCAAGAAACGCTTTCGGCACCGACGACTGATTGGGGATGGTGAGCATGCGCATCCAGCGGCCCAGCACGCGGAGCTGGTTGACCGCATTGAAGGATTGCGAGCCGCCACACACCTGCATCACCGCCAGGGTCTTGCCCTGGGTAGGACGCACCGCCCCCAGCGACAGGGGAATCCAGTCGATCTGCGCTTTCATGATGCCGGTCATGGCGCCATGGCGCTCCGGCGAACACCACACCATCCCCTCACTCCAGGTCACCAGATCACGCAGCTCCTTCACCTTGGGGTGGCTGGCATCCTCACTGTCCGGCAGCGGCAGGCCGTCGGCATGAAAAATCCGCGGTTCGGCCCCCATGGCCTCCAGCAGACGGGCAGCTTCCTCCACCGCCAGACGGCTGAAGGACCGCTGGCGCAATGAACCGTACAACAACAGGATGCGCGGCTTGTGAGTGGACGGCTGATCCCGGAATACCTTTTCTGTGGTGGGGACCTGGAAACAATCGTTATCGAGATTGGGTAGATCTTTCATCGACGCTCTCATTGTTTGTAGGAGCCCATGCCTGGGGCAAGACCGTAGCGAGGAGCGAGTTTCGGGTTGCGAAAACCGGGGTTCAAACCGTGTTACTCGATCCTCGCAACTTGATCGCCATGCAAGCATGGGCTCCTACAGGGTTACGCAGGATTTTCTTCGAACCAGTGGGGGGTGCGATTCACGATCGCCACCAGCGTCAGCATCACCGGCACTTCCACCAGCACGCCCACCACCGTGGCCAGAGCGGCGCCGGAGTGCAGGCCGAACAGGCTGATGGCCACGGCCACCGCCAACTCGAAGAAGTTGCTGGTGCCGATCAGGCAGGCAGGGCCGGCCACATTATGCTTCAGTCGCAGACGGCGGGCCGCCCAGTAGGCGATCACGAAAATGCCGTAGGTCTGGATCAGCAGCGGGATGGCGATCAGCACGATGGCCAGGGGCTTGGCGAGAATGGTTTCCGCCTGGAAACCAAACAGTAACACCACCGTGGCCAGCAGCCCCATCACGCTGATCGGCTTGAGAGTGTGGACGAAGCTCTCCACTTTCGCCTCCCCCCCTTTTGCCACCAGCATCTGGCGGGTGAGGAAACCGGCGATCAAGGGCAGCACCACATAGAGCACCACGGACAACAACAGCGTATCCCAGGGAACGGTGATATCGCTGACGCCCAGCAACAGAGCGGCAATGGGCGCGAAGGCAAACACCATGATGATGTCGTTCACCGACACCTGTACCAGGGTGTAGTTGGCGTCGCCATTGGTCAGGTGACTCCACACAAACACCATGGCGGTACAGGGCGCCACGCCCAGCAGGATCATGCCGGCGATATATTCGGTGGCGGTCTGCGGGTCCACCCAGCCGGCGAACAGCACCTTGAAGAACACCCAGCCCAGCGCCGCCATGGTGAACGGCTTGATCAGCCAGTTGATCACCAGAGTGAGCAGCAATCCCCGTGGGTTCTGACCCACTTTCTTGATGGCGGTGAAGTCGATCTGGATCATCATCGGGTAGACCATCACCCAGATAAACACCGCCACCGCCAGGTTCACATGGGCGTACTCAAACGCCGCCACCGCTTGAAAAAGCGGCGGCACCGCCAGCCCCAGGCCAACCCCGGCGATAATCGCCAGCCCCACCCAGACGCTCAGGTAACGTTCGAAAAACGGCATCAGTGGCCACCCAGTTCCCGGTGGATTTTTTCGCCGCAGGCCACCAAGCCGTTCTCATTGAGTTCATCCAGGGACACGGCAAACAGCGCCTGAAGACGTTGCTCCAGCTGCTGGTAGGTCGCCTCGAAGGCCGCGGCAATCTCCTCGTCTGTGCCTTGCGCATGCGCCGGGTCCGGCAGCCCCCAATGCAGTTTCGGCACATCGCCCAGCCACACCGGGCAGGCTTCCCCGGCAGCGCTGTCGCAGACGGTAATAATCAGATCAATCTCTTCATCGGCCAGATCGTCCATGGACTTGGAGGCCGGGTTTGCCGCGGTAATGCCGTGACGGGCCAGCACTGCCAGCGCACCCGGATTGACCTGACCGGTAGGATGACTACCGGCACTGAGACCCCGAAAGCGGCCTTGGCCCAGCGCATTGATCAATGCTTCGCCGATGATCGAACGACAGGAGTTGCCGGTGCACAGCACCAGAATCGTCATGGGTTGTAGTGGCATGTCAGTTCTCACAGCAGGCAGAAACGGGAAGGGTCAGGGACAACGCCTGGCAGGCCGGCGGGACCAGGCTTGCCAGGGTCTGTTGGGCCCAGTCAGGCAACTCCGGATTGATGCGGTAATGCATCCAGGTACCCTGCCGCCGCGCCACCACCAGCTGGCACTGGCGCAGCTGGGCCAGGTGTCGCGACACGGTGGACTGCGGCGCACTGATGGCCTCCACCAGATCACAGACACAGACCTCGCCCTGACCGTGCAACAGGCAGACCAGGCTCAGGCGAAGGTCATCGCCGAGGCATTTGCACAGCTGGGTGGGAGTGAGCATGGCTCGCCCTGTATTCGTATATTCGGAAATACGGATATTAAAGCTGCAAGCGACAAGCTTCAAGCTGCAACGCGGGAAAGTTTTGTGACAATCCCCGAAACGAAAAAGGCCGCGCCTGAAAGTCAGGCACGGCCTTTGAAGGATGCTGTAGGAGCTATGCTTGCATGGCGAATCCGAGCCTTGGCGAGGAAAAAGCGGTGCAGTTTACTCGCCCTCTCCTCTGGAGAAACCTGTCACGTTCGGAAATGCCTGATCGCCTTTCAGGCGATTCCGCGCTACGCGCGGTTCGCCATGCAAGCATAGCTCCTACAGCGGCTTCGTAGCAGGTTTTCCTCGTAGCTGGAAGCTCGTAGCTCGCAGCTGTCCTTTACTTCTTCAGCTTGGCTTCGATCTCATCCACGCTGATGTGGCGTACATCCTTGCCTTCCACCAGGTAGATAACCTGCTCGCCGATGTTGCGGGCATGGTCACCGATTCGCTCGAGTGCACGCAGGGACCAGATGATGTTGAGCACCCGGGTAATGGAGCGCGGGTCTTCCATCATGAAGGTGACCAGCGAGCGCATGGCGCTGCGGTATTCCAGGTCCACCTCGTTATCCTCGGCGGCCACGGCCAGGGCTTTCTTGGCATCGAAGCGGGCAAAGGCATCCAGGGTGTCGCGCAGCATGTTGCGCACATGGTTGCCGATGTGGCGCACTTCCACGTAACCACGCGGAGACTCGCCCTCTTCCGCCAACTGCTGGCCCATGCGGGCAATCTTGGCGGATTCATCACCGATCCGTTCCAGATCGGAGACCGCCTTGGTGACGGCAATGATCAGACGCAGGTCCGACGCGGCGGGCTGACGCAGGGCCAGCACCCGGGTGCATTCCTCGTCGATCAGCATTTCCAGCTTGTCGACCTTGTCTTCCGTATCCAGCACCTTCTGGGCCAGGTCGGAATCCGCATGCAGCAATGCCTGCAAGGCATCCACCACCTGCTTTTCCACCAAGCCGCCCATCTCCATCAGATTGTTGCGGATGGATTCCAGCGCCTCATTGAACTGGGTTGAGCTGTGCTCACCAAAATGCATGCGATCCATTGTGTCTTGCTCCCCTTAACCGAAGCGGCCGGTGATATAGGCTTCCGTCAGATCGTGTTCCGGCTTGGTGAACACGGTGTCGGTGTCATTCATTTCGATCAACCGCCCCAGGTGGAAGTAGGCGGTACGGTGGGATACCCGCGCGGCCTGCTGCATGGAGTGGGTGACGATGGCAATGGTGTAGGACTCGCTCAGCTCGGAGATCAGCTCCTCGATCTTGGCGGTGGCGATGGGATCCAGCGCGGAGCAGGGCTCATCCATCAGCACCACTTCCGGGCTCACCGCGATGGTGCGGGCAATACACAGACGCTGCTGCTGACCGCCGGACAGGCCGGTACCCGGCGAGTGCAGCCGGTCCTTCACTTCGTTCCACAGGCCGGCTTTCTGCAGGCTGTTTTCCACGATCTCGTCCAGGTCGTATTTCTTGTTGGCCAGACCATGGATACGCGGCCCATAGGCCACGTTGTCGTAGATCGACTTGGGGAAGGGGTTGGGCTTCTGGAACACCATGCCCACCCGGGCACGCAGCTCCACCACATCCAGTTTCGGGTCATAGAGATCCTGCCCTTCCAGATGCAGATCGCCCTTTACCCGACAGATATCGATGGTGTCGTTCATGCGGTTCAGGCAGCGCAGAAAGGTGGACTTGCCGCAACCGGACGGACCAATCAGCGACACCACTTCGTTCTTGCCGATGTCCAGGCTGACACCATGGATGGCCTGGTTATCGGCGTAGAACACCTCCACATCACGCAGGCGCATTTTCGGGTTGTCCACAAAGGGCTTACCCACGGTCTGATCGGGATAGGGAGTGTCTTGTGTCATTGCGTCACGCTCGTTAATGGCCTTGTCTTTGGCCGCATCATTGTTGCCCAGGGACGGTTTGTCCAGTTGCTGTGCGGTTTCCATCACTCAAATCCTCGTTACCGGTCCGTTACCAGCGCCGCTCAAGGCGCTTGCGCAGTACCACCGCCAGGGTGTTCATGGTGATCAGGAACGCCAGCAGCACCATGATCGCAGCGGACGCCAACGCTTCAAAAGATTGCTCCGGGCTGTCCGCCCACAGGTAGATCTGTACCGGCAACACCGTGGCAGCATCCATGGGGCCGGCGGGCAGATCGACGATAAAGGCCACCATGCCGATCATCAGCAGCGGTGCGGTTTCACCCAGGGCCTGGGCCATGCCGATGATGGCACCGGTGAGCATGCCCGGCAGGGCCAGCGGCAGCACATGGTGCAATACCACCTGCATCTTCGATGCCCCCAGCCCCATGGCCGCCTGGCGAATGCTGGGCGGTACCGCCTTGATGGCGGCGCGGCTGGAAATGATGATGGTCGGCAGGGTCATCAGCGTCAGTACGATACCGCCCACCAGCGGCACCGAACGGGGCAGGCCGAACAGGCCAATGATCACCGCCAGGCCCAGCAAGCCGAAGATGATCGACGGCACCGCCGCCAGGTTGTTGATATTCACTTCAATGAAGTCGGTGAACTTGTTCTTGGGGGCGAACTCTTCCAGATAGATGGCCGCCGCCACGCCCACCGGGAAGCTCAACACCAGGGTGACGATCATGGTGAACAGGGAGCCGAGAATGGCACCGAGAATGCCCGCCTGTTCCGGCTCACGGGAATCGCCGTAACTGAACAGGGACTGGTTGAACACCATGCGGGTTTCCCCGGAGGCTTCCAGCTCGGCCACCCACTGCTGCTGCTTGGCATTCAGGCGGCTGTCTTCACGCTGCTTTTCACTGGCCTTGAGAAACAGGTCCACATCGTCATCGGCCAGCAACCACAGGGTGCGGGTCTTGCCCAGCAGGGAGGGATCTTCGCGCAGCATATCGCGCAGGGCATAACCGGCGCCGGTGCTCACCAGCTGATTCAGTGCCCGGGTGTCCTGACGGCCTTCCACAGTGGGGAAGCGTTCTGCCAGGGCGTCGCGGATCACCCCCTGATAGTTGCCGTAGTTCAGTTCATCCTCGTCGCGGGGGTCGCTGACATCCAGCACCTCGGCGTCGAAGGTGATCGGCAGCTGGATTTCATACTCGAAGAACGCGCTGTAACCCTTGCCGATAATGTCGGTGAACAGCAGCACCAGGGCCATCAGGCCAATGCCGATGGAGCCGATGCCAAACGCCTTGAAGCGCTTCTCGGCCCGGTAGCGCCGGGCTAGCGTCTTGCGGACTTTTTCCGTGGTTTCGCTCATGGTTTCTCTCCGGCTCCTAGTCGTACTGCTCGCGGTATTTCTTCACGATATGCAGCGCGAAGATATTCATGACCAGGGTAGTGATGAACAACATCAGGCCCAGGGCAAAGGCCGCCAGGGTCTTGGCGCTGTCGAATTCCTGATCGCCGGTCAGCAGGGTGACGATCTGTACGGTGATGGTGGTCACCGCTTCCAGCGGATTGGCGGTCAGATTGGCGGCCAGGCCAGCGGCCATCACCACGATCATGGTCTCGCCGATGGCCCGGGAAGCGGCCAGCAGGATGCCACCCATAATGCCCGGCAGGGCCGCCGGGAAAATCACCTTCTTGATGGTCTCGCTCTTGGTGGCGCCCAGCCCCAGGGAGCCATCACGCATGGCCTGGGGTACCGCAGTAATCACATCATCCGCCAGGGAAGACACGAACGGGATAATCATGATGCCCATCACCAGGCCGGCGGCCAGGGCGGATTCCGAGGCCACATTCAAACCGATGGATTCACCCAGGCCGCGAATAAACGGCGCCACCGTCAGGGCGGCAAAGAAGCCGTACACCACGGTGGGCACCCCGGCCAGCACTTCCAGTGCCGGCTTGGCCACAGTGCGGACCCGGTTGCTGGCGTATTCCGCCAGGTAGATGGCCGACATCAGCCCCACCGGCACCGCCACCAGCAAGGCGATGGCGGAAATCAGCATGGTACCCACGAACAATGGCACGGCACCAAAGGCGCCACCGGAGGCCACCTGATCAGCCCGAAGCGCAGTCTGCGGGCTCCACTGCAACCCGAACAGGAAGTCAGTAACCGGCACCTTGCCAAAGAAGCGGATGGATTCGAACAGGACCGACAGCACGATGCCCACGGTGGTCAGGATCGCCACCGTGGCACACAGCATAAAGAGGGTCTGCAGCACCCGCTCCACCTGCTGGCGGGCGCGCAACTGCGGTGATACTTTCAGCCAGGCCCAGGCGCCGCCGAACATGCACAGCACGATAATCACCACGGTCAGGGCCATGGCGCTGGTCTGGCGCAGGGACTTCAGATTTTCGGCCGCCGCCGCAATGGGGGGCTCCACAAAGCCGACCGGGAGAGCCCCGCTTGCCACGTTCTGAATCTTGCTGAGTGTCAGGTTGTAGCTGGACGCATCCGTCGGCTGCAGCTCTGCCGGCAAACTGGCCAGCACCTGCTGACGGATGATGCTGTCATCAAAGGCCAACCACAGGCCCAGCACCACCAGGGCGGGGATCGCACACCACATGGCTGAACGCATGGCGAAGTAAAACGGCAGCGAGTGCAGGTGACGAATGCCCCCCAGGGGGCGGGCCAGCGCGTAGGAGCGACGAAGCCCCACGAAGTAGGCGACCGCCACCATTACCACCAGCAGCAACAGCAGGTTTCCGGTTTGCATGTAGTACTCCGATCGGATTTGCTCAAACAAGATCACCGCAATGATCTTGGTGGAACAAACACCGGTTTTTCAGTGGCGAAAAAGCCCGGTGGCAAACGCCACCGGGCTAAAAGCGTCCCTGCTTTTTTGTTGTTTCCCTTACAACTCTTCACCCGTCATGGACTTCAGGCTGCGGGCCTGCTTGGCCATGCTCTTGCGCAGATCGTCACCCAGCGGGATCAGGCCTTTCTCGCCCAGGTAGCCCTGGTCGCCCCAGGCTTTCTCGCTGGTGAACTCTTTCACATAGCCTTCGATGCCCGGAATCACACCCACGTGGGCTTTCTTCACGTAGAAGTACAGGGAGCGGGACACCGGGTAGTCGCCGGAACCGATGGCTTCGAAAGTGGGTTCAACACCGCCCACGTTGGCAGCCTGTACCACACCGCGGTTCTGATCCAGGAAGGAGTAACCGAACACACCGTAGGCAGCCGGGTTCTTTTCCAGCTTCTGCACGATCAGGTTGTCGTTCTCACCGGCTTCCACATAAGCACCGTCTTCACGAACGCTGCGGCAGATGGCCTTGTACTTGGACTTGTCTTCGTCCTTGATGGCTTTCAACCAGGGGAAGGTCTTGCAGCCGCCCTCGATGGCCAGCTCGTTGAAGGCATCACGGGTGCCGGAGGTCGGCGGCGGACCCAGCACTTCGATTTTCACGTTGGGCAGAGCCGGGTTCACTTCTTTCCAGGTCTTGTAGGGGTTGGCTACCAGCTCTTCGCTGCCATCCGGGTTCGGTACGTCCTTGGCCAGGGCCAGGAAGATGTCACGCAGGGCCAGATCAATGTGCTCGCCCTTTACGGAGTTGGCAATCACGATGCCGTCGTAACCGATCTTCACTTCGGTGATGTCTTTCACGCCGTTGCTCTGGCACAGCTCGAACTCGGACTTCTTCATGCGACGGGAGGCATTGGTGATGTCCGGGTGCTGGGTGCCCACGCCCTGGCAGAATAGCTTCATGCCGCCGCCGGAACCGGTGGATTCAATTTTCGGGGTGGCGTTACCGGTGCGACCGAAACGCTCGGCTACCACAGTGGCGAACGGATACACCGTGGAAGAACCCACAATGGAGATAGTGTCACGCGCCATGGCGGTGCCCGGTACGCTGGCCATGGCCAGTGCAGCAGCGGCACCTGCCAGAGTTGCTTTCATCTTGAAGTTCACAGTTAAGCCTCCTAGTTACATGGCACCGGCGCTTGTCAGGTAAGACCCCACCCCGGTTTTGTTCTTGCAATCTTTGCAAACCAGTTCATGTTTCAGCACCGCGCATGCTAGAGAGAGTTTGTGACAGCAACATTACAGGAATATGGCCCCCCTGTGATCCAGGGCGCCCCATCATCCATCGCTACAGGCTGGCCCTGCCCGGCAGGCCCCGTATAATGCCCGTTTTCTCGGGATTCCCCATTCTGGAACCGGCACCAAGGCCCCTTTGAGGCCCACAGGCTTTGTATGACACAACAACTATTACGCTGGCAGCAACGCCTTACCGGCTTTACCACCCTGGTGGGCCGCAGCAGCGCCTGGCTGGCCCTGCTACTGGTGTTGGGCATGGTACTGGTGGTGGTGCTGCGTTACGGCTTCGGCATCGGCAATATCGCCCTGCAGGAATCACTCACCTACCTGCACGGCAGCCTCTTTATGTTGGGAATTGCCTATACCCTGGCCGAGGACGAGCACGTGCGCGTGGATGTGCTATATCAACGCTTCAGCCCCCGGGGCCGGGCCTGGGTCAATCTGCTGGGCACCCTGTTTCTGCTGTTGCCGGTCTGTGCAGCGATTTTCTGGCTGTCGCTGGACTATGTGGCCAGTAGCTGGCGCGAGCAGGAAGCCTCCGCCAATGGCGGCTTGCCCTTTGTCTATCTACTGAAAACCCTGCTGCTGATCCTGCCTGGCCTGCTCACCGTGCAGGCCCTGGCGGAACTGTTGCGCCACGGCCTGACCCTGCTGGGGGTGGCTCCGCCTGCTTCCCAGGACCACCCCGGGGAGGGCCTGTGATGGAATGGATTCCCCTGCTCATGTTTGTGGTGGTATGCCTGGTGCTGCTCAGCGGTTACCCGGTGGCCTTTGTGCTGGGCGGCACCGCGCTGCTGTTCGCCGCCGCCGGCATGGTGACCGGCACGTTCAGTCCGGCGGATCTGACCTTTGTGCCAAACCGGCTGTTCGGCATCATCGACAACACCACTCTGATGGCGGTGCCCCTGTTCGTGTTCATGGGGGTCATGCTGGAGAAATCACGGGTGGCGGAAAAGCTGCTGGCCAGCATGGGCCAGGTATTCGGCGGCCTGCCCGGCGGCATGGGCGTGGCCATCATTCTGGTGGGCGCCCTGCTTGCCGCCAGCACCGGCATTGTCGGGGCTACCGTGGTGACCATGGGCCTGCTGTCCTTGCCCACCATGCTGCGCCAGGGGTATCAGCCGCAACTGTCCACCGGGCTGATCTGCGCCACCGGCACCCTGGGGCAGATCATCCCGCCTTCCATTGCCCTGGTGCTGCTGGGTGATGTGCTCGCCAACGCCTATCAGGAAGCCCAGCTCAAACAGGGGCTATGGTCGCTGGATACGGTCTCGGTGGGCGATCTGTTTGTGGGCGCGCTGATTCCCGGCCTGATTCTGGTGGGTCTGTATCTTTTGTATGTTGTGGCCATCAGCCTGCTGAAACCCGAATGGGCGCCGGCGTTTCAGGCCCGCGAGGGCGAACCGCACGGCTGGCGGCCCCTGCTGGGCGGCCTGATTCCGCCGCTACTGCTGATTGCGGCGGTGCTGGGCTCCATTCTCACCGGCAAGGCCACCCCCACTGAAGCCGCCGGTGTCGGCGCCTTCGGTTCCCTGCTGCTGGCCGCCGGCAACCGCCACCTGAACGGGCAGATTCTCGGCCAGGTGGTGCGCGCCACCAGTCGGGTCACCGCCATGGTGTTCATGATCCTGATCGGCGCCAGCCTGTTCTCCCTGGTGTTTCGCGGTTTCGGCGGCGAGGAAGCGGTGCATGCCCTGTTCGAAAGCCTGCCCGGCGGGGTGATCGGCGCCACCCTGCTGGTGATGCTGTTGATCTTCTTGCTCGGCTTTATCCTCGACTTTATCGAGATTACCTTTGTGGTGGTGCCCATTGTCGGCCCGGTACTGCTGGCCATGGGGCTGGACCCGATCTGGCTGGGGGTAATGATCGCCCTGAACTTGCAAACCAGCTTTCTGACTCCCCCCTTCGGGTTTGCCCTGTTTTACCTGCGCGGCGTGGCACCGCCAGAGGTAAAAACCACGCAAATTTACCAGGGCGTGATACCTTTTATCCTTATCCAGCTGCTGATGCTGGGTATACTGGCGCTGTTCCCGGAACTGGCCACCTGGCTCCCCGATCAACTGTACGGGTAAATGAACTACGGAGGCTGTGAATAGACCCCCAGCAGGCTCTAACACCGGCTCAAAATATTACGGATAACAAACATGACCGATAACACCGACGACATGCCCCAGCCCATCGGCACCCTGGCTATTCAGACCATTGCCATGCCGCAGAGCGCCAACTGGAATGGCGATATCTTTGGTGGCTGGCTGGTATCGCAGATGGATCTGGCCGGTGCTGTCACCGCCCGCAAGAAAGCCCGTGGCCGGGTAGCCACCGTGGCCATTGATTCCATGGCCTTCCTGCGCCCGGTGCCCGTGGGTGCCGTGGTCAGCTGCTATACCCAGTTGCAGGATGTGGGTCGCAGTTCCATGCAGATTCTGGTGGAAGTATGGATCCGCGAAGACACCGGCACCCTGTCGAAAGTGACCGAAGGGCATTTCACCTTCGTGGCCATTGATGACACCGGGCGGACCCGGGCGGTGCCGAGGGATTAGCCGAGGCCTGCCGTTTGGTTATCGCGCCGCCAGCGACGCTCCTACGGTTGGGGTTCGGCTTTCTGTAGGAGCACCGCTTGAGGTGCGAACCGAGCGTAGCGAGGCGACGAAGATTCTACTTCTGCCGCCGTTTCTGGATTGACCTGTCGAGCCCTGATATTCCTGATCGCCCTGCGGGCGATTTCCGCGCAAGCGCGGTTCGCCATGCAAGCATAGCTCCTACAGCGGCTCCGCTCAGCCCTTGGCGAGTTCGCTGCGGATGTTCATATACGACTGCTCTGCCACCTCCATGTATTCCACCGATTCGTCGCGGAATTTGCGGTAGGACTCGTACACCTTGCGTGCGTCGCTGTTGTCCGCCACCAGGGCGTCGATGACTTCGTCGCTGGCCTCCTTCAGGGCCTTGAGCACATCATCCGGCAGACGACGCAGTTTCACCCCATGCTTGTTGACCAGCTCCTGGAGCGCCGCGTTGTTCTGGGCGGTGTACTCGTCGAGCATGTCCTGGTTTTCCGACTGGGCGGCGTAGCGGATGATCGCCTGCAGGTCCGCCGGCAGGCTGTCCCATACCGTCTTGTTGATGGTCAGCTCCAGGGTCGGGCCCGGCTCCTGCCAACCCGGGTAATAGTAGTACTCGGCTACCCGGTGCAGGCCAAAGGTCAGGTCGTTGTAGGGGCCTACCCAGTCCGCCGCATCAATGGCACCGGTCTGCAGGGAGGTGAACACTTCGGCACCGGGCAACTGCACCGGGGTCGCGCCGACCTTGCCCAGCACTTCGCCGGCCAGCCCGGGCATGCGCATCTTGAGGCCTTTCAGGTCCTCGATGCTGTTGATTTCCTTGTTGAACCAGCCGGCCATCTGGGTGCCGGTATTGCCACAGGCAAAAGGCTTCAGGTTGAACTGGGCGTACAGGTCGTCCCACAGCTTTTGACCACCGCCATGGTGCAACCAGCCGTTCATTTCCTGGGCGGTGAGCCCGAAGGGCACGGCGGTAAAGAAGGGCGTGGCCGGGTGCTTGCCTTTCCAGTAGTAGGCGGCGCCATGCCCCATTTCGGCGCTACCCTGGCGGACCGCATCGAACACTTCAAAGGCGGGTACCAGTTCCTTGGCGCCGTACACCTTGATCTTGATCCGCCCGGCGGACATTTCTTCCACGCGCTTGGCAAAGCGGTTGGCGCCAGCACCCAGGCCCGGGTAGTTCTTCGGCCAGGTGGTGACCATCTTCCATTCGTAGGTCTGCTGGACCGGGCCTTTCTTTTCCGGTTCCGGCGTTACCGTCGCGCCACCCTCGGTGGGCGGGCAATCTTTCTTTTCACAACCGGCCAATGCCAGGCCGCCCAGCCCCAGTCCGAGGGCGGACACGAATTTACGACGATCCAAGAGTCATCCTCCATCATTGGGCAGCAGTAAACGGCCACCCCATTGTTCTTGTCTACGGGTCGGACGTCTGACGACGGAAGTCAGACGCAACAACACATCCCGTACCAAATTGTTATCTCCGCGTCAGACGTCCGTCGTCCGACGTCAGACTGTTTTCAAATCACTTCCAGCCGCGCGTACTGGCTGACCAGCCACTTGGTGCCGGCGCCGTCGAAATTGATCTGTAGCCGCGCATTGGGGCCCTGGCCCTCGAAATGTAATACGGTGCCCTCGCCAAATTTCGGGTGCAATACCCGCGCCCCCAGGTTGATGCCATTGGATTCGGTTTCGCGAATCGGTCGCGCCGCGCCGCCCACCGGGCGGCTGAAGCCGGCCCGGGCGCGGATTTCTTCAAGAAACTCGGCGGGAATTTCGCGCAGAAAACGACTGGGCGGGTTGTGGTTTTCATTGCCGTAAAGGCGGCGGCTCTCCGCATGGGTCAGGTACAACTCGCGCATGGCGCGAGTCAGACCCACGTAGCAGAGGCGTCGCTCTTCGGCCATCCGGCCCGGCTCCTGACTGGACATCTGGTGGGGGAACAGACCTTCCTCCATGCCACAAATGAATACCGCCGGGAATTCCAGCCCCTTGGCGGAGTGCAGGGTCATCATCTGCACCGCGTCCTCGTGGGCGTCGGCCTGGCCCTCGCCGGATTCCAGCGCCGCGTGGTCCAGAAACGCCGTCAGGGAATCCAGTTCGGACTCTTCATCCTCGTCGCCGAATTCCCGGGTGGCAGACACCAGCTCGCGCAGGTTCTCCAGACGCTGCTGGCCCTTCTCGCCCTTTTCCTTGCCGTGGAAGTCCACCAGGCCACTGGCTTCGATCACATGCTCGGTGGTTTCCGCCAGCGACAGGCCTTCACACTGCTTGTCCAGTTGCGTCACCAGGTTCAGGAACACCGCCAGGGCATTGGTGGCACGAGCGGTAAGTAACTGCTCACTAATCAGTGCCTGGGCGGCAGCCCACAGGGACACGCCGCGCTGACGCGCCAGCTCACGCAGGCTTTCCAGGGTCTTGTTGCCGATACCCCGGGTGGGGGTGTTCACCACCCGCTCGAAGGCGGCATCCGCATCGCGATGGCTGAGCAGGCGCAGGTAGGCCAGGGCGTTCTTGATTTCCGCCCGCTCGAAGAAGCGCTGACCGCCGTAAATGCGGTAGGGAATGCCGGCCTGCAAAAAGGCTTCTTCCAGTACCCGGGACTGGGCGTTGGAGCGGTACAGCACCGCCATTTCCCGCCGCGCGGTCCCTTCCTGGAACAGCTTCTCCACCCGCCCGGCGATAAAGCGGGCTTCGTCCACTTCGTTGAAGCCGGCATAGAGACGAATCGGGTCACCGTCGCTGCCCTCGGTCCACAGTTCCTTGCCAAGCCGGTCGGCATTGTTGCCAATCACGGCGTTGGCCGCTTTCAGGATGGTGCCGGTGGAGCGGTAGTTCTGCTCCAGGCGGATGGTGCGGGTATCCGGGAAGTCGCGGCTGAACTTGTGGATGTTCTCGATCTTGGCGCCGCGCCAACCGTAGATGGACTGGTCATCATCACCGACGATGGTCACGGCGTTATCGTCGTTGGCCAGCAACCGCAGCCAGGCGTACTGGATGCTGTTGGTATCCTGGAACTCGTCCACCAGGATGTGCCGAAAGCGACGCTGATAGTGACCGCGCAGGCCATCGTTGTCGCGGAACAGCTCCAGCACCCGCAACAGCATTTCGTTGAAGTCCACCAGGCCGCTGCGCTCGCAGGCTTCTTCGTAGCCGAAGTAGATCTTCTGCATGGTCTGCACGAACAGGTCGCCATTGGCGTCCATGTGCTTGGCACGCAGGCCCTCATCCTTCTGGCCATTGATAAACCAGGTGGCCTGACGGGCCGGCCAGCGCTGCTCGTCCAGCCCCAGCTCCTTGATCACCCGCTTGATCAGCCGAATCTGATCATCCGCATCAATGATCTGGAAGCCCTGGGGCAGGCCCGCCTCCTGCCAGTGGGCGCGCAGCAGGCGATGGGCAATGCCGTGGAAGGTACCCACCCACATGCCGTCGGCGGACATGTCCAGCAACTGCTCGATGCGCCCGCGCATTTCGGCAGCGGCCTTGTTGGTAAAGGTCACCGCCAGAATACCGAACGGCGAAGCCTGCTCGGTGGCGATCTGCCAGGCGATGCGGTGCACCAGCACCCGGGTCTTGCCCGAGCCAGCACCGGCCAACACCAGCAAATGTCGGTCATCGGCAGCCACCGCATCGCGCTGGGCCGGGTTCAAACCATCAATAAGGGAAGTTACGTCATCCATGGCGCGGAAGTTTAGCAGAATGTCCGCTGGCGCGATGCCTGCATACTGAATCCGGTCAGAGGAATCCATATGACATGGCAATACGCCACTATCGATAGTGAGATGGCGGTTTCCCTTGGCATCGACGATAGGTAAACTGACAAAGAAAAACACTCGGCTAAACGCCAGAGGATAATAATCAAGGTGTCTTCGCAGTCTCCGCAAACCCGAACCGCTCCGCCGTTCAATGGCGTGGTCACTGAACAGTGCCAACTGTTACTCAGTGGCATTGCGGTATTGATTTTGCTGGAAATAGCCAGTGCCATCACTCTGGTATGGGCCTATTGGGATACACCGACTTCCCGACAGCATCTACTGCTCTGGCTGGGGCTGGTGGGTGCCGTGCAGGTCGGCAGGATGGTCGCCTTGCCGCTGTGCCATCGGCGCCTGCGCAACGATATGGCCACACCCCATTGCCGCCGCATTCTCTCTGTCATTGCCCTGAGCTCCCCATTGATCCTGGGCGCGGCCGGCTATCTGTTCAATCCTCTGGACACCCTGTTTGCCAGCGACATGCTGGCCGCCCAACTGACCATTGCCTGCCTGGGACTGGGGCTGAGCACCATGGCCCTGGCCGCCTACAGCAGCCACTTCCCCACCGTTTTCCTGTATCTGCTGATGCTGCTCGGTCCCGGCGTGCTGCGGCTGTCGGAAACCCAGGCCCATGGCCAGCTATCACTGATGCTGCTGATGTCACTGCTGAGCCTGTTCTTCCTGTTTGCCGCCCGACGCATCAACCAGACCGGCCACCAGGCCATGATGCTGCAGGCCAGCAACCGGTCGCTGATCGACTACCTGAACCGCGCACGCAGCGACGCGGAAGCGCTCAACGAGAAGTTGGCCCAGGAAATCTATGAACGCAAGGAAGCCCGCCAGCGCCTGCAGGAAACCAACGAGCGGCTGGAATCCATGGTGCAGGAACGCACCCGGGCCCTGGGCGAAACCAACCAGGCCCTGGCGGCCACCGGTGAACGGCTGGAACTGGCGCTGGAAGCCAGCAATA
This sequence comes from Alcanivorax sp., assembly GCF_019431375.1. Classification (NCBI taxonomy): domain Bacteria; kingdom Pseudomonadati; phylum Pseudomonadota; class Gammaproteobacteria; order Oceanospirillales; family Alcanivoracaceae; genus Alcanivorax; species Alcanivorax sp. Next base: position 2,651,653 of record NZ_CP080267.1, read on the forward strand.
TCGGCCTGTGGGACTGGATGCTGGATACCGGCCGCAACTACCACACCAACTTCGACCGCCTGCTGGGCTACGACGGCGCCTACTTCAAGAACTTCTTCGGCGATCTGGAAACCCTGGTTCACCCGGATGATCTGACCCGCATCCGCCGCGCCATGGTATCCCACTTCAAGGGCCAGAATGATCGTTACCATGCGGTATACCGGCTGCGCCATGCGGATGGCAGCTGGCGCTGGATCGAGGACGAAGGCCGGGTGGTGAAATGGTCCGACCAGGGCCGCGCCCTGCGCATGATCGGCACCCGCCGGGATATCACCGAAGACCGCCAGAGCCAGGAACAGCTGCGGCTGGCTGCCACCGTATTCGACAACGCCCCGGAAGGCATCTTCATCCTCGACCACAAGTTCCGTTTCCTGGCGGTGAATGCCCGCTTCGAACAGATTACCGGCTACAGCGAATCCATGGTGCTGGGCAAGCAGGTGCTGGATCATCAGGAAACCGCCGCCAACCGCGACACCTACAAGATGATTACCGCCGCGTTGCGAGAGAACGGTTTTTGGGAAGGGGAAATCAACGAGACCCGCCGTAATGGCGAGCCCTTCCCCGAATGGCTGCAGGTCAGTGCGGTTCGCGATGAACAGAAGCGGGTGATTCGCTATGTGGGCATGATGTCCGACCTGACCGCTCGCAAGGAAACCGAGCAGCAACTGCAGTTCCTGTCCAATTACGACCGCCTGACCGGCCTGGCCAACCGCACCCAGTTCCGCGAGCATCTGCACAAGTCCCTGACCCTGGCGCGACTGAACCGGGAAAAGGTGGCACTACTGATGATCGACATGGATCGCTTCAAGCCGATCAACGAATCCCTGGGCCATGAAATCGGTGACCGCCTGCTCAAAGCCGCCGCCGAACGCATTGGCCAGCATGCCGGGGGTGAAGAAAACCTGGCCCGGGTGGGTGGTGACGAGTTTACCCTGCTGCTGGAAAACCCCGGCGGCGAAGGTGCCATCAGCCAGCATTGCCAGAAACTGATCAACGCCATGAAGAAGCCTTTCATGATTGATGGCCACGAACTGCTACTTGGGGCCAGCATTGGCATCAGCGTGTTCCCGGACACCGCCAAGGAGGCCCAGAGCATGATCAATCAGGCGGATATGGCGGTGTACCAGGCCAAGCGCAGTGGCGGCAACAATTTCCAGTTCTACCGCGGCAACATGCGCGTGGCCTCGGTAGAGCAGCTGGCCCTGGAGACCAGCCTACGCAAGGCCATCTTCAAGAACGAATTCGTGGTCTATTACCAACCGAAAATGGATCTTGCCAGCAACCGCATTACCTCGGTGGAGGCCCTGGTGCGCTGGCAGCATCCCACCATGGGCCTGCTGCCGCCGGCGGATTTCATTCCATTGGCCGAGGAAACCGGGCTGATCTCCGCCATCGGCGAACTGGTACTGGAGCGCGCCTGCCGCCAGGCCCACCAGTGGTACAAACAGGGGCTGGGCAATATCTGTGTGTCGGTGAACCTGTCGGCGCACCAGTTCCGCAAGGGCAATGTGGCCGAGATTGTCGACCGGGTACTGGAAAGCACCGAGCTACCGGCCCACCTGCTGGAACTGGAACTCACCGAAAGCCTGATCATGGAAGACATGGAGCAGAACATCGAACTGCTCCAACAGCTGCGCACTCGCGGCATCGAACTGGCCCTGGACGACTTCGGCACCGGTTATTCCTCACTGAGCTACCTGAAACGCTTCCCGGTGGACACCCTGAAGATCGACCGTTCCTTCATCATGGACCTGGACAAGAGCCCGGATGACGCCGCCATCACCCGCGCCATCATCGACATGGCCCACAGCCTGCAGATGAACGTGGTCGCCGAAGGGGTGGAAACCGAAGCCCACCTGAGGATCCTGCGCGACATGCATTGCGACAGCATCCAGGGCTTCCTGATCAGCCGCCCGGTGCCGGAGAAAGAGCTGGTGGAGTTGTTGCATACGCAGGCGTATAGGAAGGCGTTGGATAGTTAACAGTTAATAGTGAACAGTTAACAGCGCGCGGCGCTCTCGCCGTGGGGTCTGAAACGCAAGAGGCCGCGCCCATACTCTGGGCGCGGCCTCTTGCGTTTCAGATACAGCCCAACGCTGATCGCGTAGCTGTTAACTATTCACTGTTAACTGTTCACTAAAGAAGTTCGAGCGTCTCCGCCGCCCGAAAATACCCCTCCAGATGCCTGCGCAACCACGCCTCCAGCAGGCCTTCGGCGCGCAGTTTTTCCATGACCGGGGGCAGGAAGCGGCGGGCGTCGTCGAGCATCAGGGTGCGGGTGACGCCCAGTTCGTCCAGCAGATCCATCAGGGTGGTGTCGCCGTACTTGTCGAAGAAGGCGTTGACCCCGGAATCCAGCATGGCGATGAAGTAGTCTGTATGGCGCAGCTCGCGCCAGTATTCGAAGCCGATCACGAACAGCTCCTGGATATCCTCGCTGCTGATCAGTTCGCGCAGCTCGGCAACCGGGCGCTGGGAGAATTCCTGCCAGGCCACCAGCACCAGTTCGCGCAGTTCGTCCAGGTTTTCATCCCGGTACAGCCAGGGATCGCTGAGCAGTTGTTCAGTTCGCTTGAGCAGCCATTCCTGCAAACGGACTTCCAGACTGCCCAGCCAGCGAGCCGGCAGGCGTTTGCGCAGCTGCTCGTGAAGCGCCGGGGGCAGGCCCTGGTGCAGCAGGGTTTTCAGCCCCAGCTGGGCGCCGCCGGCCAGCAACGCCAGCAGCACCGGGTTACGGCCCAGCCAGGCCATGCTCTGGCGGGACAGGGGAATCTCCAGCACCTTGTCCAGCAGCGCCATCACCACGTCCTCGTCCACCACATCGCCAATCAGGCGGTCGCTCTGGATACCGTGGTCGTAGAACTGTTCCACCATGTCGCCAACCAGCTCGGGAATGGCGCCGCTGATGTCCATTTCCGCCGCGTATTTCTGCGCGGTAATGCGAATCTGCTCGGCGCTGACCCAATCGTTCAGGGTATAGCGGGTGGCCACATCCAGGGCGTAATCCAGCTCCTGTTCGATCAGCCCGTCCAGCTGCGCTGGCGACAGTTTTGCCAGCAGATGGTCGATCAGGCCATCGAGTAAACGATTGGCAACTTCCTGTTTATCTTCAGCCATTTTTTTCATTTCCCGGTGGAAAACCCTTGCTGCATGACACAGCAATTGTATCATCGAATGATGTAACAGTTACGGAGGTACGCACCATGGCGATCTCGATTCTCCCCATCCGCCGCAACCTGAAGTTCAACCTGAACCCGGCCAAGGCCCTGACCTGGCACCGGGACGGACTGAATGTCAGCCAGTTCATGAACACCATGAGCCTGTTCTTTCCGGTGGGTGAGCGCTTTTTCATCGACAGCGTACGCAATTACCGTGATCAGATCACGGATCCCGAGCTGAAAAAGGCGGTCACCGCCTTTATCGGTCAGGAAGCCATGCATGGCCGTGAGCACGAAGAATACAACGATTTCGTGGCCCAGGCCGGGATTCCCTTGCACGCCCAGGAAGCCTTTGTGGCCCGCCTGCTGAAAGCGGTGCAGGACTACTCCCCGCAATCCTTCCAGCTGGCCGCCACCGTGGCGCTGGAACACCTGACCGCCATTCTCGGCGGCGGCCTGCTGGATCTGCCGGAAATTCTGGAAGGTGCCGACGACGGCTACAAGGCCATCTGGAACTGGCACGCCCTGGAAGAAACCGAGCACAAGGCCGTGGCCTTCGACGTGTACCAGGTAGCCATTGGCGACGACAGCAATCTGGGCGCCTATGCCCTGCGCAGCGGCACCCTGGTGGCCGCCACCGGCATCTTCTTTGCCCTGATGATTCCTTTCTACCTGCACAACGTGCGCATCAAGGGCGGCATGACCGACCTGAAAGGCTGGCGCGCCGTGGCCAAGCATACCTGGGGAAAGAAGGGTATTTTCCGCAATATCACCAAGCCCTGGTTCGACTGGTTCAAACCCGGTTTCCACCCCTGGGACCATGACAACAGCGAACAGCTGAAGAACTTTGACGCCCTGCTGGGCGACCTCCTCAAGGAGGAGGCCGCCTGACGATTTTCATCACCGAGCTCTCCCTTTTCCGGTGACTCTCAGGGTCGGCATTGATGCCGGCCCTTTTTTTTGAGTTGCGAGTCCCACCGCTTTGCAAACGTAGGGTGCACTGAGCACACAGAGAAAAGTCTTTTCCGCGGTGAACTCTGTGCCCTCTGTGGTGAAAACTGGATGTCCAACAACGCCTGCCGTAGCAGGCGCCTGTCTTACCCGTCGTTGCCATCCTGAGTGGACACCACCCGATCGTCGGTCAGGCGGATGTTGCCCGCCGGTGCCTTGCCGTCCCGGTCTTCGCCGAAGTACAGGGTGGTATGGGGGAACGGGATCTCGATGCCGGCCTTGTCGAAGTAGATCTTCACCAGGCGGTTGAAGGCACGGCCCACCGCCCACTGGTTGCCCGGCGTGGTCTTGATCACCACGCGGATGTTCACCGAGCTGTCCGCCAGGGCAGTGACCCCGGCCACCGTCATGGGTGCCAGGATATTATCCTTGTGATCGCCCTCTTTCAGCGCCTCGAAGGCCGCCTCCAGCTGGACGATGGCGTCATCGATGCTCTCCCGGTAAGCGATACCGTACTCGCCCACATGGTTACCGAATTCACGGGTAAAGTTGGACACCGCATCCACCGAGGAGAACGGCACGATGTGGTAGGTGCCGTACAGGTCCCGCAGAGCCACCGAGCGAATCCCCACCCGGTCCACGGTGCCGGAGTTGCCACCGACGCTGACGAAATCGCCGGTATTCATGGCATTCTCCAGTTGAATGAAAATGCCGGTGATCACGTCCTGCACCAGCTTCTGGGCACCAAAACCAATGGCCAGGCCCAACACACCGGCGCCGGCAATCAGCGGGCCGATCTCTATGCCAATCTCGGAAAGCACAATCATCGTGGTCATGATGATGATGGTGATCGCCAGCGTGGTATGAAACAGGCCCAACAGGGTTTCACCCCGTGCCGCCTGAGCGGGGGTGCTGTCTTCCCCGGGGCTGAATTTGTGCTCCACCAGGCTCGCCAGGGCAATCCACAGGGCCGCCGCCAGCGCCAGGATAATCAGGATATCGATCAGTGCGGACACCGTCTGCGCACCGGCGGTGGTGGCATACCAGGCGGCCAGGTCATAGAACTCCCAGGCATCCAGCGACAGCACCACCACCAGAATCAGGATCAGTGCGCGGATCACTTTCAACCCGGTGGGCACGTAGGTGTTCACCCGGGCCTGCAACCGCGGCATGCTGGCATTGAGGCGCTCGGAAAGCTGGATTTCCTTGCCGATCAGCTGCCCCAGGGCCACTGACACCAGCAGCCCCACGCCTACGTACACCAGGGTTTCCAGGGTCGCCAACGCCACATAGGGCAAGGCGGTTTCCGGGTGCAGCACGGTGACCGCAAACACCAGCAGCGCATAGGCCAGCGCCAGCCAGTGCCAGAGGCGCGCCAGCAACAGCAGTGACAGACGCAGCGGACCGTAACTGGCATTGGCACGCTCGGTCAGCGCGTCACGCAGTACCTGGCGCTTGCGGAAAATCACCACGGCGGCATAGACCAGAGCCACCAGCATGATCAGGGTGCCGGTACCACTGCCAACCGCCGGGGACACATTGAAGTTCAGCACCGGCACCAGCACCAGCATGCCGTAACCGACCAGCCCGGCCTCCCGGGCCAGGAACCGGTTGCAGTAGCGCGCCTGTTCCGCCGCCACCGGCAGCAGCCGCAGGCCTTCGTACTGGGAGGAAAAGAACATGCGCAGGCCGGCCTTGGCCAGTTCCACGATCAGGAACGCATTCAGGAACAACGCCAGTCGGGTGGCATCCGCCCCCAGCTGCTCGCTCAGTATCGGCGCCACAAGGGTACCGGCCAGGTAGGCCAGCGCCACTACGATGATATCCAGCAGGGCGGCCACCGCCACGGCCACGGTGGTGCGCAGGATGGCCAACTTCTCCGAGCCGGCCCGGGCCCAGTGGCTGAGACGGCCAAAGGCAGAACTCGCCAGGGTACGCAGCACCCAGAACACCAGGAAGGTGATCACCACCAGAATGGCCAGATTGAGCAGCGCCGCGGTGACCGCTTTCATGTTCACCGGGGTGGTGGCAGCCACCTCGCCAGCGCTGTCATCGCTGGCGAACCAACCTGTCACCAGGCCGCTCATGGCCGCAAACTGTCGGCCCATGTCTCCGGCCAGGTTCCCGGTGGCCGACGCCATGCGGCGGGCCAGGGAGACCTGCTCGGCGGTTTGTCCGCTGGGGGCCTGGGCGGCGATTTCCGCTGGGGGCACCTCACCTTCCAGCCCCAGCGGGGCGGGGTTGGCGGCAGCCTCAAGACCCCGTAATTGGTCGATCAGCTGCTGGCGCGTGGCATCGTTTTCCAGCAGCTCCGCCAACTCACCATAGTTCTGCCCCGCAGGAGGCGCCTCCTGGGCAGGCAACGCCGTCGTCAGCATCACTAACAACAGGGAAAGAAGGGCTGTCAGGCCCCGCAAAATCTGGGCTTGATGGCGCACACTCATCTCCTTAGTGCCGGCTTCTGCCGGATCAACCGCTATATTTGAAGCTTATTCAGACGCATAGCCTAACAAGCCAGGAACGGAAAAATGTGAAGATCGCGCGAACGCTCTGTACCGGAAATGTCATCCGCCATTGACCGCCGGGAGGCGCTGACGGCAAAGAAATGCCAATCGCATCGGTTGACCATGACATTGACCACTGTAATTATCGGACTCCATTCCATAACAACATGGCGGAGGCGTTCATGAGCGCATTCTGGACCCCGAATCCCCAAGCACTGGCCCCCTATCTCCACAGCCGGGAACAGGCGGATAAATGCCTGCAGATTATCGCCGCCTCCCTGCTACCGGGGATGAGCGAACAGGATTGCGAGCTGCTGATCCGTGACTGGCTCCGTGCCCATCAATTATTCGATCCGGCCCGCCCGCCGAAGGTGCGCTTTGCCGGCCAGACGACCCGCCGTCGCTTTGGCCTGAACAGACCGGGAAAGCGCCGCTACCGGCACGGCATGAGCTATATACTGCGATGCGATGCGGTGCAGAACGGCCATGCCGCCAAAGCCAGCCTCAGTGGCCCGGCCAGTGCCGAGCTGGCGCCGTTGCACAGCCGCCTGCGCGATTTCCGCGAGCAGTTACCACAAGCCCTGCGCCGGGGTGAAACACCGCAACAACTGGCCCGCCGGTTCCCCGGCCTGCGCCAGCACTACCGGCTGGTACCGCTCACCGGCGCCCCGCCAGAGGGCAATTGCATTGGCGAGGAACCGCTGATCCCCGGGCTATGGCAATGGCAACTGACCTTCAACGATGGCCAGCACAGCGTCGCCTGTAGTGAATTTTTGCTGATGGATGATCAGGGCCCGCGCTGGCTGACCGCCACCCCGGACCACCTGCTCGACAACAGCGATAACGATAATCAAGAGGAAGCAGCCTGATGGTTCAGTGGCGCGATACAACAGTAAGCCGTGATGGCGTGGATCTGGCGGTACGCACCTGGAGTGCGGACAAGAGCCCCACGGTGATCCTGGTGCATGGCTACCCGGACGCCAACCACGTCTGGGAAAAGGTAGCCGAACGGCTCAGCCGGGATTTCAAAGTGGTCGCCTATGACGTGCGCGGCGCCGGCCATTCTTCCGTACCGAAAGGTCGGGCCGCCTACAAGCTTCGCGAACTGCGCGACGACCTGCATGCGGTCATGGATGCCGTCAGCCCGAATGAAAAGGTCCATCTGGTAGGCCACGACTGGGGCTCCATCCAGACCTGGGAATCGGTCACCGACCCGGGTGCCGAGCAGCGCATCGCCTCCTACACCACCCTGTCCGGCCCCTGCCTGGACCATGTGGGCCAGTGGATGAAGGCCCGGCTGCGCGAACAGAAACTCGGCGCCGTGCTCAACCAGCTCTCCCATTCCTGGTACATCGGCGCCTTCCAGCTGCCGATACTGGCCCCGGCCCTGTGGAAAGCCGGCCTGGCCAAAGCCTGGCCGCAGGTACTGCGCCGCACCGAAAACCTGGACAGCGAACCCAGCGCCACCCAGCTGCAGGATGGCACCCACGGCATTGAACTGTATCGGGCCAACATGCTGCCCTGTCTGCTCAAGCCCCGGGAACGACACACCAAGGTGCCGGTTCAGCTGATCGTTGCCCGCCAGGACAACTATGTGCGCCCGGCCATGCTGGAAGACCTGTCACAATGGACCGAGAAACTGTGGCGCCGGGAGCTGGATTGCGGGCACTGGGGCCCGCTGCTGCAACACCCGGACGTAACCGCCGACTGGATCCGCGAGTTCATCCAGCACATTGATGGCGCCCCTGCCTCCGGCCCCCTGCAGCGCAGTGAAGTCACCGGCAAGCGGATAAAAGGTCCTGACAGCGGCAAACGGGTGGTGATCACCGGTGCCGGCTCCGGCATCGGCCGAGAAACCGCCCTGGCCTTTGCCCGCCGTGGCGCCCTGGTGGTATGCACCGATATCAACACCGAGGCCGCCGCCGCCACCGCCCGCATCATTACTGCCGAAGGCGGCGATGCCCTCAGCCGCAAGTGCGACGTGAGCAGTACCCGCTCCATGGAAGCCCTGGCCAACTGGGTGGAAAAGGAACTGGGCGCACCAGATATCGTGGTCAACAACGCCGGCATCGGCCTGTCCGGCTCCCTGCTGGATACCAGCGTGAAGGACTGGCAGCAGGTGCTGGGCGTCAACCTGTGGGGCGTGATTCATGGCTGCCGCCTGTTTGCTCGCCAGATGGTGGATCAGGGCCGCGCCGGCCACATCGTCAACGTGGCCTCCGCCGCCGCCTTCATGCCCTCGCGCATGCTCCCCGCCTACGCCACCAGCAAGAGTGCGGTGCTGATGTTCAGCGAATGCCTGCGCGCCGAACTGGGCGACCATAACATCGGCGTCAGCGCCATCTGCCCGGGCATCATTGATACCCCCATCACCCGCAACACCCGCTTCGTGGGCGTGGACAATGAAGAGCAGGACCGCCGTCGCCAGCACGCCCACAAGCTCTACCAGCGCCGCGCCTTCACCCCGGACCGGGTGGCCCAGGCCATCGTCGAGGCGGTGGAGAAAAACCGTGCGGTCGTGCCGGTGAGCCCGGAAGCACGGGGCATGCAATGGCTGGGACGCTTCACCCCGTCCCTGGCCCGTAACCTGGCCCAGGTGGAAATCACCCCCTGAGCCGAAGGGGACGTTTGAAGAAGCAGGGCTGTGCCAACGTTTTCGTCATGCAAGCATGTGACTTCCCACATACCTTCCGGCGTTTGAGGTGTGTGTGGGAAGCGATGCTTGCATCGCGAATCGGCCTGGCGGTGAGCTCCTCTTCGCGATGCATGCACGTTGATTCGCTATTCTCACCCTGCGGCGTTACTCCACTACGCTCACCCCGAGCCCCGTAGGAGCCAGCCTGCTCGCGAAGATGCTTCGAACAACGCCGTTTCGCTTGCAGGCAACCTCCTACCTCGGCATTGCAGCGCTCTGCCAAGTGACAACCATCACGTTTATGGCCGAAATCATCAATCCACAGCCACTGCGGACTGTGGCGCCTGTGCAAAAAGCGGGCTATCATCGCGGGCATGAAAACCAGTGACCGCAACCCCGCCGCAATCCTGCGCAGCCTGAAGAAATACACCCAGCCTGTGACCGGAGCGCTTCAGGCCGAAGCCGGCAACCACAAGGAATTTACCATCGACGAACTGGCCCGCGAGGCCGGCTCCACGGTGCGTAACGTGCGTGCCTACCAGGACCGGGGCATTCTGCCGCCACCGGAAAAACGCGGACGCACCGGTATCTATACCGATGTGCATCTGGCGCGCCTGAAAATCATCGGCGCCCTGCTGGAACGCGGCTACACCCTCAACAATATCCGTGACCTGCTCAGCGCCTGGGAACAGGGCCGTGAGCTCAACGATATTCTCGGCCTGGAAGTGGCGGTCACCTCCTGGCAGACCCCCAGCGTGCCCTCCTACCTGGATTACCAGGATCTGCTGGATGACTTCGGCGAAGACATCACCCCGGAAGTCATGACCAAGGCGGTGAAGCTGGGCTACATCATTCCCGAAGGCATGCGCCTGCGCATTCCCTACCCGCGCATCTACAACGCCGGCAAGGAACTCAGCGAAGCCGGTGTCCCCCTGGACGCGGTGCTCACCCACGTGACCCTGGTGCGCGAGGAAGTCGACAAGCTCGCCGAGCGCTTCATCGGCATGATCATCCACCACCTGGTGGACGAGAAGTACGGTGACGAAGCCCTGCCGGAAGGCGAAGACGTGCCCAAACTGGCCGACTTCATCACCCGCATCCGCCCGCTGGCCGACGCGGTGGTCAGCGACGAGCTGGGCCGGGTACTGGAGAAGAGCATCAACAAGATTCTGGTCGACCGCCTCGCCAACGTGCTGGCGCACATCGAAAAGAACATCTGAAAAGCAGCTGCAAGCCACAAGCTTCAAGCTACAAGGCGCGAGACAGATTTTCCTGTTCTGCGCCTCAGTGCCCGCGCAATTACCTGGGTGCGCGGGCACGGCCTGTCAAAATCCCCTGCCTGATCCTCGTTGCAGCTTGAAGCTTGTGGCTTGTGGCTCATTCCCGGAATCGCGGGCACATCCTGTCCGTGCCTGACACCCTCCCCCGCGACTCATAGCTCCTAGGGAAGGTCTGAATAACTCGCTTTTTTCGCCTTTACGATGATCAACAGGCTTCTGCCATCAAATTCAGGCCACAATTCACTCTTGAGTGTTCATTTTTTCGCCTGATTGCCGCACTTTAGCGGCAATCAGGCGCACTGCCCCTAGGGCAGCAGCACCCGTTTCACCCTCAACAGGTTGTGCAGCCCCGCCAGGAGATAGAGCCGGTTGGTATTTTTCGCCAGACCCCGGTAGCGAACCTTGCTGTAACCGAACATGCCTTTGATCACTCGGAAGGGATGTTCCACTTTGGCACGTACGCTGGCTTTGATGGTTTCGCATTCCAGCGCAACCTTCGACATCGTGGAGCGCTTACCAGGACGCTCAGCGATAAACCAATCCACTTTACGGTTCTTGTGCTCTTCGCGTTTCTCGATACCGCAATAACCCGCGTCTCCCCAGACACGTTTCTCTTTGCCATGCAAAAGCTGGTCTGATGCCGTCAGGTCATGCTCATTCGCGGCGGTAGTGGCAAGGCTATGAATCAGACCCACCGTGTCATCGACGCCAATATGGCACTTCATGCCAAAGTGCCATTGATTGCCTTTCTTGGTCTGGTGCATCTCCGGATCACGAGCCTTACCTTTGTTCTTCGTCGAGCTGGGCGCTTCGATAATCGTCGCATCAACGATGCTGCCTTCCCGAACCATCAGGCCATGTCGTGCCAACTGACGGTTGATCTTCTTGAACAGCTTCTTGCCAAGAGTGTGCTGCTCCAGCAGGTGCCGGAAGTTCAGGATCGTTGTCTCATCAGGAACCCGAGAGAGCCGAATCCCTGCGAAACGGCGCATAGACTCGATCTCATACAAGGCATCTTCCATCGCCGGATCACTCAGGTTGTAGATGATCTGCATGACATGAATGCGAAGCATGCTCGATAGCGCATACGGCGGCCGGCCAGTGCTGCCAGAGGCGTAATAGACCGCAATCGTGGACTCCAGCGCCTTCCAGGGTAGCAACTGATCCAACTTCTCAAGGAACACTTCCCGCCGGGTCTTGCGCTTCTTGTGTTCATATTCGGCTTCGGCAAAAGTCAGCTGGCTCATGGCATTCCCGGAAAGTGGCTGATAGAAAGCCCTGATTATGGCAAAGTCGGGGAGTTTTTCAGAGGTTCCCTAGCTATTTTGCGTTTGGTTGGCTTTTCTTGCTGTTTTGTTGCCGGGCCTCCCCTCATACTCGCGGGAATGCCAGTCTTGGGACGTTAGTGCGAACATCGTTCGCCGGCCAAAATAATAATGTCCCGAGGAGAGCACCATGAAACCCGGCCTGTTACTCAGTACCCTGCTGAGCGCCAGCCTGCTTGCCGCCTGTGGCGGCGGAGGCTCCAGCAACCCGACTCCGGTCAGCAACACCCCCACCCCCAGCACCCCCACTGTGCCGGAAGAGCCGGGCGGCCCGGAGCCGCGGCCGTCCAATGTCACCGCCCCCTTTGCAGATTACGGCACCGTGCTCAACATCCTCCCACCGGGCCAGGATGACATCGGCGGGGTAGCCAATCTGAGCGCAGACATTCCCGGCCTGGGGGATCTGCTCAGCACCCTGTTCGACGACCTGGTGGCGGAAACCGGGCTGGTGCCGGCCCTCAGCAAGGAGCCTCACTTCGACGATCAGCTGGGGCTCTACGATGCCCTGGTGCGCAGTGAACCGGGGCTCACCGATGAGCAGCTGGTCGACTATTTCAAGGCCGCCCCGCTGCTGGCGCCGGACGCGGGCAACTGGGAAAGCGAGCTGACCCTGGATGCCGCCGGCTATCAGGTGGATATCAAACGCGACAACTTCGGGGTACCGCATATTTTCGGCGAGTCCCGTCGCGATGCCCTGTTTGGTGTCGGCTATGTGACCGCCGCCGACCGCCTGTTCCTGCTCGACGTATTGCGCCGTGCCGGTCGCGGCGAACTGTCCCGCTTCCTGGGTCCGGCGGATTTCTCCTTCGATGAGGACATCGCCGTCAGCGCCCCCTACCGGGAAGAGGACCGCACCACCATGATCGCCAACACCATCGCCCGTTTCGGCGACGACGGCGCCCAGGTCTTCGACGACGCCACCAATTATGTGGCCGGCCTCAACCAGTACGTGGCCGACGCCCGCAGCGGGCTGCTGGAAGTGCCGGTGGAATATGTGGCCCTCGGGGTGCAACTGGAACCCTTTGTGATTGAAGACGTGGTGGCCATTGCCACCCTGATCCAGGGTATCTTCGCCGGCGGTGGCGGCAACGAACACAACAATGTGCTGCTGCTCCAGGCCCTGGAAGCCCAGACCGGCAGCAAGGAGATCGCCTGCGACCTGTGGAAGGACCTACGCCACGGCACCGACCCGGAATCCTCCGTGACCACCACAAAATCCTTCGCCACCCAGTCGCCACCCACCCTGCCGGACATCTGCCCGCTCAGCGGCGAATTGGCCGGCCAGTTCCCCGGCGCGGTGATGTTCGATGCCGGCTCCTTCCAGACCTATGACCCGCTCAGCCATGAGCCCTGTGGTCGCCCCGGCCAGCCGGAATGCCCTGAAGCGCTGGGCAATGTCCCCGCCCTGCCCGGCACCGGTGTGGTTGGTGGTTTGCTGGATACCGTGGGGGACCTGCTCGGCGGTGTGCTATCCCTGTCGTTCCTGGATGATGGTGGCCAGGCACTGTCACAGCAGTGGGCCAGCCTGACTCGCCAACTGCCCGCACTCTGGACTCGTCACGAGACGCTCTCCGAGCAACAGCAACAACAGGCCATGCAGCGCATCGCCGCTATCGAAACCGGTATCCAGGGGCTGCGCGACGGTTTCCCCAGCGTCATGTCCAATGCTCTGCTGCTCAACGCGGAGCACTCTGCCAGTGGCCAGCCCCTGGCCGTGTTCGGCCCGCAGACCAGCTACTTCGTACCCCAGCTGCTGCTGGAAATGGCCGTTCATGGCGGCGACCTGAACACCCGTGGCATGACCTTTACCGGCCTGCCCTATGTAGTGATCGGGCGCGGCCCGGACTTTGCCTGGAGCGCCACCTCCGGCAGCTCCGACCTGACAGACGTCCGCGTCGTGCAGCGCTGCGAGCCGGCCGACCCACCGGCCCATGGTGAGGGCGGTTACCAGGTCAACGGCCAGTGCCAACCTTTTGATGTGATCGACGATGAGTGGGTGGCCCGCTGGAACCTGGCCTCCTCCACCGATCCAGAAGCGGTGGGGCAGAACGAAGCGGTCACTCGCCGGGTGATCCGCACCGCGGAGTACGGGCCGGTAATCGGCTTCGCCACCGTGTCCGGCATGCCGGTGGCGGTGACCCACCAGCGCAGCACCTACTTTGCCGAACTGGATACCGCCCTGCCGTTCCTGCAGGCCAGCCGCAATGATGTGCACGATGTGGAAAGCTTCTACGACGTGTTCTACAACACCACCGGCAGCTTCAACTGGTTCTACATCGACGACCGGGATATCGCCTATTTCCATTCCGGCGACTACCCGCAACGGGCCAACGGCATCCATCCGGAACTGCCCAGCTGGGGCAACGGCCAATACGACTGGAATGGCTTCCTGCCCCAGCAGGCCCATCCCCAGGAGAGCAACCCGCCACGGGGCTACCTGGCCAGCTGGAACAACCGTCCGGCCCGGGACTGGTGGGCCGCCGACGCCCATGCACCCTATGGCTCCGCCCACCGCAACGACATCCTCGATGTGCGCCTGCAGCAACTGGTTGAGGAAGGCAGCGTCACCCGGGCCCGTATGGTGGAAGCCATGGGCGATGCCGCCACCGTGGACCTGCGCGGCCAGGAAATCGTCCCCGCCGCCCTGGCGTTGCTGGGAAGTGCGCCGGTCACCGGCGATCAGGACAGCGCCATCCGCCTGATGCAGAACTGGGTCGCCAACGGCGCCCTGCGCCGCGACCGGGACGGTGACGGCAACTACGACGAGGAAGCCGCCGTGGCCCTGATGGATGCCTGGTACCCGCTGATGATCGACATCCTGTTGCCACAGATCACTGCCATTGAAGACGTGGACGGTGAGAACCTGTCCCTGATGGGCCGTGACAACAAGCCCGGCGCCGGCGGCTCCGCCTACAACAACGGCTACTACGGCTACCTGGAGCGGGTGCTGCAACAGGCCGCGGGCAGCAGCGCCAGCCCTTATCGGGCGCTGCGTTGTGCCGGCAGCAATGACCTGGCCACCTGCCGCAGCGCGCTGGCCAACAGCCTGAACCAGGCCATTGAGCAACTGGGCGGCATCGCCAACATGGACAACTGGAACGTGGATGAAAGCCAGGACCAGATCCAGCACCGCGCCATCGGCCTGGCCACCGTCCCCGCCATCCACTGGCAAAACCGCCCCACCTTCCAGCAGGTGGTGGAATTCACCGGGCATCGGTAACGCAGCTTCGAGCTGCTAGCTGCTAGCTGCTAGCTACAAGGCGCGGAAAAAGCACGGGGATTCGTCCCGGCTTTTCTCCGCGCCTCTCCGCTGGAAACGTCTTTTCACTCGCAGCTAGTGGCTAGAAACTAGTGGCTATTAGTTATCTTTATCCTTCCCAATGCGCCCCATGCATTTGTCTAATCCCCCCATCAGCGTTAGCGTCTGCTACACATAAAAAACAGATTTCCGGGAGAGCAACGCATGCGCGCGATTTTGTGCAAGGAACTGGGGCCGGCGAATACGCTGGTCATTGACGACATCCCTTCCCCCGAGCCCGGCAAGGGTCAGGTGAAGGTGCGGGTTAAGGCCGCCGGCCTGAATTTTCCCGATACCCTGATCATCGAAGGCAAGTACCAGATCAAGCCGGAGCTGCCGTTTTCACCTGGCGGTGAAATGGCCGGTGAAGTGCTGGCCGTGGGCGAAGGCGTTCAGCGTTTCAAGCCCGGCCAGCGGGTCATGGGCCTGACCGGCTACGGCGCCTTCGCGGAAGAGATTCTGGTGCCGGAAAACCAGCTGATCCCGGTACCGGACGGCATGGACGACCACACCGCCGCCGCCTTCTCCATGGTCTACGGCACCAGCTACCACGCCCTCAAGCAGCGCGCCAACATCCAGCCCGGGGAAACCCTGCTGGTGCTGGGTGCCAGCGGCGGCGTGGGCCTGGCCGCCGTGGAACTGGGCAAGGCCATGGGCGCCACCGTGATTGCCGCCGCCAGCAGCGCCGAGAAACTGGCAGTGGCCAAAGAGGCCGGCGCCGATGACCTGATCAACTACGCCGAGGAAGACCTGAAGGACGCGCTCAAGCAGCGCTACCCGAAAGGCGTGGACGTGATCTACGACCCGGTGGGCGACAAGTTCACCGAAGCGGCTATCCGCAACATGGCCTGGAACGGCCGTCTGCTGATCGTCGGCTTCGCCGCCGGCGACATCCCCAAGATCCCCGCCAACCTGGCGCTGCTGAAAGGCTGCTCCATCATCGGCGTGTTCTGGGGCGCCTTCACCCAGAAGGAACCGCAGACCAATATCCAGAACATCATGGAGCTGATGCAGCTGTTCAATCAGGGCAAGATCAACCCGCGCATCAGCCAGGTGTTCAAGTTCGAGGACTACGAACAAGCGCTCGCCGCGCTCACCTCTCGCACCGCCAAAGGCAAAGTGGTGCTGGATATTGCCGGCGCCTGATACGCCGAGCCTGCGTTTGTGGCAGCGGTGGTTCCACCGCGATTGTCATCACGGATAATCGCGGCGGCACCACGTTATTCCCCGCTCTCACGCCCTTACACTAACGCCACCAACCCGGTGATACAGCCCCGCCTTACCTTGTATATAGTGGAAGCTCGCTATGGCAAGGAGGCAGCAATGACCACACCGCTGGTACTGGTAATCAACTGTGGCAGCTCGTCCATCAAGTTCGCCCTGGTGGACGAAGACAGCAGCGTGTTTCCCCTGGAAGGGCAGGCGGAAAGGCTGAACAGCCCCGAGGCCGTACTGCGCTGGCAGCAGGATGGTGAGCAACAGGAACAACCGCTGGCCGACGCGGATCACCGCCAGGCGCTGGAGGCACTGCTGCCCCGGGTGCAGGCCTACGCCGGCAATCGCCTGGCCGCCATTGGTCACCGGGTGGTCCACGGCGGCGAGCAGTTCACCGCCGCCGGACTGCTGGATGACGCCGCCCTGGCCGCGATCCGTGCCGCCAGCCCGCTGGCACCTTTGCATAACCCGGCCAACCTGCTGGGCATCGACGCCGCCCGGACCCTGTTTGCCGACCTGCCCCAGGTGGCCGTATTCGATACCGCCTTCCACCAGAGCTTGCCCGAACACGCCTACCGCTACGCGCTACCCATCGAGTTGTATCAGCAACAACGCATTCGCCGTTATGGTTTCCACGGCACCAGCCATTGCTATGTCACCCGCCGGGCAGCCTCCCTCACCGGTTTGCCAGTGGACACCAGTGGCTGGCTGTCCGCCCACCTGGGCAACGGCTGCTCCAGTTGCGCGGTACAGGATGGCCACAGCCGCGACACCAGCATGGGCTTCACGCCCCTGGAAGGGCTGGTGATGGGAACCCGCAGCGGCGATGTGGACCCCAGCCTGCACGCCTTTCTGGAACGGGAGCTGGGCTGGTCGGCGCAACACACCGATCAGGTACTGAGCCGGGAAAGCGGCCTGCTGGGCCTGTCCGGCCTGTCCAACGATATGCGCACCCTGGAGCAGGCCAGCAACGACGGCCATGAGGGCGCCACCCTGGCCATCGAGGTGTTCTGCTATCGGCTGGCCAAATCCCTGGCCGGCCAGGCCTGCGCCCTGACCCGGCTGGACGGCCTGATCTTCACCGGCGGCATCGGCGAGAACTCGGCCCTGGTACGGGCCAAGACCGTGTCCCATCTGCGGCTGATGGGACTGGCCATCAACGACGATGCCAACCGTCGTTGTGTGGGCGGCGCCAGCGGCGAAATCCAGGCCGATAACAGCCCCCGCATCCTGGTGATACCCACCAATGAAGAACGCCAGATCGCCCTGGAAACCCTGGCCGCCATCGGCGCCGACAAGGACGAGGAATCATAATGCAGATCTATTTTATTGCCCCCACCGGCTTTGGCGTGGGGCTCACCTCCACCAGCCTGGGGCTGCTGCGCGCCTTGGAACAGGGCGGCCTGAAGATTGGCTTCTGCAAGCCCATCGCCCAGCACCAACCCGGCGACACCGGCCCGGAACAGTCCAGTGAACTGATCACCCGCACCTTCGCCATCGAGCCGCCCACGCCCATGCCCCTGGAGCAGACGGAAAAATATCTCGGCGAAGGGCAAATGGACGACCTGCTTGAGCAGATCGTGCAGCGCTTTCATCAGGCCGCCGAAGGCAAGGACGTGATGGTGGTGGAAGGCATGGTGCCCACCCGCACGGTGAGCTATGCCGCGCGCCTGAACGCGGCGCTGGCCAGCAGCCTGGGGGCAGAAGTGATTCTGGTGGCGGCACCGGAGGACGGTAATGTCTCCGCCCTGGCCGACAGCCTGGAAATCCACTGCCGCCAGTTCGGCGGCAGTCGCAATGACAAGGTGCTGGGGGTGGTCCTTAACAAGGTGCGCGACGACAGCCTGCCGGAGCAACTCAAGCAGCAATTCCCGGCCCTGGAGAAAGGCGACCTGCGCCTGCTCGGCTGCGTGCCCTGGCAGGAGGAACTGAATGCCCCGCGCACCCGCGACGTGGCCAAGCTGCTCGGCGCCACCGTACTGCACGCCGGCGATGACGAGCACCGGCGCATGGAAAAGATCGTGCTCTGCGCCCGCGCCCTGCCCAATACCGTGGAGCTGTTCCAGCCACGGGTACTGGTGGTGACCCCCGGCGACCGGGACGACATCATTGTTGCCGCCAGCCTGGCCGCCAGCAACGGCGTGCCCCTGGCCGGGTTGCTGCTGTGCACCGGCTTCCAGCCGGACCCGCGGGTAATGCGCCTGTGCCAGAGTGCGCTGGATGCAGGCCTGCCGGTGATGACGGTAGAGACCGGCTCCTACGAAACCGCCACCAACCTGAATCGCATGAACCGGGAAATTCCGGTGGACGACAGCGAGCGGGTGGAAAAGGTGACCAACTTTGTGGCCAGCCATCTGGACCACGAATGGCTGCGTGAGCGCTGCGGCAGCCCCCGCGAGCTGACCCTGTCCCCACCGGCCTTTCGCTACCGCATGGTGCAACGGGCCCGCGAAGCCAACAAGCGCATCGTGCTGCCGGAAGGCAGCGAACCGCGCACTATCGAGGCAGCGGCCATCTGCCAGGAACGGGGCATTGCCCGCTGCGTGCTGCTGGCCAAACGGGACGCGGTGGAATCCGTGGCCCGCACCCAGGGCATTACCCTGCCGGAAGGGCTGGAGATTCTCGACCCGGACAGCATCCGCGAACAGTACGTGGAGCCCATGGTGGAGCTGCGTCGCAACAAGGGCCTCAATGCCCCCATGGCCCGTGCCCAGCTGGAAGATACCGTGGTGCTGGGCACCATGATGTTGGCCCTGGACGAAGTGGACGGCCTGGTATCCGGCGCCATCAATACCACCGCCAACACCATCCGCCCGGCCCTGCAGTTGATCAAGACCGCCCCGGAATACCATCTGGTGTCGTCGATCTTCTTCATGCTGCTGCCGGAGCAGGTGCTGGTCTACGGGGACTGTGCGGTAAACCCGGACCCAAACGCTGAGCAACTGGCGGAGATCGCCCGGCAGAGCGCCGCCTCGGCCAAGGCTTTCGGCATCACCCCGCGGGTGGCCATGCTCAGCTACTCCACCGGCGATTCCGGCACCGGCAACGATGTGGAAAAAGTGCGCGAGGCCACCCGACTGGCCCGCGAGGCCAACCCGGATCTGTTACTGGATGGCCCGCTGCAGTACGACGCCGCCGCCATCGACAGCGTCGGCAAGGCCAAGGCCCCGGACAGCCCGGTGGCCGGCCGCGCCACCGTGTTCATCTTCCCGGACCTGAACACCGGCAACACCACCTACAAGGCGGTGCAGCGCAGCGCCAACTGCATCAGTGTCGGGCCCATGCTGCAGGGCCTGCGCAAACCGGTGAACGACCTGTCCCGCGGCGCCCTGGTGGACGACATCGTCTACACCATCGCCCTTACTGCCATTCAGGCGGCGGACCTGTAACACAATGACATGGCGTAGGGTGGATTAGCCTAAGGCGTAATCCACCATGGTCCTCCCCCCCTGAAACAAAGGTGGATTACGCCTGCGGCTAATCCACCCTACGTTATGATCACCGCTCGTAGGAGCGTCGCTGGCGGCGCGATTACAGTAGTCGCGAGTTGCGAGAAGCGAGTTTCGAAAGGCAAGACAGCAAAGAGCGGGAGTTTCAGGTTTTCGTGACTCGAAACTGATTTATCGCGCCGCCAGCGACGCTCCTACGGCTGAGATGTCAGCCTCGCCCACTCTGATCAATCACCACCCCCGGCGCGCCGGCCTGCAGCAGCGCGCGCAGGTCGTCGGGCACCGGGGTTTTCTCGAAGGGTTCCGTGGTCATCATCACGTAGACTGCTTCCGCGCGGGCGATGGCGCGCCCTTCATCCGCATGGCGAATGTCCGCTGCCAGGGTGAACGATGTATTGCCCATGTGCGTCAGTGACACCAACACGTCCAGGACATCATCAAAGCGTGCCGACGACTGCCATTCCGTAGTCAGCTTCACCACCTGGTTATCCAGCCCTTTTGCCAGCAACTGGTTGTAGTCACAGCCCATGGCGCGCATGAATTCTGTCATGGCCAGGTCCACGTAGTCCCCATAGCGGGCATTGAAGACCACTTGCTGGGCATCGCATTCGTTATAGCGAACCCGAAAGCGGAAACAGAACGGCTGGGACATGACACTCTCCAAAAATTTTCAATGCAGGGCCGCCAGAAGATCTCTCTACGAAACGACTGTAGGAGCCATGCTTGCATGGCGAACAATGCACCATTCGCCATGCAAGCATGGCTCCTACAGTGGCAATAAGATGGCCATTGGCGTTGCTCGAGCTTGCCGGCCTTACAGCATTCGCTCAATGGGCAATAGCGACAGTAACCATGCCATCATGCGTCGCCACACCGTCACGTCGGGTTCGTGGTGATGGACCGCCGGCCGACCGTCATGGCCATCCCCGGCCCAGGTCAGCTTTCCCCGCTCTTTATCGACCCGATAACTGTTTTCCGGCGCCAGCCCCTCTTCGATAAAGGCCGCCACCTGTTGCCCCAGTTCCTCAGACGCCACGTAGTAGCCCATCTCGGTATTGAGATGCACCGAGCGCGGATCGATATTGAATGAGCCCACGAACACTTCGCGCCGGTCCAGCACCATGGCCTTGGTATGCAGGCTGGCCCGGGAGCGCCCCTTGAACAACCGCACCTGCCGATGCAGGGCACGGGCGTTGGGCGCCAGCTCATGCAGCTCCACCCCGGCTGCCAGCAGACCATCACGATAACGGGCATAGGCACCGTGGGCGGCAATCACATCATTGGTGGCCAGGCTGTTGGTGAGCACCGCCGCGCGACCACCGCGCTGTTTCATCTCCGCCAGTTCCGCCACAAAGGCATCACCGGGAATAAAATAGCTGGCCTCCATCAGCAGTTCCTGATGATCGTCCCTGGCCAGCAGGTGGGCGAGCTGATCCCCCATCAGGGTCTGTTTGACCCCGGCCGCCTTGTCAGGACTATCGAACAGCAACACCGCATGGGCCTGTACACACTGGCGGTCCTGCCCCGCCAGGTAATCGGTAAAGAAGGCTTCGTGCTGGGGAAACAGGTAAGGATAGTTCTTGAGGGAGCGGCGCCATTGTCGCAGCCACTGCCAGACACGCTCCGCCGCCGCCTCCCGGTAACGACGCAGGGTCTTCATGGGCATGGCCAGCGGGCTGTCCCAGTAGCAGTCAAACGCCGCCTGGGTATCGGCGACGATAGGGCCACGGGCGTACAGGTCCAGATCGCGAAAATTGGTGGACGCGTTCACGCCAAAATAGTGATCGGCAATATTGCGGCCGCCCACGATTGCCCGTTCACCATCCACGATCCAGGCCTTGTTGTGCATACGGTGATTCAGCAACGGCATGTGATGAAGCCATTGCAGGACATGCTTGTAGCGCCCCCGGAAAGCGTTAAACAGGCGCACCTCGATATTGGGATGGGCATCCAGCGCCGCCCACTTCACGTCCCGGCCCAACTGGTTGGCGTGATCCAGCAGCATGCGCACTTTCACGCCCCGGCGTGCCGCCTCCAGCACCCGGTAGGTCAACAACTTGCCGGTAGTGTCGTCATCCCAGATGTAGTACTGCACATCCAGCGTCCGCCGGGCCAGGCGGGCCAGCGTTATCCGCAAGGTAAAGGCCTGATCGCTGTCTGCCACCAGTGCCAGGGAGGAGAGCATCATCGGGCTGGTCACCGCACTCACGCTGTTATCTCCCTGTTCACCTACACCTCTCCATCAACTGTAGCTATGACCCGGCCATGACCGGCCCGTGACAATTTTCCTGTTTTTGACCGTAATGCCTACCCTGCCATAAAACGAACAGGGTTCACCGAAAATTCACAGGATTTTTACCGCCGGGACTTGTCGCACCGCCACCCTCTGGGCACTCCATTTTCTGCTCAGGGATGCACACTCATGAAGCGAATGCTCTTCGCCGGCCTGCTGGCCGCCTCACTGGGATCGGCCCATGCCTACCAGTGGAACTACCCCGCCCCCATCAAGACACCCGGTGCCAACGATAACGGCAAGGTGGTGCTGTTCGATGTCTCCCACGGAGGCACCGAAGGCAACGCGGACTGGGTGATCGACGGTGCCTTTTCCGACTTTGCCGATGCGCTGGTAGGCGAAGGCTATACGGTGCAGGAATACCGGGGCGTGGACAAGAACAGCGATGGTGTCATCCAGTTCGTGGATGACTACACCAATCCCACCACCGCCAACAGCAACGCCAATGAAGCGGTGATTACCTACAGCGCCATCAGCCACGCGGATGTACTGGTTCTCGCGGAAAGCAACCGTCCCTTTACCCAGGCAGAATTGCAGGCACTGGAAGATTTTGTGGCCGCCGGCAAGGGCATTTTCTTTGTGGCCGACCACTACAACGCCGACCGCAACCTGAACACCTGGGACAGCACCGAAGTGTTCAACGGCTATAACCGATCCACCCTGTCCCAGTTTAATGTGGGTGGCAGCTACGGCGACCTGCGTAATCCCGGCGTCGCCACTGGTGGCTGGCTGGCCCAGGAGTTCGGCATCCGCTTTCGCTTCAACGCCATCGACTGGCACAGCGGCGCCAGCGGTATCGAACCGGCCAGCCAGGTGGAAGGACTGACCACCGGCGTGGGCCCGGTACTGATGGCCGGTGGCGCCACCCTGGCGATCACCGACCCGAATAAGGCCAAGGGCCTGGTGTACTTTTCCACCAGCGACAGCCCCAGCCGCTGGACCCACGCGGTGGACTCCGGGCTCTACTTCGGCGGCACCGCCGAAGGCCCCTACGTGGCCATCGCCAAATCCGGCCCCGGCAAGGCCGCCTTTATCGGCGACTCCAGCCCCATTGAAGATGCCTCGCCCAAGTACAAGCGCCAGGACAACGGCAACACCAAGAGCACCTACCCGGGCTGGACCGATGCCGGTAACGCCGCCCAGCTCAGCATTAACCTGATCGACTGGCTGGCCACCCCGGAAAGCTACACCCAGTTCAACAGCAGCGCCCACCCGGCCGGCACCGTCACCCCCACCCCCATGGCCAGCGAAGAACTGGACGACCCGGACAACGGCCAGCCCTGGAATACGCCCTCCGGCGGCTATAACCCCTGGGATGCCAGCACCTTCGACTACGGCGCCTACGGTGCTCCGGATGGCCCCGGTGGCAACAATGGCGGCGGCGGTGAAGTGCTGTCCGTGAGCGACGCCCTGGCCGAACCCACTGGCACTACCGTCACCGTGGCAGGGGTGATTACCCAGGCCATCAATGGCGAGTTCGCGCTGGAAATTGAGGACAGCAACGGCAGTGCCACCCTTTACGTAAAACTGGAAAGCCAGTACCGCAACGACTTCAGCCCCCAGAACAACCCGGCAGTGATCGGTGAAACCCTGCAAGTGAGTGGTGCGCGTGATGTCTACATGGGCGAGCCCAGCATCGAGTACGTCACCGACATGCAGCTGGTGGATGGCAGTACCGGGGGCGGCAGCTGTGGCAGCAGCGGCGCGGTGTCGGTGAGCGATGCCTACGCCAGCAGCCAGGGCACCCCGCTCACCGTGGTGGGCGAAGTGATCAGCGGCGTTAACGACCCCTACGCCCTGGAGCTGGGCGACCTGAACAACAGCACCAGCGTCTACGTGAAGCTGGAATCCGATCAGCGCGCCGAATACAGCCCCGCCAACAACCCGGCCATGGTCGGCCAGACCCTGGAAGTGGACGGCGTGCGCGACCTGTACATGAGTCACCCCAGCCTGGAATCGGTGAGCTCACTCACCGTGATCAGCAACTGCCCCTGATTCTTTTTAAAAATTTCCCGGCGGCGTTCGCGCCGCCCTTCTTTCAACCCAAACACAGGAAACACCATGAAGGCTTCACTGCGATCCCTGCTGGCCCTGTCTCTGGCCGGCGGCGCCCTGCTCAGCGGCTGCGGCGGCGATGACGACAATACCCCCGTCCAACAGGACACCACCCCACGGGTGGATCTGCGTTTGATGGAAACCACCGATATCCACGCCAACGTGATGGACTACAACTACTACAGCGACAGCGTGGACCGTGGCCACGGCCTGGTACGCACCGCCATGCTGGTCAAGCAGGCCCGTGCCGAAATCACCTACCCGGAAAACTCTGCGTTAGTCGATAACGGCGACCTGATCCAGGGCAGCCCCATGGGCGACTGGCGCCAGGCGCAGGGGCTCACCAGTGCCGAGGTGCACCCGGTCTACAAGGTCATGAATGAAATGGCCTACGACGTGGGCAACTACGGCAACCACGAATTCAACTACGGCCTGGATTTCCTCGCCGAGAGCGTCAATGACGCCGCCTTTCCCTACATCAGCGCCAACGTGTTCAGCGCCGACGGCAGTACCCCGTATTTTGACCAGTACACGCTGATCACCAAAACGGTCTTCGACCGGGACGGCAATCCCCATGACCTGACCCTGGGCTTTATCGGCTTCCTGCCACCGCAAATCATGCAGTGGGACAAGAAAAACCTGGAGGGCAAGGTCACCGCCAAAGACATCAAGGCCACGGCAGAGTTGCTGGTGCCACAGATGAAAGCGGAAGGCGCGGACATCATCGTTGCCATTCCCCATTCCGGCATCGATACCACCGCCTACTCGGAAAAGGCCAAGGCGGAAAACAGCAGCTGGTACCTGGCAGACGTGGACGGCATCGACGCCATCATGTTCGGCCACAGCCACCTGACTTTCCCCTCGGACAGCTTTGCCAACACCGCCAACGTGGATCTGGATAAAGGCACTATCAAAGGGGTGCCTTCGGTCATGCCCGGCTACTGGGGCAGCCACCTGGGCATCATCGATCTGACCCTGGCGCTGGCTGACGACGGCGAGACCTGGACCGTGGTGGACAGCAAGGTGGAAGCCCGGGCCCTGGACCCGGACGGCGAGGCCGATGCGGCCCTGACTGCACTGGTCAAACCCGACCACGACGCCACCCTGGACTACATGGGCCAGGTGATCGGCGAGTCCACCGATGACATCTTCAGTTTCCTGGCCGTGGTGAAGGACGATCCTTCCATCCAGATCGTTAGCGATGCCCAGAAGGCCTATGTGGAAGAGGCCATTGTCGGCACCGAGCTGGATGGCCTGCCGGTGCTATCTGCTGCGGCCCCGTTCAAGGCCTGTGACCGTGACGGGGTCTGCGCCGAGGAAAGCAGCTTTACTGTGGTCCCTGCTGGCGAGCTGCAAGTGAAGAATATCGCCGACCTGTACCTCTACCCGAACACCCTGATGGCAGTGAAGGTGACCGGAGCCGAACTGGAACAGTGGCTGGAATGTTCCGCCTCGCAATTCTTCCAGATCACCGATACCACTGACCGCCAGGAGCTGGTGGATTTCAGTGGCTTCCCCACCTACAACTTCGATGTGATCGACGGCGTGACCTACCAGATCGATGTGACCGAGCCAGCCCGCTATGACCGCGACTGCGTCAAGGTCAGCGACGGTAGCCGGATTGTTGACCTGCAGTTTGCAGGCGCCGCCATCGACCCGGCCCAGGAATTCCTCATCGCCAGCAACAACTACCGCGCCGCGGGCGGCAAGTTCGCCGGCACCGGCGGTGACCATGTGGTGATCGAATCTCCGGACGAAAATCGCCAGGTGGTCGGCAACTACATCCAGGCCAACAGCCCGGTAACGCCTACCGCCGACAACAACTGGTCCTTCGCTCCGATCCTGGGCTACACCAGCAATCTTGAAATCGTCTTCCGGGTACCCAACACCGACCGCGCCAAAAACTTCGTGGCCGATGCGGTAGCCGGTGCCGGTGGCAACTTCATGGCCACCCTGCTGGATGACAGTGGCAACGAAGCCATCTACGAGCTGAACCTGCAGCCCTGATCAATCGGACTGCGACACCCGACGGGTCGGCGCCGCCGGCTCGTCGTTTCTGACCCGCAGAAAGCTGGCAAAGCGTGGCAACCCGGTAGACGTCAGGCCGTAATATTTATAGGTCACGGTACTGCCCAGCGGCGGCGGGTCCACCCGCTCGTCATCGCTGAGCCCACTGCCCAGCTTGAAGCGGCGACCATCCCCGGTCTCCACCACCAGGGCGCCCACCTGGCCCTGGTATTTGCCTTTCCCGTTGCTGTAACCCACCACCGTTGCTTCCGCATCCTGAAAGGTTTTCACCTTGAGCAGAGCCGCCGTGCGGCCGGCTTTGTAGAAGCTGTCACCGTGATGCAGCATCAAGCCCTCTCCGCCAACCGCCAGCACCCGATCCAGGCGTGCCAGCAGGGCACCGTGGTCCGTGGCCCGTCGCTGCTCCACCATGGCCAGGTGATAGGAGGAGGTCTTGCCCACCAGCTCACGCATCTTTTTCATCCGTTCACTGAATGGCACGCCACTGGCCGGCAGGTCGAACACCATAAAGCGGATCTGCCGCCATTCCTCCGCCTTCGGTTGCAGCCGCCGGATCGCCGCCGACACCGCGGCAAAGCGGCCGCGCCCCATCCACAGCTCACCGTCCAGGGGCTGGTCGGGAAAATCGCGCAGGAACCAGTCCGGCGCGGCGATAATATTGCCGCCCCGGGACAGCAACTGCTGCCCGTCCCAGTAGGCCCGCACCCCGTCCAGCTTTTCGCTGACCCAGTAGCCCTGCAGATCCATGCCCGGCTGATACACCCTGGCCAGCTGCAAAGGGGGCTCGCTGGCCCGGGTGACGGCCACCAACAGGCAGATGAACGCCATCAGGCCAACCCGCAGACATCCTTGTCTTGCCGGTATTTTCACGGTCTTCTCCCTTTATTCTCGCTCACGGCCCCAGACTGTGCCTGAAGGACTGACCCGGCTCTGTGCGCAATCGCAGCGCCAGTGCGTAAGAGATCACCGGTTTTGCAACAAATCCGTTTGTCGGGCATCCAAGCTTCAGGAGGTAACAACCATGCGCACACTATTATTGCTAGCCGCTCTCACCCTGAGCGCCCCGGTACTGGCCGCAGA
This sequence comes from Alcanivorax sp., assembly GCF_019431375.1. Lineage (NCBI taxonomy): Bacteria > Pseudomonadati > Pseudomonadota > Gammaproteobacteria > Oceanospirillales > Alcanivoracaceae > Alcanivorax > Alcanivorax sp. Next base: position 2,678,963 of record NZ_CP080267.1, read on the forward strand.
GGCCTACTTTGCCGGCGGCTGTTTCTGGTGTACCGAATCGGACTTTGAAGAGCTGGATGGCGTCAGTGAGGCCATCAGCGGCTTTGCCGGCGGAGACGAAAAGAACCCCAGCTACGAGGATGTGGCCCATGGCCGCACCGGCCATACGGAAACCGTCAAGGTAATCTATGACCCGGCGGTGGTGAGCTATGACAACCTGCTCACCTGGTTCTGGCAGCACGTGGATCCCACTGACCCCAACGGCCAGTTCGTGGATCGCGGCCAGCAATACCGCAGCGCCATTTTCTATCAGACCGAGGCAGAGAAAAGCGCTGCCCTGGCGTCACGCAAGGCACTGGAGGAAAGTGGCCGTTTCGACAAGCCAGTGGTGACCGAAATCACCGAGCTGGATGCCTTCTACCCGGCGGAGGACTACCACCAGGATTACTACAAGACCCACAGCCTCAAGTACAAGTACTACCGCTATCGCTCCGGTCGCGACCAGTTTCTGCAGGAACACTGGGACGACCCGAAGCATCGTCCCTGGCTGACCGACCAGGTCACCCAGCGCTGGCAGGGCCCGGAGCAGTTCCAACGGCCCAGCGATGCGGTGCTGAAAAAATCCTTGCCCAAACTGGTCTACCAGGTGACCCGGGAAGACGCCACCGAGCGGGCCTTCCAGAACGAATACTTCGACCACAAGGCCGAAGGCATCTACGTGGATGTGATCAGCGGCGAGCCGTTGTTTTCCTCCACGGACAAGTACAAGTCCGGCACCGGCTGGCCCAGCTTTACCCGGCCCATCGACAAGGAATTCGTGACCCTGCACGAAGACAACAAACTGTGGGCCACCCGCACGGAAGTGCGCAGCCGCTACGCGGATTCCCACCTGGGGCATGTGTTCAGCGACGGCCCCGAGCCCACCGGCCAGCGCTGGTGCATGAACTCCGCCGCGCTGCGCTTTGTGCCCAAGGCCGAGATGGAAAAACAGGGTTACGGGGAGTATTTATCCCTGTTTGAGTAATGGCAGCCGTGGCCGGTTGATGACAATGGCGATCACCCCGGCCACCGCCAGCGCCCAGCAGTAATGGATGGCACCGATCAGCGCCAGCGGCGACAGCCCGGCGATGGAACAGGCCAGCAACACCTGGGCGCCGTAGGGAATCAGCCCCTGCACCACGCAGGAAAAGATATCCAGCACACTGGCCGAGCGACGCAGGTCCACACCATGGTCTTCGGCGATGTCTCTGGCCATCTCCCCGGTAAGCACGATGGCCACGGTGTTGTTGGCCACGAACACATTGGCCACCACCACCAGCAAGGCAATGCCCATTTCCCCGGCCCGTTGCAGCGGCAGTTTCAGCCAGCGGGTCAGGCCGTGGATCCGTTCGATCAACCAGCGGGTGCCACCCTGGTCGGTCATCAGTTGCGACAGACCACCGATCAACATGGACAACAGCATGATCTCGAACATGCTTTCGAAACCGCTGTAGACCGCCCCGTTCACCTGGGCCAGCCCATAGTCCGCCCCCTGCACCATACCGGTGACCCCTGCCACGGCAATGCCGATGATCAGCACCGCCAACACGTTCAGCCCGCTCAGGGCCAAAGCAAAGACCAGCAGGTAAGGCAGCACCAACCAGGGCTGCAACGGCTCCGCCTGCACCTGATGGTCACCCCCGCCCAGCATCACCAGCACCGCCACGGTGACCAACGCCGCCGGCAGGGCAATCCAGATATTCACCCGGAACTTGTCCTTCAACGAGACGCCCTGGCTGCGGGTGGCAGCGATGGTGGTATCGGAAATCATCGACAGGTTGTCGCCGAACATGGCACCGCCCACCACGGCCCCCACGGCCAGCGGCAAGGGCAGCCCGGTGGCCTGGGCAAACCCGGCAGCAATCGGCGCGGTGGCAGCGACGGTTCCCATGGAGGTGCCCATGGCCGTGGCAATAAAACCGGCGATCAGAAACAGGGCAGGCAGCACCCAGTCAGAGGGAATGATGCGCAGACCAAACTGTACCGTCGCATCCACACTGCCGATGCTGTCGCTGACACTGGCAAAGGCCCCGGCCAGCAGGAACACCAGGCACATGAGGATGATGTTGGGGTGGCCGATCCCCACCAGCAGGCGTTCCACACTGCGGTTCAGCGTCTGCCGCGCCAGCACAAAAGCCAGCACGATCGCCGCCACGGCCACCACCGGCGCCTTGATCTGGTAAAAGGCGAACTCGGTGCCCTGCAGGCTGTAGTAGATCCCGCTACCGAAAAACACCGCCATAAAAAACAGCAGCGGCAGCAAAGGCCAGGCGCGGGCAGGGGCTTGAGTCATGGATCAGTCCGGATCAGCAGTAATTTCGGACAGTGTAGAGATTCCCGGCCGGAGGCGGTACCTATCCCCCCTAGCCGTAGGAGCGTCGCTGGCGGCGCGATTCCCACCCTTGTTTAAAAGCATTCTCACCACAGAGGGCACAGAGCACACCGAGCAAACCCTTTCTTTTCCTCAGTGATCTCTGTGCCCTCTGTGGTAATACATTCTTTATCGACGTTGGGTTATCGCGCCGCCAGCGACGCTCCTACGGCTAGTTCAGAACGTATCCACAAACGGCCGACCGCCACTCCCACCCCGGTGCCCGGACGCATTCAACCCGCGCAGCAACCACTGCCGGCTCTCCATGGGATCGATCACCGCATCGATCTCCAGGAAGCTGGCCATGTTCAGGGCCTTGCCCTGCTGGTAGGCCTTGGCCAGCAGGAACACCAGGCACATGAGGATGATGTTGGGGTGGCCGATCCCCACCAGCAGGCGTTCCACACTGCGGTTCAGCGTCTGCCGCGCCAGCACAAAAGCCAGCACGATCGCCGCCACGGCCACCACCGGCGCCTTGATCTGGTAAAAGGCGAACTCGGTGCCCTGCAGGCTGTAAGTAGATCCCGCTACCGAAAAACACCGCCATAAAAACAGCAGCAGCGGCAGCAAAGGCCAGGCGCGGGCAGGGGCTTGAGTCATGGATGTCCGGATCAGCAGTAATTTCGGACAGTGTAGAGATTCCCGGCCGGAGGCGGTACCTGCCGCACCTGTAGGAGCTTACCTGCAAGCGAAAGCCAGAAGGTGTCTCGAAGCCGCTGTAGGAGCGTCGCTGGCGGCGCGATTCCGAACCGCTTGTGTAAAAGAATCGACCGCAGGGCGATCAGGGAGAGGGCTCAGAGCACACCGAAAAGATTGCTGCTTTCTTTTCCTCAGTGATCTCTGTGCTCGGTTGTGGTAAGCGTCATTCTTATCGACGTTGGGTTATCGCGCCGCCAGCTCGACACTCGTAGCTAGTAGCTGGTTCAGAACGTATCCACAAACGGCCGACCGCCATTCCCGCCCCGGTGCCCGGACGCATTCAACCCGCGCAGCAACCACTGCCGGCTCTCCATGGGATCGATCACCGCATCGATCTCCAGGAAGCTGGCCATGTTCAGGGCCTTGCCCTGCTGGTAGGCCTTGGCCACCAGTTTGTCGAACAGGCGTTGCCGTTTCTCCGCGCTGGGCTGAGCCGCCAACTCCTTGGCGAAGCCAAGGCGCACCGCCCCTTCCAGCCCCATGGCGCCGAACTCGGCGCTGGGCCAGGCGGCGGTGAACAGCGGCGAATGGAAACTGCCCGCCGCCATGGCCTGGGCGCCCAGGCCGTAGCCCTTGCGCAGCACCAGGGTGAAGAACGGCACCGTCAGGCTGGCGGCGGTGACGAACATCCGTGACACATGGCGCACCGTGGCCTGCTGCTCCGCCTCCGGCCCCACCATGAAACCGGGGGTATCGCACAGGGACACCATGGGCAGGCCGAAGGCCTCGCACAGCTGCATAAACCGAGCGGCCTTGTCGCCGCCCACCGCATCGATGGCGCCGCCCAGGTGGCCCGGGTTGTTGGCAATCAACCCAAAGGGGTGCCCTTCGATCCGTACCAGCGCAGTGATCATCCCCGGGGCAAATTCACGGCGCAGTTCCAGTACCGAGTCGCGGTCCGACAGGGTGTCGATGACCTGGCGGATGTCATAAACCCGGGTGCGTTTTTCCGGAATCTGGTGGCGCAGTTCGCGCTGGTCGGCAGCCTGCCAGTCGCTGACCCGGGTATGGGACAGCTGACCCTGAAAATAGGACAGGTACTGCTTGGCCACCGCCACCGCTTCCCTCTCGTCCTCCACGACCACATCCACCACCCCATTGGGCCCCTGCACCGTCACCGGCCCCACCTGCTCCGGGGTGAACCGGCCCAGGCCGCCGCCTTCGATCATGGCCGGGCCGGCCATGCCGATGCTGGCGTCTTTCGTGGCGATGATCACATCGCAGCAACCCAGCAAGGCCGCGTTGCCGGCAAAGCACCTACCGGAACCGATACCCACCAGCGGCACCTGCCCGGACAACCGGGCCATGGCGGCAAAGGTATGGCAATCCAGCCCGGCCACGCCAACAAAGTCGGTATCGCCGGGTCGCCCACCACCACCTTCGGCAAACAGCACCAGCGGCATCTTCCACTGGCCGGCCAGCTGCAGCAGGCGATCAGTCTTCTTGTGGTTCATCATCCCCTGGGTACCGGCGAACACGGTGTAGTCGTAGCTCATGGCCAGCACTCGGGCGGCCTCGTCACCGAACTGTTCGGCATTGACGGTGCCGGTGCCACCGATCAGGCCGTCCGCCGGGCTCATGGCCTGCAACTCTTCGGCACTGCGGCGACGGCGCTGGGCGGCCAAGGCCATGGCGCCGTATTCCTGGAAGCTGTCCGCATCAAGCAGATCATCGAGATTTTCCCGGGCGGTGCGCTTGCCCTTGCTGTGGCGTTTTTCCACCGCCTGGGGGCGACCGGCATCGCTGATGGCCTGATGGCGATCCAGCACTTCCGCCAGATCCTGGCGGATATGATCCAGGTCCACGCTTTCTTCCGTGGCGATGGCATCCCCTGCCACCTCACCGGGCTCCACAAACAACAGCGGCGAGGCCTCGTTCAGGGCATCGCCTTCCTGCGCGGCCAAGCTGTGCACCCGGCCGGCAATGGCGGCGCGCACCTCGAATTCCATCTTCATGGCTTCCAGCACTGCCACCACCTGGCCCACCTGCACCGTGTCGCCCTGCTGCACCAGCAGGGACACCAGCACGCCGGTGGTGGGACTGGTCAGCGCCTCGCATCCAGTTGGAGTGGCAAGGGTTTGAGCCTGTGGTGATGAATCGGCAGACGGCAAGTCCGGGGTCACGTCAGTGGGCAGCGCCCGCAACAGCTCTGGCAGGTGGGTTTCCACATAGCGGGTGGTCACCGCGTTGGCCTGCACCGCGTCACTGGCCAGCAAGGCCTGCAGCAGCGGCAGGTTGCTTTGCACGCCCTCAATACGAGTCTGCTTCAGGGCCCGGCGGGCACGCTGCAGCACCGTGTCATAGTCCGCCCCAGTGACGATCAATTTGGCCAGCAGGGAATCATAGGCCGGGCTGACCGGGTAACCAGCATAGCCATAACCATCCACCCGAATCCCCGGCCCGCTGGCGGGCTCATAGGCGGTGAGGGTGCCTGCCGACGGCGCGGTGCTGCCATCGGCCTTGAGGGTCTCCAGGTTGAGGCGCAGTTGCACCGCCATGCCCTCACAGGCCGGTGCGGTTTCAAGGTTCAGGTCGGCCAGGCTCGCCCCGGCCGCCAGCCAGATCTGGCTCTGCACCAGATCCAGCCCGGTGACCTGCTCGGTGACCGTGTGCTCCACCTGCACCCGGGGGTTGGCTTCCATAAAGTAGAAACGGTTCTGTTCCGGCTCCACCAGAAACTCGAAGGTGCCGATGCCCAGATAGTTCACTGACCTGGCCAGCGTCAGGGCGCTGTCGATGATGCGGTCGCGCAGGTCGGCGTCGAGCCCCGGCGCCGGGGCAAACTCCACCAGCTTCTGGTGGCGACGCTGCAGGGTGCAGTCCCGTTCCCACAGATGGCTCACCGCCCCGCTGCCATCACCCAGCACCTGCACCTCGATATGGCGGGCGGCGGGCACCAGCTGCTCCACATACACCGCCTCGTTGCCAAAGGCGGCCTTCGCCTCCGACTGACAACGCTGAAAGGCCGCCTCCAGCTCTGCTAGGTCAGTAACCGCTCGCATACCGCGCCCGCCACCGCCGCTCAAGGCCTTGATCATCACCCCGCTTCCCGCAACCTCCAGCGACGCCATAAAGGCCCGGGCTTCCTCCAGCGTCACCGCCTGCTCGGTACCCTGCACCAACGGCACCTGGCACCGGGCCGCCAACGCCCGGGCCGAGGCCTTGTCGCCAAACAACCGCAACGTCTCCGCCCCCGGCCCGATCAACGTCAGCCCGGCCCGGGCACACTGCTCGGCAAAGTCCGCATTCTCGGCCAGAAAACCGTACCCGGGATGAATCGCCTCACAACCCTGCTCCCTGGCAACCGCGATCAACTGCGCCCCATCCAGATACGCCGGCACCCCCCGCCCCGGCAACGCCACCGCCTCATCCACCTGGCGGGTGTGCAGAGAGTGCTGGTCATCCTCCGCAAACACCCCCACGGAACGAATCCCCAGATCCGCACAGGCATTGGCAATACGAATGGCAATCTCGCCACGGTTGGCAATCAGGACGGCAGAAAACGGGACGGGCACGGCGCACTCCAGTCTTAGATTCGACGGCAAAGACCACAGTGTAGCCAGTTGGGGTTATCGATGGCATTGATCGGGGTGCATGGAGGGATATGCATTGGGTTAATGCTGGTTTGTCGGGATAAAGGCCACGGGGAAAGACCTGACCCCCGTGATCCTTGGTAATTCATGCGTGTCCCTGGTTACTGCCAGTCCGAGTCAGCTTAAATCCCAGATACAGAACAGCGCCGTAAACCGCGAACAGATTAAACCAGTTGTGCTCAACAGCCTCGCTTCTAAGAAGAGATATTAAAAATCCAGCAAACAAAGCGTTTGCCAAGAAAAGCAGCTGCCACGCCCACTTTCTGCCTCTTTGTAACGCATGCTCAAGGCCCGCATAAATTGTCAGCCTGAAGAAGATAACAGCCAACAATATGTATATTGTCTCAAAGTTGACTCCTGCCCAATTCATGCATGTCCCCGATTAGTTGTTTGACTATAAGTCTCACTCTTCGAGTTGGCGCCTAAACTGCTGATCATATTCAGCGCGCAATCGGTCAACTTCATCACAAAAATCGATCTGATCGAACATCCAATTTGTCCCCCTCTCGCCGGCCAGCCAATTTAGAGTCATCTCTTTGGTCTTCGTGGCGCCCTTCCAGCTATTAATGCCTTTCAGGGCTAATACGATATTTCCGGGCCAATCCGTGCCGCCGAACCGGATCGGCATTATGTGGTCCCTGGAAAAGTTAATGGGATCACGGATCAATGGCTCGCCGGAGTAATAGCATCGGCCTTGCTGAATTTCGAAAATTCGGTCAATACAGGCATTGGTGTGGAACCCCTCGGCTTGTGCTTCACGGGCCTTCCTCTCTTTCTCTCTTCTTTTGTCCTTGGCGCTTTTCATGACGCGCATTGCAAGCTTCTTCGCTTGCTGGGGATCCTCAAAGACAAAACGGTGGCATTCAACATGTTCTAACAGCTCCGTGACCTCGCAAGTCTCATCGTCAAAGTGCGTGTCTCGGCAAAATATGGTTTCAATCAGTGTATGTTGGGTGCTTGACTCCACCAATGCTTCCCAGCAGGGCTTGCTGACGAAACTGCGATCAACAATATGTATCCAAAAGCTGGCTGGTTCACTAGGTCGAACTCCAAATTTTGGGTAACTTGAAGCTCCAAAAATATTGGAACCCCAGCCAGTGTAATCGATTTTGTGCAAGCGTTTGTCCATACAGCCTCAGGTGGCGAACAATTCCCGCAGGAATAATGTGAACATTAAAAACAGGTCATACAACATGAGATATGCGCAACTTTAGAGAGTCAGGTCTCTAAATTCTCACACCATATAATCTTGCCTGGGAAATGGGAGACCTGACCCAGGATCTCATTACAAAGGACCCCTTCTCCACCAGATGCCCGGAGGGAGCGATCTTGTAGAGATCAATGGCGCCTTTGCCTGTCAGCGCTCCCTTCGGATTGAACGACGGACGAATGCCGAAGTTGTAATAAATCCCGGTGCGTGGATTCACCTTACCGTGGGCACTGAAGGTATTGAACTTGCCCAGCTTGCCGTCGTAATCGTACTCGCCAATGGTATCCAGGGTGGCCGAGTCCAGTTGCCAGGGGCGGCCCCCTTCCCATAACGCCAGCAGCTTGCCGCCGTGATAGATCAGGTTGGTATTGGCGCAGTTTGCCGGCAGGCGGCCGATGTTTTTGCGGATGCCACCGGGCGCATTGTGGCCGAAGCTGCGCATGACGATTTTGTTGGCCCTGGTTTCCGCCAGGTACTTGGGCGTGCGCACATAACGGTTGCGGTAGACCACACCGTCACTCGTAAAGGACACGGAATGCAGCATGCCATCGCCATCAAACCAGTGACCGAACTCCTGCCCACCGATCTTGTTGCGCCCCGGACCGATACGGAAAAAGGTGCCGCTGACGGCATCCGGGATCGTCCCTTTCACTGCGTTGAAAGGAACAAGGTATTCCAGCCCTTCGTTGAGCGCTTCAAAACCACCGTGATGCGTTACCGGCTTACCGGGATACGTCCGCAGCGAAATCACTTCTGCAGCCATGGGATAACCCCTGCATTTGTTCTTGTCAGAGATCCCTTTCTAAGCCTTGGTGTGGTGGCGTGCAAGGAGGGTTAAACAGCTAATTGTTTGGTGTTTCACTATGTGGATGATGGGGCTTGGAGATAAGCGGCTCTGTTTTTGGACACAAGGAAAGTTGGAGTTCGTTATGCTCCGGTTAGTCGCCTTCTGGTTTCGAAACCTCACGGGACAAGATCTGATCCCGCATCTTCTGCATTTTTCAGAAGTCAGGCCTGTTTTGATCGCGCCGGCGAACTATACTCGGCAAATTCTCAATGGAAATATGATCTGTTCGATTGCCCGTGCGAATATAAAAACGGTAGTTTTTACCATCTTTTAGAAAGCTTTCTTTTTCACGCCTAGCCACTTCGACCCTTGCTACCAACTTACAGTCTATCGTGTGGGATGTTATTTTTAGATGATGAAGTACGACTTTCCCATCCAAGAATCTTCCCTCAACTAGAGATCGAAAACGAAGCTCCCATTTGTCAAAGTCCCCACCAGGACCAAGAAACTCAAAATCTTTATCAAGGCCAAAAATATTTAGGTTATCTTCAATGCCAACATAAAGAACCCCTCCTTCAGCATTAAGAAAACCACAGACCGTTTTCAGACATGAATGAACCACTTTTTCTGGGCTGATCTGGCCAATAGGCGTATCTGGCCTTGATTTGCTTTGCTTAATATCGTGCAGCAACGTAGATTTAAACTCTAAATGAGCGCCCTCACCCTTTAATATCTCATCCCTAACATAAGAATCCGGCACCTTATCCGAGACTGAAACAACTCTTTTCTGCTCAAATTCTCCTGCATTAATCGGCGGAGATATTATTAATCCGAGCAAAGCCAGCTCTTTTCCGACGGCAGGTGCCACATCAAACGGATGACCATCTTCGATCTGAAAAATCTCCGCCAGCTCGGGGATCGATTTTTCTATACCTCTATATGCGGTATGAATTAGTTTAGCCTTCTCGTCCATGAGAGGCGTCCTATAAGGTAATAACAAGGTTTCGCTCAAAGTAATTTGCAATCAGCGTAGCCCTATGATCCCAGAAAGAAAGGGGATCAGGCTGTCTGGCCACAAGAATTTCAAAGCTTTCCTTGTCAATAAAGTAACGCTCCAGCGTCTTTGAAAGGTGGTCAAATTTCAAACCGGCATCTAATATCGCCTGACCCGGTACCTTTGCCTTCCATTTGTTGTTGGAAACTCGGGAAAGTGGAGTTAAATTTGCGATAGATTCTTTGTAATCGTATTCAGCAACCTGTGGGTCAAGCACATCTTTCAAGTCTCCCGATTTATTACTAGCACACCAGGCCCGAGGATATATATGATGCATTTCGAAGTTGTCGGATTCTGGAAATGAGATTATGGTTTGAGCGCTCAAAATATCTTTTGTTGCACGTCCAATGAACGGTAGCTGAAGTGCTTTCTGCAATGCTCCAGACAATCGCCCTTTCAAAGCCAACGCTTTCAAATCTTCATTGCTAGGGCCTTTAGTTTCCATCAAATCGGTTAGTTTTCCCTGTGCAAAATCCACCCAGCTCATCGCAGAAGGGTAGTTCTCTCGCTCGTCAAGTATCCCTCTAAGGCTCTTCAGGTCTGTTCCAAGCTGCGTGAGAAAGCCCTGGTCATAACGATTAGTGAGTGCATTTCGCCAAAAGAAAGCTCTGTACAGAGCATCAAGATCATCAATACTCCAACGACAAGCTTGCGGCTCAAATGCTTTTCTCCAACGCAGCCCCACATAAATTGAGCTGGAGATTGGATAAGGGCATGCTTCCATTGGGAAGTAACCCTCGGCAACGCACTTCTGGAAATCGCCTAGAAATTCGGCCAGCCTTTCTTCGTTTTGAATAACATTGCGCCAGTGAGTAGCTGGAGTTGCTAAGAGGTCAGCAGACTTAACCGAGGAGATTGAAGCGCTCCCTTTCACTGGAGAGCCAGACCTTTTTCGTGGCTCGGGCTTTTCATCAAGTGCGACATAGCAGGCGGTTACCATTTGAGCTATCAACTCGGGCCGCTTGTTACGACTCGCCCAACCTGTGGCTCCATCATGCTGACCCAAGTCGTCAATCCAATCCCTGAGGTCAATGCCACCACCCCCTGCAGCCTGAGTTTCTGCATATAACGTGGAATGTATCAAATCTACAGTTGATACCTTCGTGCCCGTTGTGTTTAGTGTTTCAAATATTTCACAAATTTCATCAAGCCTATATGAGCTTGGTACGACATATACAGCCATTTTAGTAGAGTTGATGCCGTTAAATGCCTCGCGAAGAACAGTCTTTCTGTTTGCTAGCTCCTCTGCATTCGGCAACTCATTACCGGGATAGTTTTTGGGGTCACTCACAGCCTCCGTATAATTTAGCCATTGTGCGAAAAGACCGTCCACATTAGGATCAAGCGCGAGAGGGAAAAGCCCCTTACCGATACAGACGCTCGGTGTGCTCAGGTTCTCCTCAACTATCTCTCTTCGTTTCTTAAAAAGAATTCGCTTCGTCGGTTCTTTCTCCGCTACATTAAGGAAAAATTCACCAGCAAATTTGTAACTGCCATTTACTGGATGCAACCCACCAAATGCCATGGCGATCGACGTGCATCTCTGACGCCCATCTAGAATGGCATAGTAAGAATTGGGCTTACGATCTTTAGGGGCAAAATACTTTGGTGCTGTACGTTTATTCTCAGCATCCCAGTCGGGAATGGATACAGGTTCCAACGGGAGTTCTGCCTCATCGGCTTGAGCCCATAGAGTCACCATGCCTATAGGTCTCGAGCGTAGAATTGAATCAATAAGTCCAATCACCTGGGCTTCATTCCAAACAAAATCTCGCTGGAACTGTGGAACTTGCCACGCCCCACTTTTAAGATTAGCGATTATTTGATCAATCTTTGCTTCTTGAACGTGAAGGTCGTTAGACATCCCTGTAAGTTCTCCTGTTAAGTCAACATTCCCACCCGCTATTGAGCGCCTATTTACTCTAACACTGGTTAGTTGCGTCTTCGAAGACCAACAATAATATTAGTAAAAGATCATACCAAGCTCGACCACTAGCAAAGAAGTTATTTAGTTGTCCTGTACTTCTTATTTTGCAACTTTCGGTCATTGAGCAGCTGTATCAGCTTATCGAGATCTGGGCTCATCTCTAGCCTTAAGCTCTTACCAACCCGTAACGTCTATCGCGCCGCCAGCAACCTCTCTAGGAATCCCCCACCTTGCGAAGCAGCCCCCACCGATATCGCGGCTCACGGTTAGCCTTCTTTCTGTTTATTAGCGAGCTCCCCAGCAAAGACAACCCGCGTCCCAGCGACCATGTCATGAAAACCTTTCTGCTCCCGAGAAACAAGCACAGGAATAATGAGGAAAACATTCAGGGATACCAACAGTGAGAACAGCAAGCACCGGCGGAACCATTGAAACCCGGATGGAGGATGGCCGGTTTTCGCATCTATAACCTTCAAGCCGAATAGCCTTTTCCCCAGATGCAGACCTGTCAACCAGTACACAAAAAAGCCCAGCGGTATAGCCAGCAGCATCAGGGCTTCAGCAGGCATGAAACCTGTCACTAGCCCGGCGTGCACGGCGATTTTATTGGTTAGCATGATCACACCGGAAACCAGCACCAAATCAATGATAAATGCCGGAATCCTGAGCAACGCTGTCTTCATTTCCATATGCCGATTCCTTTTTATTCTTTGTTCAAGACAATACAGAGCCCGGAGTCCAGGATCAAAGTCTTACATTTCCCATTAGCTGCATTGGTGCAATGGGAATTAAGAGGCCTCTAAACCCGACCTCTTACAAAACGTCCACGCAGACCCGAATTATCAACAACGGGCTTTCCCCTATGGTCCGTGATAAATTTCCATTCAGATTTCTGATGCCAGATTATTTCCTTCTGGCTGCACTGCATGGGGGTACTGATGTCTCGATTTGCCGTATTGCTCGGTTTGCTGCTTGTTTCTTCCAATATTGCTGCTGCCCGGCTCACCGGCCTATGGGTTGGCTATTACAGCTATGGGGGTAACGCCCGTGTGCCCATGTCCGTCGTGATCCAGTCCGATGGCTCTACGTTAATCGGGCAGATGATTGAGCCTCAGACCTCAGGCGAGGCACTGGATATCGGCCGCCCCGCCATTATTTTCGGCGAGTCAGATGGCAATAGAGTCGTGTTCGACAAGGCTTATTTTTCTGACCTGAAAAGCATTACGCCCATTAGGCTCAAGGAAGATGCCCAGCCGGTTGAGTACAAGCTGGTTTTGAGCCAACAGGGTCAGGTAATGTCGGGCCAGTGGTTTATTGGTGAGGCGTTTGGGGAGGCCAGCTTCAAGCGAGTCACACCAGAAACGGTGGATCGTCTTCGTTAACAGATAAATTTTAGCGTCGATAAAGTGCCGGTTGTTTCATTAAACCTCTTTTATCGCGCCGCCAGCGACGCTCCTACGGCAAGGCGATTGTTGTCAGCCAGGCACCCACAAAAAAGCCCGGCAATGCCGGGCTTTCACTGTTAACTATTCACTATTAACTGCCTTTACTCCACCGTCACCGACTTCGCCAGATTCCGCGGCTGATCCACATCCGTCCCCCGCAGCACCGCTGGCTCATGGCAATAGAAAGCCCAATGGCAAAGTCGGGGAGTTTTTCAGAGGTTCCCTAAGAAAGTCACCAATATTCCTCAACGCGCTTGCTTTTCCTCTATAAAACTCTGTGTAGCCACATTTCGCGCAAGACACAAAAGAACGGCACGACTCGAAAGAATACCTCCAGAGCCCCTCATTTCTCCTGCTTTATACTCACCGAACCCACACTTGGCGCACTCGTATTTTCTCCCCTGAAGAGCCAGATACTGGGCTTTGTGTGCTTCAATTTCTGTATCTTGGGGAGATGCCGGGCATCCACATCGAACACAACGTTTCTCATCTGCTTCATTTCCAAGCTCACAGGCCATGCAGCGCCATTTCAGCGCCGATAACAGTGTATTAATTAGAACGTTCCATAACGAGTCAGTTTCATTGACAGCAAAGTGCTTGATTAACAAGAAAACTGCAAAGACATACGTTGTCGCCTGAGGGACTTTCCGCTGAAAACGGAGAAGTCCGCACTTACCGGATGCTTGTGTACCGCGCCGCCAGCGACGCTCCTACGGCAAGGCTATTGTTGTCAGCCAGGCACCCACAAAAAAGCCCGGCAATGCCGGGCTTTCACTGTTAACTATTCACTATTAACTGTTAACTGCCTTTACTCCACCGTCACCGACTTCGCCAGATTCCGCGGCTGATCCACATCCGTCCCCCGCAGCACCGCCACATGATAGCTAAGCAACTGCAACGGCACGGTATAGACGATCGGGGCAATGGTTTCCGGCACGGCGGGCATGTTCAGCACGTGGATGCCTTCGCCTTCTTTCACGTGGGCGTTCTTGTCGGCGAACACGTACAGCTCACCGCCACGGGCACGGACTTCCTGCAGGTTGGATTTGAGCTTTTCCAGCAGTTCGTCGTTGGGCGCCACGGAGACCACCGGCATGTCGCTGTCTACCAGGGCCAGGGGGCCGTGCTTGAGCTCGCCGGCCGGGTAGGCTTCGGCGTGGATGTAGGAAATTTCCTTGAGCTTGAGGGCGCCTTCCAGGGCCACCGGAAATTGCACGCCACGGCCCAGGAACAGGGTGTGGTGTTTTTCCACGAAGGCTTCGGAAAGCTTCTCGATGGGCTTGTCCAGCGCAACGGTCTGTTCGATCAGGTTGGGCAGCTGGCGCAGTTCGTCAAGGATGCCTTCGATGCGGGTATCGTCCAGGCCTTTCTGGCGACCCAGGGCCAGCACCAGCATGAGCAGGCCGGTGAGCTGGGTGGTGAATGCCTTGGTGGAGGCCACGCCGATTTCCGGGCCGGCCTTGGTGAGGAATACCAGTTCGGATTCGCGCACCAGGGAGGAGCTATCCACGTTGCAGATGGCCAGGCGACCCACGTAGTTGGGTGACTGGGTATCACGCAGGGCGGCCAGGGTGTCGGCGGTTTCGCCGCTCTGGGAGATGGTGACGAACAGGGTGCCTTCCGGTACCACATGGTTGCGGTAGCGGAATTCACTGGCCACTTCCACCTGGCAGGGAATGCCGGCGATGTCTTCCAGCCAGTAACGGGCCACCATGCCGGCGTGGTAGCTGGTGCCGCAGGCAACGATCTGCACGGTTTTCACCCGGTCGAAGATGGCCGGGGCTTTTTCGCCGAAGGCGTCGATCAGGCTCGCCGGGCTGTCGATGCGCCCTTCCAGGGTTTTCTGGATGGCCGCCGGCTGCTCGAAGATTTCCTTCTGCATGTAGTGGCGGTATTCGCCTTTTTCCGCGTCTTCGTGGGTGCCGTCGAATTCATGGGTGTCGCGGTTGGCCGGGTTGCCCTGTGCATCGACGATGCGGATGTTGTCGGTGCTGATTTCTGCCTGGTCGCCTTCTTCCAGGAAGATGAAGCGGTTGGTCACCGGCAGCAGGGCCAGCTGATCGGAGGCGATGTAGTTTTCGTCGATGCCCAGGCCGATGACCAGCGGGCTGCCGGAGCGCACGGCGACCAGCTTGTGGGGCTCGTCCTTGTGGATCACACCCAGGGCGTAGGCGCCATCGAGTTTTTTCACCACTTGCTGGACGGCGGTGAACAGATCCACGCCGGTGGCCAGCACCTGGTGGAGCAGGTGCACGATGACTTCGGTGTCGGTCTGGGACTGGAAGGCATAACCGGCGGCTTCCAGTTCGTCTTTCAGTTCCTGGAAGTTTTCGATGATGCCGTTGTGCACCAGGGCCAGATCGCTGCCGGACATGTGCGGGTGGGCATTGGCTTCGAGGGTTTGCCGTGGGTGGCCCAGCGGGTATGGGCAATGCCGGTGAAGCCGCTGGCATGCTCGTCCGTGGTGGCGGCTTCCAGGCCGGCCACCTTACCCTGGCGGCGCACCCGGGTAATGCCGGAATCATTGAGCAGCGCCACACCGGCGCTGTCGTAGCCCCGGTATTCCAGGCGCTTGAGGCCGGTGATCAGGATATTGGTGACATTACGCTGGGCAATGGCCCCGACGATTCCACACATGTTGGTTTCCACATGTTGGTTTGCATGGCTCCAACGAATTCTCGACCCTTTGAAAACCCCTTTCTATTGGGGAGGATGGCGTTTATCGCGAAGGTGCCATTAGAGCCACCGTTATTCGCGATGCGAGCATCGCTTCCACAGAAATCAGTGATGCTGGGGTTTTCAGAGGCTCCTTTTCTTTTTCGGACGTTTCCAGTCGCTGACGTTGCGCTGCTGACCACGGGCCACGGCCAGGCCGTTGTCGTCCACGTCCTTGGTGATGGTGCTGCCAGCGCCCACGGTGGCATTTTCGCCGATGGTGACCGGTGCCACCAGTGACGAATTGGAGCCAATGAAGGCGCCGTCTTTCATCACTGTCTGGAATTTGTTGGCGCCATCGTAATTGCAGGTGATGGTGCCGGCGCCCACATTGACGCCCTTGCCGATCTGGCTGTCGCCGATGTAGGTGAGATGGTTCACCTTGGAACCCTCGCCCACATAGGACTTCTTGGTTTCCACAAAGTTGCCGATCTTGGCCTTGTCGGCCAGTTCGGTGCCGGGGCGCAGGCGGGCGTAGGGGCCGATGGTGCATTGCTCGCCAACGATGGCGCCATCCAGCAGGCTGTTGGCTTCGATGACGGTGCCAGCGCCGATGTTGGTATCGCGGATAATGCAGTTGGGACCGATGACCACGCCTTCTTCAATGGTCACGTCGCCCTCCAGCACCACGTTCACATCAATGATCACATCCGTGGCGATCTGCACGCTGCCGCGCACGTCCAGGCGGGCCGGGTCGCGCAGGGTGACGCCGTCGCGCATCAGGGATTCAGCCTGGGCCAGCTGGTAGATACGCTCAAGACGGGACAGCTGTACCCGGTCGTTGACGCCATCCACTTCCCAGGCGAACTCGGGCTGCAGGGTTTCCACGGTGAGGCCGGACTGCACTGCCATGGCGACCACGTCGGTCAGGTAGTATTCGCCCTGGGCGTTGTTGCTGGACAGTTTCGGCAGGCAGTCTTCCAGGAAGCTGCGGGTACAGGCGAGGATGCCGGTGTTGATTTCCGGGATGCCCAGCTCCGCTTCACTGGCATCTTTTTGCTCGATGATGCGCTGCACATTGTTCTGGCCGTCACGGACGATGCGGCCATAGCCGCTGGGGTCGTCCAGGGTCAGGGTCATCAGCGCCAGGGTCTTGTCATCCACGCACTGGACAAATTCACGCAGGGTTTCCGGACGAATCAGGGGGACGTCGCCGTACAGCACCAGCACGGTGTCTTCCTTGACCAGGGGCATGGCCTGGGCCACCGCATGGCCGGTGCCAAGCTGTTCGGCCTGTTCGGCCCATTGCAGGTGATCGCCGTTGACGATGTCTTTCACTTTGTCGCCACCGTGGCCATAGACGATCACGGTGTTGTCGGCGGCCAGGCTGGTGGCGGCATCTACCACATGCTGGACCATGGCCTTGCCGGCCACTTCATGCAGCACCTTGGGCAAGGCACTTTTCATGCGTGTGCCTTTGCCGGCGGCGAGAATGACTACTGCAATAGACCCTGAACTCATACCCTGTCCTTATCGTTTTACCCTTGTCGCGATCTGCCGTGCCGCTTTATAGCATGACATCGTGACATTTCTGTCTCTTGACCTGAATCCATGGTTTCAGCGTGGATGCATGGCGTAAGAATTTGTTGTCACAGGGAATTTTCTCAGCTTCAGTAACGGTTGGTCGGTCGATGCCGGCGTGGGGCTGGTGCCGCAGGTCGGCAGGCTCGCCGGGCTTTCGATTCACCCTGGTCGAAGATGGCGGATGCTGCTTCAGTCGATTTCGCCGGGCTTCTCGATCGCCCTTCCAGGTTTTCTGGTTGGAGGTTTTCTGGATGGCCGCCGGCTGCTCGAAGATTTCCTTCTGCATGTAGTGGCGGTATTCGCCTTTTTCCGCGTCTTCGTGGGTGCCGTCGAATTCATGGGTGTCGCGGTTGGCCGGGTTGCCCTGTGCATCGACGATGCGGATGTTGTCGGTGCTGATTTCTGCCTGGTCGCCTTCTTCCAGGAAGATGAAGCGGTTGGTCACCGGCAGCAGGGCCAGCTGATCGGAGGCGATGTAGTTTTCGTCGATGCCCAGGCCGATGACCAGCGGGCTGCCGGAGCGCACGGCGACCAGCTTGTGGGGCTCGTCCTTGTGGATCACACCCAGGGCGTAGGCGCCATCGAGTTTTTTCACCACTTGCTGGACGGCGGTGAACAGATCCACGCCGGTGGCCAGCACCTGGTGGAGCAGGTGCACGATGACTTCGGTGTCGGTCTGGGACTGGAAGGCATAACCGGCGGCTTCCAGTTCGTCTTTCAGTTCCTGGAAGTTTTCGATGATGCCGTTGTGCACCAGGGCCAGATCGCTGCCGGACATGTGCGGGTGGGCATTGGCTTCGGAGGGTTTGCCGTGGGTGGCCCAGCGGGTATGGGCAATGCCGGTGAAGCCGCTGGCATGCTCGTCCGTGGTGGCGGCTTCCAGGCCGGCCACCTTACCCTGGCGGCGCACCCGGGTAATGCCGGAATCATTGAGCAGCGCCACACCGGCGCTGTCGTAGCCCCGGTATTCCAGGCGCTTGAGGCCGGTGATCAGGATATTGGTGACATTACGCTGGGCAATGGCCCCGACGATTCCACACATGTTGGTTTCCTTGAATATTGCTTGCCGACAGTCTTTGCGGATTCTCTGCCGTATCTATTCGCCATGCGAGCATGGCTCCAACGAATTCTCGACCCTTTGAAAACCCCTTTCTATTGGGGGAGGCGATGCTTGTATCGCGAAGGTGCCATTAGAGCCACCGTTATTCGCGATGCGAGCATCGCTTCCCACAGAAATCAGTGATGCTGGGGTTTTCAGAGGCTCCTTATTTCTTTTTCGGACGTTTCCAGTCGCTGACGTTGCGCTGCTGGCCACGGGCCACGGCCAGGCCGTTGTCGTCCACGTCCTTGGTGATGGTGCTGCCGGCGCCCACGGTGGCATTTTCGCCGATGGTGACCGGTGCCACCAGTGATGAGTTGGAGCCGATAAAGGCGCCGTCTTTCATCACTGTCTGGAATTTGTTGGCGCCATCGTAATTGCAGGTGATGGTGCCGGCGCCCACATTGACGCCCTTGCCGATCTGGCTGTCGCCGATGTAGGTGAGATGGTTCACTTTGGAACCCTCGCCCACATAGGACTTCTTGGTTTCCACAAAGTTGCCGATCTTGGCCTTGTCGGCCAGTTCCGTGCCGGGGCGCAGGCGGGCGTAGGGGCCGATGGTGCATTGCTCGCCGACGATGGCGCCATCCACCAGGCTGTTGGCTTCGATGACGGTGCCAGCGCCGATGTTGGTATCGCGGATAATGCAGTTGGGACCGATGACCACGCCTTCTTCAATGGTCACGTCGCCCTCCAGCACCACGTTCACATCAATGATCACATCCGTGGCGATCTGCACGCTGCCGCGCACGTCCAGGCGGGCCGGGTCGCGCAGGGTGACGCCGTCGCGCATCAGGGATTCAGCCTGGGCCAGCTGGTAGATACGCTCAAGACGGGACAGCTGTACCCGGTCGTTGACGCCATCCACTTCCCAGGCGAACTCGGGCTGCAGGGTTTCCACGGTGAGGCCGGACTGCACTGCCATGGCGACCACGTCGGTCAGGTAGTATTCGCCCTGGGCGTTGTTGCTGGACAGTTTCGGCAGGCAGTCTTCCAGGAAGCTGCGGGTACAGGCGAGGATGCCGGTGTTGATTTCCGGGATGCCCAGCTCCGCTTCACTGGCATCTTTTTGCTCGATGATGCGCTGCACATTGTTCTGGCCGTCACGGACGATGCGGCCATAGCCGCTGGGGTCGTCCAGGGTCAGGGTCATCAGCGCCAGGGTCTTGTCATCCACGCACTGGACAAATTCACGCAGGGTTTCCGGACGAATCAGGGGGACGTCGCCGTACAGCACCAGCACGGTGTCTTCCTTGACCAGGGGCATGGCCTGGGCCACCGCATGGCCGGTGCCAAGCTGTTCGGCCTGTTCGGCCCATTGCAGGTGATCGCCGTTGACGATGTCTTTCACTTTGTCGCCACCGTGGCCATAGACGATCACGGTGTTGTCGGCGGCCAGGCTGGTGGCGGCATCTACCACATGCTGGACCATGGCCTTGCCGGCCACTTCATGCAGCACCTTGGGCAAGGCACTTTTCATGCGTGTGCCTTTGCCGGCGGCGAGAATGACTACTGCAATAGACCCTGAACTCATACCCTGTCCTTATCGTTTTACCCTTGTCGCGATCTGCCGTGCCGCTTTATAGCATGACATCGTGACATTTCTGTCTCTTGACCTGAATCCATGGTTTCAGCGTGGATGCATGGCGTAAGAATTTGTTGTCACAGGGAATTTTCTGAAGAAGCGTCGCATCAGGGAATGCGATCGACTGAAGAAAATTTTCTGTGGCGGCAAAGGCTTACGTCAGGCGCCGCGATCAAGTCATGGACTCAGGTCTATGACAGAAACAAAAAAGGGTAGCACTTGGCTACCCCCCTCTGTGTTGAAGAATTGCAAAAGGTGCTTACCGCCCTTTCTTCTTCAACTGTTGAATTGCACGCAACTGGGCAACGGCCTCGGCCAGGGTGGCGGCGGCACGGGAGTAGTCCATTTCGGAGTTCTTCCCTTCCAACGCTTCCTTGGCACGCTGTTTTGCCTGTTCGGCAGCGGCTTCGTCCATGTTGTCGGCACGTTCTGCGGTATCGGCCAGCACAGTTACCAGCTTCGGCTGCACTTCCAGGAAGCCGCCGGATACGTAGAACACTTCTTCTTCACCATTCTGCTTCTTCACCCGTACCGGACCCGGCTTGAGCCGGGTCAGCAGCGGGGCGTGGCCCGGCATGATACCGAGATCGCCTTCCACACCGGAGGCCACCACGATTTCAACCAGACCGGAGAACAGCTGGCGTTCTGCACTAACAATGTCGCAATGCACGGTCATCGCCATTTGCTTGTCTCCCGGTGCAGGTTACTTGCTACGTTTGTTGTAGGCTTCTACCACTTCGTCGATAGAACCCTTCATGTAGAAATCCTGCTCCGGAATGTGATCGTAATCACCGTCAAGGATGCCCCGGAAGCCCGCGAGGGTGTCTTTCAGGGAAACATACTTGCCCGGAGAGCCAGTAAATACTTCGGCCACGAAGAACGGCTGGGACAGGTAACGCTCAATCTTACGAGCACGGGCAACGATCAGTTTGTCTTCTTCAGACAGTTCGTCCATGCCCAGGATCGCGATGATGTCCTTCAGTTCCTTGAAGCGCTGCAGTACGGACTGCACGCCACGGGCCACGTCGTAGTGTTCCTGACCAATCACCAGCGGGTCAAGCTGACGAGAGGTGGAATCCAGCGGGTCGATCGCCGGGTAGATACCCTTGGAAGCGATGTCACGGCTCAGTACCACGGTGGCGTCCAGGTGGGCGAAGGTGGTCGCCGGGGACGGGTCAGTCAAGTCATCCGCAGGTACGTATACGGCCTGAACGGAGGTAATGGAACCGGTCTTGGTGGAAGTAATACGTTCCTGCAGAACGCCCATCTCTTCCGCCAGGGTCGGCTGGTAACCTACCGCTGAAGGCATACGGCCCAGCAGTGCAGATACTTCGGTACCGGCCAGGGTGTAACGGTAGATGTTATCCACGAAGAACAGTACGTCACGGCCTTCGTCACGGAACTTCTCGGCCATGGTCAGACCGGTCAGCGCTACACGCAGACGGTTACCTGGCGGCTCGTTCATCTGACCGTAAACCAGCGATACTTTATCCAGTACGTTGGAGTCCTTCATTTCGTGGTAGAAGTCGTTACCCTCACGAGTACGCTCACCCACACCGGCAAACACGGAGAAACCGGAGTGCTCGATCGCGATGTTCCGGATCAGCTCCATCATGTTTACGGTTTTACCTACACCCGCACCACCGAACAGGCCAACCTTACCGCCTTTGGCGAAGGGGCAGACCAGGTCGATTACCTTGATGCCGGTTTCCAGCAGTTCGTTGGTGGCTGCCTGGTCCGCATAGGTAGGAGCAGCACGGTGAATCGGCATGCGCTCTTCTTCACCGATGGGGCCGGCTTCGTCGATGGGACGACCCAGCACGTCCATGATACGGCCCAGAGTCTTGGTGCCTACCGGAACCTGAATCGGCTCACCGGAGTCGGTCACGCCAAGACCACGCTTCAGACCTTCGGTGGAGCCCATGGCAATGGTACGAACAACGCCGTCGCCCAGCTGCTGCTGAACTTCCAACGTGGTTTCAGTACCGTCCACGGTGAGGGCGTCATATACCTTCGGTACGCCGTCGCGCGGGAATTCCAC
The DNA here is from genome assembly GCF_019431375.1 of Alcanivorax sp. Lineage (NCBI taxonomy): Bacteria > Pseudomonadati > Pseudomonadota > Gammaproteobacteria > Oceanospirillales > Alcanivoracaceae > Alcanivorax > Alcanivorax sp. The sequence continues at coordinate 2,701,031 of NZ_CP080267.1, forward strand.
GTCGATCACAGCACCGATGATCTGAACAATACGACCGCTACTCATGCTTGCATCCTCTTAACTTGCGTTTTTGCCGCGTTCTTTCTACCAGTCTGCTGACAAATCAGACCGCAGCAGCACCACCAACGATTTCGGAGATTTCCTGCGTAATTGCAGCCTGGCGTGCCTTGTTGTACACCAGCTGCAGATCACGAATGATGTCGCCGGCGTTATCACTGGCCGCTTTCATCGCTACCATTCGCGCTGCCTGCTCGCAGGCATTGTTTTCAACCACACCCTGATACACCTGGGACTCAATGAACCGCACCAGCAGCTCGTCGAGAAGTGCTTTCGGGGCAGGCTCGTAAATGTAGTCCCAGTGGCGCTTGAACTCTTCATCATCCGCTGGTTCCAGCGGCAACATCTGAATGTTCTTGGGCGCCTGGGTCATGGTGTTCACGAACTCGTTGTACACGATGTACAGGCGATCGATCTCACCATTTTCGTAGGCATCCAGCATCACCTTGATGGAACCGATCAGGTCGTTCAGGTGCGGGGTGTCCCCCAGACCGGAAACTGTCGCTTCCACATTGCCGCCAACACTCTTGAAGAAGCTGACGCCCTTGGAGCCCACTACACAGTATTGGGCCTTGGCGCCTTCCTCTTCCCACGCTCGCGCGCTTTTGACGACATTCTTGAGCAGGTTCACGTTGAGGCCACCGCAGAGACCCCGATCGGAGGTCACTACGATGTAGCCAACGTTTTTCACTTCCCGCTCTTGCAGGTAAATGTGCCGGTATTCCAGATCGGCATTGGCCAGATGTGCAACCACCTGACGCATGCGAGTCGCGTAGGGCTTGCTTGCCGCCATACGATCCTGCGCTTTACGCATCTTGGAGGCTGCCACCATTTCCATTGCACGGGTAATTTTCTTCGTGCTCTGGACGCTGGCAATTTTGCCTTTGATCTCTTTACCGCTGGCCATAGGAAGTACCCTTTTTCAGCGAATTACCAGGTCTGGGTGGCTTTGAACTGATCGAGAGATTCTTTGATCTCGGCTTCGATCTCGCCGTTGTAGTCACCCTTCTCGTTGATCTTGTCCATCAACGCTTTCTTTTCGCTGTTCATGTAGTCCAGCAGGGCCGCTTCGAAGGCGCCGATTTTCTCGACTTCCATCCCTTTCAGGTAGCCTTCGTTGGCTGCGTACAGAACAACGCCCATCTCGGCAACGCTCATGGGGCTGTACTGCTTCTGTTTCATCAGCTCGGTGACCGCCTGACCATGCTCCAGCTGTTCGCGAGTGGAGTCATCCAGGTCGGAGGCGAACTGGGCGAATGCCGCCAGTTCACGGTACTGAGCCAGTGCCAGACGAATACCGCCGCCCAGCTTCTTGACGATCTTGGTCTGCGCGGAACCACCTACACGGGATACGGATACACCCGCGTTCATCGCCGGACGAATACCGGAGTTGAACAGGTCGGTTTCCAGGAAGATCTGACCATCGGTAATGGAAATTACGTTGGTCGGTACGAAGGCAGACACGTCACCACCCTGGGTTTCAATGATCGGCAGCGCGGTCAGAGAACCGGTCTTGCCTTTCACTTCACCGTTGGTGAACTGCTCAACGTATTCTTCGTTTACCTTGGCGGCGCGCTCCAGCAGACGGGAGTGCAGGTAGAACACGTCACCAGGATAAGCTTCACGACCCGGCGGACGACGCAGCAGCAGGGAAATCTGACGATAGGCCCAGGCTTGCTTGGTCAGGTCATCATAAACGATCAGTGCATCTTCACCGCGATCACGGAAGTACTCGCCCATGGTGCAACCGGCAAAGGCTGCCAGGAACTGCATGGAGGCCGGATCGGAGGCGGAAGCCGCAACGATGATGGTGTTGTCCATGGCACCGTGCTCTTCCAGCTTGCGCACCACGTTAGCGATGGTGGACTGCTTCTGGCCGATGGCGACGTAGACACACTTAATGCCGGAATTTTTCTGGTTGATGATGGCATCAACCGCTACCGCCGTCTTACCAATCTGGCGGTCACCGATGATCAGCTCACGCTGACCACGGCCGATCGGCACCATGGCATCGATGGACTTGTAACCGGTCTGGACGGGCTCGTTTACTTCACGACGCCAAATAACGCCGGGCGCTACCTTTTCGACCGCGTCGGTCTGCTTGGCGTCGACCGGGCCTTTGCCGTCGATGGGGTTACCCAGGGCGTCCACGACACGACCCAGCAGTTCCGGACCTACCGGCACTTCCAGGATACGGCCGGTACAACGTACCTTTTGACCTTCGGCCAGCCCCAGGTAATCACCCAGGACTACGGCACCCACAGAGTCTTGCTCCAGGTTAAGGGCCATGCCGTAGATGCCGCCCTCAAACTCGATCATCTCGCCGAACATCACGTCGGCCAGACCATGAATACGCACAATACCATCGGATACGGATACCACCGTACCCTCGTTGCGTGCTTCGGTGGAGGTATCAAGTTTCGCGATGCGCGACTTGATAATCTCGCTGATTTCGGACGGGTTGAGTTGCTGCATCTCTAATCCCTCAAACTCAAGAGTTCAGTTGCTCTGCCAGACGGTTTAGTCGGCCACGCACACTGCCATCAATTACGGTATCGCCGGCTCGCACCAGCACGCCTCCAATCAGGGACTGGTCCACAGACGTGGTGACATTCACGTCAGTGCCAAGGCGTTTCTTCAGCGCTGTTACCAGCTTCTCGGTTGCAGCGTCGTCCAGATCGAATGCGGAGACAAGCTCCACATCGGTGAACCGCTGCTCCTGGGCCAGAAGCTCGTGGAACAGTTGCAGGATGATCGGCAAAAGCGGCAGACGCTTGTTATGCGCCAGCTGGGCGACAAAATTGCGCCCACTTTCGTCGAGTTCATCGCCACAGACTTCTGCAAAAGCAGAAACCTTGGCAGCGTCATCCAGTTCCGGCTGGTCAAGGTAGGCACGCATGGTGGCATCACCTGCCACTGCCGCTGCCAAGCCCAGCATCTTTTCCCACTTGTCCAGGGCGCCCTGTTCCTTTGCAAAAACAAAGGCGGCCTTGGCGTAGGGGCGTGCGATGGTGGTCAGTTCAGCCATGGGTTACCCGTAGTCTCAGAGTTCAGCCGCCAGCTGCTCAAGCATCTGCTTGTGCGCGTCCTGGTTTACTTCGCCAGCCAGTACCTTCTCGGCACCGCTCAGCGCCAGGGCCGCCACTTCTTTACGCAGCTGCTCACGAGCCTGATTAACCTCTTGGTCAATCTCAGAGTGGGCCTTGGCTACCAGACGCTCACCTTCGGTGCGCGCTGCATCTTTAGCCTCTTCCACAATCTGATTAGCCCGGCGATTGGCCTGATCAATAATTTCGGCCGCCTTCTCTTTCGCTTCTTTGAGATTGGCGGTCGCCTTTTCCTGCGCCAGTTCCAGATCACGCTCTGCCCGATCCGCGGCACTCAGGCCTTCGGCAATCTTCTGCTTTCGTTCCTCGAGCGCCCGAGAAATCGGAGGCCAAACGAACTTCATGCAGAAGAACACAAACAGGGCAAACCAAATGGCCTGGCCAATTAGTGTCGCATTAATATTCATGCCAACACCTCAATCCGCGTTGCTTAGATTTCCCAAAATCGGGGCTTAAAAAGTAAAGCGCGATTTACTGGAAAATCAGCAGGAACGCGATGGCGATACAGATAATCGGCACAGCATCCAGCAGACCGGCGATGATGAACATGCGAGTTTGCAGCATCGGAGCCAGTTCAGGCTGACGAGCCACAGACTCCAGGAAACGACCACCCATCATGCCGAAGCCCAGACCTGCGCCGATGGCCGCCAGGCCAGCTACGATAGCAGCAGCAAGAAATTGAATGCCTTCCATCTTTACACTCCCGTTAAGTGCTTGGTTGGTTTAATTAAAAACCGGTTTAAAAAACTTAGTGCTCTTCGACCGCCATGCTCAGATACACGATGGTCAGAACCATGAAGATAAATGCCTGCAGGGTGATTACCAGAATATGGAATACCGCCCAGGGCCAGGCACCTACGAACTGCCAGGTGCCCATCATGGCTGCCAGCAGAATAAACACAAACTCACCCGCGTACATGTTGCCGAACAGTCGCAGGCCCAGAGATACCGGCTTGGCCAGCAGAGCAATGGTTTCCAGCAGCAGGTTCACCGGGATCAGAAGCGCTTTGACCACCGGGTTGCCGGATTCAAAAGGATGCAGTGCCAACGTTCCGACAAATCCACCCACACCTTTGGTTTTGATGGTGAGGAAGATGATCAGGAACATTACGCTAAATGACATGCCAAGAGTAATGTTCGGATCGGTGGTCGGAACAATCTTGAAGTAGGCTTCGTGGGCGCTCCAGCCGAAGAAGCTCACCATTACCCACTCAAATGTTTTCGGGATGAAGTCCACGGGGACCAGATCCATCAGGTTCATCAGGAAAACCCAGCAGAAGATCACCAGTGACAACGGGGCGATCAGCTTGCTCTTACCGTGGAAAGAGTCGCGAACCTGGGTATCAATGAACTCGATAATAATTTCTACGAAATTAAGGAAGCCGGAAGGAATGCCGGCAGTCGCCTTGCGAGCGCCCAGCCAGAAAAGCAGGCACATGATGATGCCGAGACCGCCGGACCAGACCAGGGAATCCACGTGAATGGCGGCAAAGCCCATGTCTTTGGCTTCGTTACCGTTACAGGCGAAGGTCCAGGTAGTCTCGGTGAGCGTCTCCGCGTGACCATGGCATTCACGGACATACCCTTCGGGCAGTTTGCCATAGGTCAGATTACCCAGATGGTGCTTGATATACTCGCCGGCGGAGTTCGCTGCCATGTCAAACCTCTGTTAGAGAGCCGATGCCTACCGTCTCAGTCGTCTTGACTGTCTTGTTCTGCCGCCGCTTGCCCGTCCAGGCGTGCCACCTGAACCCAGCCCACAATCTGGGTCAGCATGAAGCCCAGCAGCAGAACCATTGCGATTTTCATTTCCCGCGCTTCAGGGACCTTGGAGAAGGTGAGCCAAAACAGCAACAACATAATTGCGATCTTGCCCATCTCTGCCCGAATCGCGGCAGTGGCCATGCGTTTCGGTGCGCGGTTTCCGGGGTGCATCCATAACTGAAAGCCGCCCCAGGCGTAAGCGATCAGGCTGATAGTGCCTCCCCAGGCCGCTACCAGACCGGCCAGTGTACCGGCCAGGGTGGTTACCAGCAGCGCGAAAAGCACCAGCGTTACAAGCTGGGCGCGCATTAAGCCCCAGAACAGTGTTCTGTTGGGCTGAAATTCGTTGCTGGTCACCGTAAAGCCTCTGGGCTGATGCAAGTTGATGCCGCACCAGGCGCAAGGTCTTGGCACCCCTGATCTTTAGCGCGGCGAAGTATATGGAGTTGGCACGCTACTGGCAACCGTGCAGGACGGATTGTTAGTCAATTCAGAGCCTTTTTAGGATCCATACGCTGCCGCGTTGCCGCTAAAAATGGCCCCAGGCAAGGCATGAACCGCAGGGCCTGACGGGTCAAGCTCAAGGTTCATAACACAGCATGGGGCCATTTTTAGCGGCAACCCGAAGGGCCGGGCCCCTTTTTCCGCCAGCCCGTGATTGCTCTTGTTTATGTAGAAAAACTACACCACACAATCGCAATCACGACCTGACAAAAAAATTGACTCCGGCGCGGCAGCGTATGGATCCTAAAAAGGCTCTCAAGACCAATTTCAGAGGGGGGATGTTGTGAGAGCGGGGCCAGGCCCATTATGAACCAGATTCAGGATATTTGGTAAACATTAAAATTCTTTTGTTTACCCGTCAGCCAGAGCCATCAGCTATGCGCTGGCGGGCAACACCGGCGCCAGAGCGGCAAGCTGGTCCGGGTCGCCATGGACCGCCAGCACCGGCCAGACGGCGTCCACCATGGCCGCCGCCTCATCACTCCGGCCCCGCCGCAGCAGGACCCGGGCAGCATCCCCGCCGACCATGGCCAGGGTGGGCCACACCGCCGGATTGCCAGCCAGCTGCTGCAGTCTGTCCAGGGCCAGGCGCAGGCTGGTGGCCGCTGCCTCATTGCGCCCCTGGCGCATGGCCACGATCCCTTCCACCCAGGGCACAAAGGCATCGCCATATTCCGGCAACAGCGCCGGGTCCACCTCCAGCAGCAGGCAGTGGGCCCGGGCGGCGGACCCATAGCGGGCTTCCATCAGGGCATAGTCCAGGGTCTGGCTGGGATCCTGCTGGGAGGCTGCCACGGCCTCGCGGTGGCAGCATAACTGGGCCTCGTGCTCACGGGCAGCCAGGTAGACCCGGGCCTGCTGGGCAGCGTACATGCCCGGCATCAGCATATCCATGACCGGTTGCCAGGGTGCCAGGGTAGCGAGTGCCTCGTCGGCCTCACCGGTCCTGGCCTGCAAACAGGCCCGTTGCACGGTCAGTTCCATGGCTACGGATTCATCACGGATGCGACGGCCCAGGCGGTCACCCAGGGCGGCGGCTTTTTGCCAGTGCCCCAGCGCAATGGCGGAGAGCATGGCATCGAAGTCACGGGCGTCGCGGTATTTCCACAGGGCAATGGCGGCCACGATCAGCGGCACCAGCAGCAACAGCCCCGCCCACAGCCGATAATCCGCCAGCCACAGCAGCATGGCACCGGGCACGGCCAGCAGCCAGAGCAGCCAGGTTTGCTTGAACAGCATCAACAGGAAGGGGCGCAGCCCGTGACGGGCCTGGAAATAATGGCGCAGTTCAGCGTAGTCCTGGTCCGCCAGGCCGTTGGTATCCAGGGGCATGGCGGCGCTCATGGCATCGCTCTGCAGGCGCACGGCCTGCAGACCCTGCTCCTTGAGCAACGCCACGGCCTCAGCGGCACTGTCCGCATCCTGAATACCGGAAACCGGCTTGCCGTCGGCCTCGGCCCGGTAAAGAAACCGCCCCACTATCCCTCCATACCTTCCATGGTTATCACGCCGGACGGGCTACTTGATGTGCGCCAGGATGCCATCCAGTTCATCCAGGCTGTTGTAGCTGATTACCAACTTGCCCTTGTTGCCCTGGCCCTGCTGGATCTGTACCGGCGCACCCAGACGGTCGGACAAATCGCCGATCAGCGCTTTCACGTTGGGATCTTCCTTGGGCGGTGCCGGTTTGGCGGGTTTGGCTTTTTCGAAATCGCGCACCAGCTCTTCGGTCTGGCGCACGGACAAGCCCTTGGCCACCACGGTGCGGGCCGCTTCCACCTGCTTGTTGCCGGTGAGCGCCAGCAGCGCACGGGCGTGACCCATTTCCAGGTCGCCATGCTCGAGCAGCTTCTTGACGTCGGATTCCAGGCTCATCAGGCGCAGCAGGTTGGTGACCATGGCGCGGGATTTCCCCACTGCGTCGGCCACCTGCTGGTGGGTGAGACCGAATTCTTCTTTCAGGCGGCCCAGGGCAATGGCCTCTTCCATGGGATTGAGGTTTTCCCGCTGGATATTCTCGATCAGCGCCATGGCGATGGCGGCTTCGTCGGGCACCTCGCGGATTACCGCGGGAATGGTGTCCAGCTCGGCCATCTTGGCGGCACGCCAGCGGCGCTCACCGGCGATGATCTCGTAGCGCTTTTCGCCGAGGGGGCGCACCACGATGGGCTGCATGACCCCCTGGGCGCGGATGGACTCGGCCAGCTCTTCCAGCGCATCCGGGGACATATCCCGGCGCGGCTGGTAGCGACCGCGTTCCATGCATTCCACCGGCAGGTGACGCAGTTCGCCGTCACGGGGGGGATGCTCCACGCCACTGGCGCGGTCTTCCGCCTGCTGCTGGATCCGCACTTCGTCCTGGTGTTGCTGGTAGGACTCGCTGCTGCTGAGCAGGGCATCCAGGCCCTTGCTGAGACCGCGTTTACGCTTTGCCGCCATGATCTTTCTTTCCTTATGAAGCTGCTGCAGGCTGGGCCTTGAGAGCCTGCTCACGACGCAGGATCTCACCGGCCAGGGCCAGATAACTGACCGCGCCACGGGATTTGGGGTCATAGGTGATCACCGGCGCACCGTGGCTGGGCGCTTCCGCCAGACGCACGTTACGCGGAATAATGGTGCGATACACCTTGTCGCCGAAGTGGCTGATCAGCTGGTTGGACACATCGTTGGACAGGCTGTTGCGCGGGTCGTACATGGTGCGCAGCAGGCCGCCGATGTGCAGCTTGGGATTGAGGACCGAGCGGATCTTTTCGATGGTGTTCATCAGCGCGGTCAGGCCTTCCAGGGCGTAGTACTCGCACTGAATCGGCACGATCACCGAGTCCGCCGCCGTCAATGCATTCACGGTGAGCATGTTCAGGGACGGCGGGCAGTCGATGAGGATGTAATCATAGTCGTCGCGGATCCGCGCCAGCGCATTACGCAAGCGGAATTCCTTGGACTTCATCTCAAGCAGCTGGACTTCGGCGGCGGTCAAATCCCCATTGGCGGCGATCAGCGCAAAGCCGGAGTCTTCCGGCGTACCGGTAACCGCCTGCTCGATGGGCACGTCATCGCAGAGCACATCGTAGATGGTGTAATCCGTCTCGAACTTGTCCACCCCGGAGCCGGTGGTGGCATTGCCCTGGGGGTCAATATCCACCAGCAAGACTTTCTTGCGGGTGGCTGCCAGCGACGCCGCCAGGTTCACACTGCTGGTGGTCTTCCCCACGCCGCCTTTCTGGTTCGCTACGGCAAATACGGTGGTCACTGCTGTCTCCTTATGGAGGCCACCCCGGTGGCCTTCAATCGCTGCGCTGTTGTACCACCACCAGTGTCCTGGGCTCATCGAGCCCGGGAATGTTCAGACTATGGTGGTTTCCCTGCCAGTGCGGCGGCATGGTCGCCAATTCCCGCTCTGTGCTGGCCGCTTTCATGGCCAGTACCCGGGTATTATCGGTAATTATCGGCGCCATGAGTGCCAGCATGTCCGACAAGGATGCAAAGGCACGGCAAATTATCTGTGATGGGCTCTTACCGTACTGTTCCACGCGGGCGTGCACAACCTCCACGTTATCCAGCCCCAGCTCCCGGCGGGCCTGGCGCACGAAACGGGTTTTCTTGCCGTTGGAATCCAGCAGGGTAAAGGCCTGATCCGGCCGCGACACGGCCAGAATAATGCCGGGAATGCCGGCGCCAGTGCCCACATCCAGGGTGTCGGTTTCTTCCACATAGGGCAGCACCGCCAGGGAATCGAGCAGATGGCGGGTGACCATTTCTGCCGGATCACGGATGGCGGTGAGGTTATAGGCCTGGTTCCACTTCACCAGCAGGTCCACATAGGCGAGGAGCTGGCGCTGCTGGTCATCACTGAGGGACAGGCCCAGGGCGTCCACGCCCCGGGCCAGGGTATCGGATAAGGTTGTGGAAAGGGTCATGCCTGCTGGGCCGCCTTCTGCTGGTGCTGGTGTTTCTTCAGATAGATCATCAGCAGGGAGATGGCCGCCGGGGTCACCCCGGGTATCCGGCCCGCCTGCCCCAGGGTCTCGGGGCGGATATCGCCAAGCTTCTGCTTCACCTCGTTGGACAGGCCTTTCACCTGACCATAATCGAAGTCTTCCGGCAGTTTGGTGGTTTCCGCCGCCCTCAACTTGGCGATCTCGTCGTTCTGACGGTCAATATAGCCGGCATACTTGGCGAGGATTTCCATCTGCTCGATGACCGCCGCATCCGGACGCTCGTCCAGCGCCACCGCGTCCGCCAGGGTTGCGTAGCTCAACTCTGGGCGCTTGAGCAGATCCAGCAGGCTGTATTCGTGGGTCAGCGGCTTCTCGATCAGGGCATTCACCGCCTCGGCCTGGGGCGTTTTCGGCTGCACCCAGGTGCTTTTCAGGCGCTGCTCTTCCTTCGCCATGCCCTCACGCTTGGCGCTGAAGGCCGCCCAGCGTTCGTCGTCCACCAAGCCCAGCTCACGGCCTTTTTCGGTAAGGCGCAGGTCCGCATTGTCCTCGCGCAGCAGCAGCCGGTATTCGGCGCGGCTGGTGAACATGCGGTAGGGCTCCTGGGTGCCCATGGTGATCAGGTCATCCACCAGCACGCCGATATAGGCCTCGTCGCGACGGGGCGTCCAGGCGTCTTTTTCCTGGCTCAGTCGCGCCGCGTTCAGGCCCGCCAGCAACCCCTGGGCACCCGCCTCTTCGTAGCCGGTGGTGCCATTGATCTGGCCGGCGAAGAACAGGCCTGGCATGTGCTTGGTCTCCAGGCTGTGCTTGAGATCCTGGGGATTGAAATAGTCGTACTCGATGGCGTAGCCCGGCCGGGTGATATGGGCATTCTCGAAGCCACGGATGGAACGCACCGCCTGCAGCTGCACGTCGAACGGCAGGCTGGTGGAAATGCCATTGGGGTACAGCTCGTGGGTATCCAGCCCTTCCGGCTCCACAAAGATCTGGTGGCTGTCCTTGTCCGGGTAGCGGTTCACCTTGTCCTCGATGGAGGGGCAATAGCGCGGCCCGACCCCGTCGATCACGCCGGTGAACATGGGGCTGCGGTCGAAGCCACTGCGGATGATGTCGTGGGTCTGGGCATTGGTGTGGGTAATGTAGCAGCACACCTGCTGCGGGTGCTCTTCCACCTTGCCCAGGTAGCTCATCACTGGCAGCGGGCTGTCGCCCCACTGCTCTTCCATCACGGAAAAATCCACGGTCTTGCCGTCGATGCGTGGCGGGGTGCCGGTTTTCAGGCGGTCGACCCGGAACGGCAGCTCGCGCAGACGACGGGCCAGGGCATTGGACGGCTGATCGCCGGCACGACCGCCCTGGTGGTTATCCAGGCCGATATGAATGACGCCACCCAGGAAGGTACCGGCGGTGAGCACCACCGCATCGGCCACAAAACGCAGGCCCATATTGGTGACCACGCCCACGCAGCGGCCATTGTCCACGATCAGGTCGTCCACCGCCTGCTGGAACAGGGTCAGGTTCGGCTGGTTTTCCAGGGTGGCGCGGATGGCGGCCTTGTAGCGGACCCGATCCGCCTGGGCGCGGGTAGCCCGCACCGCCGGGCCCTTGCGGGCATTGAGCACGCGGAACTGGATGCCGCCTTTATCGGTGGCCCGGGCCATGGCACCGCCCAGGGCGTCGATCTCGCGCACCAGGTGGCTCTTGCCGATGCCGCCGATGGCCGGATTGCAGCTCATCTGGCCCAGGGTTTCGATGTTGTGGGTGAGCAACAAGGTAGAGACGCCCATGCGCGCGGACGCCAGTGCCGCCTCGGTGCCGGCATGGCCGCCGCCGATCACAATCACGCCAAATCGCTGGGAAAAATCCATCTCAACACTCGCCTTGCAGGGGGCCTGCTGTTCAAAATATAGCCAGAAGGGCGCGCTAGTATAATGGCAACATCACACGCTGCAAGCACCGCGCACGCAATTCACCGTAGGAGCGGCGCTTGAGCCGCGAGGCTACTCGCGAACACTTTCCCAATGCCCTTTCGCGGCTCAAGCGCCGCTCCTACGAAAAGAGTCAAAGTCCCGTCATGCAGCGTGCAGCAAGTTGCGTGTAAGCTAGTCTACTATAGAACCCTGACTCTCTTGGCATGGATTCGGCTTGGACTCTCTGAACCTGTTTCTTCTTATCGGCACCGGCCTGATGTTTACCGGACTGCTGCTGGGCTCGCTGAGTGCCCGGTTCGGGGTCCCGTCGCTGCTGATTTTCCTGGTGGTGGGGATGGTTGCCGGCGAAGACGGTATCGGCGGCATCCAGTTTGATGATTTCTCCACTGCCTATGTGATCGGCAATATCGCCCTCGCCGTGATCCTGCTGGACGGCGGCCTGCGTACCCGACTCAGCACCTTCAGGCTGGGTTTGAAGCCGGCTCTTAGCCTGGCCACCTTTGGCGTCGCCATTTCCGCCGCCCTGGTGGGGGCGTTTGCCACCTGGCTGATGGGCGTGGACTGGCGGGTGGGGCTGCTGCTGGGCGGCATTATTGGCTCCACCGATGCGGCAGCGGTATTCAGCGTGATCAAGGGCGCCGGGGTGACCCTCAACGAACGGGTGGCCAGCACCCTGGAAATCGAATCCGGTCTTAATGACCCCATGGCCATCTTCATCACCCTGATGCTGGTAGGGCTGTTGGTGGACCCGACTGCCGACTGGGGCATCGGCATGCTGTGGACCCTGCTGCAACAGTTCGGCCTGGGCGCCCTGCTCGGCCTGCTGCTGGGTGCCGTAATCAGTGAGCTGCTGCTCCGGGTGCGCAGCAACGAAGGGCTGCATGCCCTGCTGCTGTGCAGTGGCGGCGCCATGGTGTTCGCCCTCACCAACCTGGTGGGCGGCTCCGGCTTTCTGGCCATCTATCTCACTGGCCTGGTGGCCGGCAATCGCCGTGGCGGCACCGGCGACAACGTGCTCAAGGCCATGGATTCCATGGCCTGGCTGGCCCAGTCCGGCATGTTCCTGATCCTCGGTCTGCTGGTAACGCCATCCCGGCTCACCGAAAACCTGCCCTGGGCACTGGCGGTAGCGGCCTTCCTGATGCTGCTGGCGCGCCCCATAGCCGTGTGGGTGAGCCTGCTGCCGTTCCGGTTTACCTGGCGGGAGGAAACCTTTATCGCCTGGACCGGCCTGCGCGGCGCGGTGCCTATTGTGCTGGCGGTGTTCCCGTTGCTGGCCGGGGTGGAGCAGACTTACCTGCTGTTTGATATCACCCTGGTGGTAGTGCTGATTTCCCTGCTCGGCCAGGGCGCCAGCCTGCGCTATGTGGCGCGTAAACTGAAAGTGTCGGTGCCGCCCACCACCGAACCCAAACAGACCGTCCCGCTGGCCGCCCCCCGTGATCGTTATCTGATGCAGTTCGAGGTTGAGGCCGGCGCCCGGGCCGTGGGCAAGCCACTGGGCGAATTGAGCGAGGACAAACGCACCCCGCTGATCCTGTACCGTAACCAGCAGGTGCTCAGTCTCAATGACAACCCGGATATCGAAGCCGGCGACCTGATCGCCTGGCTGGCGCCCCTGTCGCACAAGTCCGCCCTGTCCGACCTGTGCCACAAGATGAGCCACGACGAGAAACGCTATTACGGCGATTTCACTGTGCTCGGCAAGACCCCGGTGGCGCAGTTGATTGCCATCTACGGCGTAGAAGCCCCGCCGCCGCTCTGGCAGGGCCTGACCGTGGCCGAGCTGTTTACCAAACAGGTAGGGAAGCAGACGGTTGTCGGTGATACGGTGCGTATCAGCGGCCTGCGCTTGCGGGCCCGCTCGGTGGAAGATGGCAAGGTGGTGCTGGTCGGGCTGAAGCTGCCAGGGTAAAAAGCAGCTATGAGCTTCAAGCTACCAGCTGCGACGCGAGAACCAGTGCATTACTTTGAACCGTCCTCGCCGCGATTAATGCCATGGCGCGGGCACAGGAGTGCAAACATCTCCATCCCTTTTACGCGCCTCGTAGCTCGAAGCTAGTAGCTCGCAGCTTGTTTTAAGGAATTTTGTTATGGCCCGTTTCGATAATCATCGCATTCTGATCACCGGTGCCGGTGCCGGCATTGGTGCCCTGATGGCCGAAGAGTTTGCGGCCCAGGGCGCCGAGGTGATTGTTACCGCCCGGCGTATCAGCGCCGCCCGTGAAGTCGCCGATCGCATCAAGGCTGCCGGCGGCAAGGCGCACCCCTATGTGCTGGATGTGAGCAAGATTGCCTCCATCGCCAAATTCCGCGACAAGCTGCACCAGGAAGTGGGCCCCATCACCACCCTGATCAACAATGCCGGGGTGGTGTTCGGCGGTGAATTCGAGACCGTGGAGCTGGAACAGCACCTGAACACCTTCCGGGTGAACAGTGAAGGGCTGATGGCCACCACCCATGCGTTCCTGGAAGACCTGATCCAGGCCAGCGAGGCCTTCCTGGTCAACATCGCCAGTGCTTCTGCCTTTATCGGCCTGCCCTACGGCAGCACCTACGCGGCCAGCAAATGGGCAGTGGTGGGGTTCTCGGAATCCCTGCGACTGGAACTGGCGGTACGCAAGATCAAGCATGTACATGTGACCAGCGTTTGCCCCAGCTATATTTCCACCGGCATGTTCGACGGCGTGAAAACGCCGCTGTTCTCTCCCATGCTGACCCCGAAGAAGGTGGTGAAAAGCATCATGCGGGGCATGCAGAAAAAGGACGCTTTCGTCATCGAACCGCCCATGGCCAAGTCGGTGGAACTGATGAAGGCCATTCTCCCCCAGGGCATCTGGGACGAAGTGGCGCGGCGGACGGGGGTGTCCACCTCCATGTATAGCTGGAAGGGGAAGAAGAAATAGCGGCTAGCTACGAGCTTCTAGCTGCGAGCCCCCGCGGGCATACCCTACACCAACATATCTACGCAGCTGCTGTAGGAGCCCCGCTTGAGGGGCGAATCGCGCGTTAGCGCGGGATTGGCCGCAGGGCAATCAGGCATCTCTGATTCTCGACAGGTTTATCCAGGTGTAAGAGGGAATCATCGCACCCCTTCGCCCCTCAAGCGGAGCTCCAACAGCGGCTTCCTAGAAATCGCGTCATTTTCCTAGAAGCTAGTAGCTCGCAGCTAGAAGCTTCCCCGTTTACACCCATTCACCCTAACGCCCGCCCGCGCCCGCCTTGACAGTCAATGTGTTTGCGCTTGAATTGCCGAACAATGCTCGCCCTGTTGCGCTGTCCGTTACTGACAGTTGAATCGATTTCTGCCTGACGAGGGTAACTGTTATGCCGACTTATAAGGCTCCCGTGCGCGATATGCGCTTTTTGATGAACGAAGTGCTTGATTTCGAAAGCCACTACAAAACTTTCCCGGAAGGTGAAGAAGCCACCCCGGATATGGTCGAAGCCATCATTGGCGAAATGGCCAAGCTGTGTGAAAACACTCTGGCGCCGCTGTACCAGAGCGGTGACGAAGAAGGCTGCAAGTTTGAAAACGGCGTGGTTACCACTCCGAAAGGCTACAAGGAAGCCTACGACGAGTTCGTGGCCGGCGGCTGGCAGGGTCTCAGCCACCCGGTGGAATTCGGCGGCCAGGGCCTGCCGGCGTCTCTGGGTCTGATCAAGTCCGAGATGATGGCCACCGCCAACTGGTCGTTCACCATGTACCCGGGCCTGTCCATGGGTGCCATGAACACCATCCAGATGCACGGCTCCGACCAGCAGCTGCAGGATTACCTGGTCCCGCTCACCGAAGGTCGCTGGGGCGGCACCATGTGTCTCACCGAGCCGCAGTGCGGCACCGATCTGGGCCAGGTGAAAACCAAGGCCGAGCCGCAGAAAGACGGCTCCTACAAGATTTCCGGCACCAAGATCTTCATCTCTTCCGGTGAGCACGATCTGACCGAGAACATTGTCCACATCGTGCTGGCGCGTCTGCCTGACGCCCCCAAAGGCACCCGTGGTATCTCCCTGTTCATCGTGCCCAAGTACCTGCCGGGCAAGATCGGTGAAGATAACGGCGTCAGCTGTGGTTCCCTGGAAAAGAAAATGGGCATCAAGGCATCCGCCACCTGCGTGATGAACTTCGATGAAGCCACCGGTTTCCTGATCGGCCCGGAAAACAAGGGCCTGGAGTGCATGTTCACCTTCATGAACACCGCCCGTATCGGTACTTCCATCCAGGGTCTGGCCCACGCCGAGCTGTCCTACCAGGGCGCTCTGACCTATGCCAAGGAGCGTAAGTCCATGCGCGCCCTGTCTGGCAAGAAAGAGCCGGATGCCATCGCCGACAGCCTGATCCACCACGGTGACGTGCGCCGCATGCTGCTCAAGCAGAAGGCCATCGCTGAAGGCGGTCGCGCCATGATCTACTTCGCCGCCCAGTACGCGGACAAGATGATCAGCGCTGCCCAGGCCGACAACGACGAGGAATACCAGAAGTGGGATGACGAGCTGGGCTTCCTGACGCCGATCCTGAAAGGCTTCCTCACCGAGAAAGGTCTGGAAGTGGCCAACGACGGCATGCAGGTGTTCGGTGGCCACGGCTACATCAAAGAGCACGGCATGGAGCAGATCGTCCGTGACGCGCGCATCTCTACCCTGTACGAAGGCACCACCGGCATCCAGGCTCTGGATCTGCTGGGCCGTAAGGTTCTGCTGCTGACCAAGGGCAAGTGTGTTCGTGACTTCAGCAAGAAGCTGGTGGATTTCGGCACCAAGAACCTGCGTGATCCCAAGCTGCGTCCGTTCGCCTGGAAGCTGCTGAAGATCGCCGCTGAGTGGAACTACCTGACCACCCGCATCATGCTGGTAGCCTCCAAGGACCGCGATATCGTTTCCACCGCCAGCTACGACTTCCTGATGTACAGCGGCTACGCCATGATGGCCTACTTCTGGGCCCTGCAGGCTGGCGTTGCCAAGGACAAGCTGGAGAACGGCGGTGAAGAGCCGGCGGAGTTTTACCAGGCCAAGCTGGCCACCGCCGAGTTCTACTTCGATCGCATGCTGCCCAGCGCCAAGGCCCACGCCGAAGCCGCGCTGAAGCCCACCAAGAGCACCATGCAGCTCAAGGCGGAGCACTTCTCCTTCGATTACGAGTAAGGGGAAGGTCGGACGTCGCTACACGGACGTCAGACACAAAAAAGGGCGACCTTCGGGTCGCCCTTTTTTATGGTCAACACTCCGTCACCCGGAAAAACCTTTGTAGGAGCGCCGCTAGAGGCGCGAACCTCGTCCAGCGAGGTGACAACCAATACCGTCATGGACGGAAATTTCTGGAGAGAGGCTGTGCCTGATCCCCTTCGGGAATTGTCTCGCTTCGCGAGGTTCGCGCCTCTAGCGGCGCTCCTACAGCGAGTTTAAAAAAGCGGATTGCTTTTTTGACACAAAAAAAAGCGGCCCCCTTTCGGGAGCCGCCTTTCAGACTTACCTTGAACAGATCGGAACTTAGTTGTTCTCGAACTGGTTCATGGTGTTGTCTTTACCGCCGGCTTTCAGCGCAGCTTCACCAGAGAAGTACTCTTTGTGGTCATCACCGATGTTGGAACCGGCCATGTCCTGGTGCTTCACAGTAGCGATGTTGCGACGGATTTCCTGACGCTGAACACCTTTGGCGTAGGCCAGCATGCCTTCTTCGCCGAAGTAGCCTTCTACCAGCTGGTCGGTGGACAGAGCAGCGGTGTGGTAGGTCGGCAGAGTGATCAGGTGGTGGAAAACGCCAGCTTCACGGGAAGCCTTGGCCTGGAACTCTTTCGCCCACTCGTCAGCTTCAGCAGCCAGTTCGCTGTCGTCGTACTTCACGCTCATCAGACCAGCGCGATCGTAGGCGGAAAGGTCCTTGCCTTCCTTCTCCCAGGCATCGAATACCTGCTGACGGAAGTTCAGGGTCCAGTTGAAGGACGGGCTGTTGTTGTAAACCAGCTTGGCGTTCGGCTCTTGTTCCTTGATGCGATCAACCATCAGCTTGATGTGCTCGACATTCGGGGTCGGAGTCTCGATCCACAGCAGGTCAGCGCCGTTCTGCAGGCTGGTCACACAGTCCAGAACAACACGGTCGATGTTGCTGTCCTTGCGGAACTGGAACAGGCCGGAAGCCAGACGGGTCGGCTTGAGCAGCTTGCCGTTGGACTTGATTACCACGTCGCCGTTGTTGATTTCGTCGGCGGACTCGATGTACTCACCTTCCAGGAAGGAGTTGTACTGGTCGCCCAGGTCGCCCGGCTCGTTGGTCACGGCGATCTGCTTGGTCAGGCCAGCACCTTCGGAG
Source organism: Alcanivorax sp. (assembly GCF_019431375.1). Classification (NCBI taxonomy): domain Bacteria; kingdom Pseudomonadati; phylum Pseudomonadota; class Gammaproteobacteria; order Oceanospirillales; family Alcanivoracaceae; genus Alcanivorax; species Alcanivorax sp. The sequence continues at coordinate 2,718,642 of NZ_CP080267.1, forward strand.
TCGGTACGGGCAACGATCACACCATCGTCAACACCCAGCTCGAGGAAGGCGTAACGTACGGCGTTGATCTTGGCCAGGAAGTCGGCGTGAGGAACGGTTACTTTACCGTCCTGGTGACCACACTGCTTCTCGTCGGAAACCTGGTTCTCGATCTGGATGCAGCAAGCACCCGCTTCGATCATCTGCTTGGCCATCAGGTAGGTGGCTTCCGGGTTACCGAAGCCAGCATCGATGTCGGCAATGATCGGAACAACGTGGGTTTCGAAGTTGTCGATCTTGTTGATGATTTCTTTCTGCTTGGCTTCGTCGCCAGCGTCCTTGGCATCATCCAGAGCACGGAACAGGTGGTTCAGTTCCCAGGCATCAGCCTGCTTCAGGAAGGTGTACAGCTCACGGATCAGATCGGCAACAGCGGTCTTCTCGTGCATGGACTGGTCAGGCAGCGGACCGAACTCGGAACGCAGGGCAGCAACCATCCAGCCAGACAGGTACAGGTAACGACGCTTGGTGCCACCGAAGTACTTCTTGATGGAGATCATCTTCTGCTGGCCGATGAAACCGTGCCAGCAACCCAGGGACTGGGTGTACTTGGAGTTGTCAGCGTCATAGGCCGCCATGTCTTCACGCATGATCTTGGCGTTGTACTTGGCGATGTCCAGATGCGTGTTGAAACGGTTTTGCAGACGCATGCGAACAGCAGATTCCGGATTGATGTCTTTCCAGGTGCTGTTGGCACCAATCACGGAGCTAAGTGCTTCGATGTCTTTGGTGTATGACATGGTGAACCTCTGATTAACAAATTGGTTTATCGATACCGGGAGGGGCAACCCTGCTCATGCCAGACAGAACACATGCCGGTCTACCGATGGGGCGCATTCTAGAGCCCGCAGACCCATAAACATAATCAATATGATCTATGTTCGGTATTTTTCTGGTGAATATAGGAGGTATTTCCTAGCCTGCGCCGGTCATTCTGCTGGCCGCAACGACCTTACCGACGGCGCCATCCCAAACAATCGCCAGCCGGCTTGCCAATCGGCAACCCGGTGTTCAGGGTGGGGATATCTTTTCATTTTCCCGAACACACTGCCATTCATCAATGTGCCATCCGGCGGCAGTTACCGCATCGCCCGCCGATTTACACCTTGCACACAGTGACCCGAATGCGCCTTTGCTACTATGATCTTCCCTTGGCATAGAGAGTGCATTGCCGTTTTCCGGTAATCGTTTTGGTTGTGTTCAGGGATATAAAAATGACGAAGGGGAATCTATGAAAGCGCTTAGCCCGGTGGATCAACTTTTCCTGTGGCTGGAAAAACGACAGCAGCCCATGCATGTGGCCGGACTGCAATTATTTTCCTTTCCGGAAGATGCGGGCCCCAAGTATGTCAGCGAACTGGCCCAGCACATGCGCGACTACTGCAGCCCGGTGGCGCCATTCAACCAGCGCCTGACCCGCCGCCTGGGCCAGTATTACTGGACCGAGGACAAGCACTTCGACATCGACCACCACTTCCGCCACGAGGCCCTGCCCAAGCCAGGCCGTATCCGTGAGCTATTGTCGCTGGTGTCCGCCGAGCACTCCAACCTGCTGGACCGGGAACGCCCGCTGTGGGAAGCCCACCTGATCGAAGGCATCCGCGGGCGACAATTCGCGCTCTACACCAAGATTCACCATTCCGTGGTGGATGGCATCTCTGCCATGCGCATGGGCATGCGCGCCCTGTCCACCGACCCGAATGAACGAGACCTGCCACCGGTGTGGGCCTACCAGCCGAAAAAACGCAGCCGCTCGCTGCCCAGTAATCCGGTGGATGTGGCCTCCAGCCTGGCACGCCTGGGTGCCGGTATCAGCAAGCAGGCCGCCACGGTGCCCGGCCTGGCCCGGGAAATCTACAAGGTGAGCCAGAAGGCCAAGAAGGATGAAAACTATGTCTCCATCTTTCAGGCCCCGGACACTGTACTTAACCAGACGGTCACCGGTTCGCGGCGCTTTGCCGCCCAGAGTTATTCGCTGTCGCGATTGAAAGTGATCGCCAAGGCGTTCAACTGCACCATCAATACCGTGGTGCTGGCCATGTGTGGCCACGCCCTGCGCGAGTACATGATCAGCCAGAACGCCCTGCCGGATGAGCCACTGATTGCCATGGTGCCCATGAGCCTGCGTCAGGATGACAGCGCCGGCGGCAACCAGATCGGCATGATCCTGGCCAATCTGGGCACCCATATCTGCGACCCGGCCAACCGGCTACGGGTGGTGAATGACTCGGTACAGGAAGCCAAGGAACGCTTCTCCCAGATGAGTCCGGAGGAAATTCTCAACTTCACCGCTCTCACCATGGCCCCCACCGGTCTCAACCTGCTCACCGGGCTAGCCCCCAAATGGCGAGCCTTTAATGTGGTGATCTCCAATGTACCCGGCCCCAAAGAACCGTTGTACTGGAACGGCGCCAAGCTGAAAGGCATGTACCCGGTCTCCATCGTGCTGGACCGCATCGCGCTGAACATCACCCTGACCAGTTACCAGGATCAGCTGGAATTCGGCCTGATCGCCTGCCGGCGTACCCTGCCCTCCATGCAGCGGCTCCTGGATTATCTGGAGCAGTCCATCCGCGAACTGGAGATTGCGGCGGGGATTAAATAACCGCCGCAACAAACGCCACGCCATCGTAGGAGCGTCGCTGGCGGCGCGATTGAAACCGAAACGAGACACGAGAAGCGAGTTTCGAAAAGCATATCTCGGGAGCGACTTTATAGGGGTTTGCCTTTCGAAACTCGCTTCTCGCAACTCGAACCCCTGATTATCGCGCCGCCAGCGACGCTCCTACATTTGCGTGGAGAGGGTATGACAGCAACCATCAAACCGATCACCCGCGGCGAGCTGACCGGCTGGGAAGTTCGCCATCGCAATCAGACCCTGGTGATCGCCGAACAGGGTGCCCAGGTGCTGTCGTACCAACGGGATGGCGAGCCCCCGCTGATCTGGCTGAGTGAAGACGCCGCCTATCACAACGGTCAGGGCGTGCGTGGTGGGGTGCCGGTGTGCTGGCCCTGGTTCGGTGGTCTGGATTTCAACCCCATCGAGATCCGCCAGCAATATACGCTGGCACAGCCACCGGCCCACGGACTGGTGCGCCAGCAACCCTGGTGCCTGACGCATTCCGAGCAGGATGATGAACAGATCACCCTCACGTTTGCCCTGTCTCCCCATGCCGACCGGCAATGCCTGCCCGACGTGGAACCCACTCTGACCGTGCGCCTGGACGACGGCCTGAGCCTGTCTCTGCACAACCATAACCACGGCGATGAACCGGTATGGATCAGCCAGGCCCTGCACAGTTACTTTGCTGTCTCTGACT